>JAIOHL010000190.1 GCA_019913005.1 Anaerolineae bacterium | reverse complement strand
CATTCCTTTGGGGGCTTGTGTACCCGTTTACTCACCAAGTTGACCGCCCATACCCTGTGCATTTATCTCAATCGCTTACTCGGCAAACCCGATATCTTACAAATCAAAGCCTTAGCTTTTCCTATCTAGCATAAGGCCCTATTAACCAGAATCTAGAGCAGTCCTTTGCGATTGCAGTGATTTTGACAGATGGGTCACTTGAATCCCATTACGTAACATACGAATGGGCTTGGGGACGAGGTCACGGTATAGACATAATTCCACTTCAGTTCGAAAATATCTCAACCAAATTTACAGGACACCCTTTGCTTCAGATTCAATCAATGGATTGTAGAAAAGGTATAACAAGAGGAGTTGTAAAAAAGCTTAAGTATCTTCAGAAAGAATCACCTTTTGCTCGTCATTTAAAAGCCCATGTCAGCAATTTAATTATGCCATTTAGAATGTTTTCATGTTTTTCCTTATGGATTTATCCGTTTGTGGCCTCACAAAAAGTAAGTTTTGATATTTTTCTTGTGCTTATTCAAAAGGCATTAGCAGAAACCGAAAATTTATACTATGAAAAACTGCCGGAGCTATGGCTATCCTCATCTCATGCCTTTACTGGTAAGCAAAAAAAACACTATGAACTTTTACATGAGCAAATTTATTCTTTTCAGGTCGCATTAAGGGATGTTGAGATAGCTTTAGATAGGTATCGCTTTTTGGTTATTTCTAAAATTCAGATGACTAATCTAGAGAAATTTAGAAACAACACTTTAGAAAGTCTGTTATTTTCATATGCTATCGACAATGAGCCTTATGATTTGCGATATACAGCATTTGACTCACTCCTAGATGAGATTTCCGTCATACTTTCTGAAGAAAATCCAACTTATCGTTATAAGCTCGGCTATGCCGAAATGGCAAAATCTGCCCTTATGCGATATTTGTCTAATTCTGATGCAATGTTGATTTGGGATGTTATCAAAAATATTGTTGGGTACGAACCAACCTCGTATGAATAGGAAATTCAATAGGTAGGAGGCGTTGTGCGTTATTCAAAACTATTTGGCAAGACCAGCTTTGGCGATATTCAAAAAGGCTCTGGCTTTATCAGTCACCAACTACTAATTAAAGCAGGCTATGTGCGCGAATCCACCGCCGGACGTTATTATTTTCTGCCCCTCGGTTGGCGAGTACATGAAAAAATCCGCGCCATCATCAAAGATGAAATGGACAAGGCCGGGGCGCAAGAAATGATTACCCCCGTCCTCCATCCGCTGCAATTGTGGCAAGAAACCAATCGCACCAACACCGCCGGCTTTGAATTGATGACCATCAAAGACCGGCGCGGCGGGGAATTTGCGTTGGGGGGCACGGCGGAGGAAATGATGGTGGATGTAGTGCGCGGCTTCCAACTCAGCTACCGCGATTTGCCCTTTAACATCTATCAATTTTCGACCAAATTCCGTGACGAAATGCGGGCGCGGGGTGGCCTTTTGCGGGTGCGCGAATTCGTCATGAAAGATGCCTATTCGTTTGATGCCGACGAAGAAAACTTTAAACACGAATATGACAAAATGGCGCAGGCCTATTACAGCATCTTCCGGCGTATGGGTCTCAATTCGGTGATGGTCGAGGCCGACAATGGGTATATTGGTGGCGAATACTGCCATGAATTTATTGTCGAAAGCGAAGTTGGCGAAAGTCGTTTCCTCGCCACCCCCGACGGCTCAATGTATGCCCACGAAGATGTAGCCCAATTCCAGCGTAGCCTGCCCAATCCCGACGAACCCATTAAGGATTTCCAGATTATTGACCAACCCGCATGGGTCAAGACGATGGAGGACAATGAGAAGCACTATGGTCAACCCCGTTGGCGCTATCTCAAAAATGTGGTCTATCGGCATGTCGGCACAGGCGAAGTAATTATCGCGGGGCTACGTGGCGATTTGGATGTCAATAAAACTAAATTGGAACACGCCCTTGATGCGGTGGGTCAACTCGAAGAAGCCACTGACGACGACCTGATTCGCCTCGGCACCCAGCGCGGTTATGTCCATTCATGGGGGCATCCGGCCCGTTATATTGGCGACCTCTCCCTGACTACCGTGCGAAATTTCATCGGGGGGCAGAAAGAAGACACCACCGATTCGATTAATGTCAATTACGGGCGTGATTTCACCTGTTCGATGCTCGCCGATATTGCGATGGCCCAAGAAAGTTACATCGCCCCCAATGGTCAGCCGCTGATCGAAAAACGTGGCATCGAGGTCGGCAACATTTTCCAACTCGGCTATCACTATTCGACTAAGATGGCAGGCGCGGTTTTTGTAGATCAAGACGGCAAAGAGAAGCCGTATTATATGGGTTGTTATGGGATTGGATTGGGTCGCACGATGGCGGCAATTGTCGAAATCTACAATGACGACAAGGGCATTATTTGGCCCGACGCCGTAGCCCCCTTCCAAGTCCATCTGGTATCACTGGCAGGGGTTGAAGAACAGGCTGCTGAGGTTTATGCTCAATTGAACACTGCTGGAATCGAAGTGCTGTGGGATGATCGGGACGTATCCGCCGGGGTCAAATTTGGCGACGCCGACCTGCTGGGCATCCCAGTTCGATTGGTCATCTCCAAACGCACCCAAGATAAGCTGGAATGGAAGCGACGCGACAGTGAGACAAGTGAATTGATTGATCTCGAAACGGTGCTTGCAAAACTGAAATTGTGAGATTCGGGTGCTAAGAGATAGATACCCAGATTAAGCATCTCATTTGCCTGTGGATCTCACTTATTCTGGTAGGCATAATTTAGGCCTTCTTGAGTCAACTCAGCCCCAATAAGCCTTAGTGCGCCTTTAGTAACGTTCGATTGACTAAGCAGATAAATCCGAACATATCCTCCCATTTCAAGCTGGTCAAGCGTATCATAGATTTGCGCCATCTTTCGAAAAGAAGCCCGTTTATGTGGGAGATATAGGGTTATAGGATTAGGTTTGGTATGAAAAAGGCCGTCCATTTCGATAAGCAAATGATGAGCCATGCTATTCTTGTTCATTGACTTCTCCTCAGCATCTATGGGAATATGGTGTTTCGATTTAGCGACAGCCGATAACTTCCAAAGCACTTCGTTAGCCAAAAGAGGAGAGGTTATTGCTGGAAGAATCTGCACATTTTGTCTGATAGTGACGTTTTTTAGAAGTTTCTGAAAATGACTTTGCCCAGTAGGAGTGGATGGGCGGTAGCTTTTTAACTACAGTAGTCAATTAATGATGAAGGTAAGTGTTTCATTATACCATAGTTGCAGTTGTATTACAATCTCAACAAAATCGCTTAGGCCTCTATCTGAAAGGAAGATTACATATGAATGCAAAACTCTGGGGCGGGCGTTTTGCCGATTCCCCCAACGCCCAAATGCGTGCTCTACAAGATTCCATTAGTTTCGATAAAGTCCTTTATGCCGCCGACATTCATGGCAGCGTGGCCTATGCGTGGGCACTCTCCCGTGCAGGCATTTTAACCGAGCAGGAAGCCCAAACGATTGAAAACGGCCTCGAAAAAATATTGGGCGAATTTGAAACCAATCAGTTCCACTATGCCGATGGTGATGAAGATATTCACACCGCCGTCGAACGCCGCCTAACCGAAATTGTCGGGCCTGTCGCGGGCAAACTGCACACTGGGCGCAGTCGCAATGACCAAATCGCCACTGACATCCGGCTGTGGCTGCGCGACACCTGTGCTCAAATTGAGGGGATGCTTGTCACTATCCAAACCGTGCTGGTGGATCGTGCCGAGCCGCATATCGAAACCATCATGCCCGGTTTCACCCACATGCAGCCTGCCCAGCCGATTACCCTTGCCCATTGGCTGATGAGTTTTTTCTGGATGTTGCAGCGTGACCGCGAACGCCTCAACGACGGCCTCAAACGCATCAATATATCACCATTGGGGTCGAGCGCGTTGGCTGGGACGCCTTACCCAATTGACCGCGAACATATTGCCGCAAATTTGGGTTTTGCGGGGGTTACTCACAACAGTCTGGACGGCGTATCTGACCGCGACATGATTGCCGAATTTCTCTTTGTCGCCAGCATGATCGGCCTTCATCTCAGCCGCCTTGCTGAGGATGTCATCCTCTACAGCAATCCCATTTATGGTTTCATCCGCCTGCCCGACGCCTACAGTACCGGGTCAAGTATCATGCCCCAAAAACGCAATGCCGACCCGATGGAATTGGCGCGTGGCAAGGCGGGTCGCATGATTGGCAATCTCACTGGTCTGTTGACCACCCTAAAAGGCCTGCCCAGCACCTATAACAAGGATTTGCAGGAGGATAAAGAGCCGCTGTTTGATACCACCCGCACGCTCGACTTGCTCCTGCCTGTGATGGCGGGGATGCTTAATACGCTCGAATTCATTCCCGAACGAATGTTAGATGCCCTAGACGAAGGGTTATTGGCAACCGAACTCGCGGATTGGCTCGTCGGACAGGGCATGGCCTTTCGAGAAGCCCATCATGTCGTTGGTCAAGTGGTGCGACAGGCCGAAGAAAAGAGATTGCCCTTATCGCAACTGCCACTCGGCGATTATCAAGCCATTTCGCCACTGTTTAATGAGGATGTTTACGCGGCGCTGGATTTTGCAACCGCCGTCAGCAAGCGCAAGGCGACAGGCGGTACATCCCCGGATGCAGTGCGCCACCAAATCGCCCGTGCGCGGATTTTGCTGAGTCGTTAGTATTGATAGGCCGCGATATAGAGGCCTTCCGCATCGCGTAAAATGGCACTATCACCGCTGTTGTTCCAAACCGAATTATCAGAACACCAATACACGGCATTATAGGTATCTTGACCACAGCCGGAATAGAGCCGCAAGGATTGTTCCGGCGCGATGGTCACGGCGCCAAAGGTGTAATTATTATTGGCGGCGTCCTCCAACGTGAACCCGCTCAAATCCTCTGTTTCCGTGCCCTTGTTTTGAAATTCCACATATTCCCCGTTCAAATTCTCATCATCTGGGCCGGGCGGGTCATAGCTGATAAACCGAATAATGACGCTGGCCGAAGCGGGCTTCCACATGCCAACCCCGGCGGTTTGGGCCGCTTGTTCGGTCAGCAAAAAGACCTGTTCATAGCGCACATTCGGCGGCACAGAATAGGCATTGGCAAAGCCCTGTGACAAAATTTCTTGATTAATCAGCACATCCCCCAACCAAATATAGGCCAGCGTGCGCCCATATTGGTCGGTGGTTTCTTGGTCATATTCAATCTCGACCCGCTTACCATCCAGCCGACTTTTTAAAAAATTGGAGGCTTCTTCATAAAAAGGTTGTTCGCGTTCGGGCGTATTAATTCCAATCAGGCGAACACGCTGTCCATCATCCAAGTCCACTGTGTCACCATCAATCACGTCGGTCACAGTGGCGCTGGTCAAATTGGCGGGTTTCGCGGGATACCCTAAATTCGTATTGTTGTTACCACTGCTGTTGTTGGAGGATGTGTTTGGTCCACCATTATCGGATTCTTCATCGGAACAGGCCCACACTGTAAATGGCAATAGCAACAAAATTCCCAAAATGACCCAGCGTTTCATTCCGTGCCTCTCCTGATTTGTGTTACTATAGGCCAACTGTAGCCGATAATCTCAATTTCTTCCACCAAAACCTATGGACAATACCTTACGATTTATTCACATGACGGATACCCATATCGGGCCATCGCCGGATTATGTGCTGCGTGGCTGCAATACCTACGCCGCGCTAGATGCACTTGTCGCTCATCTGAACAACGACCTGCCATTTACACCGGATTTCATTCTGCACACGGGCGATGTGGCCTACGACCCCGACCCTGCCGCCTATCCATTGGCCCAGAGTCTGTTAAGCAGATTCAAATACCCGGTCTATTACGTGCGCGGCAACCACGACGACCACGACGTCATGCGCCAAACTCTGCCCAATTTACCAGCAGGCACAGGTCGCCTTGATTACGATTTTACTGTCCGCGATTTCCATTTCATCGTGCTGGATTCCTTCGGGCATATCCAACCCGCCGGATATTTGGAGGACTCTCAATTAGCATGGCTGGAAAAAACCTGCCAATCTTCGTCTGCTCGTTCATTGGTCATCGTGCTGCACCACCTACCTATCCAAACAGGCGTGGGTTGGTATGACGCCGACATGATGATCGAAAATCACGACGCCCTCTTTGCTATTCTAAGCCGTTTCCAAAAACGTATCCGGGGACTATTTTTCGGGCACATCCATCGGGGCAGCACTACCCTACGCGACGGGATTTTGTGCAGCAGCGCCCCTGCCGTCAGTATGCAACTGCAATCTTGGCCCACCCAGACCGACATCCTAACAGACACCGCCACCCCACATGGGTTTAATGTCGTCACCTTGACCCATGAACAAACGTGGATTACCCAGCACCATTTTGTGGAGGGGAAATAAAATGCCGATGGCAGATACCCATTCGGTGCGTTTCCACTGTGGCAATTATTCATTGGTAGGCATTTACTATACCGCCGAAACCACCACTCCCGCACCGTTTGCCCTCTTGTTACACGGCCTCCCCGGTGCGGAGAAAAACCACGATCTTGCCCAATTTCTCCGTTCCAAAGGCTGGCATGTTCTGGTATTGCATTTTGCCGGGACATGGGGCAGCGGAGGGCTTTTCAGTTTTGAGGGTCAAATCGCCGATACCTGCGCCGCGCTTGATTTTGCCCTCTCGCCGGACGCGCCTGTCATCCTAGACCCGCAAAAAATGGCCGTCATCGGTTACAGCATGGGCAGTCGAGCCGCCTTGTTCGCCACCGCCCAAGATAGCCGTATTCAGCGGGTGGTGTCCATCGCCGGGTTTAGCGATTTCACCGAATCAATGTTGTCCCGTGAATTTTTGGACGCGGCGGCACCATTCCTATTGGGAGTGACACCCTCCACGTTAGGCATACAATTTTTAGGCTTGGGTGAAGGGCCACAGCCAACCGATGCCGTGTGCCAGATTGCCCCCCGTCCAGTATTGATTGTTCACAGTCCCGAAGACGAAATGGTGCCGTTTTATCATGCCGACAATTTCAGCAGCGTTTCAAGTGGGCATGTAGTCCGGGCCACCATTCAAGGCGCATCCCATATTTATGCCCAACATCGGTCTGAACTCATCCAAGCGGTCTGGGAATTTTTAAAGGACTGGTCAGCATGAAATGGGGCTTACCAACTTCCCCTCAAAATGTTAACCATAGCCATTTTCAGCAACCCGACTACGAGATAAGGTTGACCTCGCCAAAGCAAGCCGCCGGAGCGTTTTAATGCTAGAATGGTTACAGATTATCCCCAACAGAATCGAGCGAATTAAATGGGTGTAGATACCGCGATTAACTTCCCTTGCCTCCCCAAAGACGAACTCACCACCGAAGGCATTATCGAGCGCCTCAAGGGACGTGACCGCGCCCAAAAAATCGTCCAATATTATCGGGAACAAGGCGACTATCGGCCTGAAAGTGAAATCGGCTTCGAGATGACCCGCCGTGCTTCGGATGGCACCGAAACCACTGAACTCGTGACCGCCGATGTTTTGCTGAATGCCGCCGCCGAATTAGATGGGCTGAACCAATATTGTGTGGGGTGTCCCGCCAATCGCACCGGCAAAGCCTTTGGCTGCATCGGTTATATCAATTACCCTATCTCGCAGCAAGCCGAATGGTGGATGTTGAAACAGCTTCCCGGCCCGGAATATCCTGTCCTATTTTTAATGCTGCAAAAGGGTATCCATGAATTTGGCTATACCGGGGAAACGGCACGCGAATTACGCAATCAAGCGGGTGTCTTTTTTGAATCAGCGGACACCTTTGGGCGGCAGTTTCCCGAATTCACCGCCACTACCGATTCGCTTTTTGAGATGACCTTCATGCTCGGCCCAATTCAACCCGGTCATGCCGCCATGCTGCTATTATTTTATGGTGCGATTTCACGCGAAGGCCTCGACCCCGCCACAATCATGGCCCTCTCTAGCAACCCCGATGCGCGAGAAAGCCTTTTGGAGCAGTACCCCTTCCAGATGCAAATCGGTCAAGGGGACGACCATTCCATCCGTGACATCAAGCTGTTCCTGCAAAGCCTCTACTTGGCCTATCGCCTCAATGTCGCCCTGCTGCTGGATGTATAAGAACGACCATGAAAAGAATTTTTATCATTCTGCTATGCCTAGCATTTTCGGCGGTTGCATTAAACCCAACCAAAGCCCAGACTCCTCATGTTACTGGGATTAGTGCAATTGCTTGGAATCCTGACGGAAGCAAAGTGGTAGTTGGATACACCGATGGCCTAGTGCGTATCTGGGATACTACCAACAATAGCCTTTTGGGGGTGCTGGAAGGCCACTCCGATGAGATTACCACAATTGGTTGGAGTCCCATTGACAATCGAATTTTAACGGGCGGTTTTGATGGAACAGTACGAGTATGGGATTCGAGTATTGGAGAGCAACTGACAATTTTATTTGAGATAAACGATCCTATATCATGGGTCGGATGGAACCCTGATGGAACACAAATTCTTACCTTTTCCGTCAGTGGCGGAAGATTCAATATTTGGGATTCTACAAGTTATCAAAAGATCAAATCAGGTCGTTCTGGTGGTGCAACTCAAATGCAATGGAGTCCAGACGAGACCCAAATTGCAGTTGCAACAGTTGTTGGAAGAGCTGAGGTTTGGGATACGACAACGCTTGAAACAATAGCTATCATGAATGAACCGGATACCGATGATGGCTGGAATAGTATCTATGCAATTACGTGGGATTCAGCCGGTGAGCGCATCGCTTTCGGAACTCAAGATGGCTGGATACGCCTATGGGATTTGTCCCTGAATCAAATCGTACTTAACCTCGAAGGTACGAATAGCCAACCACGAGGATGGGAATACAGTACCATTCGCGCCCTTCTCTTCAGCACAAATGACGCCTGCCTGTCTAGCCTTAGCACTGACGGAATGTTGAAGATCTGGGCGACTGACACAGGTGAGCTTTTAGAAGAAACCAAACTTTCCGATAGGCCAATTTTTGCGGCGGCCTTTAGCCCTAATGGAAATATATTGGCCTTTGGTGGAGAGGATGGAGAACTGCAATTTACTACTGGTGGTTTCACCTCAATAAATTGGCAAGGGTATTGTAATGAAGAAGATTAATCTGCGCTGTGCCTTGCTGTTGAATTTTTAACAACCAAAATGGCATAGGCCAATCATAGGGAACTATCCATCTCTAGGGTCAGTCTTTAGAAAATAACGCTATGATTGGAGGGAACTTTTATGAATAAAAAACTTTCCTTACTGGTTTTCCTTTTTGCGCTCCTAATGCCATCTTTATCAGTCCGTGCCACTGAGGAAACCCCTGCGCTTTTAATATCACAAGCATGGCGCGAAGGCGGTCATTCTGACCTGTGGTGGTGGACCGATGAACAGGCGGTGGAATTCGATGGTTGCAAAGGCGATGTGGTGGAATCCGCAATGCAGCTTTCGCCTACCCAGCGGATCGTGGCCTATCTCGCAACCGCCCAAATTTGGATTGATAGAGACTGGGAAGGCAGCGGGGCAGACTTTCCCAATGATGTCCTACTCTGTGATCTAGATACTGGCGAGATAAGGCGTATTGCTGGTCAACCCGAAGACGCGACGGTCAGTGAGGATGAGCAGTGGTATTATATCAGCCATTCTGAACCCACATGGTCGCCTGACGGAACTAGGGTGGCATGGTCTGAATATATAAGTGATACGGGGCTGTTACGATTGATGGCCTATAACCTCGCAACTGGCGAAACTGAAGCGCTGGTCAGCGATTTAAATCCACAAGGTTTCGGCGATATATCCATGATTCGGCGCGTGTTCTGGTCAGATGTGGGGATCGGGGTGGAAAATTTCACTGGATTTGAGGTGTACAACGATGTGACGGGTGAACTCCTCAACACCGTTACATTTCCCAAGTATTCCAACTTTCAATTTTGGATTACCTATCAATCCAAAACGTATATCGCCTATTACGATGCCACAGGGGTATGGCATCTCGTAGACCCATTAACCGGGGATGACCAATTGATGCCCGGCCTGCCAGAGCTATATAACCCGGCCAATCCAGATGGACTGGTAGTTCGTTATGATGTGCATATTGACCCACCCTATAACGACATCACCCCACCATTTCCACAGCCTCGCTGGTCGGTAGTTGACGGCAGCAATGTCATTCCACTGGAAGGAGACAATAAAATGCGACCCTTTAACCATCGGGTCGCAATTTCACCAGATGGGGAGAGCGTAGTCTATATCCCTGATGACCTACTCTGGCAGTGGCACGCAGGTGAAAGCCAGTTGGCGAAGGGTATGGAAGATTTTGTCCTTGACAGTCCATATGTGAGTCTCGTCTGGACACCGCTGGCATGGCGCGTTGGAGCAGTGGCCGAATAAATAAACCCTCAAAAGGGTATCCTTCTGAGGGTTCACAATAGGCAAGGGTGGGAAAAGTTAATCGGTGCTTACCGCGTTGGCTTCAACCTCTGGCGCATACTCTCGATTAAACTGGGTGTGATAGAGTTCGGTATACAACCCGCCCTTTGCCAGCAGTTCGGCGTGTGACCCGCGTTCGACCACCTGCCCCCGATTCATCACCAGAATCAGATCGGCTTTCAAAATCGTACTGAGGCGGTGGGCAATGACGACGCTGGTACGGCCCTGCATGACCTTTTCCAGCGCGGCTTGAATCAACGCCTCCGACTGCGAATCAAGATGAGAGGTCGCTTCGTCCAGCACCAAAATGCGTGGATTCTTCAGCAGCACCCGTGCGATGGCAATACGTTGTTTTTCGCCCCCACTAAGCCGATAGCCGCGTTCCCCCGCCACTGTTTCATAACCCTCTGGCAAGGCTGCAATAAAATCGTGGATATTCGCCGCCCGACACGCCGCCTCAATTTCGTCTTGGGTAGCATCCGGCTTGGCATACAGCAAATTCATCCGCAGCGTATCATGGAATAGATAGGTTTCCTGTGTCACCATGCCAATCTGCTCACTTAGCGATTTGAGGGTCACATCGCGCAAATCATGCCCATCAATCAAAATCTGGCCTTCGGTGGGGTCATACAGTCGCGGCAGCAAATACGTAATCGTCGTCTTGCCAGCCCCGCTCGGCCCGACCAATGCCACCAACTGCCCCGGCTGAATTTCAAAACTCACCCCATCTAATGCCCATGTCCGGGCCTGTGATTTTTCGACGGATTCAGCGGATGGGTCATTGCCATTTTCCGTAGCCCCATTGCCGTTCGCTTGGGGTTTGCCATTCGGTTTACCTGTGTCATCATCCGACAGCACCTTTTTGACACTTTCCATGCCGTGCCGTTCGACTTCCGACAAAAAGCCTACCGTCCCCGCGTCATCATAATCAAAGCTGACCTTCTCGAATGTGACCGCCCCCTTGACATCCTGTAAGGCTACCGCGTCGGGTTTCTCGGCGACTTCCAGCGGCATATCCAGCACTTCAAACACGCGCTCAAAACTAATCATGGAGGTCACAAAATCCACCGGAGCATTCACCAATGCCTGCAAGGGGCCATACAATTGACTGAGCAAGGCCGCAAACGCCACAATCGTCCCAATCGAGAATGACCCATCCAGCACCAGCCTCCCACCGATGTAGTAAACAATTGCCGTGCCTGCCGCCCCGATGAGGCCGAGGAACGCGAAGAACATACTCCCACTGACGGCCTGTTTTACTCCAGCATCACGCACCCCGGCGGCCCGTTTACGGAATCGCTGATCTTCATCATCCGCTCGACCAAACAGCTTGACCAGCATCGCCCCACTGATATTGAGGGTTTCATTCATCAGCGCGTTCATTTTGGCGTTTTCGCTCATCTGCTCTTTGGTAATCTTGCGGAGAACCGGGGTCATGCGCCGTGCCGGGATGATAAACAGCGGCACAACCATCAAGCCCAATAGCGTCAGCCGCCATTCCAATGCCAGCATCACAATCAACGTTGCCACCACCATCGTCGTGTTGGTCACGATGCTAACCAATGTCGTATTAACCGCCCGCTGTGCCCCCACCACGTCATTATTCAGGCGGCTCATCAATTCACCCGTCTTGGTATTAGTGAAAAATCGCAACGACATGCGTTGCAGATGATTAAACAGCGCCGCCCGTAAGTCAAAAATCAGCCCCTCGCCAATAGCCGAATTGAGCCAGCGTTGAATCACCAATACCGTCGCATTCACCAGTGGCACAACCATCAACAATGCCGCCAGTGCCGTCAGCAAACCCACATCTTCATTCGGCAGAGCGTTGTCAATCAATTCCCGCAAAATCAGCGGCGACACCAACCCCAACCCCGACGAAATCAAAATTGTCACCAGCATCCACACGATTTGTTTGCGATAGGGACGGGCATAACTGAATACCCGTTTTAGCAAGGGCCATGTCAATTTTTCGGGTTTTGACCCGTCCGACATATACAACAGTCTCCACCAACCCGCGTCATGAAACCCCATGTGCAGCATTCCCCCATTCTGATTTACCGACAATCAAGTAGAACTATTGTACAACCTGCCCGCCAGAGAATCACCTAGACAAAGGGGCAGGATAAATGGCTAAATCTCAAATGGCTATGTTATGATGTTAGTGAGATGGTGTTCCGGAGGAATATGATGGTTGAATTGGTTATCCAAAAGGAATTAGCGGAACGGCTGCAAGCCATTGCCCAACGTGAAAATCGCCCCCTAGAAGCGGTTTTACAATCGTTACTCGAGCTGTATGAATCGCTTCCTAATCAACCAAATGAGTTGATTGATCCATTTGATACCTTCGTAGACAGTTTAGACACCGACCTGACGGATTTATCTACCACTGTGCGCGAAACGATGACAGAATATTATCGGAAGAAATTTGGCAACCCTGATTAACACCCGTTTTTGAGGGGCGTAATCTCTGGTATCTATGGTAAGATGCAGTAGATTACTGGAGCTATCAAACAGGGCTATGCAATTATGCCAAACGCCTCGCGCAGTCAGATTGAAAGCCGAGTGATTATCTTGGCACTCACCATTTTTCTCCTCAGCATGATCCTCTATACACTGCTGCCCGTGCTTACCAATGTGGATGTCCCCTTCCCGCCGAATGCCGTCCTGATTGTTTTTGCCGGAATTCTGCTGATGCTCTATTTCTTTTGGCTCAAGGTAGAAGTGGCATTGGTGACGGGCTGTTTGTTGCTGGCGATGTCGCTGGGGTCGGCTCTCTCGCGGCAGGAAAATTTGGTCAGGATGTATAACGACTACACCAATGAAGCCACCGACATCGCATGGCCCATTATTCCAATCATCATTGGCCTCGCCTTTTTTGTCATCCATCTGGTCAAATTACAGCACCACGACAAGATTATCCGCCACCTTGACCCCGATAGTTGGGCCTTAGCGCCGTCGGTGGTCATTGTATTTGGCTCATTTTTCCTCTTGGTGGAGTCGTTCTTAACCGAATGGGCACAGCAGGGCGCAGTCTTGACCGTCTTGATTATCGTGATTGACAGCATCTTGATTGTGCGCGAAATGAAATCTATCCGGGCCACTGTGCTGTCGGAGACATCTCCCGAATCCGCTAATAAGAAATCCTAAAAATGAACCCTCCGAATGTATAATGGATGTGAGGAGACTTTATGGCAGCGACAATCTTACCCATTGATACCATCATATCTGACCCAGCCATCCGTGATGGACAACCCATCATCAAGGGCACAAATCTTCGTGTCGTTACGTTGATATCGAGCCATCTCTATCGTGGCCTATCCCCGGAAGAATTGGCAACCAATTTTGCCCTTGATTTAGGTCAGGTCTATGCCGCCCTTGCCTATTATTACCAGCATAAGGTTGAGATTGATACTGAAATTCGGCAAGACTCTGCAAAAGCCGAATCTCTTTTAGCTGAACTTGAACATCAGGGGAAACTAATCCGCCTTGAGTGAATTACGTTTCTATTTTGATGAAAGCGTTGAATTAGCCGTTAGTGAACAATTAGCTGCGGGGAAAATTGATGTGGTATCTGCCCATAGTCTCGAAAAACTGGGCGATGAGGACATAAATCATTTGCAGCGGGCCACAGAGTTAGGTCGCGTTTTATGCACTTATGATAGCGATTTCCTTATCCTTGCTGCTGAAGGGGTTGAACACGCGGGAATTGTTTATGCTCAACAGCAAAAAACCTCTATCGGGGATTGGGTGCGTGGAATTCGTGTCCTGCATACTCGAATGACTGCTGAAGAAAGTCAGGGACAAGTGATTTTCCTCTCCCTCAAATAAAACAAAAAACGTGCCCCTGCGAAGCGCTGTTCATCCGTAGGGGCAGGTCTTAGCCCTGCCCAATTTCAAACCCTGCAACAGTACAACTGAACCGAACTTTTAGCTAATTTCAGCACGGCGGCTTTAGTCCCGTGTTCGCCCCTAAAACAAAAAACGCGCCCCTCCCTCAATGAGCGCGTTCTTCGTTTCCTCGTTCTAGTTCTACTGCTTGGGTGATAGACTCCCTAGATCACGGATCCAAGCATCCCGTTTTTCAATTGGTCATCCAGCCAGTCCGCGATATACGGATAGCGATAGTTGCGGCCCTTGTAGGCGGCGTCGGCAGCAATCATGCTGTAGACCACCATACCAAGCGGCAGGACGAATACGCTGAATAGCACCAGTCCGACCAAGAGCAGGACGAAGAAGATCAGGAATGGGATGCCAATCAGCACAAGGCTTAACACCGCCGATATTGCGATGAGTGTCCCCAAGACCAGCGTCCCCGCCAACAGCAGCACCAGCGCTCCGACTGTCCCTACCACCTGAATCGTGAAGGCTTGCAGCGCGTGGAAGGCCACAAACTCGGACTTGTTCCGGAAGGCCAGATAAATCCCCAATGGAATGAGCACTGTCAACAGCACCCCCGGCGCGGCGGCAATCGCCACCAAAATGGTGAGCAGGGCGCTCGCGTGCGCAATCGCGGCCCATGTGCGTTCCGTATCCTGCACTTCACCCGACATGGCACGGGTTTGATAGCGATGCTTGGGTGGAGCTTTGACATTGATGTCGCGGAAATTCCACTGCCGCTTTTGTTTGTGACTGTCACCTACACGCGGTTGGGGCATCGGCGCGTCGTTGTAGAGGCTTTGGCGATAATACTTGCGCTCATATTCCCGCACAATCGCGTCATCATCGGCAACCCCCTGCATCGGCGGTTCGTTTGTGGGTGGGGCTTCTTCTAAGCGTGATCCAATTCGCACCGGAATCGGGATCGCCCCGTCATCGTTGGGTTGATAATTCCAATCTTGCTTGAGTTCACCATTGCCACCTTCGACAGGCACTGCCGGGTCAATGGTTTTATCATAGTCGCTCATACACTACTCCTCTACCGAGTTCCACAATTATGGGTTGTGGTGTTGATTGTCCCTGTTTATTGTTTGTTGTTTATTGTGTTCAATCATCTATACGCAGGCTTTGAGATTGGGTTGCAGTCTTTTGAAAACTTCATGAAACTATTAGTTGTTCTTTACACCTATGAAAAATTTCCGCAATCGCTTGACGCTAATCCCGTCTTGGCGCACAATTTGAAAGTGCTTGAAGGGGGATTTCAAGGACGAAAAGGTTTGGAAAACAGCTATGAGTAACCCATTGGAATACAAAGTACAAGACTTATTTGAGGCGTTTGTGTTTATGCGCCGACAGGGAGCCGCCCCTGACCACGCCCTACAAGAACTCAAACGTCTGCGCCCTCTCATTTCCACTGCCGAACGCGAACAAATCGCGGGTCTCATCCGCCAATGGGAAATGAATGAAGGCTTACATCACCCCCCCAATCCAAATGCCAAGATTAGTCCACCCCCACCACCAAAGTCCTCCATGCCAGAGCCGCCTACCGACGATATTGCCTGTCCTCAATGTGGTAAATCAAATCCACCCCATGCAGGTTATTGTTATGCCTGCGGGACGCTCTTGGTCAAAGCAGGAATTTCGCAGGGAACACAACAACTAATCGTCGAAGACGAAGGCCTCGCCGGAACAACCTTTGGCAGCCTGTCCAATTTAATCCTCAAGGTACAGGGATATGACCACGACCCGATCAAATTGGCGATGGACGATTCCAAAGAGATGATTATGGGCCGCACCGCCCCCGACAGTGTGTTAGTGCCGGATGTAGATTTGACCAGATACGACGGTAAGGATAGGGGGGTATCGCGTGTTCATGCCACCCTGCGCTATCGGGATAATGCCATTACGATTACCGATATGGGCAGCGTCAACCATACCTATCTCAACGGCGAACGGGTCTATCCGCAAGAAGTCCGTGTATTGCGTGATGGCGATGAACTAAAGTTAGGGCGCTTGGTGATGCGGGTTGTGTTTGAAAAACAACTGCGCCGCATCCGCTAGACTGTCAGGGTAAGAAGTTTTCGTTCATGAGAGGTTTCTCTCATGGGAAATTCATCTTACTTTTACCCAAAACTCAGCCATCTGCCTTAATCTGATAGCATGACGTTCCTGAGGTAGTTGTGACGGTACATGGTATTCAGAATGTAGATGTAGCGGAACGTTGATCAATGCCAATATCGGAGATGCGCGTCACTGATATTGGAGACACTAAAAAACACCGTACTGGTTGTCCCCCCTCACCAGTACGGTGTTTTACATCCCCAGATCGTAGCTGTCTAAATATTACCCGACCTGTACTTCTCGATTCACTACATTGCGATATTCATTCCGCAGCAGCGCATCCAGCATGATTTCAGCAGCTTCGGCGGCGACGGCCTCTTGTGCTTCAAGAGTGCTGGCCCCCAGATGCGGGGTATGAATAATGCCCGACAAGCCAATCAATGGGTTATCTTTCTGCGGCGGTTCTTCGGTATACACATCCAAAGCCGCCCCAGTGATTTTGCCACTCTTGATCGCCTCAGCCAGATCGTATTCATTGACCAGACTGCCACGCGCCGCATTAATCAACCGCACCCCATCTTTCATCTTGGCGATGTTCTCAGCGTCAATCAGATGCTCGGTCTCAGGCGTTACAACCGTGTGCAGAGTCAGATAATCGGCCCGCGTCAACAATTCATCAAGTGACAACAGCGCCACATTGAGCGATTGCGCGACCTGTTTGGATACATAGGGATCATAGGCAATGACGTTCATCTCAAACGCGAGTGAGCGTTTTGCCACTGCCTGCCCGACACGCCCAAACCCGATAATGCCGAGCGTCTTGCCGCGCAGTTCCGTACCCATGAACGCCTTACGCTCCCATTGCCCTTCCAGCATGGAAATTTGCGCTTTAGGGATATGCCGTGCCAACGCCAACATCAAGGCCATCGTGTGTTCCGCAGTGGCGACGGTGTTGCCAGCCGGGGTATTCATGACTGCGATACCAAGTTCAGTCGCTTTTACAAGGTCAACGTTATCCACGCCGACCCCTGCCCGCACAATCGCCTTGAGTTTGCTGGCCTTCTGCAATAATTCCGCATTGGCCTTCGTTCCGCTTCGGATAATCATGCCATCCGCATCGCCGACTACTGCCAAAACCTCATCGCGCGTCATTTTGGCCGGGGCCTGAATGGTCACGCCCTGCGCTTGGGTCAAAAGATTGAGGCCGATTTTTTCCAGATTATCAGGAATCAAAATGTGTGGCATCTAGTTCGCCCCATTTCCATTGTGGTTCGTTGCCAGATAGTCATCAATAT
Organism: Anaerolineae bacterium; assembly: GCA_019913005.1. Lineage (GTDB taxonomy): Bacteria > Chloroflexota > Anaerolineae > Aggregatilineales > J027 > CFX10. The sequence goes on along the minus strand of JAIOHL010000190.1, from coordinate 52,584 downwards.
TGGCAAACAGTTCTTCCATGTGTGTCGGTTGCATATCGCCCATGTGGGCAATACGGAAGGTGCGATCCTTCAGCTTGCCATACCCATCGGCGATTTCCATACCCCGCCCGCGCAAAAAGCCATTGAGCGCCTTAATATCTACCTTAAGCGTATTTTCAAAGACGGTCAGTGTCGGTGAGCGATAGCCTTCTGGTGCAAGCAGGCCAAATCCAGCACTCGTCCCCCAAGCGCGGGTCATTTCCGCCAGATGTTGATGACGGGCCATGCGATTCGGGATGCCTTCCGCCAGAATGTCATTCAACTGCTTATCCGCCGCAAACATCAGCGAAACAGGCGGGGTAGCTGGGGTGTTATTCTTTTGGTGGTGTTTATCCATTTCGATCAGATCAAAATAATAGCCGCGATTCTTGACCGTCTTGGCGCGATCCAACACTGCTTGCGAAATGGTACCAAAGGCCATGCCGGGGGGCAGACCAAAGGCTTTTTGTGTGCTGGTTAGGCAAATATCAATACCCCACTCATCCACCAACAGCGGCGCACCCATATAGCAGCTTACCGTGTCTACCAAAAACAGGGTGTCTTGATAGCCCTCCATCACTTTGGCATATTCCGCCAGTGGGTTAATCACCCCCGAACTGGTTTCGTTATAAACACAGGCCACCGCGTCATAATGTTTCTGCTTGAGGGCATCCGCTAATTGTTCAGCCACAATCGGCAGACCCCATTCTACTTCCAACACGTCTACCTGCTTGCCATTCAGTTGGCTGACTTCGGCCCAGCGTTCACTGAATGAACCACAGACTAGATGCAAGATGCGTCCTTCATCACGCACACAGTTACGCGATGCGGCTTCCCACACCCCCGTGCCGGACGATGTAAAGATAAAAACTCGATTTTGGGTATAAAAACTCTGCTGCAATTTGGGTTGCAGCCGACCATACAGGTCAGCAAAGGCTTTGGAGCGATGTCCAATCATCCATTCAGTTTGCGCCTCCAACACTTCTTTGCGCACTTCAATGGGGCCGGGGATATACAAACGAACATGGTCAGGCTTCTGCGTCATAATCAGTGCAAATCTCCTTAAATAAAACCAACGTTGATGTAAACCGACCCTCATTTATTGATGATCGGCAAGCGCTTGTTTCAATTCCATAATCGGCGCAATCACCGCCGGGTCAGCCCCATAAGCAATTGCGGTATAAAAACTCAGATAATCACCAAATTGAATGGCGTGCATCATCTGAGCAATCGGTGAATTGCCCGCCGGGGTAAAGCGGTCAATCATAATGCCATTTTGCAGCAGCAGATTCAGCGTCAAGTCATGCCGCAAATGATTACGCGGGTGGTCATATTGGGGCGACGCAATAAACATGACCGACAGCTTACTCAAAACTTCCTGCGGAAAATTCACCCCCACCACCGCGTTATGATTCATCTCAGGGATGGGGTCATGCACCGCAAAGCTCTTGCTATTTTCGTTAAGCTGCCCTTTCCAGCGCCGCGCCACTGGTTCAAAAATACCCGCCCCGATGAACACCGGAACACGCCCCATATACTGCCCGGCTTGACGTTTGGCAGGATTCGTCATCGCAGGAACATTCACCCCATACTTTTCACGGTAGGTCTTCATATTGGCAACGGCTTCGGCAACCTGTGGGCCAACATTTTGCATCCAGCCCGCCCGTGATGCTAACCCCAACAGTAGCCCAAACGACCAGCCAATGGCTGCACGTGGCTGGTCAATATTGGTCGAAAATGACCACAGAGTTTGTCTATCCTGTTTAGCTTTAGCGGCTAGTTTACCACCTGTCGTCAGCGCCAAAAGATGTGCCCCGCGTGACTTAGCTACATCATAAGCCGCGAGAGTTTCTTCAGTATTGCCAGAAAAACTGCTGGCAATTACGAGGGTGTGCTCACCTTGCACCCATGCGGGTAAATCATAGCCCCGGATAATCAAAATCGGTATAGGCGAAGTCAAACCAGCGACAGCAGCCAATAGATCGCCGCCAATGGCCGAGCCACCCATCCCGCTAATAATCACTTGGCGAATATTCGGCAAATAAGTCGGCAGCAGTTGGGTTTGAGCGTGCTCCCATGCCGTTTCAAATTGTTCGGGCAGGCCATCAATATGCCCCAACATGTTGGTTGCGTCTAACTGCTGTATTTGCTGTAGATCATCCAAATTCATCGGCTTCTCCTAAGTGGTAGTATAGAGACAAAAAACCGACATGCGTGTGATTGTAGCATGTCGTTTTGGGCAATACGATCTGTGAATTTAGGCACAATAACGAAATTTCTCCTCAACTGCTTTCCCCTCCCCTACAGACTGCGTTGGGCAGGGGAGGCTTGCCTGACATTAGTAAAAAACCGCATGAACAAGCAGATGTGTCTATTTCGTAGGGACGTAACATGTTGCGTCCGTGCTCAAAACCCCCATCACCATGCGGTTTCCTAAGCATCACCCCAATCGAATACCAGACAAGTCTCTGAGGGCGTGGTTGACTTTACCGTTTCTTGCGTTTGGCTCGTTCAGCCTCGGCCTTTGCCAAAATCTGGGCAATATCCGCGTGGCTGGCTTGGGGCATCGGTGGCGGCTCGGATTTAGAAGGTGAAAGCGGCCCCGTCTCACTAAGTTTAGCCTGTTCCGCAAAATCTTTACCCGCTGCTTTAGCCCGCACCTTAAATTCTTGTTCAAGCGTGCCGTCCTGTTCCATTTCCCAGTAAATCATTTTCCAATACAGCACTTTTCCATACTGTTGGACGGCCTCACGCACTACCGGATCCATATCGTTTAACAGAGCCGTTGCCAAGTGCGGCAGAGCCAGCGGGTTATTAAAATTCGCCAATTCAATCGCTGCATTTTTGCGATTTTCGCGGTTGGGGTCTTCCAGCAGCCGTCTGACCCAAATGGTAATGTTCACGTCCGAAGGAATGGGCGGTGGGGTACGCTTGCTGGAAAGCTCCTCGCGGCGTGGCCCTCCCATATTGGATGACGCAATATCCGAAGCTGACCCGGTCATAGCGCTGCCCATCAGCATTCCTCCCGTGAGTGGACCAGCGATCAACGCCGCCCCAACTCCCAATGCTGCCGCCGTCGTCATCCTGCGACTCGCGGCATCTTGTTGGGATTTAATCATGGCATTGTCCATGCTGGTTTGCATCCGGCGCATCAATTCCTCTTCGCGTGGGTCAACCAACTTGGCAATCTCGCGGTCAATCCCAAAAAATCGAAAGATTTCATTAATCGTCGAATAACCCGATTGGCTGGCTTGGTGGATTTTTTTCCCCGCCCATTGGATTGCCTGCTTGACAGTGGCATCGGGTTCGACCTTATAGCGTTCACCCAACACCGTTAAGGCCCGTGTTTCTTCCACCATACCCAAGACGCGAACGACATTCAGGCGGGTTTCTGGATTGGGAGCATTCACTCCCTGTAAAAGTGCTTCTAATTTCATTGACAAATTTCCCCCAGCTATTAACCGATATGTTTAATTTTACTCGCCTCTTGGCCCTTCCCAATACCCCAAATTTTTCGGGGGATTTTGAGAAACGAATTTCAGCTATGATGAGAATGTTCCCCCATCACAAATTCTAACAACCATCTAACACGGGGAAAACGTCTTTAAAACCTTGTCTTGGTGAGAAGTTAATTTTTGTGAAAAATATCCCAAAATATGATATTTAGCTTGATATTGTAAGCACTCTTCCTTTTTAATGAAAACATATCAACACACCAAACATGGCACATCTATGAATGCTTATACAATATCAATGGAAGTACCCAATAGTATGAATCTTCTGAACCAACTCCCCGATGTCATAATCAACACCCATGATGATGGCACAATTGTGGAGTGGAATCAGCGGGCCGAAGAATTATTTCACCAAACACGTCAAACCGTCGTGGGGCAGCCCGTCACACAACAGATTTTCCTTTCTCCCAATACCCGTAAGTGGTGGGCATATTTGCAAAACACGCTCAAAGAGTTGGATTATTGGGAGGGCGAGTTTCCATTTGATGGACCCGACCATGAGGAAATCTGGCTGTTTATCCGGGCCAAAACCATCCTGCTTGACGATAATCACCCCAGTATCATGTTAATTGGAACAGCTTTACAGCACCATGAAATCCGTGACCGCGCCGTTTGGACAGCCCTCGACTTTTCGCACCATGAACTACACAATATCCTGTCCTCAGTGGGAGATATGGTCTGTAAATACAACCTTTTTCAAAAGTCCCTTGTTTTTGTCAGCCCATCCTGTTTAAAAGTGACGGGTTACACCAACCACGAATTTATTGATAATCCGGCCCTGTTTTGGGACATCATCCTACCCGAAGACCGGGCGAATGCTGAAAATGCCCTACTGACTATCCAGCCCGGACAGGTCGTCAATCTCGATTATCGTATTCGCCACAAACAGGGCCGCATCTATTGGGTACGCAACAGCATGACGCCCATTTTGGATGGGGAGGACACACTGGTAGATGTCATGTGTGCTATCACCGACATCAACCCTTATTACGAACTCAGCGAATTAAAATCCCAACTCATCCGCATGGCCTCGCACGATCTCAAACATCCGCTGGCAATTGCAATGGGCTATTTTGGCATTCTCCTAGAAGACATTGGCCCACTGTTAAATGAGCCGCAACGCGGCATGACCCAGTGGATTACCGAATCCCACGAATTGATGAACGGCATGTTGACTGAATTGGCCGATTTGGAGCAGGTCGGCATGAAGGGCATTCAACACACCGAAAAAATTGATTGGCTGTCTTTGGTAGATAAGGTATTAGAGCAATCGGCTCTCCAACTGGATAATCATCAACACCAGCTTTCTATTGAACGCCCAGTCGCCGCTTTAACTGTAGACGGGGAAGCCATCCGTCTGCATCAAGTCTTGTTTAATCTCGTTTCCAACGCCATTAAATACACTCCGAATGGTGGCAAGATCGCAGTGCAGGTGTTTGTTGAGAATCAGCGGGTCTATACCGAAGTCCAAGATAATGGGGCAGGTGTGCCAGAGGAATTCCGTCCGAAGCTGTTTAAACCATTTTCGCGGGCCAAATCGCCGGAAACCGCCCACATTCCGGGGACAGGCTTGGGTCTAAGTCTGGTCAAATCTATCATCGAGCAGCACGACGGTGAGGTGATTTATCGCCCCGAAAGCAAAGGCAGTACATTTGGTTTTTGGCTGCCCCTAGCCGATGTGACTACTCTTGGAACAGATTAAACACATAACCCATGACAATGCCCTGATTTTCCAAATGGGTGCGTAGTTTTTTGCGGGCATCATGCAACAGTTTGTAAAGCGCGTTGCGATTCGTGCCCATTTGTTCCGCCACAATATCCATCGGAACACCACGTAAGGTCACGGCCTCCAACGCGGTTTTTTGGCGCTCGGTCAAGACTTCATCCAATGCCTGTTGGATAATTTGCAATACGTTGACCTGTTCGGTGGCGCGTTCAGGGCTGACCATCTGGCTATTGTTGTCCCCGCCCTCTAATTTCAATTGAAATTCTCCGTCGGCGGTCAATTCATCCAAACTGAAATCTTTATAGCGGGCGCGGCGCAGTTCACTAATCGCGGTGCGTGTCCCAATCTTCATCGCCCAAGTCGTAAAGCGGCTGTCCCCCCGAAACGAATCGAGGTTATCCAAAATCCGCAGCGTAGCATCTTGCGCAAAATCCTCGGCCATCTGCCGCAGTTCTTCGCTCGACAGGTCACTAAGATCGCTGCGTTCATGGCTCAGATAATACAAAATCCCCCGCCGCAAATAGACCCGCAAATCATCCAATGCGGCTGCTTGGGCCGTCGTATCCTCACTCGTCAAGTCCGCCAACCACTGTTCATTTGACCGTTCAACCGTCATCAATCCATATCTCCCCGCCTAGAGGATGTTCTAAGCCGGATCGCCTCTAATCTTTCCAATAATTCGCTGGCAACCTGTTCCAAATCTTCAGGCCGATGCACAAAATCGAGTGTCGCCGCTGGAATCACAAAAATGGGACAGGCCGTCCATGTTTCCACCCATTCATCATATAGGCGGTTCAGTTGGGCCAGATACTCAATCGAAATCTGCCGTTCATAATCGCGTCCACGCATCGCAATGCGTTCCGCCAAAACCCCAACCGGCGCCTGCAAATAGATCAGCAAATGGGGTGGCGGCAAAAATGCCCGAATCCCATCATACAAATCGCGGTAGCATCGGTAATCCCGTTCGGATAGTTTACCCTGTAGCGCCAAATTTTTGGCAAATATCTCCGCATCCTCATAAATGCTGCGATCTTGAATGACATGCCCCGGATGATCGAGCAGTTTACGGTGATGTTGCAGGCGGCGCGACAAAAAATAGACCTGCGAATGGAAGCTCCACCGCGCCATATCCGCATAAAAATCCTGCAAATAGGGGTTTTCGTCTACGGCCTCAAAAAATGGCTGCCAACCGAGCCGTTCGCCCAGCAATTGCGTCAGGCTGCTTTTGCCGACTCCGATATTGCCCGCCACCGCAATAAACCATTTTTGTGATGGATTGGATTGCATCATCATAATTATTCAGCCGAACTATCCCACACGCGCTGACGATTCACCGCCATCTTTTCTAAGTAGGCCGTTTCTAAATCTACCCCGGTATAGTTGGCAATTTTCAGTAGATAGGCCAACACGTCCGCCATTTCCAAACGCAATTTCTCGCTTGGGATAGGTTCGCGGTCTTGCTGTCCCGTTTTCCAATGTTGCACCACCGCCCGCGCCATCTCACCAATTTCCTCTTGCAGCAAGACGAAATTCAGGAATAAATCGGGGTTAAAATTCTTGGCCTTGTCCAATGCCCGATGAAACCGCTGAAAATCACCTAAGCGCCGCGCCGTCATATGCACATCCAAATCATTCGGCTCACTAACGGCAGATTTCGCTACTTCGGCTAGGGCGGGTGGTTCTTCGGCCAATCCCGGCAAAGCGGCTTGACGTGGCCCTGTCCCCAATACCCCGCGAATCGTCGCAATCAATTCCGCCCGTTGCGTTTCATCCTGCACCACATCAATAGGATTGGTATCAATCGCCAGCACAGGCGCGGCGGTGTACTCCGCAAAAAATCGGTCATAGGCCACCCGCAGTTCTTCAATGTAATGCCGATCCATGTTGCGTTCATAGGAGCGGTCACGTGCGGCGATGCGGCTCATCAAAACTGGCGTATCAGCCCGCAAAAATACCACCAAATCCGGTTGGGGGATATTTTCCGCCAGCGCCTCATACACACTCTCATACGTCGCCAATTCGTCATCCGCCAAGTTTAATTGGGCAAATAGATGGTCTTTGGCAAAAATGTAATCGCTCACTAATGGGCGGGGAAGTTGATGCAAACGGCGCTGCTGATGATAGCGGCTCAACAGAAAAAAGACCTGTGTCTGAAAGGCATAACGCGCACGGTCTTGATAAAAACGGGCCAAAAATGGATTTTCTTCAAATACCTCAATTTGCAGTTCGGCATTAAGCGCCTGCTGAAGATACCGAGCCAACGTGGTCTTGCCGACCCCGATGACTCCTTCAATCGCAACATAATAATTCATCTGTGGTCTAACCTTTGGTGGAGTAGACTAGCGATTTTCTCGCGCCAACGCACTCGCCAATTGGGTGCTAATCAGTTCGAGCATCAGCACATCTTTGGGGTTAATTTCCCCCGGCTTTTCTTTGCAGGCAAACACCACCCCAAAACGTAGCGTCGTCCCTACTGGAACCGCCACCCCTACCCCATAGCGCCCTTTGGAAATAAAGGGATGGTTGGGGGTATCCTCTTGCGTCACAATCTTGCTTTGCCCATTCTGCGCCACCCATCCCAACAAACTGGTGTTGTATTCAAGGCGATTTGGGGCCAAACTTGTGACCGAAGATGGCCCTTCTTGTGCCGAAAGGGTCAACATCGGTGGGTCGGTTGGCGTAATCGTATAAAACGCCACGTAATCATAGCCCAATTCCAGAATGGCACTCACCGCCGCCTGTGATTTGGCCGGGCCTTTGGCGCGGGTCAGTGATTTGGCAAATTGACGCACCGGGGGGAGTGTATCCGCTCGTAATGTTTCCAATCGGCGGTCTTCAAACAGGCGTTTAATGACCTTAATGAGTTCATCGTTTTTGAATGGCTCAGTTGAAACGTCATCAGCCCGCCCCGGCATCCCAAAATCAGCTTCTTCATCCACCAAGACAATCAACAAACGGGGATGACTTTGGCGCAGTTCTTTTACCAGCGTATGGACATCACCCAATCCATTATCTACCACCAACACATCCGAGCGTTTCGTCTTATCAGCCAGCGCCTCGTGAATTTTTTCAATGCTGGTCACCAGATTGACGGCAAATTTTGGCTCCGTATTAAGATTTTCACGGTAACGCGCAATGGATTGCAGCCGAATTGCAACCAGCAGGTGGATTTTGGGGGATGTCATAACGTAAATCACGCCTCAAACGATAAACGGATAGATGCACAATTATAGCACCTACCCGTCAAATCCGAATTTCTAAATTAGGAAATTGGCAATTACCATCAATATCGAGATACTCCCCCTCGCTGCGTCGGAGAGGGGGTTGGGGGTGAGGTCTATTTCACTGGTGGAACCGGGCGTTTGAGTGGAATCACCACCCGAATGGTCGTGCCTTTGCCTTCTTGACTTTCAATCTGCATAAAACCGCGCAGTTGGTTCGCCCGCTGTTCCATATTACGCAGCCCAAAATGATCTTGGTTTAAGATTTCAGCCGTATTAAACCCGATCCCGTTGTCATGCACCATGACATACAAATCCTCATCCTCGACGGCCACGTGTACATCGGCTCTGGAGGCTTTGGCGTGACGGGCCACATTCGCCAGCGCTTCCCGAATAATCTGGGAAAGCGAGTGCCGTTGGGCATCCGTTAAGGCCGGTAGCTCTTCCGAAATGGACAGGGCCACTTCCACCCCCGCAAAATCGCGGAAATGCTCGGCAAGGTTGGCAATCTGCTGATGGAACGTGCTGCTTTGTACGTCGGTGGGGCGGCGTAAATCGCGGATATAGCCCCGGATGCTCTCAATGATGTTGTTTAAATCCTGCACAATAGATTGAAAGCGTGTTTCTTCTTCGGGGGTCAAATGCGTTTTGCCACGCATAATTTCCAGTTTCATGCCCACCGCATAAATCTCTTGGATAACCCCGTCATGCAAATCCATGCCAATACGATCCCGCTCACGGTGCAGGGCGACGGTTTGTAATTGCTGATGCAGCCGAGCATTTTCGATGGCGATGGCGGCAAACGTCGCAAAAAACACCACCAGCCGTTCATCATCCTCGTCAAAAGGCTTGCCATCCAGTCGGTCACATAAATAGAGATTGCCGAGTCGTTGATGATTGCGACCTTCAATCGGCACACCCAGAAAAGTTTTCATAAATGGGTGATTTTGGACAAAACCGCTAGAGCGTGAATCAGCATTTAGATCATTGAGGCGAATCGGGTAATCGGTATCAAACAGTGCCCCCAATAAACCCAACCCCTCCGGTTCATGTTCAATTCCGCGTGCCACCGCTGGATGCAACCCGGATGTAATGAATGCTCGCAAACCTCCTTCATCCGAAGGCACGCCCACCGCTGCATATTTCGCTCCCACCAGTTCGCGCACCACATCGGCGATGCTTTGCAGTGTACGGGGCAGGCTTAAACCCCGGATCACATCACTGGCGGCTCTGGTCAGCAAATCTATCGTAGTAGGTGAAGAAGATAGATGTTCTGTGGGCATGACGATGACTTCTCCCTGTAAAAAAGTAGGCAATTCGGATTATCATAATGCTACAAAACGTACTTGTCACTATAATAGGGCAAGTAGTCATCTTCCTTACGTGCAGAAAAGCACTTGATACAAGTTTTGGAGAGAGCGCAGTGTCTCATTTACGAATCATCATCGCCGACGATCATGCGGTCGTGCGGGCCGGACTCAAAGCATTATTGGAAAACGAAGCCGAATTCTCTGTGGTGGCCGAGGCCAATAGTGGCGAAGAAGCCGTTCAGCTTGCCCTGACCTATGAACCAGACATTGTGCTCATGGACATCCGGATGCCGGGGGGTATTTCTGGCATTGAGGCCTGTGAGCAAATTCTGAAAAACAAAGCAAGAATTAAAGTAGTCATGTTAACCTCCTATGCCGAAGACGAACTCGTTATGGATGCCATTCGTGCCGGGGCAGTCGGTTATGTCCTCAAACGGGTAGACAGCGGCAAATTGATTGATGACATCCGCGCCGTTGCTGCCGGGGATGCTGTCATTGATACCGCCGTCACCAAGAGCCTGCTGAATGAAGTGCGTGAAGCGGCCCATATCAAAGAAGCCTCCGCCTTTGCCGAACTCAGCGAACGTGAACTGCACATCCTTGCCTTGATTGCACGCGGCCTGACCAATCGTGAAATCGCCCAAAAGCTCTATTTAGGTGAAGGCACAGTCCGTAACTACGTCGGCAAGATTCTCAGCACCCTGCATGTCGCCAATCGCGCCGAGGCCGCCGTGTTTGCCGTCAAGCATCACATTGAACGTTATGTCCCCACTGACAGCGAAGGGCCAACCTCGGAAGAATAGGCCCATGACCAAAACCAACCGCATCAATGTTTCCTCTGGTACGCAATGGGAAAGCATCGTCGGCTATTCACGGGCGGTGCGGATCGGCAATATCATCGAGGTCGCTGGCACAACCGCCGTTGATGAACAGGGTCATGTCATCGGCGGGTCTGACCCCTATGAACAGACCAAATTCATCTTCACCAAAATCGAAAAAGCCTTAAAAGAGGCCGGGGCTAGTCTGCATGATGTCGTGCGAACCCGCATGTTTGTCATCAACGTTGCAGATTGGGAAGCCATTGGCAAGGCGCATGGCGAATTTTTCCGCGACATCCGTCCTGCGGCAACAATGGTCGAGGTGAGCGCCCTGATTGACTCGCGCCTCTTGGTCGAAATCGAGGTCACCGCCGTCCTTTCAGAATAATATTGCTCCCCTTCCAATAGCGATAATGTGAAGGACGCTTTAGATGAAGATCTTAACGAGATCATGCCTTGTTGCAATTGGATTCATTTTGGCTCTTTCCATTCGACTTGTGCCTAGTCCAGCAACAATCCAAGCTCAGAAACCAGAGTTCGAATATGAAATTGTTTTGACAATAGACAATGAAGCTCCACTAACTGAAACTACTTGGAGTCCTGATGGTCGTAGAATCGCCGCTGTTGAGCCAAAGCAGCCATGTCCGCTCATCAAGATTTGGAATGCACAAACAGGTGAATTGCTATACACTTTTGAACCCCCCGGCCTTTTCACCGATAATACTGACGTTTATTTAGCATGGAATCCTGATGGGACACTTTTAGCAAGCACCTATGAAGCCTATGATATGGATTTTGTGCATATTTGGGACATGAGCAATGGGGAGCTATCTATTATTGAAGGAACGGGGCGCGGAACTGACATTGCTTGGAGTCCTGATGGCACTAAACTCGCCATTGCACATGGTCATGATCCTGAAAAAACTGCCTCAATCTGGACATTGGATGGAGATTTGGTCACGCAACTTGAGCCTGCTCCAAATGACGTTTTCATTGTAAGCTGGTCGCCCGACGGAAAATATTTACTGACTGCTGATTTGGTAACGGATGTTTACCAAGAGAGCTTAGATAATATGTGGCAGGTCTGGGATACAGAGACCTACCAAGAAGCCTATCGCTTAGAAGGTGTGGACAATTTTTACTTCCACTACCGGACTGCATGGAATTTGGAGGGAACAGGCATTTGGGGTCTGCGTTGCGAGTACATGAACTGCCGCTTGATTGCATGGGATATTTCCTCAAATACTGTTCATGTATATGATGAACCTGCTGAAAGATTCGGTAATTTGAGTGACATTGTCCTTAGTCCATTGCAACCACTTATTGCAAGTGTGGGCGGCAGTAACATTGATTACATTGCGGGAATAATGTTTTGGAATACTAGTGGTCAGTTCATAGGAACAATGGATTATCCTGCTCGCTTGGATTCGCTTGATTGGAGTCCAACCAGAGATATATTGGTGACTACAGATGAGAATGGACAGATTATCATCTGGAAAATCATTTATGAACAAGCAAGCTCTACGAGCTAGCCTTAAAACTGAGAATATTGAAAATGCAAATGGTGAGCATCATAAAATAAATCAGCCCATACCAGAATTTTGCATTCCGAACGGACACCTATGGCGCTCACTTATATCAAATGACACCACTTGACAAGTGCATACCGTTTCATCGTCCATACACACAGCAGCGTTAGCTTAGGGCCGTATCAACTGTAAGGCATGTTTTAGCATTTGCAAATCATTACTCAATAACCCTGCCAAGTTGCGTCCCGCATTCACCAAAAACTCCAAACGCTCATCATCAGGCCGTGCGTCCGCCGCGCTCCGAATCGTCGCCGCCAACAATTCAATATTATTTGGCACCCCACCAGCACTCAAAATCAGCCTAAAAAAGTCTATTTGCTGTGTAATCACATAAATCTGGTCGGTATTGCACAACATGACCGGATCAAGGCTTAACGGTGGGCGTGGTGGCAAGCTGTTAAATAGCCGGGCATCCTGTACATAGGCAATACTCAGCACATCAATCTCGACGGGTACAAGCCGATTCACCCGCTGATCGCGCACCGCCGCCGGGTTCATATCACTTGCCATAATCAACTGCCGCACCAACGGGTCATCCTGAATCTTGATGGACGTAATGACACCGATAATGGTCAAATCGTCATTGCTGTGCTGGTTATAGCTCTGCACAAACGAGCCAAATGTGGGATATAACACATCTTGGCTACGTGTCCCAAAAGTGAACCCTTCGGTGCTGGCCCGTAAGACATGCCCAATTTCAAATGCTTCCATAGTTCACCTCTAGCGTTTTTTATTGAACTGTCCAAAGGATTGGCGGCCTGCACGGGTTTGCAGCTTGCCCGTCAGCTTGGCGGATTCTTCGATTTCATGTTTATGGCGCAGCAGTTCCGTGCGAATCAATTCTTCCAGCATGGCCCGTTCAGGAGTGCGAATGACCGCGATTTCGTCGGCACGGGTCAGCGCATACGGATAATTCCCCATCATCTGACACTGCCCAATAATCAGCGCATGAACTTCATTGACCGCTTCACGGGATCGTGCCACCCACATCGGGATTTCGACCCGGCCCAAATGGGCATTCCCATGCCGTCCCACGTTCAGATAGAAATAGACAATCTCATGACTTTCGCCAATCAAATTACGATAATTTTTGTTCTGGGGGCTTTGCTGAATCATCAAGGCCGAACGTTCCCCCGGCTTCAAAATCCGCTTAAACAGCCATTGATCGTCCAGCCCTTCGTAATCACCGGGGGTTTGCAACACCGAGCGCCGCACATCTTCCTCATTCAGCGAGAGCAGATGCAGCAGGGCGACTACAAAACGGCTGGTGGGGCGGTCAATATATCCGGCAAGGCTGGTGTTGTGTTGATGGCGGGTAAAGGTGGCGGTGTGGGTATCATGCAGATGCACCATCGCGCCATGATAATCTTTTTCGAGCAGATTTGATTCCGGCACATCTCGCCCCAACCAGAACAACAGTGGCCCATCGGAGAGCGCCAGAATTGCTTGGTTGTTATCGCGGTGACTCCATGCCGCATTCGCCAAAGCCTGCATTTCACCGACGGTGCGCCGTGCATTGACTGTCGCGTTGGTGATTAATTGGTCGTGTGGGTCGCGGATGTCCGAATCAGCATAATACAACACAGGTTCGCTGTATTCTTGGGGCAGTTGATTATCGCCATGATAAAAGGTAAAACGCCCAATATTGGTCAAATAATAAAAGGCCGCTCCGTGAATATCGGGGTAAATTTGCGACCCATCTACGGCAACAATCGTGGCTTTATCTGGAGCTTTGGGCAGTTCATAGCGGCCTGTCAACAATTCACCATCTATCGAAATCGGCGCGGCCCCACGATAGCCAGCGTCACGGTCACGGGCCAACTGAATGCGCTCGTAAATCGCCACGTTGTCATTTAACTCCATGAACTCATCAAACGCCCGCTGACCCCGTTCGCTGATGTCCTCCATTTTATAGGACAGGGCACGCCCCATCTTTTGGACTTGGGGCAGCACTTTGGCATATTCGAGTGCCATCTATTCCCCTCCCCCCGCTGGCAACCAGCGTAATCCGTTTGCCACTTGTTCAAAATCATCGGGATGGCGGCCCAATTTACGCAGGGCAATGTCTTGGATAAAACAATTTCCCGATAGGAAAAATTTATCACGGGCAGCAACATCGGCAGCTAATTCATCTACCAGATAACACTCCCCATTAAAATCAAAACTGCCAATCACAAATGGCATGGCTTCGTACATCCGCAGCGCCACAAACCGATAAGCGTCCTCTACAGCTTCCCGAACCCGCACCGCCACTTTAGGATTTTCTAGTGCTGCTGTCGTAACCACCATCCCCGCTGGCAGATGTACCGAAAATCCTTCAAAAATCGAGCGCGTGGCTAATACCTCAAAGCCCAAATGCACCTCATCCACACTCACAATTCCATATTGGCTGTAGGTATCGGTGGGGGTGGGATAGCGAATTTTGGTGCGGGCAGATTCGGCTTGACCGGGGGTGTAGCGATCTTCGTATGGCCCATAGACACCATCTATTGACCAAAACGACTCCAATAAACGCGACCATTGGTTATCGCGCAGGGTGTCATAACTTAAATTGAGTTCATAAGTGCCACCTGACCAGAATTCGCGTGGATCGGCATGGGTTGGAATCTGAATGCGGGTACTCATCGGAACACAGTCCCTTCCACTCAAAATAGATTGGCGCTTCGGAGATAGACGCTTTTGGTATGGCATTTTGGGCAGGATACTGGCGGCTTAGTCGCTTCCTCGGCCTGCCGTTTTTGAAGCTGCTGTAAGCGCGTTTCGGATTCTTCAATGGCCGCTTTGACTGCTGTCTCCCATTTGGGCAGGGAGGTCGGAAAATAATCCTCGTTTAAGAGCGTGGTTGGGGTGGTGAGGCCCAGTTGTTCCCGGAATCCGGTAAAAAATCGCTGAATCGCCAAGACTTCGGCCTCAAGCAGTGATTGGGCTTGTTCGGATGTTTGTTTCTCTTGGCGAACGGCCTGCTGCTCGGCTGCGACCATGCGCCGCAAATTTTCAAGCTGCTTCAGTTTCCAAGTATGTATTTCGAGTTGGGGGCGCAAGTAGAAGGGTAGCCGATTCAACACCTGTCCACCTTGCATCGTCCGTTTGCAAATGGAACATTTGGGTACAGGCACTGTTTGGGTCTCGCTTGAAAAATAGCGGATATAGGCCGTTTCAACATCCACCCCGTGTTCCCATTCTGCCACGACATACACTGCCCGTCGGCCAACTTCTAAATGATTGGGGCAGATATATTCCTCCCACAGCCCATTAATTAGGCCACTGCCATTTTCGCTGAATGGGACAAGGGCCTCGAGGCGTGCCTCCCAACCACACGCGGCGCAGACAATTTCCCAGCGCAAAGTATCATTCAGCAACGGCAGCTACCTCTTGATTTCGGCAGTCGGCACAGCGGCCAAAGAACTCTAGCAGATGACCCTCAATCGAAAATCCAAATTGGCTTTCGAGATAGCGTGTCAAATCACGCAGGGGGCATTCATCAAAGTGCATGACCTTGCCGCAGTTCTGACAAATTAGATGATGGTGATGCCCGCCAACCATGACCACATAACGCGCATTCACCCCACCTTGAAACGCCGGATGAATCAGGCCGAGCCGGGTGAACAAATCGAGGGTGCGATAGACGCTCATCCGTCCAATCGAGGCATCCCGCTCTGCCACACGATCCACCACTTCCGGTGCAGAAAGATGGGTATGCGATTCCAACAACACCTCCGCCACCAAGCGGCGTGGCGTCGTGTATTTATAACCCGCCTGATGCAAGATTTGGGCGAGTTCATTTTGTTGAGGGTCAGTTTCTTGAGCCATGATAACCCTTGTTAGAATTTCGTTTCACTTTTCAGGATAACTCATTTGTGCTATTTACGGCAAGACATAAAAAGCCACCCCGTCGCCCTTCTACAATTATCCGGCATAAATACTCTCATTGTGGCATAATGAGACAAAGAAATAAAGATTTGAGGTGGATCATGGTAGATCAAATCAAGTCGCCCGAAGTCGCAACGACACAACGCATGACCGTCACCGAATATCAGATGTTGCCCGAAACCAAGCTTCCCATGCAACTCATTGATGGCGAGGTAATTATGGCTCCTTCTCCTGAAGATCCGCATCAAGATGTGTTACAGGCAACGTTTTCTTTGGTAAAGCCGCTATTAAAAGGCGGATATGTTCGTTTTGCCCCAATGGATGTTTACCTTGATGAAATCAACGCAGTACAGCCCGATTTATTTTGGGTTAGTCCTGAAAATGACCATTGTAGATTGGTCGAAGGCTATTGGTACGGAGCGCCCGACTTTATCATTGAAGTGCTATCCCCCAGCACAGCCCGCTTGGATCGTGGCAAAAAATTCAAGCTGTACGAAAAATACGGGGTACGCGAATATTGGATGGTAGACCCGGCAGCACAATTTATTGAAGTATGGCAATTAGTTGACCAAAAATTCGTTCAACTCGGCGTCTTTGGGCCAGATGAGCATTTCCAATCGGCGGTATTGGGTCAGGTGATCGAACTCAAAGCGATTTTCAGTTAGGCTCGGCTTGGTAATTTCACCTCTTTTTGACCGGGTGCGCCGGGGAACAATTTTTCCTCCAACTGCGGGACATACTTGCGTATCATCTCACTCGAAAGCCCATTTGCCAGCGAAATCTCACGGAAAAATTCACCACTTTGGCGGATGGTACGTTCTTGCGTTTCAAAATTGGTGGCGTAGAGGCCAAAACGAAACTGGGGGTTATAACCCGCCGTCCACTCGAAATTATCCAGCAGCGTCCAATAATAAATGCCGCGCACAGGCACATTAAAATTGATGGCCTGCCAAACACTGTGAACCATCCGCGCAATATACCAAGGGCGGACATTATCCCCTTCATCGGGTGTACCCGTCTCAGTAATGTAAATCGGCTTCCGCATCATATTCCAAATATAGTTGATACGCTCGAATGTCCCCTGTGGATAAATCTCACCCCACATCGGCGGCGAGGGTGGGGATTCATCATCCGGCACTTGTTTGAGGAAAAATGTTTTGGGGCTAAGGGGCGCAAATCCACCCCGATACCGCTGATAGAAATTCAGACCCGCGTAATCGTAAGTACCCGCCAAATTCGGAATGACCACCGATTTTCGCAGAGGCAGGCGCAATTCACCCGTTACCATAGCCTCCAAAAATGCCCGATGGAAAACACTTTCCACCAGCTTAATCGGCATTCCATTGATGGGTTTGGGTGGCAGGGGATCAATTTTTAGCAAATGTTTGGCAACACCCACCAGCGCATTCGGGTAGCGCGATTTAATGACCTCATACGCTCCAGCATGGGCACGCAGCATCAATTCGGCGCAGCGATACATCTTATAGGGATTGCGTTTGCCGGGGTAAAACATCGCTACCAGATAGGCTTGCACTGCGTAAACCATCGGCTCATTGAACGTACACCAGAAATCATTTAAATCACCGAGGGCATCCACCACTGTTTCGGTAAATTTAATAAAGCGGTCAACAATCGAATTCGCCAGCCAGCCGCCTTCATTTTCCAGCCACATCGGGTTGGTGAAATGATGCAGTGTCACCATTGGGCGCATCCCGCGTTTTTGCAGCCCTTCCAGCATCTCACGATATTTTTGCAGGGCGGATTCATCAATTTTATCTGGTTCGGGTTGAATACGACTCCATTCCACCGACAGGCGATGGGTGTTATGGCCGAGATACTGCATCCGGTCAAAATCTTCGACCCAGCGACCATCCCACCATTCGCAGGCCCGTCCGTTTTTTTGCTTTTTAAAGACCGCGCCCGTTTCCATAGCTTCCCAGTGCGACCAGCTATTGTTCATATGGCCCTCCACGTGATGGGCGGCGGTGGCTGTGCCCCACAGGAAGCCTTCGGGAAATCGGTAGATGCCGTCTGCCATGAACACTCCGTTTAGTCGGTAGTCTCTCTAAAATAAATTTCGTAGGAAATGACCGCACCGCTTTCACAACCATCAGTACGTGCCTCTAGTCGTTCGGTTGTCGCGCCATAATTAGGCAGACTCACGATATAGGCAACACCGGGTTCCATCTTGAAATCGGCATACCCAAGCCCAATTTCGGGTTTCAGGCCCGTATAAAACACTTGGCTTTGTTGACCGCCTGTCCCCGCCCAACGCACTTCAATCGCAACACCCGGAATTTGGATACTGGTTTCTTCCTGTACATAAATCTCAATCATGCCCGGATTGGCGGCATCACAAAATGGACGCTGTTGGACTACCTCCATCTCTCCCGCAATACTCGGCTGGGTGGCGTCCGGGCCGACGGGAATGGTTTCCTGCACGATCGGTACTTCAGGCGTGGCGGTCTTGGTTGCGATAGGGGGTAGCGTTGGCGTCGGGGTGGGCAGTGTAATCTGTGGGGTCGGTGTTGGCGTATTAGAAATACTAAAAACCCCTATATCACAGTTGGCCTGTACGTCTGGCTGTCCCTGAAAAATGGCAATTAGATTACGGATGGCTTGAATATCGGCACTGGTTTGTATACGTCCTTGTCGGGTCAAGGTGCAGACCGCATCAGCAGCAATCTGAAAAGGATCTCCACCGGGGTCAACTTGTGCCAGTAAGTTATAGGCCCGGTCTAAATTTCCGGTATACGCATAATCAAGCCCTACCGCAATCACATAGTTGATTTGGTCTTCTTCGCGCAGCTTATCTGGGCCGGTATTGCGCTCAATCACTGGGTCCACTTGCCATGTATAAAACAACCCTGCCCCCAAGCCAATTGCCAAGCCGATGATACCAATGACGACATAAACAGCCGTATGAGGTTTTCGGCGCACCCCCGGCTCATAAATTAAATCTTCGTCAGCATCGGGTTGCTCGGTTTTGAGGTTGGGTTTGATTTCAGACATGCACTTTCACACATTTGGGGATATTTAGGAACGGAAACTTTCCATAATGGGTGTGAGCCGACCAAAGCCCTCCGCCAGCGCCACCAAATCTCGAATAAGCGCTGGGTCAGCCCCTTGACTGATATAACGTTCGGTCAATACTTGCACCCATTCTGGAATATTGTCAATTTGATAACTGCGTCCATCATCACACTCTGGAACACCGACTGCGCGTAAGGGTTGGAGACGATCCAGCGCCTTATTTAAATCACCATCTTCACGATAGCCGCGTGCCACCATCAGGGTATATTCTTCTTGATAGCTGTCGGAAAGCTGGCACATATAGCTGTTGCGATATTCTACCGGATATTGCACCCAGCCAATATAGACACCCACGCCAATCCCCAAAGCAATCGTAATCATCCCAGTGAGCAGGTAATTTCGCATCTGTCGGTTTGCCTAGTTTTTTGGCCCAATCACGCTGTCCAAATACGCAACATCTTCACGGCGCGAAATCATAATATCACGTTTGCTGGTTTTCGTCGTCCAATGCAATCCCAACAATTCGCAGGCGTGAATGAACATCTGGCGTATATCTTCGGACATATTGGTGAAAGTATAGCGGCGATAGTCCTTCCCCTTAACAATGTTTTGGGTACGAGAACCATCACTATGATATAACCCTTTGAAAAATTCGAGAGGGTATCTATCTACTATTTCCTGTTGCCAGCTTTCTAGTTGAATTTTCCTTAAATGTTTCATTCCCGGCCCATGTTGCGGAAATAGATCAAGCAAATCATTTGAATGACACTGTACAACGAACCAATTTCCCTTCTGCTTAATAATACCAATTTTGTTTGTGGGTAAAATGGTTTGCATGGCTTGGGCACAACCGTTAACGATATTTGGGTAATGGCTATCCAAGAAAATTCTCAATTTATATGTCTTGGGAATCTTCGAAACCATGCCATCTCCCAAATATAACCCTAAGAGGTAAGCATATGATTTTTGAATTTGTGGGAGGGCCACATTTTGAACATAAAATACCGCATTTAAAAGTCTTTCTTCATCATAACGACGCTCTAAGGTCGCAACATCACCAAATTGTTCAATACAATCTCGCACAGTTCCTCTAGGAATACCTGTTCCTTTTGCAATCTGTAACTTGTTGTATCCTTCAGACCATAATTCAAGTACACGCTTTTTTTCTTCAAAGGTTCGGGTCATAATACACCATAGTTTTGAGAACTGAGGAGATTATTTCTATTATGCCGTGTGTAGGGGAAAAAATAAAAGTCAGGCTTCTAAATCACCTGACTTTCGTTGTGCCGGAGGTGGGAATCGAACCCACAAGGGTTTCCCCACACGAGTTTGAGTCGTGCATGTTTGCCAAATTTCATCACTCCGGCGCTTGTATAAGCCATAATAAGCATTTTAACAAAAATTGTCAATGACTAATTTTCCAAGTGACGAAAGAATACTGATTGCCACTGCCCAACAAGGCAATCTCGATGCGTTTAATGGGTTGGTGGTGATGTACCAAGACATGGCGTTCAGTGTCGCCTATCGCATTTTGCAAGATGACGGCATGGCGGCAGACGTTACGCAGAATGCGATGATTGCCGCCTATCGCAAAATTGACCAGTTCCGGGGCGATAATTTTAAGTCGTGGCTGATGCGGATTGTCACCAACGCCTGTTATGACGAATTGCGCCTGAAAAAACGACACCCCACCGCTTCTTTGGATGACATAGAAGGGGAAGGCGATGGCCTCTATTTTGATGCCGAAGATGATGCCCCCCTTATGGCAACCATCGAAGGGCCGGAAAGAGTGGTTGAGCGCAGTGAACTGCAAGCTGTCATTGAAAACTGCCTGCAACAACTGAGTGCCTCGTATCGGGTCATCGTGGTATTGGCCGATGTCGAAGGTTATAGCTATGAGGAAGCGGCAAGTATTAGCGGAATTTCATTGGGCACAGTCAAGTCTCGCCTCAGCCGTGCCCGCTCGAATTTACGCGATTGTCTGCGGAAAAAAGCGGAACTTTTACCAGATCAATATCGTCAGGATAATAGCTGATTGAAAGATTGTGTGGGGAAAATGTCAGTTTCGCGTCAGGTAAACCACCCCGCACCGGAGTATTTAGATGTCGGTTAATCGTATCTCACCGGAAGACTTGATGGCGCTGTCGGCCTATCTCGACGGCGCTCTCGATCCGCCAGAGCGTTCTTCCCTCGAACGTCGTCTGGCAACCGAGCCACTGCTGCTTGCTGAGCTAGATAGCTTACGCGACACAGTGAACTTGGTTAAATCGCTTCCCCGCCTCAAAGCACCGCGCGACTTTACCCTCACGCCTGCGATGCTTGCTCAAATGAGTGGAGGTAGCAGTGTTTCGCACAACCCAAAAATCATCGACCTAGCCCGGTTTAATCGTTGGCAGGTGGCGAGTATTGCGACCCTTGCGGCTTCGATTTTATTGGTATTTATCGGTTTGTTTGCAGGGTTTGACAATACAACCAGCCAAAACACGGATGCAGATGAAGCCTACCAAGGATCAGTGCCGAGTGTCGGTGGGGAAACAGTTGAAGATGGCATTTTTAAGCCTACGTCTACCTCCACACAGGACTTGAGCAGTATTATGCGAAATGGGACCACGGCCTCAGCATCCAGCGCTCCCGGAGTATCCGATGTCATGGGTACACAGCAGCCTAGCGGAGCAGTAGAGGAAAGTGATTCGGCGGAAGGCCCCGCACCTGTGCCACCTCCAAGCCAACCAACTGGACTTTTAGGTCAGACAGGCAGTGAAGACGAGACAGACGAAGGGTATGTCGCAGCGACCCAAACGAGCCAGTCACCCGTAAATCCATCGGCAGCTATTCCTCAAACAAGTGGGCAAGCAGGGTCAGCAGCGAATAATCCAACCGCCGAGACAATGACTTTCGCAGCAGCGCCAACCGCGACGGCACAACCCAGCCCTGCCGCTACTAGCACTTCAGCCACAAAGGTCGCTGAAGAATCTAGGCCAGATGACACCACTCTGCCGTCTGATGAACCTGCTTTGGAACCAGCGCCCGAAACTGACCGTGCTGAATTTGACGAGCCGGCTGATGAGGATGAAGGATTTGAAATTAATGTCCTGCTGGTAGTCGGCCTAGTTGGAGTAATCGCTTCGATTCTCGCATTGGCCTATACACGGCGTAGACGCTAATCGAGGCCACATGAGCGTGGGCATCCATTTTTGTGTCCGCTGTGGGCAACCCCT
Source organism: Anaerolineae bacterium (assembly GCA_019913005.1). Taxonomy (GTDB): domain Bacteria; phylum Chloroflexota; class Anaerolineae; order Aggregatilineales; family J027; genus CFX10. The sequence goes on along the minus strand of JAIOHL010000190.1, from coordinate 30,266 downwards.
CCAAGATCGTGAAGCATTCGGAAAAATACGCCGTACCTGTTCGGGGTGCGGCTATATTCATTTTCTCGACCCCAAAGTGGCCGCCATTGTATTTATTGTGGATGAACACCGTGTCTTGTTGGTCAAACGTGCCGAAAATCCCGAAAAAGGCAAATGGTCACTCCCCGGCGGATTTGTGGATGCTGGCGAAGACCCCCGTGAGGCTGCCATCCGCGAGGCCTCCGAAGAAACGGGCTTGCAGGTGACAATCACCCGATTGCTAGACGTGTTTTATTTTCCATCCCCCAATGGCAGCCCTACCCCAATTGTGATCGCATTTGAGGCGCAGATGATCGGCGGGGCGCTTTATGCGGCGGATGATGCTGAGGAAGTGGCATGGTTCACGGCGGATAAGTTACCCGAACTTGCATTTGCCAGCACCCATGCCCTCATTAGTCGTTGGCGTGCTAGCCTATCTTGCGAATAAGGCTCAACCAGCGCGAATTTAATTCCCATCGCCATAACAAACGCATCAACAGCGGGAAATGGCGTTCAGCAAAAATCCCGAACTGCACCATCCGTCCACCAAAAATCATCTCGCGCCTGCCCTGTACCAACCCCTCGGCAATTTTTTCTGCAATGACTTCGGGGTCTTCCACCCGATACCACCAATACGAGGAGACCGCTTCTTCGACCTCTGGTGGGAGCATTTCGGTGCGTGTCCAACCCGGCTGTACCAGCAGCACCCGCACCCCTGAGCCAATCAATTCCCGTGAGAGGGCATCCGAAAATCCCGATAGGCCAAATTTACTGGCGACATAGGCCACAAAACCGGGTGTTGGCGCACGTCCAAAACCCGACCCCACGTTGATAATATAGCCCTCGCGTTGGGCCAGCATCGTCGGAAGTATCAGATGGGTTAGCTGCACCGCCGCCATCAAATTGACGGCTAAAATCTCATCAATTTTTTCGGGAGTAAACTCGTGAAATAGGCCACCACCGGTGATACCCGCGTTATTCACCAAAACATCAATCCGACCAAAAGCATCTTTGGTTTTTTGGACGACTTGTTGCTGAACTGCGGGATCAGAAATATCCCCGGCGATGGCTAAAACGGCCTCAGCATAGGGTTCGATTTCGCGGTGGACGACCTCTAATTTTTCGGCACGACGGGCTACCAACACCACTCTCGCCCCGCGTCGGGCAAAGGTCATAGCAAGACCGCGTCCAATCCCCGAAGATGCCCCGGTGACAATCACCACCTTGTCACCCAACACCAATGCCGAATGTTCAGGAGCAAAATAGCGCCAGAACCAATAAATCGTCCCGCCTAAAAATCCACCAAAAAACATGCGTCGCATCATGTTCATGCCGCACTTCCTTTCACGGGGCCGAGTTTACGGGCAATCCCGATTTGATTGACCCCGAACGTCAGCGGCGTCCATGTGGTGCGGGTCATGACTTGAAATAAAGCTGGCCCTCCAAACAATGCAAATTGCATTTTGGCAGGGATATAGGGCAGGTAGGGCACATCCCACAGGCCATCCCCAAAATGCCGCAGCATTTTAAAATTCGCGGCCTCACACCATGCACGCCATTGTTTCGGCGGTTGCACATTGATATGAGTCGGGTCTTTGCCAATCGCGTCGGTCTTGGGGTCTTTAAGACGGCGTAGGCTGTAACCGGGATTGGGCGTGGCAAACAACCACAAACCGCCATCCTTCAAAATGCGATTAATTTGACGGATGGTATCGGCGGGGTCAGGGAGATGCTCGACTAGATGTAACCCGACCACGACTGAAAATTCGCCATCCCCGAAGGCGCTCAGGTCATCGGCGCTCATCATCATGGCCGTCGCTTTGGGAGCATTTTTGCGAGTCTGTTCGATGCTGTAGGCTGCTAAATCAATGCCGACACACTCAAAGTCGTCTTGCAGCAGCCCAATGAGATGCCCTAAACCACAGCCGAGTTCGAGCAATTTGCCGCCACCCGATGGGGCATAGCGCCGCACCAACGCTGCATAATAGCGCCGTGCAAACCAATACATGCTGTATTTACCGAGCGGGCGGTCAGCATAGTTGTAGCTTTCAAAATACTCCTGACCATATTCCTCTAACACGCTTTCCGGCACACCTTCTACCGGCGCGATTTTGTCATCTGACATTTTTTGTGTCATTCATTTGCCTCACTGCATAAAGTGGGCCAATATCCAATTGTAGTACACCTATGGAGAACCTGTTGGCTCACTCGTGTAAATCTCGGCTCTCATAGTGATAACTCACCCAACTCATTTCAGGAAAGCCGAGAATTTCTTTAAATTTTTCAACTTGCCCAAGTCTATCAGCAAAATAGGATTCAACCGAGAGGGTTTGTTCTAGCTCGGCAATAACTTGAGAGGAAACGTCAAAAACTTCAAATGCAGCGACATTTTTGTGTTGATATTGTTGCGCTACATGAGCCTGATACTCTGCCGAGTTTTCAACCTCCAATCGTAGGGCTTCATTAATTTCTGGGTTCTGGTCAAAGAAGATATAGGGATCCTCAATGTCTGGATAACGCTCTTCAACGAGGTCAACCCTCACGGAGAACTCAATCGCTATATTCATTTCGAGCGAGGCTTTCTCTATACCTTCAGAATACAAGTGATAGTCAAAACCTTCATCATGGGTCTCAAAATGCAGAAGAGGGAACTGTTTTGAAGATTCGAGTATCCATTGGTCTAAGCTCCTTTTAGATTCTGTGGTCGCGCCTCCAGTATTATCAATCAGCAATGCCGACCATTTCTCATTCAGTGTTTTAATGAAGAAATGGGGAATTTCGTCGGGGAGTTTCCCATAAAGTTTGTCTCGAAGTGGACGCCTACTATCATCTTGTGGATAGACCAATTTGGGTGGCGGAGACTGTCGAACCTTTTCTTCATCTCGCTTTAGAAAAAGATACCCTGATGTAAATTCGCTCATGGAATAGCCGCCTCCCATTGGCGCTATAACTCAAAAATTAGATCGTTCCCCGCGTAAAAACCCTCACCTTGCACATGGAACAGGCCATCCCCCAAATGGGCGATAATCTCCAGCACGATGGGCAGCACATTGGGATTAACCTCTTGCACATCGTCCGGCACACCAATCGCCACCAATGCCTGCGTTTGCACCAAAACCGATAGTACCGTGTCACGTTCGGGGCCACCCCGCTCGGTGACGGCCTCAATAAATTGGGCGATTTCGCGTTGGGTGGTTACTTGGGTGGAATCGGTCAAATCTACCGTTAGAGGCCCACGATCCGGGTGGTAAAAAATATCGAGTTGGTTCGTCCCCGCTGGGTGTACCTCAAATTCTGCCTGAATCATTTGGGCTTGTACGGGAATAAGACTACCGAGTGGAGAAGTGGTGAAGTATCGAATTGTGTATCCCATAATTTACCTTTCTCCTTGTAACTATACCAATTAAAAATGCCCCACCTAAAACGGGATGGAGCATTCATTTTACCAAACTTCAGAAACTGCTTGATGGTTTTAGGCAGGTGATGGCGCCGTCCCCATCTTGGGCGGAATTTCCGAGCCGCGTTCCGGCGTCGGGATGTTACGTGGGCTGGCCGATGGGAGGGACATGCTGGGTTCGCTCTTGGGGCGTTCACCCACTAGGTCAAGGAATTCTTCCTGACCGAGCGTTTCCACTTCCAGCAGACGGTTGGCAATCAAGTCGAGTTTGGCGCGATTTTCACGCAGAACGTGCATCGCCAGTTGGTATTGTTCGGTGACGATTTCATGCACTTCTTCGTCAATCGTTTGGGCTACCGATTCACCATAATCGCGCTGTTCGCTGATTTCGCGTCCGAGGAAGATGAGTTCTTCACGCTGACCGAACACACGTGGGCCAAGTTTGGCGCTCATGCCCCAGCGGGTAATCATGGTACGGGCAATGCGTGTGACGTGTTCAAGGTCACTGGCCGCGCCGTTGGTGATTTCCCCAAAGACCAATTCCTCAGCCGCCCGTCCACCCAACGCCGAAGCGATACGGTGAATGAGTTCAGTGCGGGTATTGAGCATGGAATCTTCTTCGGGCATGTACCACGTCGTACCGCCGGACATGCCACGCGCCACAATCGTAATCTTTCGGACGGGGTCGCACTTGGGCAGCATATGACCGACAACGGCATGGCCCGCTTCGTGATAGGCCACTACTTGTTTTTCACGTTCGCTGATGATGCGGCTCTTGCGTTCAGGGCCAAGCACCACGCGCTCAGTAGCTTCTTCGAAATCGCGCTGGCTGATGGATTTCTTATTCTTACGCGCCGCCAGAATCGCCGCTTCGTTTACCAGATTGGCAATATCCGCACCGACAAAGCCGGGGGTAGATTTGGCAATGACCGTGATGTCCACGTCAGCCGCCAATGGCTTGCCGCGAGTATGCACCTTGAGAATCGCTTCACGCCCACGCATATCGGGACGATCCAGCACCACCCGGCGATCAAAACGACCCGGACGCATCAAGGCGGGGTCAAGAATGTCGGGGCGGTTGGTCGCGGCCACAATAATGATGTTGGTGTCCGTATCAAATCCGTCCATTTCGACCAAGATTTGATTGAGGGTTTGTTCACGTTCGTCGTGACTGCCACCCAGACCTGCACCACGCTGACGGCCTACCGCGTCAATTTCGTCAATGAAGATGATACACGGGCTGTGGCGTTTAGCCTGATCGAACAGGTCACGCACACGGCTGGCACCCACACCGACAAACATTTCGACAAATTCTGAACCGGAGATGCCGAAGAAGGGCACGCCCGCTTCACCTGCGACGGCCTTCGCCAAAAGGGTCTTCCCAGTACCAGGGCTGCCAATCAGCAGCACACCTTTGGGGATACGAGCGCCCAATTGGATGAATTTTTCGGGTTCTTTTAGGAATTCAACCACTTCCTTGAGTTCCTCTTTGGCTTCGTCCTCACCTGCCACATCATCAAAGGTGACATTGGACTGGTCGCCAGTGAACATACGGGCGCGGCTGCGACCAAACTGCATGGCTTGATTATTGCTGCCCTGCGCTTGACGTACCATCAAATAGAGGAAACCCGCAATCAGGATGAGGGGTAGCAGACCAGTCAACAGGGTCAACCAAGGGCCAAGACCACTGCCTTCTTTGTATTCAAAATTAACCGCCTGAACTTTATCAGGATCAGCGCCATGCGATTCTAACAACTGCGGAAGATTCTCGACGTTGGCGTCCACCCGTGATTCTTTCACCGTATCGTCTTCATAGGTGATCTTCAGCTTGGTTTCCGAGCGTTCAATTGAGTCAATTCTGGTTCGTTCGGTAGGATTGTTGATGTCATTGACCAATTCAGTCAACGTGATTTCATTGCGGCGATTACTGTTATTACTCACCCCAATCACAATCGCTAAGATCATCCCAATCACTAACATCCAGACAATGTAATTCCGATAACGAGGGTTTTTCACCGCAACTTTCCTCCAAATTTCATCCCAACAGAAGAAGCGATTCTATAGAGATACATACAGTGGGGGTCTATAAATCGTTCAAATCAAGCGGCTTCCCGGTTGGAAATGAGTTGATGTGCTTACGTTACTTGATTATACGTCATGAAGGACTCAAACTCCACAGTCCCTCTTCGATTTCTAAGCAAATTCTGACGTTCTGAGGGCTAACCAAAATAGGCTTCCCACACAAAAATCCACAAAATGACCACCCCGGTCATCGCAATGAGGGCCACAAAAGCCAACAGCAACGTCACCACATCCAACGACTGGGGTTGGGGTGAACGGTAGCCGGGGCTGCGCATAATGTCGGGTGCGGGAATAGCTTGATAGTAGCCGCTGTCGGGTGCAGGAGCAGGCCAGCCATTCGCGTCGGTGGGAAACTGTGATAGGCCCTGTTGATAGGGTGACGGCACGGTGGTATACGCTCCTCCCGGCGGCGGGGCATACGGAGCAACAGGTTGAGGATAGGGGGTAACAGGTTTCGGCATTTGAGGTGGTTCATTCACCATCGGCGGATTTATGACCGGATTTGCGACTTGAATAGGCGGCATCCCGGACGTTTCTTCACGTCCCTGCTCTTTGTAAGCAATCAAAATACGCCCTAGCTGATCGGCGGTGCGATAACGAGCCGAGGGTTCTTTCGCCAGCACTTTCTGGATGATATGGTCAAGCGAGGTAGGTACTTGGGGATTCAGTTCGGAAATGCGCGGCGGTGTGTCTCGAATATGCGCCATTGCAAGGGCTTGCTGGTCAGCCCCGATGAATGGGAGACGGCCTGTGAGCATTTCAAAAATTACCACGCCTATTGAATAGACATCCGAGGCCGGGGTGGGATATTCACCCTGCGCCTGTTCCGGCGAAAAATAATGCGGGCTACCCCAGACGATTTTTTGACGTTCAGGTGGGTTGGTTGCCGCCAATGCCTGCGCGATACCGAAGTCCGTGACCTTAATTTTATCGCTGTCGAGAATCAGAATATTCTGCGGCTTCACATCGGCGTGAACAAGACCAGCCCGATGTGCATAACCCACTCCGGCACATATCTGGATGGCGAGATTTAAGGCCCGTTCAATTGGCAGGGGGGCATTCGAGCGAATGAGCTTTTTGAGGTCTTGCCCATCCAAAAACTCCATGACGATATAGTGCGTGTTGCCATCTTGCCCCACATCATGCACCGTCACAATGTTGGGGTGGGTCAGGTTGGCGACATTACGGGCTTCTTGGCGAAAGCGTACCAAAAAAGATTGGTCATTGGTTAGCGAGGGTCGCAGAATTTTGACGGCGACGGTACGGCCTAAAGCGAGGTCGGTGGCTTTATAAATGACGGCCATCCCACCCGAGCCATGCTGCTGGACGAGGCGGTAGCGACCATTGAGGAGTCTTTCTTGTTCCATTTTCTAACCTACCGAGTTGGCCTGCTTCAGTGCATTTTCGCGGCGCGTATGTTGTTCTAGCAATGCCATTAAATTTCCAATATGCAGTTCTTGAACTCCGCCATTCAGCGGAATCCGGCTTTTACCACATTGTTCAACATCCAGCGCCCTAAGATAAGCCTCTGGATTCGAGCGAGTCAAGGCTATTTTGACATGCTTTTGAATACGATCCATATATTCTAGGTCAGATTCAATTTTGCGTTCGACCTCGCCGCGCAAAATGACCTCGCCATGTCCCTGAATAACATTTTCATAGCCGCCATTGCGCAGTCCCTTGAGGGATTCGATGAAAATATCAAAATCGCCATCTACAAAATAGGGGATCGGCATTAAAGTATCACCAGCAAACAAAACTCGGTCTTCTTTAATATGTACCACAATCGAGTCCATGCTGTGGCCGGGGGAATGGCTCATCTGCAAAGTTTTACCCCCAAGCCGTAACTCCATCATACCACTTTCGAAAGTCAATTGTGGCAGACGGATGTCGACTTCCGAAAAAATACGCGGATTCTGCTGTTGAGTCTGCGAGAGGCTTTCACGCCCTTTGGTCAATAACAATTCATGACATTGGGCATGACTAATCACTACTGCATTTTCAAAAAAGCACGTTCCAAAGGTGTGGTCGGCGTGATAGTGGGTGTTGATGACATAACGAACCGTCGTATTCAGGCGGCTCTCGATAAATTGGCGGATGGACTTCGCTTCTTCGGGAAATACCAGTGCGTCAATCAGGATTGCACCCGCCGGGGTGATGACGGCCCCTGCTGTGACCTGTGCATAGAGTTCGCTGGTAAATACATAGATGTCGTCCGCAACCCGTTCGCGTCGCATCAATCTCTCTTTAATTAAGCCGGAAAGTCGCAGCTATAGGTGGTTGGTACATCAATCGTAGTATAGCCGTTCACAGAATGTGAATCAAGCGGAGAAAAACAAATCCATTCCCTGTTCTGGGCTTTGACTATCGTATGGAAAAATGGCGAAGGGCCATGACTAAGCGCCGGAGTGGGGAGGGCGCTTATGAACTGGTATCGCCAAATTCAATATATTTTTTCCACGCATCTGGCCCATTACCTACTTCAATCACCAGATAGTTGGTACGTGGTCGGCGCGGTTCCCACATCAGCTTTAAACCCGCTTCACCGGGCAACCGATCACCTTTACGATGATTGCAGACATAACACGCACAAGCCGTGTTCGTCCATACATCTTTACCACCCCGCGATTTGGGTAAGATGTGATCCACCGTCATATCACTCTTGGACAGAATCTTGCCCTGCAAAATCTCACCGGGCACAATGCCACAGTAGATGCAGGTGTAGTTGTCACGCACTAAAACCCCTTTACGGCTCCACTGAGCTTGTCGGCGTGGCACATTGATGTAAGTCCGCAAAGCGATAACCGATGGGATTTGGAATTGACTGCGGACAGTTTTGAGAAAACGCCCCGTTTCCTCAACTACTACCGCTTTACCGGAAATCAGCAGGTTGATGGCTCGCGGTATGCTGATCACCGAGAGAGGTTCCCATGTGCTTCCATTCAGAAGCAATACCCGCCCTTGCAAAGTCAGACAACTCCTATCTTCGCACTAAACAAACTTTCGATATGTTGTTCTATAGTAGATTATAACCCGATTTCAAGCGATTGTACCACTTTGTACAATTAGATTATTTTAACCTGTATTATACAATTTGAAGACAATTTTGAGCTACTCTGAACTATTGTAATGGCTAAAAATCTTTCTTTAGGCTAAAATCCATTTTATCATCCATTATCAGAGGATAATGCCTGTTGACGAGTGGTGTCAAGTGTCATATAATGACAAGATAGTCGGAGGTATAAGAGTGTCGTTAGCGATTATCAAACCAACGCAAAGTAATAAAAACAAGTCTGGCATCCAGCCCAATGCAGTTTATTCTCGTAAAGAAGCTGCTGATGCGCTTGGAGTCAGTCTAAGCACGCTCAAGAAATTGATTGATCAGGGATACCTCCAAGTGTCGCAGCCGCCGGGAATGCGCCGGGTCTTTATCAAAGGTAGCAGTATCCTGCAAATGCTTGACCAGACCGTGGTAACTGTTGTAAACTCTCAGGAGCAGTCGAAAAAAGCGATCTAACCTGTAAAATCTATCGTCCAATTCAAAAGCTGGGGTAAACAAAGGCGAACCCCATTCAGGAGTCAAAGATGTATTGCCATTTTAGTGACCAAGTCATGAGTGCCACACTGCGGGAGGCCGCTATCACCAGCGATATGCTGTGTGCTGCGACCATTAGCCGCAGCGAACGGCAACTCGGACTGGGTGGAGTGCGTGTGCTGCCAGCCGCCGTATTTGGCGGTCAGAATGCCGCACTCAATGGCAAGGCCTCACTCGCCGGCGATCATCGCTGGGACCTGAACGGAACGATTGTCGTGTCCGATGCGCCTTGGATGAAGATATTGCCCAGTTTGTTGGATGCCGAGGGTGAAAACCCGATGGGTGTCGGTCTACAAGATAGGCTACAAGACGGCAATAAAGCAGTTGCAATTTTAACAACGGAATACAGCGGTTCTGATTCACTGTGGACTCTGAGTCCTATGGAGGACACTTCGGGGCGGCCTAGGAAGATACCTATCTTAACTTAGCCAACCCGAAACTTCGCCAAGCAACCCAATTACCGGGGTGTGGGGCCAGAGACAGTGAAATTGTCAAAGGCACTACACCCCGGTATTTATTTTGCGGTGCGACCTTGATAGAGCAGGAAAAACGACTATGAACACAAAAATTTTATCTCTGACGGTTCTGCAAAATCGCTTGACGGAGTGTCATCTCGAAACTGTATTAGCAACACTTGACCGACTGCACGAGGCGACGACAACAGACACTCTCGCCGCCGTGAGCAATTTGAGCGCTGAAGATGTGGTGGGCTGGTTGGAAGACATTATCTATACGGCCCAAGAAACGCTCAAGGAGATGGGGGTGGAAGCCCCTCTAACATCGGATACTACCCTTGAAGTGCCACATCCCGCCCAATTGAGCCTTTATGGTTCACGGTAGGGAATAAGCACCGAGGTCAATATCAAAACCTAAAATCGTAAATATCGTATCAGTAAGAGTACAAAGGAGAAACCATGTTCAACAAAATCTATGCCCACTATCGGACTTCGATGCTTCAAGTTCACTCGTTCAAGGGGGTTCAGATGAATCTGACGGCCCAAATGCAGAGGATTTGTTTTCAGTCAATAAATCGAGTATGGCTCGACAGCCTGAGCCAAAAGGATAACCCAAATCATGAGTACCAACCGGGAACCTTATCGTAAACCCACCATGGCACGCAAACACGGTTCACAACGCAGTTCTGACCAGAAAACAGACAGCGCCGAAACGGATGCGCGTCTGAAGAGATCGTGGATAACCCTAGCGCCAATCTGGATTGTTTCAGAGGGGCAGCATTCAACAGAAGAGAACATAGACGAGAATAGCGACATTTTGATCGAAGACGGGTATGACTGGCTGAGGTAGGCCCGGTGTCCGCGATGGGCAAATAGTGTGTATTGGTATCAAATCGCACACCGGGATTTCTCTATACCGATTGAAAATGCTTTGAGGATTTCGCCATGCAATTTAATGCAGTTCAACAACCCATTCTTGCAGTGACTTTTATCCACTAATCCATAGCCATTATCGGCTGTATTGAATTCTTTATCCGGCTTATTCAACCACAACCGCAGTACCACTGGCGCTAACCATCAACATGCGGCCTTGACCGACGGTTTCAAAATCGAGGTCAACCCCCACGATGGCGTTCGCTCCTAACCCAGTCGCTTGCTCCATCATTTCACGCAGGGCGATGTTTTTGGCTTCGATGAGCGATTTTTCGTAGGCTGTCGAGCGTCCACCAACAATATCTGTAATGGAGGCGCTGATGTCGCGGAAGATATTCGCACCCAAAATCGTCTCACCCGACACGATACCCAAATAGCGGGTAATTTGATGGCCCTCGATGTTTGGAGTGGTTGTCACCAACATAGCATTTTATCCTTTACCCATGCTGACCCAATAAAAAAGGCAGGCACTTGGCCCACCTTTTACAATAATCAATTATGGGGTTTGTCTGTACCCCCAAATTCGGGGCTTTTTAGATGGATGAACGCAGTCTCCGTACCACAACAACTACCGCAATCAACCCTACACCTAGAATTGCCAACAGGGTTAGCCCTGCGGGGGTTGCTTCTTCCGCCGCATCGCTGAACAACCCGGTTTGGGCAATTTGCGTCGGCAGAACAATCGTTGGGCTGGTGACAATCTGCGGTTGGGCTGAGGCTGTCTGATTAGCGAATATCGCTGTTACGGTCAGATCGAATGGTGGAATACGGGTATCAAGGGTGGGGGTGCTGGTCGGGGTCAGCGTCACAACGGTTGGCGCAGTCACCGCCCGTACAATGATGGTCAGGTTCACGCTATTGGGCAGATTCAACGTCTGTTGCTGCGTCCCCGACACCAAATTGATCACCACCTGTTCTTCACCAATACGGAAGGTATAAGTTCCGGGTGGCAGACCCACATCAAGAAAATAATTCCCCGGACCAAGTGGCGGAATCTCAAATGCCCCGTCTGGCCCAATTACGATGGTTTGAATCGGCTGACCATCGCCCGTAGTTGGGGTTGGCCCACCCTGCGCTGGCCCATTTTGGGGGTCATTTGGCAAACGGCGTGCAAAGATTTCCACACTTGGGCCGTCGTCCTGTATCTTCGCTCCAACAGGCGCACCATCACCCGCTTCTTCTGTTCCAGCAGGAGCGGCAGGTGCAGATGACCCCGTAGTCGCCGATGGGCTAGGGGTAGCAGTGGCGGTGGGTGGCAACTGCTGAACTGTCGCGGTTGCTGTTGGTGTGCGGGTAGGTGTGGGTGCCACGGTTGCTTGGGCGGCAGGATTAAACTCACCATCGCCGTCATCGGCATAAATATTGATGACAATGCCGGTCACCGGATTGCCATTTTGATCCAAAATCTGGGCTTGGAAAGTCTGAGGGGTTGCGGTTGGGGGAGTCTGGCTCAAGACAAATTGAGCACCCTGCGTTTGCAAAGCCGCACCCGTTTGAGTGGCATTAAACGCAATCGCCGTTCGACTACCTTCCAATTGAGCCGCCACTGCCGTATTGGTACCATCAAAAGCCGCAATTGCCGTACTGGTCGAATCTTGGAAAAGCCGCGCCGTCGTGACGGTCAAAGTTGCGTCAATTTCGGCTAGGCGGGTTGTAGTTGCGGCAATCGCAGTTTCAATCGCTTGGTTGGTGCCTGCCCGTTGAGTTGCCAGCAACACACTTTCGTTGCCACCGTCGTCGCCTAATAACAAAGCGACCACGCCAACAATCCCCAGCAAAACGGCGAGGATAATAAACCCACCCGCAAAAAGGAATGTACGGCTGATTCCGCCCTCTTGCTCATCTGGTGGAAGGTCAAAATTCTCTTCCTCTACCAGCGACCCGCTTTCAAATGGGTCAAAATCCTCGGCAAAGGGGTCAATTTCGTTATCATCGTCAAACGGAAAGCCTTGAGAACTCATCGGCTTTTTCTCTCCCCTCAAAAAATATCTCTAAATGATGCTGCCTACACAGCATCTTGGTTACAAGTGTATCCTATTCTGTTTATTTGCACTTGCTACCTAGCCAGCTTTTGTAGAGGTCGGGCTAGGTAAATTAAACTCACCATCCCCATCATCTTGATAAATGTGGATGGTAATGCCTGTCACCGGATTGCCATCAAAATCCAGAATTTGTGCTTGCATAACGGATGGACGTTCTGCTGTCTTGCTCTGAATGTAACTCGCCTGTTCAGTTTCTTGATATGGTGAAATAGTCGGAAACCCAATAGCCGTTCTTGACCCATCCAATAAATGATTAACCGCCGAAGCAGTGCCAGAGGCCCGTGTAATCGCCGTGTTGGTCGCATTGCGGTTCAATCGCTCTGTGACCGCCGTGCCTGTTGCATCCAAAATAGCCCCACGAGTCTGGGTCGCAGCAAACGCTGTTTGGTTAGCTTGATTGGTCAAAGGGATACTTGTCCTAGCAGCGATATTAGAAGAATTTCCATCACGCACCGCTAATACAATTCCACAGACACCCAACACAATGGTAATCACCAACACCATGCTGGCAATTAAAAATCGCCGACTAATGCCATTACTAGACTCATCCGCCGGCAAATCAAAATTCTCGTCCTCAACCAGCGATTCAGTTGCAAACAAGTCAATGGCGTTGTCATCAAATGGAAAGTTGTTCATGGATGCATTCCTCTCCTAGATAACATTCGGCAAGCACCTGCCATTCCGTCTATTTCGCCTCACCTAGCAATTCGATATTGGCAAGTGGGACAAACACTTCATGCCCATTGCGGAGCTTGACCTGCGCCGCCGCTACCCGTAAGCCATTTTCCATGATTTGGGGCTTATCGGGCAAGTCGGTTACGGTAGCAATCTGCCCTTCATGTGGCGCACGGCTCAGGCGCACTGTTGCCCCAACGATCAACACTGCATCAAAGGTTGGCTCAAACGCATTTTGACCGGACGCCTGATAGGGAATGACAATTTCAGGTCGTTCACTCGTCCAGCGATTGGGCAAAATCGCATCAAAGGCGGCTTGGCGTTTGTTCTCAAATTCCCGCAGCATGTCATGAATACGGCGGGTCATCTGCGCCTCGCCAAAACCTTCGGTCAGTATAATAGGAACTTTAAGCGCCATCGCGGTTTCGCGCAAGTGATAGCTCATGGATGGGGCGACTAATCCACCCAATTCTTTCTTGACCACCAACCGTAAATCTTCGACTGTGATAGGGCGATCCAAGACATAGACCCGACCCCGCACGTTTTCTAGGAGGCTAGTCTGTTTGACCAAACTTTGCAATCCATCTTTTGGCTCAAAGCTGAAGGACGAGAACAAAAATCGTCCGTTACCCCATGCGCCTTGAATGAGTGAGCCTACAGTTTCAATCCGCGCCCCTTTATTGCCAATCAGTTCCGTGACCCGGCCTTGCATACGGGCATAAACCGCAACAGGTTGGGGATTGGTCTGCAAAATAACATTGCCTTGTTCAACCAAGCTCACGACACCTTCAACGGGAGCACGGGGAATACGTTTGCGATATTTACGGCGTGGGGCGGTTGCCAATGGCTGTCCAGCATGGATGAAATCGCCCTGTGCAACAGTCATGATACTCGACAGCATTTCAATATCATCGGGGTCAACATTGAGCGGCCCCGCCACGTCTATAATCCGGTAATCCTGTGGCAGTTCGCCCTCAGCAATAATGTGATTACTTTCGACATTGGCCCCCGGCGAAACGCGCACCGCACCATAGGCCCGCGGTGGCAGCGTCCGGTCACGTTTAATGACGGTATATTCCAGCACAATGCGTTCTTCTGGATGGTATCTCATCGGCCTCTATCTCAGCCTTTCCAGAATATCCGGCGCTTCATCAGTTTCTTCCGGTTCTTCTTGTTTACGACCACGCCGCGACGACTTCTTGGCTTTTTCAGGTTTGCCCCGTTTACGATCCCGTCCAGTGGCGGCGCGACCCGAACCTATTATTTCACCCTCGTCAAATCCTTCGGCGGCCTCTGCTTCAAACATGACCTCTTGCAGCAGCTTTTCTTCGGCAAAACGATCACGGCGGGTTTCACGAGCAGCCTTATCCATTTCGGACAATGGCTCGGCTTCAGAGAATTCCTGCATCCCCGTCCAGACCTGTCCGGTTACACCCGTCCACCATTCCGCATACATTGCAGGGCGGCGGCGTAGGGCGGGTAAGTTGAGCGGACGGCCCCGTGTATCAAAAACCAACCCGGCGGCCCCGGCGGTTACAGTCTGTTTGATACGACGTTTGCCATTAATCCTCATCCCGCGTCCCATGCGAACCACGACTTGTACCTCTTGACCAGAGGACAAGGGTGCGGCCCAAATTTCACCGGGGAGCAGTTTTTTCTCAACCGTGCGACCACTTTCCAACGTAATCTGGATTTTCATGGCAGGGCGTTGGCTGCGTCCGCGTACCCGGCCTGTCGCACAAAACGCTGTCCCAAGATTCACCAAGCCATTGTGTTCAAAGGTTTGGACGGTCACGGTTGGGTCAGTATAGGCGATTGCCCCCAACAGCGCGATCATGGCGTAGGGGTCAATATAGAGATTATGCACCCCCTCTAGCTCGAAGGCATCTAACATCAACATGGCCGTAATGCCGGGGTGGGGCGCATCTGTAAGGGTTGCCCCTGCCACAATAATGGGTCGGAAAGCGGGTAGCTCGCCGTCTTTGGATGCGTGGCGCCAACTAGCGCGTGCCCCGTTGACCAAATGGCGGACGATCTCACGGGCGATGGCCTGTTCAATCATCAAATCACGCATGGTCTGAGGAATGGTCGAGGGCATCAATATTTTGTTATAGGCATAGTTCCAGAGGTCGTCTTCGGTTGCTGGAAAAGGTAGCCAGCGCAGTACCTGTTCGACATTCAAAACCGCTAGGGTGGTCAAGAGGCTGTGGCCCAAGCCCAAATCGCTGCGGATGGTGGAATTGACCTGTTTATCAAGACTGGTGACAAGCGTACTGGTGGTGCTGCCAATGTCCACGTGCAGCACCCCAGCACTCCCTTTTTGCAGCAGTTCGCCCAAAAAGCGCACCATATTGGCGACGCCTTGCGCGGTGGGAACAATCCCAATCCCACTGAGTTCACTGGCAAGTGAGGTTACTTGATCGAATCCACCCACAGGTTGGGCCGTCATAAAATTGCTGTAGACGTTTGCCAATTCCATGCGGGCCGTGCCCAATTTTTCCTCATGGACAGCAGGACGCACGTTGGGGGCAACAAATACACTGGCATGGTCTTGCAGCATACCCACAACAGTATTCGCCAGTAGTTCATTACCTGCATACAAAACATTAGGGCGTTCATCATCGGGCAGCAGCATCAAGGCCATTGCAGTAGCGCGGGTCAATTCTAAAACCGAATCTTGATTGCCGCCGTCCGTCCCCCCGCTGATAAACACGAGGTCAGGTTTGGCTTTCATGATGGCATTGATGCGTTCTTCTTCGGTTCGTCCGTCTGAAATGCTTAAAATCTCAGCAACCTCAATATACGTCCCGTTGAGGGCATGGCGGGCACTGGCAAGGCTGACTTCGGTAATCAGCCCGGCCAACACCGCACGAAGTGGACGGCTGGCACTGCTGGTCGCTACAACGCGATCAATGCCCCCATCTTCATTTTCGGGATGAATTAAATAGCCGTCGGTGTCAATCAAAATCCGGCCCGTCGCATCTTGGATATTTTCAATGGCGCGGCTCATCCCCACCGTCACGTCCCCAATGGGAGGCCGCATCGTAGTACGGGTCTGACTGCGTGTGACCATGCGATATTGACCATCAACCACATCAATAATCATCAGGCGGGTGTTGACGGAACCAAAATCCATCGCAAGGATAGATCGCCCGCTGTTCGAGGTTTGTCCTAGCATCACAGCGGCTACCCTCCTAGTTGATCCAGAATAAATCGGAGTTGATCTTGGATGACCGAGCTAAAAATGGAAAGGCTGGTCAAAATGGCACTGGCATATAATGCGCCGAGGGTAAGGGTGACAAATCCCTGACCAACAAAACGCAATGTTCGAATATGCACCCGGTTGACAGGTTCACCATCACTGCGACGGCGGCTGAGATATTGGAAATAAACCAGTGTGCAAAGCGTACCAACCAGCAGAACCGCGCCATTTAAAACCGATTCGTGGTCAAAGCTGTTGCTGGCATCGCGGGCGAGGGGCAGGACTGTGCCAATCACCGCGCCGACCAACGCCACGCCTGTGCCGATTCCGATCATAAAGACTGTGCCGAAATTGCCCATCCGTGCAAATCGTGGTGAGGCTTTGAGCAGCAGCAATGCTCCTAAGAAAATCGGTAGTATCCCCAACGCACGAATGCTGGCAGAGGTTTCAGCGTCATCGCTAAACACCGTCGCTCGCAGCCACGGCAGCAGCACCTCTTCTACCGCCGCAATTGCGATGTACGCCGCCGCCGTGCCAATCAACACATGCACCGCGATACGATAGAGAAAATTATCCGCCAGTAAATAGCTGAACACCATCAGCGTCAGCACCAATCCGGCCCATCCTGCAATAAGGTCAAGGTTTTCTACCGTCATCAACGCCGCCTCCGTAGGCCGCGAAGCAGATTAAAGACCACACCTAATCCAATCAATGCACTGGCGACCATCGCCCCCAGCGCCATGCTATGCCATTGTGAAATTTCGGGGTCGGGAATATCTATATCATCCGGGGCTTCAAACACCTCACGAGTCCGGGTATTGCGCAGTTGATTATACCGATAAGTGTCCCGATACCCCGCCAGATAACCCTGATAGCCTATACCATTAACATAGGCCGTTGCCAGCGGTTCAGCTCCGGCGGTCATTAAGGCATATTTGGGCAGTCCCGGCACGTCAAATTGTTCGGCCCAGTTACGAATATCATCCGCCCGTTCGCCAATCACAACCACCAGTGCGAAGTCAGTAGCGTCGAGGGTGTCAAATTCCAAACCCGTTTTTTCGCCCTCGGCATCAGTGGCAAAAATCGTCGCGCCGACCTGTTCATTGCGTGTCAGGCCGCGAATCCCAATCGCCCCGCCAGAGACATAACGCAGAAGAAAATAATCTTCGCGGGTTTCCAATGGCTCATCACGTTCGACAGCATCCAGCAGGGCCGGATCATCGGCGAGGTCTTCCACTACCCCGCGTGCATTGATCGCTCCAAGTGGATTGGTGCTGAGAATAATCGGTATCCCACGATGGCTTAAAATATCCCGCAGCACAGCCTCGGCTAGCGGGTTTAATTCACCCGCTGCGGTTGGGCCATATTCAAACGCCATCAACACATACTGCCCCGGTTGAATAGTATTCACTGCCTTCGGCACAGCAGACTGGCGCACCGTAAATCCGCTACTGTCGGCTTCTTCGGCCACATGGAGGGCATCACTCAAAAATGGGCCAATCAGCGCCGCCAATAAAATAATCGAAATTAGGAAACGGTCAAAATGTGGGCGGGTACGTTTACGTTTCTTCGATGGTGCCGCTGCTGCGACTTCCAGTTCTTCGTCTTCATCCAAGCCCAGTGCTCGCCGCCGCTGTTCGGTCAGTTCCAAAATGCCTTCCAACAGCGCAACCCGTTCGGCTTGATAATCCGTGACGCTTAATTGGGTCACCATATTTAGCTCACCGGGGGCGGTTGCTTGGGGAGCAATCCCCAATCCGCCTGTTACCCCTGCTAATGGGCCACTGTCGGAGATTTGCGCTGAGGCCCCTGCTTCGGTCTTCAATACATCAACGGATTTCTCACGCAGCCGTCGCAGGTCGTCCGGCAAATCGCTGATACGCTGCTGCTCAAATGCGATGCTAATTCCACCCGCACTTAGCGTGACCGGGACATCAGGCCGCAAATCCGCAATCCACTCGGGGCGATCCGCGACAACCGCTTCTTTGACGGCTTCAGTTTCAGACGTCGTAGACTTGGGGGGTGCTTTGGGAGAGGCATCATCCAACGCCTTGAGCAGTTCATCATCAATGCCCTCAAAAAGATCACTGGTCATGACTTCTTCAGTAGGCGTCTTGCCGCGTACTGGAACAAGGCCCTTTGACCCTGCGACTACTGGTAGATTGGATTCTTTGGACAGACCCAACAGGTCATCAATGCTCGTGCCGCTGGAAACCGCTTTTAGGTCTTGGTCGCTAAAAGCTGGGGGCTTGCTGCCGGGAACGTCCGCAAATAAATCATCCGCGCCCGCAAAATCTACCCCTGAAATATCCCCTAGCCATTCCGGGGCAGTCTCTTGCTCACGGGACAGCAGGACTGTCGGCTCTTCTGGCACTTGTAGGACGGGGAGTTCGTCGGGGGCCTCATATTCACGCAGCCAATCAGGGCTATCATCCTCAACCGCAGGTTGTGCGAACAGATTAGTCGCAGCACCACCTTCTCCAAACAAACTCGCCGGGGCTTCATCCCATGCGAATTCTTCTTCACCCTCTTGCATCATTTCGGCAAAGGTGTCGGCCTCAGCCCCCATCATCGTGGCAAAAAAGTCTTCTTCGGGGGCGGGGGACTCAAGAGTAAACAAATCTTCGACAGGTGCGGGTTGCTCGGTTTCCGGCGCTCCAACTGGGGCTACATCCGCCATCCAATCGGGTTCATCGAAACTCGGCTCGAACCCTGCTTCCTGATCAGGTGTCTCAACAAACCCCTGCATTGCCTCTGACGATTGCTCAATTGGAAACCAATCCGGTTCACCAAAAGTCTGCATAGCATCCGGTGATGTCTCGGCAGACGGTTCAAACCAATCTGGTTGCTCGAATGTCATATCAGCGGCAAGATCGGTTTCATCTTGGCTCGTGGTCGGCATCTGTGCTTCTGCCGAGGCAGCTAAGGCCGAATCGAGAGCCGACATCCAGTCATCTGCCCCGCCTGTCTCAGCAGATGGAGTGGTAACCCCTTTGAACCAATCGGGTACATCATCATCAAAAGTTGGGGCGGTGGGCAGTTCGGGCTGAGGCTCCGGTTCGGGTTCAGGTGGTGCAAAAGCTGAGGCATCCACCAATGTTTCAAAACTTAGGTCATCTGTCCCAACAGTCCGTGCCCACTCCGGTGCGTTTTCAAGATTTTGTTCCTCCAACCCCATAAACCAATCCGGCACGTAGTTGGTCAGTGACCCAGTAGTGGTAGGTGGAGGCACTTCAGGAATATAGGGTACTTCCTCTTCTTCCAAGTCCAGCACTAAAGAAGCGATGTCCTTGTCGGCAGTACCGATTTCGACATTATCCACAAACCAATCCGGCACAGCCTCGGTCATGGCAATATCTTCGGCATGTACCTGCTCATATTCCTTTTGATGTTGCTGGCGTTCCCATTCGTCAAATGTCATCTCATCCGGTGAGAGGGATTGAGACTCCCGTTTTTGCCCCAATTTGCGAATTTGGGGCGGTGGCGGTGGCTCTGGTGGCCTAGATACCGGACGTGGAGCAGCAGGTTGTTCAGGTGGTTGCACCGCCGGGGCGGTCTGACTCAGCCGCTTTAACCCCAACGAGGGTGTGGGCTTCTCTTCAACTTCCGGCTCTTCGTCAATTAACAGGGGTGGTTCTTCAAAATCGAAACTGGGTTCTTCCGGTGCCTCGCTGCTGGATATCCAATCTGGCAGAGCATCAGTCGAAAGGGGGCTACGTTGGGCAGGTTCTTCTACAAAGGTGCTGCCAAAATCATCCGATTCCGTCTGACTTAGCCAATCAGGTACGGAAGCACCCGATGGCGTTTCGGCAGACGATTGCGACTCATCTTGCAACAGCGGAGCCGAACTTAACCAATCTGGCAGAGAGGTCTTGTCCTCATCCTGCGGCGGCAGCTTGTTGCTATCGAGCCAACCGGTACCAAAGTTTGGCTCTGGCATATCATCAAAATTAAAGTTTTGGTCGTCGTTCATGACAATAACTCCCGTCGTCCCGATGGCACATAAAGTTTATGGCTCACGGTACGCTCGCTCCCGACCTAGTAAAACACGCACACCAACCGTCACCGTTCCCAGTCCAATCCCGATCAGCAGGCCGCGTGACCCCGCTGTAACCGGAATTTCCATCAACCAATCCCGCACATCGCCTGCGCCTTCCCAATCCTTGAGAGGCAGCCAGCCAACCAGCACAATCAACACGGCAGCAAGGAAGACCAAATTGGCCCATGTCACACGATGGCGCATCAACCGATAAGCGGCATAAACAAGGAAAAAGAACACTAACCCGGCAAGGGCTGATTCCAGTGTGACCTGTATTACGCCAAACAAGCGGGGGCCAACTTTTTCGCCCTCCAAATCACCGCCCCATGCGTCGGTACGGTCAAGCACATGCACCGCCGTGACAGCCGCCGCCGATAGAATCACCACAAGGCTGTAAAAACCACCTTTTCGCACACGGGGCAGCCGGCCTAGATGTACAAACAGCAAATTCGACACCCCCACCAACACCGCCACCGCCGCCAACACCCCTGCCAATTGCAAAAAGATGTCAGCAGTTAGGCCCACTGTTGAATCGGCTGGGGAGATCAATCCAACCATCGTGGTAAATCCCAACGCCAAAACCAGCGTGGCATTCACCGCATTTCCTAATTTCAAACGCCGTCGTCTTCGTGTTTTCCGATCTGCCTGCACAGCGGTTTTTCCTTTATTAGGCGTTCACGATAGCCGCGATAATAATGGCAATTATAAGTGCCCAACGGAGCGCATCCAACGCAACGACGCCTCCGGCAAATGTGGCGCTCTGTGGCTCAAGATAGGCACTGCCGACAAAAATTTCCTCACCAATCAGGGGTGCATCCGATTGAACATAGGCGATGGCCTGACCTTCGAGATTGGTACTTGCCGCGACAAAATTTTGCCGAAAGCGCATACTTGCCTCGCCAATAAATGCTAATTCCGGACCAAATTCACCCACCATGATATGGCTGGAAGTATCCATACTTTTTGCTCGTATCGCAGCCCCAGCCCCAAACGCCACCGAATTTTGTCCTTGTGGGAACCATGACACGACACGGCTGCGATAGGCGGTCAGATTTTCGCGTGCCATATACGCCTTTCGCAGAATATCATTGGTCATTGCCATCGTCACCGGATCGGTGAGTGTTACCAAAGGGCTACGATTAAGAAAGGATTGGCGTTCGGTCAGGGCATAGATAATACTGGTCGCGGCAATGGCCGTAATGGTACTCGTTTGACCGACTGCGGCTGAACCCGGCGAGAGATGGAGACGGCGGTCACTTTCAATGGATTCGTCCACCGCGCGAGGCATGGCTTCATAACCCGGGATAGGGCGCAGCGTGGGTAATCGGCGGCGGCGATTTGAAATGGCCCCGCTTAAGACGGTCATCACAAATGCGAGGGTAATGATGAGCCAGAAATAGGTATTTTCATTCGCCATCGGAATCTTCTGCTCTCATAGTCAACGCATCACCGGGAATTAATTGTTCGCGCAGCCATGCCAGTCCCCCCGGTGTTTCGAGTAATCTGGCCCAACGACCAATGGCTTGACGCGGCGCTATCAAACTGAGCGCGGGTTGTGCCACATACAGCAACTGTGCCCCAATTGGTGCAAGGGGTTCACTTGCCCCCACTAAGGCGTCCGCCAATCCATCAAGGCCATGTTTTTGCAACCATGCCTGCCAGCGAACGGCGTTTTGGGCGAACTCAGCATCCAGTGGTTGGTCATTCATGGTGGTCAGTATAGCATAGCTTTTCCTAGACCAAAAATCTGTAAGGCGGCTTTCACCCAAAACCTGCCAGACTCTTACCAGATACCGACTTTAGGGTAATTTTAGACAATTTGCTGACAGTCCTATGGTAATACACCGATGGATTTTTGAAAAATGCGTGTATGATATAGGTACACGGTACTATTATCGGGTACCCGCAATTATCTTTATCCAGAAAGTATATGGCTACTCTCAAACACTATGCTGTTTCCAGTATGAGTGCGGTGATTGTCATTGATGGTCGGCTGGATACACAGGGCTGTCGGGGCATTGAACCAATCTTGTGGAGCATTATTCAGGAGTATCCGGGTCTCAACATCGTGATTGATTTGGCAGAGGTGGATTTTGTCTCCAGCTATGCCATCGGATGTTTAGTGGAAGCATGTGGTACGGTAACAGGTCAGGGAGGTCAAATGTCGCTGGCAAAACCCCAACCGCATGTCTACGAGGCGCTCTATTTAAACGGCGCTGATCTGGTTATTCCCATTTATGAATCGTGGCAGTCGGCACTTGCCAACAGCCAAATCCGCCGTAATTCGCATAACCGCGACGCTTGGGCATAAATCAAATGGGTGGCTTTTGACCACCCATTATTTTTATTGAACCTGCTACTGCTGTCCGTCTTCGATCATCCATTCAATCGGTTTAAATTTGATGGCGACATCGGCTTTAATCGCCTGTTCGATTAAGGGTAAAAATTCCTCAAAATCGCGTCGAATAAGCGCGGCTTTTTCGTCCCCCAGCCGATATTCCAGATAGCCTTTAAAAATCGTATTAAACCCTTCTTGCAAAGCCAACACCGCTACCTGAAATTCACGGGCAGGGGTAAATTGACCTTTGCGCTGGACAAAGGGACGGCAGGGCAATTTCGCATTACGGTGCATTGGATAGAACAAATTTGGCTTGCTGATGAGTTCGGTCAAACCGGATAGAGGCGGAACACTTTCTGGCTTAAACGTATCCGGCATGAATTCTAGTTCAGCACGGTAACGTTTGCGCGGCACATCGTCATATAGTTTTTGATCTTCCGGTGGTAGTTTGGCGTAAACGCGATCCATCAAATCTTCGCTGGCCTGCTGCAACTCCTGTTGGCGGGTTTTGCGGTTGCCGCTGGTTTGAATCGGCGGAATCGGCTCACCAAAATGAATCGTGATACGGGGACGCTTTAAACGTAGGATGTTGTCCCATGCCCAATACGTTCCCCCCAATGACATCGGCACAATCGTTGCACCCGTCACCATCGAAAGATAAGCCGCACCAGATTTGACATCATGAATGCCTTTCTCCCATGTGCCACCTTCGGGGAACAAGCCCAACATCCCGCCATTTTTTAGCACATCTTCCATCTGCTTAAGACTGTGACGATCTACCGAACCGCGATCCGTCAGAATCAGGCCCAAATTTTCGACCACCAGATTCGCGGGCCACAGGAGTTTAAAGTCGCCGGGGCCAACAAATTGGGCTTCTTTGGGCAGATGAATCATCAAAATAAGCGCGTCATAGGTCGAAAAATGATTTGGCCCAAACAAGACAGGCCCCTGTTTAGGGATATTTTCGAGTCCTGTCACCACCGTGCGGGTGAGGAGTTTTTCAAAGATACTGCCAAAGATTCGCAGGGTTGTGCGGGCGCGTTTTTGGCGTTTCAGTTTCTTTTCATCCACTTCAACAGTGGGCTTTGTCAAAATTTCAGTTTCCATTCAACCAATCTTTCATAATGAGTAGTTCAGTGGGGGGCAATTGTAGCAGGGGAGGGTACGATTTGCCCATCAACAAGTTCGATAATTCGATCCATGCGTTTTGCCAATGTGGGATTGTGCGTCACCACGACCACTGTCGTTCCGGTATTTTCGCGCACTTGAAACAGGGCCTCTGTTACCAACGCCGTTGATGCCCGATCCAAATTCCCGGTGGGTTCATCGCACAGCAAAATTGAGGGGTTGTTTGCCAGCGCCCGTGCAATCGCTACCCGCTGCTGCTCCCCACCCGATAACTGACGCGCATTGTGATTCATGCGTTCACCCAAATTTAGCATTTCCAATAATTCTTGAGCGCGTTTTTTGTGACCCCGCCGAGGGCTATTAGGGGCATATTGCAGGGGCAGCATGACATTTTCGAGCGCGTTCAGGGTTGGCACAAGATTAAAATATTGGAACACAAAGCCGATTTTTTGATTTCGCATCCGAGTCAGGGCACGTTCGCCCAAGAGGGTAATGTCCTCGCCCCTCAGATATATCTTGCCGTTGGTGGCTGAATCGAGACCACCCATCAGGCCCATCAAGGTGCTTTTGCCGCTGCCCGATGGCCCGATAATCGCCACCATCTCTTGGGGCCAAATATCAAGGGTAATGTCCCTCAAAATCTCCAACATCTGCCCCCCAACAGGCAGTGATTTACATAAATGCGCTGTCCGAATAACGGGTATCTCTGACAATTAGAAATTTCCTTCCCAACATCCACTCGGCGGCTCATCCCCTAAATCAAGGGGTTTGGTCAGCCATGAAAAGCCTAATTCATTAGCGAGGGGGCAGTAATCTTTTGGATCACCACCCTCCTCGACATATTCCACCCCAAAAA
Organism: Anaerolineae bacterium; assembly: GCA_019913005.1. GTDB lineage: Bacteria > Chloroflexota > Anaerolineae > Aggregatilineales > J027 > CFX10. Next base: position 5,506 of record JAIOHL010000190.1, on the reverse strand, counting down.
CCGCTTTATTTGCTTCAATAAAGGGCAGCAGCAGTTCACATTCATCATATTCAAAACACTGCTCATTCAGCGCCCAATCAAAAGATTCTACGAGATCAACAATCTGATTGAGGTCGTTTTTAAGGCCGATAGAAAGATTTCGTTGATGGGCTTCTTCCGCCAACCACAGGTTATAAGCCAATTGGTCATCGCCGTCCAATGGAAAACCTGTCTCGTTGGTATAGCCATCTACGTTATCCGGCTCGACCCCATCACATTGTTTCTCAACCGCAAGGTCAAGACGGGCCGTCATGATGGGCGCTAAATCCTCAATTTGCCGAATATCCAACCAGCGTTCGCCGGGCCAGACGTCCAAGTCTTTGCCCAAAACCTTTTCGGGGAATTGGTTGGCATCGGGTCGCCAATCTTCAAAACTGCCTGCGCTGAAATAACAAATCACAATTCGGCCTGCTTCATGGAGTTCGTCAATGGTTTCTAGCGGGGTATCAAACAGGTCAATGTCAAACATCTCGACCTCCCATGCGGTGTTGATGTCCCCGGTTAGCTGCCACTGCCATGTCGTGCCGGGGATGGGTTGCCAGATAGCAGGCGGTTCATCGGCTTGAGCGACCACCTGACCACCACTCAACAATACGATAATCAATCCGATGAAGCAGGCCGTTTTTTTCATATACCCTTTACACCTTGACTATCCCAAACGCTTATTCGATGGTCATGCCTTGAAAGTCCAACGGGATGACTTGAAACCATGTGACCCCCGGCTTGAGATACATCCGTTCCACCATTGAATCATCACGCCAAAAGGTCAGCACCACTTCATCCTGCCAGCGATGCCAGCGACCCTCATAACGCTGCCCATCGCGGAAAATCGTGGCTGGCCCCAATGTCCAAAGCTGTATCTCGATGGAATAGTTTTTGGCGTCCCCCACCTGATGTTCGATAATGGTGTAATCGGTCACATGGTTGACGCCTAAGATAACCACATTGGCGGCGGTGATAGGGGTCTGATCCAGCGCATCCACATGTAGCTCATCATCCACAAAGCGATAGTATAGACCAGCCTCGGCGTCATAATGCCAGCGCACCGTATCCGACCCATAGGCAATGGTAATGTCATTCGCCGTGCCATCGGGATTTGGCGGAACATCTTGCAAAAAGACCATACCGTCAAGGACGGGGCGAACATTTTGCCCATCACGGGCGGCCCGTTCCCAGATTTTCGCTGGATTCGCAAAGAGATTATCGGGCACAGGAATCAGTGGATCACGGAAAAAGCGTGGCTGGCCTGTTGTCACCCCCTCAAGGGCACGATCCGCAAAAACGCTGTTCAAAATGCGTTCACGCACAGGCCCACTCGCTCCGGCAAAAGCCAAAATCGCATGGTACATGCGCGGAATCTGCAAATCAATCAGGCGGGCGCTGCGAACCGACCCCACCCGTTCAACGGTATTGCCATAAAACAGCGCTGTATAGCGAGTGTAATTGGCTTCAAGGTAATGCTCAAACACGATGTCAGCATACGCCAAACCCGCTTGAGGGCGCACCGACGCTGGGGCGTTACTCACCTTGACGGCAATGGGGCGGCGGTCTAATACCGACGGGTCAGCGACGGTCAGCCCAGTTAATGGATTGACATTCGCAGCAGAGGTCGGGCCAATCGCATTGGGCATCGGGGTGGCAGTGGCACTGGCAGGGGTGGGCGTGGCAACATCCGCCAATCTGCTCGTATTTGGGGCAGAACTGACTAGGCCAATCCCCGTTAACCCCAGCAGAAATACGGTGAAAATGCCAAACCAGAGACGTGTTGATTTCATGCCGAATCACCTTTCAATCGTTTTGCATTAAGGTTTGAGGATAGTCATGATTACCCCAATCTGGCAACCACGACATCTTGGCTATTTCTAAACGGCAGCAGTTATAGTGAAGGAGAATCTATTGAATTGAAATTTTATGATTTATTTTAGATGAGGGTAAATTAAGTATCTCGCATTAAGAAATTCGCCAAAAATTGAAATCTCGCATTAACCGTGTCAAAGACTTGACTGTTTGGAATGGTTTTGGCAATTCCCGCACATTTCCGATCACTCATTATGCCTACGAGAAAAGTTCTAGCCAATGTTACTTCTGCTTGAGCAAAAAGGCAGGTGATTTCTAATTCGCCAACATATGTTGAAAGATCATTTGCCTCTCGCATGGCTTTAACCTTGTCCCATCGCCAATTTGAAAGCTGAAAGGGTATTTGATTTGATGCACCACGTATGTAATCTAATATAGGATTTACAATGTTATTTATAGTTAAAAATCGTGTTTCATAATCTACGAACGCCTGAACTTTCTTAGGTTTAAGTTTAGGTTTGCCATCATGTATATAATGCACGATTTTGTGAATAGTAGCTACCGCACTTTCAACAAAATACACCGAATTATTTTCTAGTTGGTTGATATATGCCTCTCCTTTATAATTCTGTTTTTTTGAAATCAGCCAACTTTCGGTAAACTTTTTGAATGCGTCAGGACCACCTGCCACAAGCAAATTTTCTTTTACAGTAGCGAATATAAAATTACCGAGTTGATCTACATTTAGAATTTCCATATTTATATGTCTCCCAACTATTTGATAAATATATTTTACCCGGTTTCCTAAAACGAAAAAGGTTGAGTTTCATCAGTATCGGTTTTTCATGTTTTTCACAGAGGAAATATGTCGACAACTAAACTCCTTGTCGCTACCAAAAATCGCGGCAAACTCAAAGAATATCAAGAAATCTTGGATGGACTCGGCGATATTGAATGGCTGTCCTTGTGGGATGTCGGACTGGGCCATATGGAGGTGGAGGAAACGGGCGCGACCTTTGAAGAAAACGCTGGCCTCAAAGCTGAAGCATACGCCAACGCCGCCGGGATGCTCACGCTTGCGGATGATTCTGGTTTAGTCGTGGATGCCCTCAATGGTGCGCCGGGGGTCTATTCCGCCCGTTATGGTGCTCCCGAAGCCGTCTCTGATGTAGACCGCTATCAACTGCTGCTCAAAAATCTGGCCCATATTGAGATGCCGCAGCGCACTGCCCATTTTGCTTGTGTCATTGGAATAGCCTTACCCAATCAATCCCCCAAATTTGCAGAGGGGCGGGTCGAAGGACATATCGGGTTTGAGCCGCGTGGCAGCAATGGTTTTGGCTATGATCCCGTGTTTTTGCTGCCAGATGGTCGGATGTTGGCTGAACTACCATCTGACGAAAAAAATCTGATTAGCCATCGCGGGCGGGCCTTAAAAGCCTCGCTGCCGATCTTAAAAAGCTACTTGGCGGGACGATAGACTATTGTTCAAATACCACCCTGCCATGCTTGATAACCGTCTTGGCTAAATTTCCACCAAAGCGATACCCCAAATGGCGGTAATCATCAATTTCCCAAATAACCAGATCAGCGGGTTTGCCTACCGCCAATGTACCCACTTCGCCACCCCGCCCAATCGCAAACGCCGCGTTGACCGTCGCACAGACTAGTGCTTGGGCCGGAGTGAGGCGTAAATAACGGGTTGCTAAGGCCATTGCGAACTGCATACTTTCACACCATGCCGTCCCCGGATTGCAATCTGTCGCAATAGCTACGGCTACACCCGCTTCGAGCATATCTATGGCACGGCTGTAATGATGATGGCCCAAGCCAAACGGCGTGCAGGGCAGGGACACTGCAACCGTATTTGATTGACCGAGCAGAGCGATTTCTTCGTCGTTGGTCGCAACCAAATGGTCGGCAGAGGTCGCGCCCAATTCAACTGCTAAACGTGTCCCGCCGAGGGATTCAAATTCGTCGCTGTGAATTTTGAGACCCAAACCCGCCATCCGCCCTGCTTCCAAAATTCGGCGGCTTTGTTCCACCGAAAACGCGCCTTCTTCGCAAAACACATCGCAGAATAATATACCGGGCCAGTGTTCAGCTTTCCATTCACCAACTGCCGGAATCATTTCCCGCACCAGCACATTCACGTAAGCATTCGGGTCATCTTTGTATTCGGGTGGAACGGCATGAGCGCCCAAAAAGGTGGGGATTAAATCTAGTGGCATTTCAGCATCCAAAATCGCAATGGCATTCAGCATATTGAGTTCGGTATGCGTTTCAAGGCCGTAACCCGTTTTGCATTCAACAGTCGTTGTGCCGTGCTGCATCATACGCTCAAGGCGGGGTTTGGCTTGGTCAACCAATGTAGCCAAATCAGCAGCACGGGTTTGGCGCACCGTCGAATTGATACCACCTCCCTCAGCCATCAATTGCTGATAAGTTGCCCCGGCGATACGACGTTCAAATTCGGCAGCACGATCACCGGCCCAAATCGCATGGGTGTGAGGATCAACCAGACCGGGGGTAACAACCAGATTGGTGACATCCAGTACCGTCGCGGAATAAAAGCTACTGCAAATTTCATCACTCGTACCAATGCCAGCAATTTCGCCATCATGAATAGCGACGGCCCCAGCTTCAATCATGCCAACATCCCCAAGCCGATGTCCACGTTGTGGGCCATTGTCTTGCAGGGGCATGGTACATAATTGACGCGCGTTATAGATAATAAGGTCAACTGCCTGACTCATCATTTCTCACTCCCAGAATTTGGTTGGTGCAGGCAGAATATAGCACACTGCCACTTGCCGCGCATGTGACAGGCGTTTTGCAAATTTTCGCATATTGGCATTTTTCAATTGATTATGAGTTCAAGACTGCAATTGGTTTATTTATGCCCAATTTGAAACCAAGAAGCACTATGAGGTTGATTCCAGACTAGAAAGTACGCTAACCGGCAGGGTTTCAAAACATTGATTTGGTTGTGAAAACACTTCGGCGAATTCCTCAAGAGAAAGGTGACTTGCCTCCTCGATATTAAACTCATAATCATTTCTTGTGGCAGGGTTATCCCAAAAACCTATGGGGAGATTGATGTCCTCTGGTGAGATCGAAACTTGAAGTTGAAATTCTATGATATTGTCCAAATTATTACATAAACGAATAGTATAATCATCTAAAATAGGAAAAAGAGCATCATAGGCAATATTATATTGCACATATAAATTCAACGATTCATATCTTAGAATTAACCCAATTGGACTTGTAACAGCAAATAAATCTACTGTTACCTCATCAGGTACCCCATATTTTGAGAGTATGCCAGCAATCATATAAGGTTCTAAATCAGCGTAATTTGCTCTTGGAAATCCAACATAAAATCGGCTGGCAATCAATTTATTCATTTCAGAATCAAGCCACAAATCTACAAAAGCACCCAAATAATTCAATGACTCTTTTACTTCAGCATTCATTGTTCCATATAAGTTTAGAGAGTAGACAATATAATCTTTTGATTCACTAATTACCTTGATTGCTAGTGTAAATTAATGAAAGCTAAAGCCAAGAGAGTGGCATGGACTTTCAGGTCGAACCCAGCGTTGGTGCGGGTATACAAGCGTTGTAGCCCCATCTTCTCCAACTGACTGTTGAAGGTTTCGATGGT
>JAIOHL010000189.1 GCA_019913005.1 Anaerolineae bacterium | reverse complement strand
GCAGGGGGTGGGGATGGTTACTTCTCAAACGGCCTATTAATCAGTCATCGCCTACCTTTTTGGGACTAAACCATGCCGAGGCCACTGCCGTCAGAATATTCTGCTTACTGGCAGTCTCGGCATCGGTAACTTTCAGTTTTTCGGAATGGTTAAATAGGATGTTTAAAAATCGAATCTGTAAAATCTCATTATGATACCGCTCAAGTCGGTCATCTTCGGCATTGGCACGGCTAAACAGCAATGCATTAATGACTTGAATCACCACACCACTCAATACCCCTAAGCTACCGACCAAGAAGGACTTTTCGGTATAGGCAAAGATGATAATTGCAAATACAACAATGATCCCTGCCATGCCAAAAACCACACTGCTCCAAAAATAGCGCTTTGACCTCTTTTCCGTTGTATCGTAATGACGCTGAATCCGCTTAACTAACTCATCGTTTTGAGTGTCTATTTCCTCCTGCAAATGCGAGATACGGTCATCGCGTTCTTGGGCACGCATCACATTGTCATAGCCAAGCGCGATGAGATTGGCATAAAGCTTAAACATGTTGAGGTCTTCACTTTTGGGGTCTTCCCTTAGCACTTCCGAAAAGAAATACCAAATCACCCCAAATCGGTGCCCTTGTGACGAGATCAAGGGCAAGCAGACCGCGCCGCCAATCTGCCCTTCCATATCGTCGAGCCGAAAATCATCGCGCACAACCCGAATATCACGGGTAACATACACACTCCGGCTGCCATAATAGATTTCACTGGTGACGCCCGAATCTCTTTCCGTAGGGGTAATAAATCGGCGGATCTCCGGCGAACTCGAAATAATATCGTCTTTTCTAACTTGGCTAACTTCGTCAAGCGGCACAATCAAGACTGAATGTAACTGCAAAGAGGGACAGATTTGCGAGGCGATTTCAGTCAGAACTTGGTTGCGCTGTTGAGGCGTCAACCGCATGATCTTATCACTGATATCCGAAAGGCGCTCTAGCTGCTTAACCCTTAAATTCTCTCGTTTGTGCCGTTGATTCCGTTGGATAGCGATGGCCGCCTGTGTTGCAAGCTGCTCAACAGCGCTCACAACATCATCTGAAAAAGCGTGCTTTTGGCGATGCTCAATGTTGATCACCCCGATCACATCTTTGCTGTCGGGGTCTACAATGTGTTGGGCCAGTTCCGATTGAGTATCCGCTACATACGGGATATAGTGCCGCGCAGATTCCGACTCCTCTGGCTCTGCCCCAATATCTGGGATTCGGATGCGTCTTCCCAATTTAACTGCAAGGCCCGTGATACCCAGTTTTTCGGGGAACTTGTCGCTGCCCATTTCCAGATCAATCGTCCCCACTTTTTGCTGCAATTCCCGCAGATGGTCTAAATTGTTCTTGGGATAGGCCGCCGCAAACTCCACCACGTCGCGCCCGTCCTTGCGTAGCTTCAAAGCCAGATGGCTATATTCAGCCCCCGCCAGTTTGCACGCCTGCTCAACGATACTATCAAAGATCGAACTGATGTCATCACTCTCCAATATCTTGGCATTGGCTCTGGCGAGGCGCATCTGCGAATCCCGCTGCCGCTTGGTGGCCTCCAACAAATCCGCATTACTAATCGCTGCCGCCGCGTGATTGGCAAACAGCCGTAAGGTATGAAGCTCGACTGGGTTTAGATATTGCCGCCGCACCGTGTTAAGATGCAGCACTCCCATGGCCTTGCCTTCCAAGATCAGCGGGACACCTACCACCAAGATATCGTCCGATTCGTCTAGGTCAGGGATCAGTTCCTTCAGGGCACCGAACAACTGCGGATTGATCGCGTTTTTGTCGCTGACCAACGCTATTTCGCCCGTTTTAATGACGGTTCGCGTTTGACCGTCCGGACGCGGATCAGGATGGTTGAACGCTTCAGGCCACCCGTAGGCTTTGTCAACCTCATACGTTTCTTGATTGATTCGAAAGATAATACCCGACACGGAATTGGTAATGTTTACTGCACTCCGTACAATCTCGACCAAGACCCGATCAATATCAAGTTCCTTATTATTCAGACTCGCGCTGGTCTCAAACACCAGTCCCAATGCCCATGTTCGTTCAATCAGTGTCGCTGCCTGTTGCGCCAGCAGTTCGGTCAGTTCCAGATCGTACCGCGAAAATCCGGTCACACCTTGCCGATCCGCGCTGATGACCGCAATGAGCCGATCTTGAACCATGATGGGCACCAGCATCATCGAATAGGTATCCTTGACTTCGCCAATGGGTTGTAGATAGTGTTTGGAACTGAGCACATCCGGCACAATCAGGCTTTGTTTGCTGCGCAGCACCTCCCCGGCCAGCCCTTCACCTTCCCGAAAAGTGCGTGTCAAGTTTGACCCGCGTGCATTGACCCAAGGCGTTAATACACTCGTACCGTTAATCTCTTGACGCCTAAATACGCTGATCTGTGAACACCGCAGTTCGATCATAATGTTGATGATGATTTTGTTGAGCAATTCCACAATATCATGGGTGAGGCTGATTTCGGCCATGATCTTCTGAACAATCCACCGATTCCGCTGGCCCAGCGTCTGATCCATGCTGTTGGCACAGACCGTCGCAAAACGCAGCAAAATATTTTCATCAAGGGTCACGTACTTGTCAGGGTCTTTTGAATCAAGCGTGATAATACCCACCACCCGATCCCCGCTCATCAAAGGGATGCCGATCCACGAGCGAATATCTTCGGTTTCTTTGGTTACTTCCCAATCACGCGGAGGGTCTTGGGCATCAATGGCGTTGAGGATATAGGGTTTCCCACTGGTGATGATGCGTTTCATCAAATTGTCTTGATCGAGTGGTCGCAGCAAATACTGATTGATGTCTTGTTCACCATATCCTCGATTTTCGAGTAGCACACGGTTTGGCGGCAAATTCCTGTGCGGATTGAGCAGTTCATGTCGGCTGCACCCAACTAGCACAAACGTCGCTCTGTCAAACCCTAGAAATATATCTTGCTGCAATTCGTCCAGAATCATGGTCGCAATTTTATTCACATCGCCCAAATTGTTTACTTTTTCGGCAAACATAGACAGGAATAATTCTCGATTGGCCCGTATCGCGGCAAAGTCAATATACCCCTTCAAAACTTCTTTCTCAAAGGGCCATACAAAACAGGCGAGTGCTCCCGCTTCTAACACATCGGAGGTGTCTATCCGCGCACCCTGCGGAAGAATGACGATGACCTGTGTATTGGGCGAAAGCAAAACTGGGTCGAAAAGGAGTTGCGACCAACTCGGTTTATTGCTCTTTTCCTTTTCAACAATCACGAGGACGCTAGGTACTTTGCTGCTGGACAAGGCTTTCTCAAGCTCGGCTTTATTTCGAAACTCCTTGACTTCAAATTCTTCACTTTCCCGAACATCTTCCAGCATCTCCAGTAATGCTTGGCGTAATGACGATTCGGGTATTTGCTGAAGTCGTTGGTGAGAATAGATACACAATAGGTTTTTGCTCATATGAGATACCACCCAGTCTCCCCTCGCATATCTTATAAGTTTAATTATTTTTCTAAAAACACACTACTAACTAATTATAACATACTTCCGAGTGCCTGAAGATAAAACGAAACATCTGAACGACTGATGACGGTTCGATTTCGTAGGCGATGGCCCTGCCATTCCACAGACTCAGACTGACCCTGCGCTGCTGAATCCGCCTGTCTCGCCAACCTCCTCTGCAACCCTTCGGAGACTGGGGCAGGGGGTTCAAGGCCCTTCCCTATGTTTGGGGAAGGGTTTGGGATGGGGTCAACCCAACCCCTACCACATTTCCGCCCGCCCAACGGCCATGTATAACCCTCCCCCATAACTGATGACACCACTTGACAAGTGCATATCGTTTCATAAGCAGAATTATTACAATCGTGTAAATTAAACTATTATCTTCCCTACCACACCTCCCCCTTCCTATCGGCCATCCAAGCGCCTCGAAATATAACCCACCCGCATAAATCCGTAACGGCAGTTACGAATTCCCTTCTCACTTATATAATCCTCCACAATAGCTCATATGTTCTAAATCCCCCTCTCCCAATCATCGAGACGGCCTTCAATCCGCCATCTTCGCCTCCCCCTCGCCTATTGGAG
>JAIOHL010000020.1 GCA_019913005.1 Anaerolineae bacterium | reverse complement strand
GGGCAATAGCGCGAAAACGGCCTAATAAAGCCCCTCTCCAATCATTGGGGAGGGGTTTAGAGTGGGGACAAATTTAAAAAGCATCAAAGGGAAGGTTTTTTTGAAGTACGGAAGATTTCTACTCTAGGTCATCCCAGATGGGGCGCACCAAAAAGCCGAGGATGCCCAGCCCGATCAAGCCAAAAAACGCCTGCCCCGGCCCGATACTGATAAGATTGATGATGGCGGCTACAATGGATGTGCCGACAAAACCATAAAACCCAATCTTCTTCCACATCCAAATGCCAATCGCGCAGATGAAATTGACGAAACTTAAGACAATCAACACTGGCAGCGCCCAATCGGGTAAGTCGGGCACAGCATCCTTCACTGCGTCGCCCGCCGTGAGATAATAAATCCCGATCAGCGGATTGACGACCATCATCAGCAGTAACATGGCGGTCAAACAGCCCCCACGTTTGCGCGGCATCGTCATGGTTGAATCTTGCATGGTGTCCTCCTAAAAACGATTTTTGTAAATGGATGGGGTCAGTCTAGCATGATTGTTTTTTGGGCGCGAAATCGGGCAGGGCGGTGGTTTTGCTGGCAGGAACATTTGTGCTATTATTGGGTGACAATTCAACAGGACATGGAGCAGACCATATGAGAAAGATCGTTGTGTCGGAATTCCTGTCGGCGGATGGGGTTATGGAAGCGCCCGATAGGTGGCAGTTTCCGTTTCAGTCGGAGGAAATGGGCGAGATCACGGAGCGCCAAATCCGCGACACCGATGCCTTTTTGCTGGGCAGGGTCACGTATGAAATCTTCGCCGGATACTGGCCTACCCAGACGCACAATGAACACGGGGTTGCGGACAAGCTGAACAGCGCACCCAAGTATGTCGTTTCGACCACGCTGCCAAAAGCCGCTTGGAATAACTCAACGCAGATCAAGTCCAACGTCATCGAGGAAATCCGCAAGCTGAAGCAGCAGCCCGGCGGCAAGATCGGGATAAGCGGCAGTGCGAGACTGGTTCATTCGCTGCTTGACGCGGGCCTGATTGATGAGATTCAGGTGATGGTGCATCCCATTGTGCTAGGCAAAGGCATCCGCCTGTTTCCCGATGGCTATCGTTCGTCCTTGAAGTTGGCCGACTCGAAGATTATCGCCAATGGGGTCGTGTATTTGACCTATCAGATCGAGCACCAATCGTAGAACTTCCCAAGCTCCTACCAGATTCGGCTAAAGACAGACCCCTTCCCCTAACAAAGGGAAGGGCTTCAATGATCTACGCATCGGCTAGTCCTCAACAAACGACCAGCCAAAACTCGTGATATTCACACTGATGAGCGTACCGTCAGGCAGTTCCAACCAATAAAGCTCGGTCTTGTGCCGTCCCGAATAGCCGGGATGGGTTTCCAATAGGGTCTCGTAGGTGGCGGGTTCACCCAGCGCGAACCCAAAGACATCCTGAAAATCCAACCATATCCCGGCAAACGCTGGTGCGGGCAGGAACAACCCGTCGGGCGGGGTGGTACCGTTCACAAAACCCGCCTTCACCGTCAGTAGACCCGCGTATCGTGGGTTAGTACGTAGCACAAACACGCTATCCTCCCACTGCAACATGATGCCACCTTCAAAATATTGATAGGTCAGCGCAATCGTGTTTTGCTCAATGGGGCAGTGGTTGGTGAGGGCCGTCTCAAATGGGCAAATGAGCGTGGTTGAAGCCCGCGCCCCCATTGTCATCGGTGCCATCAAAGTAACCGAATACCCCTCTGTGTAATAGTGGGGAATTTCGAGGGTGGTGCTGCCGACGGGAGGGAAGGGGCCTGCCGTTTCATAAAAATCGCCCTCGCCATCGTACATCAGGGCTACATCGGGAGCAGGGCCATTGGCGGAGACCACTTCCCAACTGACTGTGATGGGTTGACCGCGCTCCACCGGATTGGGGCTGATGGTAAACGACACGACCTCGACCCCGTCATCCACCCCCACCTCGGCCTCGGCAAAAATCGTCATGTTGGTGGCATCTTTATAGCGCTGGTTGTTGGGCTTTTCGGGATAGACCCGCACCGTTGCGAAATCATAGTAGGTGTCGGGCACGGTCATTTCGATACTCCCGCTGCGTGTGGCCGAAGTCAATGTAACACGCTCCGACACGACGAGGTGGTTCAGTTCGATGGTGACATGATGAAAACGGCGCAGATGGCTGGACGCTTCCCACGTTACGGTGATGGTATCCCCCGGTTCGACCTCGGACTCGGCGATACTGACCGTCACGAGTGGGTCATCGTTTTGGGCATGGGCCGAGTCAACATGCAAGGGCATGAGCGTGATGAGCATAGCAATTACCAATATGAGTGCGGATAATCTCCACATGGCAGACCTTCTTTCAATGGTTAGACGATGTAATCTCAGAGAGTGCCGGAAAACCGGAAGAAACCAACCCCATCCCAAACCCTTCCCCAAATATAGGGAAGGGCTTCAATGCAGGCTTTTCTCTCCTCCCTATGCTTGGGGAGGAGCCGGGGGTGGGGCTGCATGACCGAGTTTATTTAGTCGGCGGGTCAAAAATAAAAACCCACTGATTACCTCTGCTAGTCGTAGGTGTCCCAAGCGAGGCTCAAGGGATTGACATAAATCAAGCCACCATCTGGCCCGCCGAACCAATAACCCGTCGCTTTGTGCCGACCAGAATAGTCAGGGTGGGTTTCCATGATGGTTGAGTACGTTCCGGCATCACCAATGGCAAAACCGACGCGATCTCGGAACACCAACCACGTCCCGGAGAATCCACTGTCGGGCAATTGCACACCCTCCGGCACTTCGATTCCACTCAAATCGGCGGCAGGCTGGGTATAGCCATAACCACCGCCCGCGTAGGTCATAATGAAGATAAATTCGCCCCATGCAACCATCAACCCGCCCTCAAAATATTGATAGGTCAGGGTCACGTTGGCACGGGTGATCGGGCATGTCTCCGCCTCGCTATAATACTCACTAAAGGCGCAGGTGATACCGATATCCACCTGCTGCGGCATGATCTTATCACCACCGAGGGAGACAAAAAACGACTCGGTGTAATAGTCGGGAATGGTCAACGTCATGGAGCCGACGGGGGGCAGATTGAACTCGTTGGCATAAAAATCCTCGTCGCTGGGATGAGTCAGGCTGAGAAACGGCACAGGCTGATCGCCATAGGTCACTTCCCAACTAACCGTGATCGTGCCACCCTGCTCCACCGGATTGGGGCTGACGGTCAGGCTCTTGATCTCCACCCCATCATCAATCACGACTTTGGCACTGGCCGAAATCACCTTACCAGCCGCATCTTTATAGTTTTGATTGTTGGATTTTTGGGGATAAACCGTGATGGTGGCTTCGTCATAAAAATCAACCGGGATGGTGATGGACATTGACCCGCTGCGATTGGTCGAGGTGAAGATGGTACGGTTCCAATGCGCATCAGGGAGTTCAATCGAGACATGGTGAAAACGGCGTAGATGACTGGAGGCCTCCCACGTCACGGTGATCGTATCACCCGGTTCAACTACGTCTTCGGCGATGCTGACGGTGACCAATGGGTCACTGGTTTGTGCATGAGACACCGCCATCGGAACAAAAGAGACCAACACAAAAAACAGCAGTGCTAATCGGTACATGATCTCGCTCCCAGAAACTATATTTTCCATGATGGTCAAGACGGCCCAGCATTGGCCTTTGTTCCGACGCCTGCCCCACCCTCACACTACGCCAACCCCCTCACCAACCACCTGCGTTAAAATCCGTTCGCAAGGGAGGACGAGGAGGCCACGATGATGCGTATCGTCCGGTTGATCTGCCAGTTGAATGCGGTGATACTGGTCGGCATGGTGGGGCTGCTGCTCATCACACGCTGCAACACATACGATCAGGTGTGGGTGATTTTTAGCGTCAGCCATCGCTACGATGCCGGCTCGGATGTATATCGGATGTTCTCCGACGGCTCCCATGTCGCAAAGATCGCCAGCGTAACCGACCCAGCGCTGGTGATGGATCAGTGGGAGCAACCGGGGTGGATGACGATGGAGGTTCGGGTGCGTGGTCTGCGCCATCTTGCGCTGCTGCACCTAACGGGGCATCAGGAATTCTTGCTCGAAGGAAATTATGGCTGGATTCGCCCCACCTATTTTAATGCCGATCAGCAGCAGGTGTATCTTACAACGACGGATCCCCTCGACGCCTTTCGCCGCGAATTGTGGTTAGTGGATTTGGCGTCTGAGACCCGTACCCGTATCCTCGTTCCGCTTGACCCTACTGACTATCGTACCACCATTCGGGATGGCCGCTATATCTTCTGGTCAGATCGTGGGACAGGCGGTGATCTATTCCGTTTCGAGTTCGGCAATCCACCCCAAATCACCCAAATCACCCAGCGCGGCAACATCCTGCAAACCACGCCGGCGATCAATCAACCCGGTTGGGTCTATTATTATGTGGGTTCGGCAGATCTCTCCGAGCCACAAGCGCTCTATCGGATGCGGGTGGATGGCTCCGATGAGCAGGTGGTCGCCGAGCACGTGTGGGTGCTGCGCGATGCCCTGCCGTTTTGGTCATACGATACGACGGCGATTTATTATTGGGGTGGGGAGGTCGGCAATCCACATCTCATCCATGCCAAGCCCGATGGCAGCCAACCCACACCTTTGCCTATCACCCCCTTCAAAGGCTGGTTTCAAACATGGTCGCCGGATAACCAGTGGTTTTACTATCGCCAGTGGGCCACCGAGTTTTCGAATTATTTTTCGCCGTCCGATTTGTACCGCATTCATCGCCAGACGGGTGAAAGGCAGTTGATACTCGAAAATCAGGTAGTTTATCAAACCGAGTGGACACCTGACGGGGAGTGGTTGCTGATATTGACCGAGGGTGAAAATGGGTTTCGGCGGCTGTATCGGATGCGGGCCGACGGGAGTGAGACGACGCTCCTCTGGGATCGGATTAGCCCCTCCCCCGCCTTTATCATAGACGGCGGTTTGCTATTTTTTGAGTCATGGAGCGACAGTGATCTCCGCCTGCGTGCCCTTGATCTGACAACCTATAAAATCACCTCGATTGACGATGGCCTGCCCTCCTATCATGGCCGCACCCTGATCGAAACCCTGCCGATGCCGGATGAGGATTGGGAAGCACTGGGGTTGCTGGCCGTTGGGGTCATCGTTGGGACGGTGGGGTACATCCCGACACGCCGTCGCAAAGAGGTCGCTCTGAATTTTCCGTGAATTAAAATTTTTAAATTGACTCGCCCTAGCGAATTTCCATACAATACCTTCATACAGAGATGATTTTAGAGGCCGTTTGGATATCAGTCATTTAAAAGCCTATGTCTC
>JAIOHL010000188.1 GCA_019913005.1 Anaerolineae bacterium | reverse complement strand
GACCCCACCCGGCGACACTGACCGTTTATTTGTGGTTGACCAACCCGGCGAAATTTACATTTACCAAGATGGGGCAATGCTGGAAACGCCCTTTTTGGATATTAGCGGCATCGTTAATGATGGCGGAAACGAACAGGGATTGCTGGGTTTAGCCTTCCATCCCAATTATGCCGAAAATGGCTATTTCTTCGTCAATTATACCGCCCAAGATGGCAGCACCGTCGTCGCCCGTTACACCGTCAGCACCGATGATCCCAATGTCGCCGACCCGGAAAGCGAAAAAGTGGTCATCTGGATCGAACAGCCTTTTGAAAATCACAACGGTGGGATGCTGGCGTTTGGGCCAGATGATTATCTCTATATCGGCATGGGGGATGGTGGAAGCGCTGGTGATCCGCGTAACAATGGGCAAGACCCCTTTACGTTGTTGGGGGCCATGCTGCGCCTCGACATCAATACGGAACCCTATGCGATTCCACCGGATAATCCATTTGCGGATGGTACTGAAGGTCGGCCTGAAATTTGGGCGATTGGCCTCCGCAATCCTTGGCGTTTCAGCTTTGATCGCGAAACGGGTGATCTCTACATTGCCGATGTCGGTCAAAATCAATATGAAGAGGTCAATTTTCAACCTGCCGACAGCACAGGTGGTGAAAATTACGGCTGGAATATTTATGAGGGTCGTCATTCCTATGAGGGCCAAGAACTTGAGGGGACTGTCAAACCTATTGCCGAATACAGCCATGATCTCGGTTGTTCGGTCACAGGGGGCTATGTCTATCGTGGTTCGGAATTACCGGAACTGGATGGGGTCTATTTGTATGCGGATTATTGTGGTGGAGCGATCTTTTGGTTGAAAAATACGGATGGCGAGTGGGAAGGGGATGTTTTTATGAACACCGATTTCCCAATAAGCTCGTTTGGCGAAGATGCCAATGGTGAAATCTATGTGACCGACCATCTCGGACGGGTATTCAAATTGGAAGCGAAGAGCTAAAAGTCTATGTCGCTGCCCCATCACCCGATTATGGTTGACGCCATCTTGGCGGGTCTGCAAGTAGCCGAGCGCGAAAATGCCTATTTCGTGGACGGCACACTGGGCGCAGGGGGTCATACCCATGCCATGCTGTCAACCCGTCCCGATAACTATGTGCTCGGCCTTGACCGTGACCCCGACGCGCTCAAAATTGCAGGCGAACACCTTGCCGAATTTGGGAATCGAGCCACGTTGGTATACGCCAGCTATATCGAAATGCAGCAGGCAGCGGCGGCATGGTTAAAGTTGGATGCGCCCAAAGTAGACGGCATTTTGTTGGATTTGGGCGTATCCTCCATGCAGTTTGACCGGGCCGAACGGGGTTTTGCCTTTCGCTTGGAGGGGCCGTTGGATATGCGCTTCGACCCTTCCTCTGGCACAATGACCGCCGCC
This sequence comes from Anaerolineae bacterium, assembly GCA_019913005.1. Lineage (GTDB taxonomy): Bacteria > Chloroflexota > Anaerolineae > Aggregatilineales > J027 > CFX10. The sequence goes on along the minus strand of JAIOHL010000188.1, from coordinate 23,790 downwards.
GAATTGGTCAATTCACTTTCCGAAAAAGAATTGGCCGATTTGTTCTTTCAATATGGTGAAGAAAACGACAGTCGCCGCATGGCCCGTCAAATTGTGGCATCCCGCCCTATCCACACCACCACCGAACTCGCCAATTTAATCGCCAACTTGTACCGCTCGCATGGCCCGCGCCCCAAAATTCATCCTGCCACCCGCGTTTTTCAAGCCCTACGCATCGCTGTTAATGATGAACTCGGCGCGGTAGAGGCCGTCTTGCCCATCGCAATAAATCTCTTAAAACCGGGGGGGCGTTTGGCGATTCTGACCTTCCACAGCCTTGAAGATCGCATCGTCAAACAATACTTCAGGCAAGAATCTACCGACTGCCTTTGCCCGTCCCATCAGCCGATTTGCACCTGCAACCATCAAGCCAGTATCCGCCACGTGAATCGCAAACCGATTGAAGCCACCGACGCAGAAATTGACCTCAACCCTCGTGCTCGCAGTGCCAAACTCCGCATTGCTGAACGCCTGTGAATTTTTGCTCAATTTGAACCCGCCAGTCGGTCTTTAGGTATTTAAAATGTTAATAGAACGTTTGAGCCAAGTTGCATTCCAGTTTTGTTCTACGTATACTACCCATAATTCATTTTTGGGAGTGGATAACATGAGTGACAAAGATCAACGACCCGAATGGCTGGATGACATTGAAACCTTTGCCAATGACCAATTAGGGGAAATCGAAGACGGCGCTGCTTGTAAACAAATCCATCCCGTCATGGAACGCTGGTATGAGCGGTTGATGGATGGGGACCCACCCGAATCACGGGATTCCGTCCTGCAAGCCATTGCCTGTCTCAGCACGGAGGTATTCCTAGACATGCCGGATAATTTATTTGAGGCGGTGATGGCAGCCGATGACGAGCAGATGGAAATCATCTATTGGATTCAAGAAATCCTAACCATTGGTCGGGCCTTCCAAATGTCATTGGACAAAGGCGAACTTGACGACCTTTAAGGTTAGGACTTCGCGGCAATGACCCTATTGGGTCACTGGGTTATTTACGCTTGAGGCCGAAATTCGTAGACCCCCAACTCTTGAGCCTTGCCTTTGAGCCGTACCTGAAGCTGCCGCGAAGGTTGCAACCGCTCTGCCAGATAAATATACGTCCCCGGCCCAACCAAACATGCTCCTCCCTCAGCGACACCACTCAAACGCGACGCCACATTGACTGTATCACCAATCGGGGTATATTCCAGTCGCTGCTGTGACCCAATATTGCCCACCACCACAATCCCGGTGTTAATGCCGATGCCGAACTGTACCGGGGATTTAAACTGCTGTTGGGCGTTAATATCATGAATCGCCTCCAACATCTCCAACGCCGCTTGGGTGGCCTTCCATGCGTGATCCTCTTGGAAATAGGGCGCATTCCAAAAGGCCATCAAGTTATCGCCAATATACTTGTTGATCGCGCCACCATGTTTCAGGACGATTTCGTTCATGCGCTCCAAAAACAAATTCAGCATCCTGACTACTTCCTGTGGAGGCAGCCCTTCTGAAAGGGTCGTGAAGCCGCGCACATCGGCAAACATAACCGTTACTTCGCGTTCCTCTCCGCCGAGTTCCAATTCGCCCCGGTCATAACTCTCCAATATTTTTTGGGCGATGTCAGTCGAGACATAGCGGCTGAACAAATCGTTAATTTCGGCACGGCGGCGTTCTTCAAACACATAATTCGAGATAACCGTCCCGATAAACACCAAGACCAGCGCCATCCCCGGAAAGAAAAGCTCCGTCAACACTCCCCGTTGGATTAGGGCAACATAAGCATAAACAAAATAGAACACCCCGTAGGCGAAAAGCACAGCAATCAGGCCAATATACCACCGCACAAACGACAACAGCATCCCACCTAGCATAGCAAACGCAATCACAAATAGATACTGCTCCCGTTCCGATTGCTGCACGAGGGGTAGTTTCAAATTCTTGCTGCGGGTCTCAGAGCGCTCGGCTTGATAGATGGTCTCGATGACATTGGCGTGAATTTCCACCCCGTACATTTGGTTATCCGCTGAGGTGATCGGCACAGGAAACTCGTCAGGTTGTGTATCCGCATCCAAAACTCCAATCAACACAATTTTGTCGGCAAATGCTTCCGAGGGAACTTTGCCTTCTAGCACATCAATATAGGAATAGGTGGCAAAAGTGGAATCTGCATCATCTGGATGGGATGGGAGACCAAAATAATAAACCAGCATCCGAGGAAAGTCATCAGTGGGTAGTTTGCGAATGACGGTGTATTGCGTGCCGTTTGGATCAATATAGTAACGAAGCTCTTCATCCTCATAACGCACCGAAGTTTCATCCAACCGCTGATAGCTCAGGAAACTTGCCAGCCCAAGAATGGGAATCGGCGGTTGGCCCACCTCCTGAATAATCAAGGGCACTTCTCGCAAATAGCCATCGGTATCGGGCCGCACACTCACATGCCCCAAACGCCCTGCTGCATTCCGTAAGGATTCTTCGGGCTGTGCGATATTGATAAACGTGCTAATTCCTGAGGTCTGCATCTCATTGACAGGCTGTCCCCCCACCGCCGCCAGAATCACTTCCATTCCGGTACATGTTCCGAGCGGTGTTGGACGACAAGCCTCATCCATTGCTGTTTTAAATTCTTCATCACCCGGCGGCGCTGCAACATCGAAAAAGAGGTCAAATGTAGCCACCCGTGCATCCGCTTGAGCCAAGAAATTCACCAATTCCGCGTGTTTGGCCCGATCCCAGTCCGCTGGTGAGCGCCCCAATGCCTCTAACGATTTGTTATCAATGGCGATAATCACTACATTGCCGCTCGTGGCAGCGGGCGAATAAAGGTCATCCTTTAGCCGCGCTCGAATATCCAAAAACCATTGGTTATAGAGTGCAAAACTTACCATCAACGCGACCAATGCCCCAATCAATATCCCCCGTAACAAGCGCCGCGCCGGGTGTTGGGTCGTCAAAATCCGGCGGGAGACAAAGCGCTGCCAATTGCTTTGCACTTTGCGCTGTTGGGCAGATGGGTTAGGAGTGGGGGTTAATTCAGATTGGCTCATGGTTGTACTCCGCTGGGCGAGATAGGGGCTCATCTAAGCCTACAATATCCGCCTAAACTCTGCCAGCATGATGATTCACTGGTGTGCGTCCTTCCCCGACTTTCCATTTAAGGGCCGCTTTCAAGGCCGATTGCAAATAGGCATGGGCCGCCATCACTGCCATCCGGGGAATAGCGCCCTGCGCCAAATTTGCCGCCACTGCCGAGGCGAACGTGCAGCCGACCCCGTGCGGATTTTCAATCGGCAGACGTGTCACCTGTATTTTCAGGAAATCCGCCCCATCATATACCACATCCCCTATTTGATCACCCGGTATGTGCCCACCTTTGACTACCACCACCTGCGGGCCGAATCCCCTCAGATCAAGAGCAAGCATATGTAAAGCATCCTGCCTCTGCAAGGCCCTTACCGATTTGCCCACCAATCGCGCCGCCTCATCCAAATTGGGCGTGATGACCGTCGCCAATGGAAAGAGTTGCTCTCGATAGGCATCCAACGTTTCGGGCGAGACAATCAAATCCCCCTTGCCATTGACCAGCACAGGGTCTACCACCAGCGGCACGGGGCCGTAGGATTTAATTTTTTCCGCCACCAACCCCACGACTTCCGCACGGCCAAGCAAGCCTGTTTTGATAGTATGGGGACGAATATCGCTCAGCACAGATTCAATTTGGGCCTCAATCAAGTCAATGGGAAGTGGAAATGCCTGTTGAACACCAATGGTATTTTGCGCTGTGACAACGGTCAAAGCAGTGGTTCCAAACACACCATGCGCCTCATAGGTTTTGAGATCAGCCTGAATTCCGGCACTCCCACCAGAATCCGACCCACCGATACTCAACACTCGAAAAGGCAAGTTGCGCGATTTTTGGGTTGTCATAAAATTTGTAGCAGGGTTGACCTGTTATCCCTTTCCTACTATAGTTACTGCGTTATCATCCACCCTCGTACTTCTGCGGAGGAGGCATTTATATGCAAAGCGGCGGCAGCTTTCGCCTGATTGTTCGCCGGGGGCCACAACCGAATCAGGTTTATGAACTTGTCAAAGACATTAGCACGTTGGGTCGTGACATTACCAACGATATTACCATTAACGACCCGGAAGTCAGTCGTCACCATTGCCGATTCACACGCGGCGGCGGCGGCTATACTATTGAAGACCTCGGCTCGACCAACGGCACGTTTGTCAATGGTCAGCGTTTGACGGGGGCACGACCTCTGTCCAGTGGGGATATTGTGGGGCTTGGCGAAACCGTGATTCTCGCCTATGAAGCCACCTCAATGGCTCCGGCTGGCGGTGGGTATGCCGAGCCGCCTGCTCAAGCGACGATGGTTGGCCCCAGTGCTGCGCCTGCCCAAGCGGGCGGTTATTATGATCCCTATGCGGCCCAAGCACCCGGTTATGCCGCCGCGCCGCCTGCTCCCCCACCTGCCTACAGCTACCAAGATGAACCGATGCAGGGGGGTGGTGCTGGACGTTGGCTGTTTTTGGCCTGCGGCTGTTTCTTGGTTTTGTGCATTATCTCAAGCGTTGTAGGTCTTATTGTGGTAGATGCCACCTGTGCATGGGATGATATTCCCGTGTTGTCCGACGTCGTTGATGCACTCGGCTTCCAAGTAGATTCGAGCAGTTGCAATTAGCCAACTGTATACGCCGCTTCGCACGTGAACAAAGGGGGGCAGAACATGGTTTCTGCTCTTCTGTTGCCACATTGCTCAATTTTGCCCTACTCTTCCCCGATATAGCGCACCACCACCAGCGTTAAATCATCTAAGACCGGGGCATTCCCTACAAAGGTCGTTACCGCTGCCAAAATCGCATTTTTGATCTGGCCTGCGGTCCCATTGGCGTGGTGCATCACTACCTCCGCCAGTTGAGCATCCCCAAACGGCTCCTGATAAATATTCTCTGCCTCAGTTAAGCCATCGGTATAAAACACCACTACATCCCCGACCTCTAGCTGATATTCATCAATGCGTGTCGGCAAATTATCGAACCATCCCAGCGGACGCCCCCCACGTGGCAGCCACTCAATTTGCCGGGTTCTAGCCCGATACAGCAGGGGTAAATTATGGCCTGCGTTGACCCCATACATTCGGCCACCGAGTTCCAAGATGGCATAATAGACCGTGACAAAAATTCCCCCTGTCGCGTCTTGCAATAGCAGAGAATTGGTCGAGACAAGTGTTTCATCCGGGGATTGGTGCGAAAAAGCATTCCCACGTAACAAACTCCGCGCCACCGCCATAAAAATCGCCGCCGGAGCACCCTTATCGGCCACATCTGCCACGACAATCCCCATGCGGTGTTCATCCAGCAAAAAGCAGTCATAAAAATCACCTGCCACCTCTCGCGCCGCATACCAATCAAAAGCGACATCGTATCCGGGCAGTGTTTTAACCCAACGCGGCAAAAGCCCCTGTTGAATATTGCGGGCCATTTCCAACTCACGCTGCATTCGGCCTTTTTCAACAGCAACCTGATACAAACGAGCATTTTCAATAGCGATTCCAGCTTGACTGGCAAAAGCCGCCAATAAATCCCGATGCCCTTCGTTAAACATGCCCGCGATGATACGGTTATCCACGTAAATCAGGCCGGTCATTTTGTCCCGCATCATAATCGGCACACACAAAATCGAGCGCAGCCCTTTGGTGATGACGCTCTCACCAGCCTTAAACCGCTTATCATAAAGCGCATTGCTGGTCAGAATGGGTTCTTTGGTCATCATTAACTCGTTGACGACGGTGGTACTGACCTCAAACGCGGGGGTTTCCAAATCTTGCCGATTCATGCCGCGTGCCACTTCAAAATGCAGCTTGCCAGTCTGTTCGTCTATCAACATCAAAAAACCGCGCTCGGCCCGTGTAACTTCAATGGCACGGTCTATGACATAATCCAAAACCGACCCGAACTCAAGACTAGAATTGAGATAGCGTGTGACTTCATAGAGGAGTTGGAGATATTCGGGTTCAACCGGAAACTGCTTATCCGTCATTATAATTTTTGTCCATAAATAATATTGGGTAAAACGATGCCTCAATATTAGAGATTTGCGGAGAGAATGCAACTAAGAGGGCGGTTTTTTAGGCCGCCCCCGTGTTATTCCACATAACGGATGGTCGAGGGAATATCCATGCGCAACATTCGGCGAATACTCAAAATGGGCGTCAGGGCTACCACCAACACTCCCAATAGTAACGAGATCAGGATCGTGGTTGGTGCCAGTACGATAACCAGATTAATGTCTTCTAGTTGATCTTCCACCCGTGCCGCCAAGAATTGTTGCAGCAGCAGCCACCCCGCCAACAAGCCAACGAGCGTGCCGAAGATGCCGATCATGATGTTTTCGACAATTTGCATCCGTGTCACCGTTCGCACGGGCAGCCCAAAAGCAAACATCGTGGCGATTTCTCGCACCCGTTCATCCACATTAATGCTGGTTGAGTTAAAGGCGATGAGAAACGCCATAAACAAGACCACAATCTGGACCACCCTCAGGAACAAGGTAAAAAGTCGCAAGACCTCGTCAAAAGCATCCAAATATTCTTGGACACCGACCACCGATGACACTCCCGGCTGTGAAAATAGAGCGCGTTTGATGTCATTGACATTCGCATACTGACTTGGTGTCACTACGAGCAGGTTCGTTTGCCCCTCCAAGCCCATCATATCCGCACTACTCATGTCCATATAGTTTAGGGAACGCATGGGGTTATTATGAATCGCCGCCACTCGAACTTCGCTAGTCATCATGCGGAATGAGAACGTGCCTTCACGAAGGGGGTGTTCAAGGGTAATGGTATCCCCAACTTTCGCATCAAGGTCTTTGGCGGCTTTTTCCGAAAGCACAATTCCGTCCTCCCCTGCCCTGAGATCGCCTTCTACAAAGGTGGGTCGCCAAATGGGGCTGTCCATTTTGACTAGTTCTAGCATCGTCGGAATTTCAATATCGCCGCGTTTTAATGTGCCACCTAGCATCAAGCGCGGTTCGGTCTGATCGAGCAAAGGATTGCCCTCCGCCGTTTTTAGGTCATCCAACGCTTGGATATTCGGGGTGTCCACTGGATAGAAGAAGTTGAGATTGACCTGTACTCGATCCCCGCCTCGCCCCAACAGTGCTTCGTCCGCTTTATCCATTGTGGCAACAAAGGTATCTAAGAAACCAACAAACATCACCATAAGGGTAATGGCAACCGCTACCCCCAAAATCGTCAAAGTCGTTCGCCAAGGAGCGCGAAGGATATTGCGGAAAGGCATCCGTGCAAAACTCCTACCGGGGATAGGCAAATAATTCAGCAGTTTTGTCCATCCACCGCCCTTCGCCACCAACGTTCCGGATTGAATGGCATCAATGGGATTCACTCGTACCGCTCGTACAGTTGGAATCAAGGTCGCCACAAACGGCAGCAAAAACCCGACCACCGCCGCTCGGAGGAACGTCACCATATCCAGTTCGATAATCCAATAGGGCAGGGGCGCAAAATCTTTGACAATATTGCCAAAAACATTGCTGAGAATAGCCCCAAAAATTAAACCAAACCCCATGCCGGACACGGCAATTTGTAATCCGACGAGCAGAGGCCGGAACGCAATCCAAAAACGTGGCACCCCCAGCGCCATGCTGATGCCGATCTGTCGCCGTTGCGCTTCAACCATGCGCCCTGCCAGATTAAACGCCCCCATCGCCGCCCCAATCAAAAATAGATAGGCGATGATGTCCCACGTCACCTGATCATTTTCAGCATCGGAATAGGCCAATTTATGGATGTCATCCTCTTGGCGCGTATTCATCTCGAAGCCTATATCAGGGAATGTTTGGGCCATGCGTGTTTCAATTTCCGCCTGCACCCCTTTCCTATCAACCCCATCGGCCAGCGTCATCACCACGCTGTTGACCAAGCCTTCCCGTCCTGCAATGGTTTGCACTGTTTCCAGCGGCATAAAGAGTACAGCGTAACTGGCCTCCCCCAAAAACACGCCTTCCTCCGGGATGATATAAAAATATTCCGATGATTGTCCCGTACCCACAAAATCCAGTGGAATATCGCCACTGATATGCAAAGCATCACTGGGTTTAAGGTCATAATGCTTGGCGAATTTGTATTCGACTATCGCCACATTCTGACCGCTGTCGGCTTCGGTAAAATTGCGGCCTTGATTGCGGTAGAGTTGATTGATATGCGGCCCATCCTCTGCCACATCTACCCCAACGATTTCACCTTGTACCAATATGGTTTCGTCGTCTTGGGAGGCATCTACCTGTGTCGCAATAATCAGGCGCGATTCAACCCCCGTTACTCCATTTACATCGCGCAGGGCATCTACCAATGCTTCCTTTTCAAGATAGCTACCATCGGTCAGGGTCATCCGCAAATCATAGGTATTTAGGCGCTCATAGCTTTCATCGAGTGAATGAATCCGCCATTTTTTCTGTCCCCCAAATCCACTAAAGACCCCTGTCCCCAGCGCGATGATAATGCCAATCGCCACCACTTGTAGCCAGCGTGCTTTGAGGTCACGCCATGACCAGCGCAGCCAAAATTGAACTTGTCGCATGTTTAGTCCCCTTTACCAATGCAGATCACTAATAGCCGCTTTGCCATCCTGTGGCGGGCCATCGCGTACAATTTGCCCACTGCTGAGTTCAACTACGCGATCTGCCACCCGTGAGATTTCGCGGTTATGCGTCACGACCAGCACCGTTTTTCCATTGGATGCCTGTTCTTGTAGCAACTGCAAAATCTGGATACCCGTCCGAAAATCGAGTTCCCCCGTCGGCTCATCTGCTAGCAAAATCGGATTGCCCATCGCCAGCGCCCGTGCAATGGCTACCCGCTGTTGTTCCCCACCCGAAAGTTCGTGTGGAAAATGGCGCACCCGTTGGCCCAAACCAACTTGTGTCAAGACTTCTTGTGCTACTGCTGCCCGACTGCCATTTCGGTGATTGCCGCGCATATCTACTGCAAATTGCACGTTTTCGAGAGCGGTTAGGCTTGGAAACAAGTTAAATGACTGGAAGATGAAGCCTATCGTCTCGCGTCGGAATTTAAAATGATCGGTGCGGCTGGCGGAGGTAATGTCTTGGCCGTTAATGCTGATTTTGCCATTGGTTGGGGTATCAAGGGCGCTCAACATATTCAGCAACGTCGTTTTGCCACTGCCCGATGGCCCCAAAATCACGACAAATTCGCCTTTATTCACGTGCAATGACACATCTTGCAAGGCCGTAACAGTGACAGCCCCCATCTGATAGTGCTTAGATACATGGTCAATCGTAATCAAGGTTCCCCTCCTATAATCCGCCTACTATCTGTTATCCTGCGCCCAATGTTAAGAGAATCAAAGTGATTTAGAGCGGTTTCCGTCAGGACAAACATCCTAATCGGCAAGATTATTCTATGAGCTTAATTTATTTTTTAGATTAACCTAAATCTTATAATAGGTCAAGCCTTATAAGCCACTTTCGATTCAACGCAATAAAGTAAGTAGAGAAGTTAGAATTTCATTAAATCGCCCGGCAAGTGGGTGATGTGTATTGCCAAGCAATTTTTCTACCGCCATAATGTCGGTATGGAACCAAATCACAACCCACCTACCCCCAATACACCTCCCTCGCCTAACAATCGCGTGCGCATCACCCTGCCCACCGTGCAGCCCATCTTGACATATATCATTTTGGGTATCATCGGCGTGATTTATCTCTATGGAAATTCGCTGGGTGCGTTGCAAAGCCGCCTTTTTATGCTGGACTGGGCCAAAATCAACGAGCGCATTCTCTACGACGGCGAATACTATCGGCTGTTTACCAGCATATTTTTCCATCTGGATATGATGCACATCCTGTTTAATGGCTACGCACTCTATCTGTTTGGGCGCGATGTGGAAAGCCTTTTTGGGCATGTGCGGTTCGCGCTAATTTACGTCTTGGGGGGCATCACAGCTTCGCTTGCCAGCCTGCTCTATACCGATGCTGTTTCGATTGGTGCGTCCGGGGCGATTTTTGCAATCTTCAGCGCAATGGGGGTCTATCTACACCGCCATCGTCATCTTTATGGCGACGGAGCACAGCGGCGTTTGTCGCAAATGGGGATTTTGGCCCTGATTAATATTGGGTTTGGGTTGCTACCGGATGCCAATATTGACAATGCGGCTCATATTGGCGGCTTGGTTGGAGGGTTCATATTGGCGTGGTTTATCTGCCCGGAATTTGAAGTGCAGCGCGATTTGATTGAACCGGGCGGAGTACGCATTGTGGACGTAAATACACCCAACAAATGGATGTTTGCTCCTATCCTATTTGCGGCAGGTATCGTCGCATCCGTCGTCTACGCTGTCAGTGTGTTGGCATAGGCACGGCGATGGGTGTATTGATTGTTTAGAGTTGGCGCAGAACAGCCAAAACACGTCCCTGAATTTTGACCCGTCGAGCGTCTACCAAAATCGGGTCCATGGTCGTGTTGGCGGGCTGCAACCGAATCAGTTTGCCTTCACGATAGAAATATTTGAGCGTGGTTTCGTTGCTATCTTCTAACAGCACTGCCACCATATCCCCGTTTTCAGCCGTTTCTTGCCGCTGCACCACAATAATGTCTCGGTCACCAACCAGTGCATCTACCATTGAATCGCCTTGCACCCGCAGGGCATAGATATTGTCGCTGTTGGCATAGCGGCCTAACAGCGGTGATGGGACTTCGACGATTTCATCAGGGTCAGGATAGAAACTGTGATTTTCGGGCAGCATCAAAGGCATCCCCGCCGCGATCTTGCCCAACATCGGCACGGGTGTGACATTCGAAGCCTCGATCACCCGTATTTCATGGGTATATTCGATTTCGACAGGCTCATTGTTCAAATTCTTGAGCAGGCGCAGTCCACGTGATACATCGGGGGAGCGTTCCAAATAGCTACCATTGACCAACTTGTTCAAGTTGTAATTGACCACCGATGTGGAAGCAATTTGGACAGCTTCGCCAATTTCCCGAATGGTCGGCGGATAGCCATTCCGTTTCAAGAATTGCTCAATGAATACCAAGATTTTCTTTTGACGTTCCGAGAGCTTATTAGGGTCTCGCCGCGATGTTCGTTTAGATTCTGTATTTGCCATATTACCACCTCGTCGCACATACGTTCGGTTAAACTTTTCCACATTATATTCCGAACCTCTGTTCTGAGTCAAGCATTTGCCCAAAGGAAATTCTGACTTAGGCATAACCAATTTGGAACGAACCCGTTCCCCGACTATAATTTCCAACATCATAAAGTGGCGTAGACAGGGCAGGATTCATGCAGCATAACCTGACTGGACAACAGCTTGGCAGCTACAAACTCGGTGATCTCATTGGGGTGGGGGGGATGAGTGCCGTTTATGAGTCTTATCAAACCGCCGTCCGACGCAAAGTCGCCGTTAAGGTGCTGCCGCCCCAGTTTGCCCAACAAGCCGATTATGCCGAACGTTTTGAGCGCGAAGTTCAACTCGCTGCGCTATTGGAGCATCCCCACATCCTGCCGATTTACGATCACGGAACGGATGAAGGCATCAGCTACATCGTCATGCGCCTCTTGACGGGGGGTACATTAAGCCAGCGCCTTGAATTTTTTAAGCGCCCTTCCCTGCGCGAGGCCCTGCAAATTTTGCGGCAAATCGGCAGCGGCTTGGATTATGCCCACAAACAAAACATCATCCACCGCGACCTCAAGGCCAGCAATGTCCTGTTTGACACCGAAGGCAACGCTTATCTAGGCGATTTTGGGATCGCCAAGCTGCTACAGGTCGAAAAAAGCGGACTGACCACCACTGGGCAAGCCATGGGTACACCCGCCTATATGTCACCGGAACAATGGCGGGCCGAAAGTGTGGATGCACGGGCCGATATATATTCGTTAGGCGTTATTGCCTACATCTTGCTGACGGATGAACTGCCCTTCCAAGCCAGCACACCCTATGCGATGATGCACAAACACCTGCATGAAAACGCCAAGCCGCCCTCTCTTGTGCAACCCAATCTACCTCCGGCTGTCAATTCAGTCATGAATCGGGTGCTTGCCAAAGACCCCGGTATGCGTTATCCCAATGCCAGCACCTTTGTCACCGCATTGGAAGAGGCCATTGCTGAAATCCCCACCCAAGAACGCCTCACCACTGGGTTTTTGGGGAGCAAGACATTTGAAACCCTGCCGCCTGTCCCCTCTGGCCCGATGGACGACACCCGTACACCCTTTGAGCGTCACCAACCCCGCCGACGCAAAAATAATCGCTGGATGATTGGCAGTCTCCTGCTGCTGGGCCTCCTGATGATCGGATTCGGCGGGTTGATCGTGTTACTCAGCAATCAAAATGATGATCCCACGCGCGAAAACGAGCAGTTCCCGACCATTACCGATGATTCGCTCCCTGTTTCGCCAAACGCCTCCGCCGAGACCTCACCCGTCAAAGAAACACCCATTCCAACCAATACGCCCGAAGCTGAAACGGCGACTGCAACCCCCGAAAATCCGTTGCAAATCACGGCCCAAACCGCCTCCGAAGTGGAAATACTAAAAACGATTCCCGGTCTTGAGGCGCAAGATGCCGCATGGTCGCCGGATGGGGAATTATTGGCTCTCGCCCGCCTAGAGGGTGTTTACCTAGTTTCGATGGTGGATGAGGAAGTTCGCTTGCTGCGTGGGCATACCGATGATGTTGTAACTGTCGCTTTCAGTCCCGATGGCAGCAAAATCGCTTCCGGTGCGGACGACAACACCATCCGCATCTGGGAAACCCACACGGGTTCAGAGTTATCGGTTCTGAGGGGGCATGACAACAATGTACACAGTGTCGCCTTTAGCCCTGACGGGACTCAATTGGCATCTGGTGGCGCGGATGGCAAAATCTGGCTGTGGGATGTCGCGGATGGATCGGGCATTGTCTTAGGAGGACATTCGCGCTCGGTAGAAGAGGTGGTGTTCAGCCCGGATGGAAAATGGGTAGCTTCGGCAGGTAGCGATTTTATGGTGCGGATATGGGATGTCGAAAACCGTACCATGCTGACCGAATTGACAGGCCACACCGATTTAGTCTTTACAGTGGCCTTTAATCCGACGGGTACGCGCTTGGCTTCGGGCAGTGCGGATCGCACCCTGCGAATTTGGGATATTCAAAACGGTGATGCACTGGATATTTTGGAGCCACCCACCAGTTGGATTACCACCCTGCGATACAGCCCCGATGGCAGTCTCTTGGCGATTGGCGGTTCCAATGGGTCGGTTCGATTGTGGGATGTCGCCTCAGATGAAGAAATCGCCACCCTTCAGCAGCAGCCCAGCCCTGTTATCAATAAACTCGCCTTTAATCCCGATGGTACAATGTTGGTCTCGGTCAGTCGTCAGGGCGATGTCAAAATTTGGGCGCTGCATCAAGATCAAGAGGCATTGCTAGATTTGCCCGTGCGCTTGACTCCACCCTCGACCATCAACGAGGTTATTCTATATGAAAGTCTCTGGACGCCTATCGAAGCCCAATTCCGAGATTTGAAGTCCCCCGGCACAGCTGAATATGAAATCACCATTGACCCTACCCAAACCCTGCGATGGAATTTTATTTGGTGTACGGCCACCAACGAATTATTAAAAGCCAACCTTGACGCCCTAACCATGAAATTTTTTCTCAATGGGGTAGACATCGGCAGTCGGTATTGGTTTGAATACGATTACACCGAGAATGACAATCGCTGCCACACATGGGCAACCCTCGTGCGCGATTGGACATTTCCCGATAATACCCCGCTGGATTTTGAAATTCGCTACACGCTGGCCCGTACTGTCACCGATGGCAGCAGCAATTATGCGGCGGGGGAGTATGTGCAGCGGATTCGTGTTTCGCCAACTGATTAGGATGAAAAAACAATCTGAGTCGCGTGCCGCACATAATCTTGGGAACGTAGGGTTTCCAGCAGGTCATCCGAAATCGGCTCGTCCAAAATCGCTACCGATAGGGTCTGCCCCCCCGGTTCAGCCCGTCCCGTCCGCCAATCCGCAATGTTGATGCTGTTTTCTGACAGCAGCAACCCGACCCGTCCGATCACGCCGGGGCGGTCATAGCTGCCAATGACCAACAGCACGCCTTCCGGTTGAAAGTCGGTACGATATTGGTTGATCTTCACGATATGGGCCTCGGTGCGACCAAACAGCGCCCCTGCCATCGTGGTACTGCCTGCGTGTGGCCCCAGCCAATGCACCTGACACGACATCAAATTGGCATAATCAGGACTATCCAGCCCCTTGATTTGGCTCACAAAGATATTGCGCTCATGGGCCAGCACGGGCGCGTTGATGTAATTCACTGTGCTTTCTCCTAAAATTGGCATCAATAAGCCGCGCAGTAAAGCCACCGTCATTGGCTTGACCAGCCCTTCTACCTCCTGCCCACGAAATTCCAGCATCACCCGATTAATTGGCCCGCGTGCCAGTGCATGTTGCAGCATTCCGATACGTTCCGCTAATTTCAAATAGGGAGCGATCATCTCAAAGGGTCGCCCATCTACAAATGGCATATTAACCACATTGCGATAATCTTCGCCACGCAGAGCATCGAGCACCTGCCGTGCGATCAACAAGCCTAGATCACGTTGGGCTTCGCGGGTGCTGTCTCCCAGATGGGGGGTGTGCAGCACATTTGGCAAATTGAGCAGCGGTGAATCGGTGATGGGTTCATGGGCAAACACATCCACTGCTGCCCCCGCCAATCGTCCATTTTTTAAGGCCGTCAGCAGGGCATCTTCATCTACAATGCTGCCATGTGCGGTGTTAATGAGCAGCGCCCCGTTTTTAATCAACGAGAAGGTATCCGCATTTAACAACCCCACTGTTTCAGATGTCGTGGCGCAGTGCAAACTGATAACATCGGAATCCGCCAATAATTGAGCCAAGCCAACCAGTTTTAATCGCAAATCGCCTAGTTGATTTTCGGTCATATACGGGTCATAGGCTTGCACGGTCATACCAAACGCAATTGCCCGCCGTGCGACCTCACGACCCACCCGCCCTAAGCCGATGATGCCCAATCGTTTACCGTGCAGTTCCATCCCCACATGCTGTTCACGTTTCCATACCCCACCTGTCAGCGCGTTATGGGCTTGAATCAAGTTCCGCGCCATCGCCAGCATCAACGTAAAGGTATATTCGGCGGTGCTGATCGCATTCACACCGGGGGTATTCATGACAATAATGCCACGCCGCGTAGCTGACTCGACATCAATTCCCGCAATCCCTACCCCAGCCCGCCCAATCACCCGCAGTTTGGGCATTTTTTCCAGCAGGGCGGTATCAATTTCTACCTCATCCCGAATGATTAAAGCCTCAGCCGCATTGAGCGCCGAGTGTTTGCTCAGGTTTTCTGGTTCGACCACCTGCGCCAAACCCCCGACCTCCCCTTTTAACAGATTTAATCCGGCTTCGGACAGCGATGTTGCAATTAAAATTCGATGGGTCACGCCCAATTTCCCCTCGTGAAAAATTGAATAATGGCATCCGCCAACAAAGACGGGGATATTTTATCGAATGGATGAGGGATTGCGGGTAAAATCTGCAATTCGCCCAACTGCAACGCTCGATACGCCGTGATGGTTTCTTCCAAGCTGACCATGCTGTCCCGATCTCCTATCGCTATCCGCACGGGTTGGGTAATTTGGGCCAAAATATCGGGAGTCAATAAATTTTGCTGACCCAGCCCTATCAACAAGTCGCGTGTTTTTTCCAACACCATGCGCCAATCTCGGTGCATCGCCTGTAGGGTTTGGGCATAGTGCGGAGTCTTCTGCAAAATCTTATCGGCGTCCAACAGCCTAACTTCTTTTTCGGCTGTCGCAAGTGTCCAATCGAATTTGGTGGCTAAGGTGAACACCCGTCCGACCCGTTCGGGGTGATGTAGGGCCAGATACAGCGCAACATACCCACCCATGCTGTAGCCAAACACATCGAATTTTTCCGGTCCTACAATGTTCAAGACATTCTCAACAAAATGTCCAATTTTAAATGGCCTATCGGTTAAATCCGCCGTACCATGCCCCTCAAAATCGAGCGTAATGACCTCAAAATACGATTCAAGCAGCGGAATCAAATCCACAAACTGCGACTTTGCCCCCACTGCGCCATGTAACAAGACCAAAGGGTGTTTTTTATCCATTGCCAGAAATTCCTCAAATCATTTTATGAAGGAAATACTTCACTGAGATACCGCCCCGGCGTCACCCCATAGACGCGCTTAAAGTGCCGTGTCAGATGAGCTTGATCAAAAAAACCCGCTTCCACCGCAACCTGTGAGATAGGCATTCCCTTCGTCAGCAGTGACTTGGCAAGACGTACTCGCACCAATATTTGATAAGCATGGGGTGATAATCCGGTCTCCCGTCGAAATACCCGACACAACCGAAAGGAGCTAATATTTGCCTCTCGCGCTAGGGTGTCGAGTGATACATTTTCAGTAGGGAGTGCCTCAAGATAATCTTTCACCACCTTGACGGCACGATGTTCAATACCCGTGTGGTGTACGGCTATTTTGTCTGCCGTATGGCGTGTAATCAGACTAGCCAGTGCCTCCAAAAGAGCCGTTTCGCGCACCAATGCCGAACTTGGCCCCTCTAATGCCTTATGTGCTTGCCAAAGCATTGACGCTACAATGGGGCTATTGACCGCACCACCCGTAAATTGAGGGACAACTCGATGAACTTCGCTAAGTTCTTCGGCAACACGTTGCATTAAAGCGGATGAGGGATAAAACGAACGGTACTGCCAAATCGAATGGGCGGCTGGCCCACCCCCATGCACTTCGCCGGGGTTTAACACAAACACATCTCCCGGCCCAACGTTCCGCACCGCCCCCCGAAATTGAGGCAAAGCGAAACCGTTTTCGGTCATGCCGATCATAAATTCATCATGGGTATGCGGGGAAAAACTGAATTCGACAAAATGGGCACGCAACAATTCGAGTCCGCCAAAAACATCCACCCGCCAAAGTTGGGCGCTGTCTTGTGATTTAGATAAAGTGGGTTGGGTAGCCATAAGAAAAGTATAGCCATACCCTGCAAGAACATACAAGACGGCCCAAGTTTTTCCACTTACGATGAAATCAGTCTTGTCCAAAGTGGAGAAAGTCAATCATGACAGACACAAACAATCTATCGCGGGCTACAAAGGTCAAAATTGGAGTAGCATTTCTCGCTATCTACCTCATTTGGGGGACGACGTTTCTAGGGATACGTATTGCCGTCGAAACCATCCCGGCCTTTATGATGGCAGGGTTACGCTTTTTCTTTGCAGGGGGCATCATGATGGTTATTTTGTTGGTGCGGGGTGGATATTTCCCTAGTCTGCGGCATTGGCGCTCGGCAGTGATCGTTGGCGGACTGATGTTGGTCGGGGGAATTGGCTTGGTCAGTTTCGCCGAGGAGCGTATTTCCTCCGGACTGGCGGCGTTGGTCGTCGCAACCATCCCCATCTGGATCACGCTGTTCGGGTGGTTAGGTTTCGGGGGCAAAAAGCCCAGCCCTCAAATATTCACCGGCTTGGGGCTTGGGTTCGTTGGGATAATCCTACTCTTTGCGCCCTCCATGGATGCTGATAACGATCAGTTGGCGGGCATGGGCATTGTATTCATCGGGGCCATGTTCTTTGCCGCTGGAAGCCTTTATTCGCGGCGTGCCCCATTGCCAGCAGATACCCGCATGAGTACAGCCAGTGAAATGCTGGCGGCGGGGATATTGCTTTTGGGAGTCAGTCTACTGTTAGGTGAACCTTCCCGCCTCGATATAGGGGAAATCTCACTGCGATCTATCCTTGCATTGATTTACCTCACTATCTTTGGGTCAATCATCGGTTATACAGCCTATTTATGGCTGCTGAAAACTGTCGAACCCGCCAAAGTGAGCACAAATTTCTATGTAAATCCGGTCATCGCGGTTTTTATGGGTTGGTTAGTCGCCGATGAAAATGTAACCCTGCCCATGATCTTCGCCACCATTGTCATTCTGGCAGGGGTAGCCGTCATTAATACCAAACTCCCCCATATTGGTCAAAGACGGCAACATGAAATCAAGCTGAACATGGAGGGTGTCACCACCGAATAAGAGATATTGGCTAGAATGTTCGAAGCAAAAAATGGGTTTCTCAACTCACTGGGAAGCCCAATTCCATTTTCTGTAGTCCGATAGTCACAGTTGTATACCCCCAAAAAATGAGGGGTGGTGCGACCCAAGACAAGCGATCTGCGTATGATATATAATTGAAGAAGTAAAGTCATTTAGTGGAAAAGTAAACAATGCCAAAAACCAATCGCCGGGGTAATATGGCATGGTTAATCGCCATGTTCATCGCGTTTATGGTTCTCCTTGTTTCAGGAGAGTGGGCTGCTGCGTTTATTTTAGGGGGGGTCGTCACTCTACTCACCACAATGGCCGTTGCCGGAAACGCCGCCCGCACCCTCCAAACCAATACCCGTGCATCGCGTCGCATCAGCCGCGCAAATCCTGCCTCGCGTGAGCGCCGCCGTGTGCAAATGACCCAATCGGCCCGCCGCTCTGCTGAATATGTGAGTATGCGCCCTGACCGCGACACACATGGCTATCGCTTGCAAGATGTCGGTCTATTGGTGGAGGAAATCCGCAAGGATGGTTTGGAACTTCGGCAAGCCCGTTTGCTTTCATTAGACGACAATTCGCTGCGCCCCTATGTCGTAGTAGACGCCCCAACCTATGCCCACCCCCGCCAAAGCCTCATCCGTTTTGAAATCAAAGATGCGGCAGGCTATCCCCAATTTGTCTGCGAGATGGAACATTACATGCGACCCGGTGAAAATCTGCTGCTGCCCGGTTATCGCTTACCCCTCAAAGGCAACAATCGCCTAACCCATATTGGCAAATGGGATTTACAGGTCTGGGTGGATGGCGGTTTGGTAGCGCTGCATCCGTTTACCTTGTCGCCCTCGTTGGATGAACGGCGTCGTCAATTCGGCTTAGACGGCGAAGCACAGGTACAGGTGGCGCTCGAAGATGATTCATTACCAATTTCCCTAGAAGAATTGCTTTCACAGCAGCGCCGTATCAGCACTCATTAGTGTTATTCAGGAAGATAGGCAGTGGCTACACAATGGTGGGGAACTAAAAAAAACGTCTCGCCACGTCTGCGCTTGGAAGTAGAACTTATGCAGGCGACCTTTGGCAATACGTTCCAGCTAACGTTCGATAAAAATGATACGCTCTCATGGCGCGGCATGGTCGAGGTCAATCTCGTCGGCCTGCCCCAGCGTGAACATGAAGTCAAGATTTTTTACCCGAAAGATTATCCCAATCGTCCTGCCGAAGCCTATGTGCTTCAGCCCTACATTTACAGCCCTAAACATCAATTTGAGGACGGGCAGCTTTGTTTGTTTAATCCCAAAGACGGCATTTCGTATGGATGGAACCCTTCGACCTCTACCGCCGTCACAGTAGCAGGTTGGGCGATTGAATGGTTGTATGCCTATTACACATGGCGTGCAACTGGTGAATGGCCCGGTATCGAAGAAAAACTGAAGCGAAACCTGATGGATTGGCTGAAACCAAACCGATGACTACCCACGACACCCCCCCCGTTGAAAAGCCATTCGACTTTCCTGCCCCCATGCTGGAAAACCCCTTGCCGCTGGTGTATGTAGCCCAACGGGTGGTCGAAAAAATCTGTCAGGGGGCACTGCGTTATCAACGCAATGAAACCGGTGAAGCGCTCATCGGCCTTATTACACCGACCACCGAAAACGCTCCACCTGAAATCTGTATCCTCGACACCATTCCGCCGATGGAAGATGTTGTCCGTCGTTCAGTCATGTTTGTGCAGGGTGATGGCTGGCAAACCAATATTTCGGAGTGGTGGCAGGAAAATTGGAAATTGTATCGGGAGATACACAGTCAGGGCCGTAGCGCCAAATGGGATGTGCCTCTGCGTCATCTAGGCGATTGGCACAAACAACCCGGCGCGATGATTGCCCCCTCGACTGAAGATTTGCATACCGCCCGTTTACATTTGGAGGGGATGGGCACGGATTTTTTACTCGCTCCCATTGTCACTCTTGCCGAATTTTGCGAAGGCATTCCGCCTGCTGAAAATACGCTGATCGTTGAGGCCACCAGCACAACTAAAGCCGCCCGAATACGTATAGATTTTTGGTGGCTGCGGAAGGAAGGCCGCGACTTTGAACCTGTCAAAGTGGTCGTGCGACCCAATGACTATTTTCCCGGCCTGCCACCTGTTGTTTGGTGGATTAAACAACGCCAGCGTTTTGACGAAGAATTGGCGGCATTGGAGAAGAACGGGCTAGAAGTCATGGATGTGGTCACATGGAACACGCGGGGACACCCCCCACTGGATACCTGCTTGACCATCTGGCGTCCCGGTACGTCGCGGGTCGTGATTGCCCTGACCCCCGTCAATTATCCAACCCGCCCTCCTATGTGGCGCGTCGCACCGATTATGCGCCCCAAAGAAGGCCAAGACCTTTTTGAAACGCTGCTCAACGCCTCCACCAAAGTTCCGGAGGGGATAATCCCCCAATGGACGGATGAACATTTATTGGTAGACGGAGTGAAGGCAATCGAGGCGTGGGAGAAAACAAAATGACCGATTGGAATCGCGTTGAACGGCTGCTAGGGCATGACGCCATGAGCCTGCTGGCCCGCAAAACCGTCGGAATTGTCGGAGTGGGTTCAGGCGGCGGCTATGTCGCGCTGGCCCTAGCCATGTCGGGGGTACAGCGCTTTATTTTGGTGGATGACGATGTGTTGGATCCCCAAAATATTGTGCGTCATGTCGCCGATGGTCGTTATATCGGCAAACCCAAAGTCGAAGCCGTGCGCGATTTGATTTTGCAACGCAATCCTCAAGCCGAGGTGTTCACCCTGCAAGACCGCATTGAGAGCCACCTACACCTGCTCGATCAAATGGATATTCTGGTCGTGGGGGTGGATGGCGAGGGCGCGAAATTTAGCCTAAACGAATCCTGCCTCAAACGACATCTCGTGGCGGTATACGCGGGGGTCTATGAACGCGGCGAGGGCGGCGATGTGGTGGCAATCTACCCCGGAGATGGCCCGTGTTATGCGTGTTGGGCCGCCGAACTGCGCGAAGGGTATGTCACCCCTGCCCCAGATGGCGCGGATGCCGATTTGGACTATGGGCAGCGTCGTCCTGATGGCGCGATTGATGCCGAACCGGGCCTCTGGCTGGATGTGGTGCGCGTCGCCAATACGCAGGCCAACATCGTCCTCAATATTTTGCTAGAGGGCACACCCGCCGAGCGTCATTTTCCAGCCAACACTGTTTTGTTAGCCAATCAACCGCTGGAAATCCGTGAGGGGCATATCACCCCGCCTTTTTCCGCCGAGTGGGTCAATATTCCACGTAACCCCAAATGCCTTGTCTGCGGTTCCTATCATATGGAAAAGGTCGCCACCGACGAAATCTCGCTTGACCAGTTGCTCGGTGAACCCGTCCGTGTAGATGTCCGCAAAACCAACAACAAACTATCCCTTGATGGAATTGATGAGCAGTAACCTATGACCGACCAACCCAATCAACCACCCATTTCCGAACTCCCCCCCGATGAACTGCAAGGGAGCAATCCAGCGCCGCCCGAGGTGGCCGAGCAGCAAATGCCGTCCGCACCTCCACCGCCTGCCGCTGCCAATGGTCATCATGAGGAAACCGCAGAGGAGGCGCGTGCCCGTCTGGAACGACTGGGTGGTGAACCAGCGCCGGACATCACACCGGAAGAATTTGCGCGCCTGCGACAGAGTGGTCAAATCCATATTGATGTGCGGGGTCGGGTGCGCAGTCGCCAATCCAATGAGCCGAGCGACGCGGGTATCTCCCTGCGAAAGCGCCGTGCATGGTATACTACTCCGGTTTAGTTACAAGCGACCGGAGAAACGATTCATGACCAACCTGCTCTTTGCCGATGCCCTGCGCAACCCACTGTTACTGCAACGGGTGAAAATCTCCATAAACTGCCCGACGGCGTGCGCTTCAAAGATTTGGTAACGCATGTGGACGATCGCGGCACGGTCTGTGAGATGTTTGACTCACGCTGGAATTGGCACGAAGAGCCGCTGGTCTTTACCTATATGTTCACCCTGCGCCTCGGCATGGTCAAAGGCTAAGGAATGCATATGGAGCATGAAAATCGCTATTTTATCATGTTTGGCGAAATGGAAGTCGTTCTCTACGATGGTCGCCCCAACTCCCCAACACATGGCCTCGTTGCCATAGTCGTCATGTCAGAATATCGCCGTCAACTGATGTCCATCCCCACCGGGGTTTGGCACGCTAATCATAATATTGGCACTAAAGATGCGGTGATGGTCAACTTCCCAACCCGCCCCTATGACCACGAAAACCCCGACAAATATCGTCTCCCCATTGATACCGATCTTATTTCCTACAAGTTTGAAAATGCGCGAGGGTGATAAGAATTATTTTTAAATCAAGGTAATCCCAACACTGTTACACGTGCAGGAGTGTAATATTTAACTTCTCGATTTTTCAAAATTTGA
This sequence comes from Anaerolineae bacterium, assembly GCA_019913005.1. Taxonomy (GTDB): domain Bacteria; phylum Chloroflexota; class Anaerolineae; order Aggregatilineales; family J027; genus CFX10. The sequence goes on along the minus strand of JAIOHL010000188.1, from coordinate 1,155 downwards.
AATGGCACAATATACTCGACAAAAACATCTGTTAGACGTTCAAAATTAAACAAACAAGATGGAGTTCGGACAGCTTGTAGAAGACCTTCTATGTTTCCTAAAATAAAATCTCTATACTGAATAGCGATATATGATTCGACATCTTCTCTAACAGCCCAAAGCAATTTTTCTTTAGGAACATATGACCTTGAGTAACTGCCATCGCCAGCACCAAATTCAATTTCAATTAGTTCACCAAAGCAGCTTTGTTTAACTACCTCCATATAACTTTCGTCTTTAAATGGAGCATCATATCTAAACCCATGCTTTTCTGAGTATAGTAACAAAACAACAAGATTTCCGAGGCTTTTCAAAATCTGGTTTTCAGTATATGGAAGTACCCTCAAACCATCCCATAAATCTTGAAGATATTTTGATATACCTTGATGTAGAGAATTCCCGTTGATATCGACTACAGACCATTTTATAAGTTTATTTCTAATATCAGGAATGGCCTCAAATTGAGATTTAACAAATTCTTGGACATCTAACCCGACCAACAAAATTTCTTTATTTGGCTGTATCCTGATTTGACAATTAAGATTAGTGACAGATTCTTTATAGCTTTCATCTGTTTGGGCAAGCCAAAAGTGAGCTTCTTTCCATGATTGATCTACAGGAGGGAAACTTTCTACAAGTAATAAATTCGAGGCAAATTCTTCTCTGCTTGGAAATTCAAATTTATAGGGAAATACTTCTTCAAATTTAGGAGTAGAGTCTAAAAGAAGAGTAGACTCTAAAAGACTTTCGTTCATAAAATATTGTTCTAGTAAAAGCTCGAGTTGACTCTTTCTTTTTGGGTAAACCTCGTCCTCATGAGGGCTTGAAATGCACCCCGTATAAGGAAAAAGAATCCTAGTAAAGGGATAAGTTTCTTCTATATCATCATAAGGGCAGAATAAAAAGAATCCATCTTGGGCTTGGAGTCGCCATAGATTTTGTACATCGATAGTAATTTGGTCTGGGAAGATATAGTTTTACCTTGATTGCTAGTTGACGTTCATGCTGGCAACGCTCCACAATCGTAGTCACCAAACACACGAGCGGAGCGCAGAACAGCATGAACGAGCATCTAATTGTAACCATCTACACGGTGATTGACGACCTACTGCGGGC
>JAIOHL010000187.1 GCA_019913005.1 Anaerolineae bacterium | reverse complement strand
ACTGAAGTGAACTACGTCACCGTCGCCCAAGCCGAGGCGGGTAATGTTCAAACCATTTTGCGCTGGCAGGTTTTGGGGATGCGCTCCGGCGATTATCTGACCCTCAGCCAATATCAGGGCAATGCGTGGGTTTCGATGTTGAACCCTTTCAGCACCCCCCTTGAGGCCACTGGGCAATTCGCCGTGTTTATCCAACACCCCCTGAATTTTGGCCCGATCACGTACCGACTCGCCGTCTATGACAGCGGCAATACGGTGCAAAGCGAACAATTCCTGCTCATCCCGTACAGCGGCTATGCCAATCAACCCCCCGGCATCGAATTATTCACCGCCCGCCAAGCCAGCATTGACGCCAATGTGCTCAATTATCAAGGCGGTACCATTTCGCTGGTGTGGCGTGTTCTGAATCGTCCGGTGGGTACCAATCTCGTCTTTGAGCAAGTCTTGGAAAATGGTTCAGCCGTCTCCGTTGAACTGCCCCGCAGTCAACTATGGGTCGCTTCGACGGGTGAAGGGGTGGTCGCGCCGCGTCTGCCAGAACGGGCCAAAGTATTTGTCCTGCGTATCCGTCTGGTCAATGTCAGCACGGGCCAGACCCTCGATCAGCGCGAAGTCTCGATTCAGGTGACGGGCATTTTGTTACGTACACCCACCGCCGTCGTAACGCCTTCCGTCACACCTTTTAATGCGAATTAACGGGCCTCCACGTTGGAGAGGGGGAGTCGAAATCGCTGTATTGAATCCCTTCCCTTTGTTAGGGGAAGGGTTTGGGATGGGGTTCTGCCTTACTAATTCTATTTGTTAAGCAGCATCAGTTGGTGGCAAAAAACCTATATTTTGCCCACCATGCTTGACCCCCATCACCAATCGTGTAGAATGGCCCTTGATATAAGGCATTAACCCAACTCATACCCAACGCAGAAAGTAAGCCGTCGTTGTCCAACACGACCACCACCAACCGCAGCATCATTTTGCTGACGCTCAACCGCCTCCTCGTCAATATCCCACGCCGCTTCCCCTATATTTTTCTGCCGCCCATCAGCAAAGAATTGGGGGTCGCCACCGCCAGCGTCCAATCCGTCATCGCCACCCAATCCGGTGTTGGATTAGCCAGCCCCCTGCTCGGCCCATTATCCGAAACCTTTGGGCGCAAACGGGTCATGTTGGCCTGTATGGGCATCCTGATTGCCGCTGCCCTGCTTGGCTTCATGCGTCCCGTCTTTGCCGTTTTTGCCGTCATTATCGTGGCCTTTGGCGTCGTCAAGATGATCTTCGACCCCGCCATGCAAGCCTATCTCGCGGATCGTGTGCCCTATCACCAGCGCGGTTACGCCATCGGCATCACCGAACTGTCATGGGCCGGTTCACTGATTGTCGTCGCTCTATTCGCGGGCATCACCCTTGACCAACTGGGTTTAGGCGCGGTTTTTCTTGGCCTTGCCATCTTAGGTTTAATCGGCTTCGTGGCCCTATGGGCATGGCTGCCAAGCGACCACCCCGGCGAAACCACCATCCACCTCAACCGAGTCACTCCCGCATTGGCATGGCGTACTGTACGCGAGAGCCAGACCGCCCAAGCCGCCCTTCTGTTTTCCATGTTTTTGATGATGGCAAATGAAGTGATCTACATCAATTTCAGCATCTGGCTGGAGGATACTTTTGATCTAGCTGTCACCAGTCTTGGCGCGGCAACCATCGTCATCGGTGCGGCGGAGGTCATGGGGGAAATTTTGGTTATTCGCGTCTCTGACCGCATTGGCAAACGGCGCTTGGCGTTGGGGGGGGCGCTGTTTAGCAGTGGCTTCTATATGCTCCTGCCCTTCCTCAATTTTCACCTCATTGCGGCGCTGGCAGGCCTATTTGCCGTCTTCATCTTTTTCGAGGCCTCCATTGTCTCGTCCCTTTCGCTGTTTACCGAAGTCCTGCCGAATGCGCGGGCCGTCATGATGAGCAGCAATGTCGGCGCAACGTCTATCGGGCGTCTGACGGGTGGACTCATCGGTGGTCTCAGTTTTGAACTGCTGCACAGCTTTCATCTGGTCGGTGCATTGGCGCTCTTGCTTGGGCTTGCCGCTGCCGCAGTGATGCACTTCCGCATTGGTGAACAGGTGGGCACACCCGAAAACGTACCAACCCAATAGGCAGTATTTTCGCCATACGCCAGATGTGGGTTTATCCGATTAAATACCGATAGGTATCGTGGGGGATGGCCCTGTGCCATCCCAAAAACGGGCGGGCATGGCAACCCCCTATGAAAGCCTGCTATCCGTTGTTCTGGAAAGCAATGGCTATCCGAATTGGGTATAAGTTATAAGTATTGCTACTGAATATCGGCTTTGTCATTTGCGAATTCAGATTCCAGTTCACGGGCGAAACCTAGCAATGTTTTTGTCTCTTCTATAGGGGATTTATCCAGTACGGCCTGTACTGCGTGCATCGGGCTTAATTCAGATCGCAGGGATACTTCAAATCCCTCTTTAACAGCCTTAATCCAATCCTTAAGGCTCATCTGCTCGGCAATATTGAGATTTCGGTAAATCCGTGCTAGGCAGTCTAAAAGCTCAAAATCCATGTGGTTGCTTTTGAGGACATTACAGGAACGGCAGCATAGAACGAGGTTTTCAATCTCATTGGAGCCGCCCCGGGACTTTGGGACTTTATGATCTACTGAAACACCAGCCTTTGAATCTTGGCTTATCTCCACAGTCTGGCCGCAATAGTAGCATTTGCCTTGCTGCTGGCTAAAAAGTTGCAATATCTTGGTTTGGCTGACTTTTTTCGTCATACCCCGACCTCCCAACGAGATTTTCCCGAATTTAGCGCCACGTATCTTTTATGCGTTGTATCCAGACGCGCTTTTTATCATCCCACTCATAACGATAGGGGAATCTATCAAAATTCTTCGCGTGAATTTTCTGCCCTTTCTGCCAATCTTGCCATGTCATATGCTGGTCTACTATTGCTGCCCAAGAGCGTTTGTCCTTTATAGATTCCTGAAAGGCACGGTGAAGGCGGTGTAGCTTTTCACTCTCAGTTGGGCCGAGTTGCCTTGCAATTATAGCTCTGCGTTCAGTTGCTAAAACGGTCTGGGTTACTTCGCCATTTTTGATGATTTGCTTAATGAAATACCATTCGCGGTATTTCTTGCCACTAGGATAATAAAAGTCAACGAGGCGCGAATGAGGTAGCTTTTTTGTGCTCAGGTTGTTGTCTCCGTCGCTCTTGTGCTGCTTTTTCCTCCTCTTCTCTCTCTAGACAGTCAGGGCATTTCCAACCCTGATTATCAGGGTGGTTACGATGAATAGGGATAGGTTTATCTGCCGTCCAAGCAGTGGCCCCTTCATAGAAGGATACGTTTCCAACTACTTCAATCCACCGAACATCATGTAGCTCGTAGTATTTTGCTTTTTTCTCATCCACTTTATGAGTAACAAGCACTTCAATTGCGCCAGCTGGATGACCGTTTGCTAGTAACAATACATCTGGGCGAAATATCCCAACAGCGTGTTCAACCTGAACGTCATCCCAATCAGAAAATAGCACCTGAAGGCGGGTATTATTGCAATTTCGGCATTGCTCTTCGGCAAACAATTTGTTGGCTCGTCGTAATTGCTTGGCGATATAGAACTTCATATTGAGATGCAAGGCTGTTTCGGGATTGGTGGCAACACACAACACATCACTTGGCTGGTGAGCGATGTGATAAGCCCGTATTTCCCCAAGTTTCATGGTAACGTCACGATTGCAGATAGGACAAGACGCCGCTGGACGTTTAGAAGGGGCAAGATGGGCAAAGTCCGAAATTTCCCGAAGTTGATCCTCTATTACTGCCCAACGAAGTTGTATGTCATGCTGTGCGGCCATCGCCGAAAAAGAATCCTCGCTTCTACAGAACGGAATCCCTTAAATTGGACTCTAACCGGAACGAACTACAATAAACAGTATACCCCATCACTCAGAAGCTGAGGCAAGCTCAATAAAGCGCCTCGGTTTCTTATGGCTTTTGCTATCCTCTTGGTCGCTTGTGCTGGCGTATATTTCATCACGCTAAGTTTGCTTGCCGGAGATGACAATTCGATCTTTGCTCACGGCAAATATCGGATACGTTGCCACTCCCGTATGTCTACCGAAGTCCTAATTCCTGCTACCTACAGCAACCCAACTCAATACTCTTTTCCGACCCAGCCTCAACGTCACCCGATACTATGTACTTGACAATACTGTGCGAGATACAGTATAGTGATACTGTGTGGCACACAGCACGATAGGATACAGTACATGACCGATATGGATGAGCAGTTAAATTCGCTCCGACTCGAACTCCGGCGGGGGCTGGTGGTGCTGGCAGTCCTCAGCCAGATGGACACCGCCCGTTACGGCTACAACCTGATTCAACGGCTTGTCGAGCAGGGATTGGACATCGAAGAAGGCACACTCTACCCGCTGCTCCGGCGTTTGGAAAAACAAGGCCTGCTGGAAAGTGAATGGGAAATGGGGGAATCGCGGCCCCGCAAATACTACCGCATCAGTCCACTGGGGCGTGAAGTTCTGACCACCCTGACAGCCGAATGGTTTGCGACGGTGGACATCATGCGCCGCATTTTACAAGGAGGAGAACATCATGACTGAACGGGTGGAATTGGTCGAGCGCTATGTGCATCAAGTCGGGCGCTACCTATCCCAAAAAGAACGGGCCGAGATCGAAGCCGAATTACGTTCGATGATTCAAGATCAACTGGATGACCGCTTCGAGGGGGCACCCTCACCAGCAGATGTGGCCTCCGTACTGTCAGAATTAGGCGATCCGCGCCAGATGGCAGCGTCCTATGGCAGTCAGCAGTACCTTGTCGGCCCCGACCTTTACCCCAGTATGATGCGGGTGTTGCGGCTTGGCTGGGTGCGTGTCCCGATGGTGGTGGTGGTTCTGAACATCGTCTGGACCCTGATTACATCGCAGGAAGGGACGCTGTTCGGGATGTTCTTTGAAACGTTGAGTACCGTATTACTGGCGACCTTCCTATTCTCCGCCATCGTGGTCTTGGTCTTTGCCATCGTGCAGCATTCAGAGGTCGAAGTGGGTGAGAAAACGCCGACCTTTAACCCATTAGACCTGCCTGCCGCAGATGACCCCGGCGCAGTGGATTACGTGGAGATGACGTTTGGTTTGGCGCTTGGTGCATTTGCCTTATTTATTTTCCTGTATTTCTTGCATGTCGGCGGGCTGACCTTACGCTTCAATTTGAGCGATCCGGGCAAGGTGATTCCTGTTCCCAAAGAATGGCTCATCCTGCTGCCTATCAATTCGATTGTGCTAACCCTCGTAAATCTATGGGCGCTGTGGCGTAACCGCTGGACTGCCGGGATGAGCTTTGCCCAACTGGTGATTGAGCTATTTGGTGTGGTCTGCCTGTACTTTGTCTTATACAAGCCACTCCTAGACCGTATCGGTTGGGCACCGGAGATTGTCGCCATCATCACGGCAATCATCATGCTGCTCGATGAAGTACCAACGCTGGTCAAGTTGATGATCTATCAAAACAAACCCGCATCCTCCGTTCCTACACAAATCACGATTTTTCCGAATCCAACTCAAAAGGAATAGACGAAACCATGAAAGACATGAAAACCAAACTCTCGCTGCTGTGGATTTTTGCGATGTTCAATTATCTCTATGCCGATGTGCTGTCTTTGTTTGATTCCGACATCCTCAAAGATCTGATGGAAGGCACGGCAGGCTCGATTCAAATGACCGACAGCGTGTTGTTCGGTGCGGCAGTCTTGATGGAAACAGCAATTATGATGGTATTGCTCTCCCAAATCCTAAGTTATCGGTTGAACCGTTGGGCCAATATTGTGATGGGCCTAGTGCATACCCTCGCCGTGTTTGGGTCAACTGTCGAAGAAACCCCCGCCGCCTATTATGCCTTTTTCGCCACCATCGAAATCGCCTGCACCCTGTACATCATCTGGTTGGCATGGCAGTGGAAGAATCCTGAAGTTTCGTTAGCCCAATCGGTATAAGAAGGAGGATACCCATGAAAGCAATAGTCTATACCCAATACGGGCCACCGGACGTACTACAACTGAAGGAGGTCGAAAAACCGACTCCCCAAGCGAATGAGGTGCTCATCAAAATTCACGCCGCCTCGGTCAACGCCGCCGATTGGCACGTGCTGAAAGCCGACCCCTTCATTGCCCGTTTCGATGCTGGCCTCTTCAAGCCCAAATTCCCTATTCTCGGTGCAGACATCGCCGGTGTGGTCGAATCCATTGGCGCAGGCGTCACCCAATTTAAACCGGGAGATGAGGTCTATGGCGATTTGTCGGGCTGTGGCTGGGGCGGTTTTGCTGAATATGTGACCGCGCCCGAAAACGTCTTGGCGCTCAAACCCACCAATATCCCTTTCACCGAAGCGGCGGCAGTCCCAATGGCAGCCCTTACCGCCCTACAAGGCCTGCACGATAAGGGTCAGATTCGAGCCGGACAAAAAGTGCTCATTAACGGGGCATCCGGTGGCGTGGGCACATTTGCTGTGCAGATCGCCAAATCCTTCGGCACAGAAGTCACCGCTGTGTGCAGCACCAGCAAAATGGACATGGTGCGCTCCATTGGGGCGGATAATGTGATTGATTACACGAAAGAGGACTTCACGCGCAAGGGGCAGCAATATGACCTCATTCTCGCCGCCAATGGCTATCACTCAATTTTTGCCTATAGACGCGCCCTAGCCCCCAACGGCATTTATGTCACGACGGGTGGCACCTTGTCCCAGATTTTCCAAGCCCTGCTCTTGGGGTCATTGGTCTCTAAATTTGGCAATAAGAAATTGTACGGCGTGCTGGCGAAACCCGACCCAACCGATTTGGGCTATATGAAAGACCTGATCGAAGCGGGCAAGGTCACCCCCGTGATAGATCGGTGTTACCCGCTGGCCGAAACCGCCGAAGCCATCCGCTATGTAGACGCAGGCCACGCACGCGGCAAGGTCGTCATCACCATGTAACCGGCACCCCGACCCTCATGTAAGCCGCTATACACCAGCCGCCTGCCCCCTCTACCAAAGCATTTCAGACTCCGACACTTTTGGGGCAGATGAGGGAAAAACCAACCTCACCCCAACCCCTCTCCCACGTGAGAGGGGCTTGAATACACTGTTTTCGACTCCCCCTCGCCAAATGGAGAGGGGGTTGGGGGGTGAGGTCAACATGCCCAAAAATCGCTTGCCCATGCCCTTGCCGAAATACTGTCGGAGTGTGAAACCAAAGCATTGGGAGAGGGGTTGGGGGGAGGGAAGTTCCTCAATACTTTGCGTCTGTGCTCAAACCCGCAACTTTCCCCGTATCCTCCCGTATAACAAAGCAATCACCTTAATTGCTTGGGAGAACTGGGGATGAAAGCGTTTCTATACACGAGATACGGCCCACCGGATGTACTGCAACTCAAAGAAATCGAAAAACCGACGCCGAAGGACAACGAAATATTAGTGAAAATTCGGGCGACCACCGTCACGGCAGGCGACTGGCGGATGCGCAAAGCTGACCCATTTTTGGCCCGGCTGTTTAATGGCCTCTTCCGACCCAAGAAAGTCTTGATCCTCGGTTTTGAACTTGCCGGGGATGTGGAGGCAGTCGGCCCAGCGGTTACACGTTTCAAAGTCGGCGACGCGGTCTTTGCCTCCTGTGGTCTCCGTTTTGGCGCGTATGCTGAGTACAAATGCCTGCCTGAAGATGGCACTGTGGCGATCAAACCCCCAAAGATGACTTATGAGGAAGCCGCTGCCGTGCCAATCGGTGGGGGTACTGCCCTGCGTTATCTCCGCAAAGCCAATATCCAGCGCGGACAAAAAGTGCTGATTTATGGGGCTTCTGGTAGCGTCGGGACGTTTGCCGTCCAGCTTGCCAAATATTTCGGTGCCGAAGTGACCGGGGTATGCAGCACTGCCAACGTGGAACTCGTCAAATCGCTGGGGGCCGATCACGTCATTGATTACACCCAACAGGACTTCACCACCAGCGGCAACCATTATGATGCCATTTTTGATGCTGTTGGCAAAATCTCAAAATCAAAATGTAAACCCATCCTCGCCCCAAACGCCGCTTACGTGTCCGTCCGGGGAAACCTGAAAGACAGTCCAGAAGAATTGGTCTTCCTTAAAGGGTTGATTGAGGCAGGTCATCTCAAGTCGGCCATAGATCGTCGCTACGAATTTGCCCAAATTCCAGAGGCGCACCGCTATGTCGAACAACAGCACAAAAAGGGCAATGTGGTCATCACCGTCGCCTGATAACAAATACTCCGTGATCTTCACAGAGCAAACCATGAGGGGGAATTTTCATGAAAGCAATTCTTTTTAACCAATATGGCTCACCCGATGTCCTGCAACTCACCGAGGTCGAAAAGCCGACACCCAAAGAGAATCAGGTCTTGATAAAGATTCATGCCGCATCGGGCAATCCGGTGGACTGGCATCGAATGCGCGGCGCACCGTTCTTAGTTCGCCTCGGCGAAGGGTTCCGTAAACCGAAAAATCCCAAAATCGGCTCTGATGTGGCCGGGCAGGTCGAGGCGGTGGGTAGCAGTGTCACGCAGTTTAAGCCGGGGGATAGAGTATTTGGGTGTCGCACAGGCGCGTTTGCCGAATATCTGGTTTCTTCTGAAAGTGCCCTCGCGCTGATACCTGCCAATCTCTCGTTTGAGCAAGCCGCCGCCGTCCCGGTTGCCGCGTTCACCGCCTTACAGGGCCTGCGTGATGCTGGCAAGATTCAGGCTGGACAAAAGGTACTCATCAATGGCGCATCCGGCGGTGTGGGCACAATGGCGGTGCAGATTGCCAAGTCCTATGGCGCAGAGGTCACAGGGGTATGCAGCACACACAATCTGGAAATGGTGCGCTCCATTGGGGCTGACCACGTGCTTGACTACACCCAACAAGATTTCACCAAAACGGGCCAGCAATATGACCTGATTTACTGCGCGGTGGGCAATCGTTCCGTCTCAGCTTATAAGCGTGCCCTAAAACCCGGCGGCATTTGTATCGTCACTGGCTTTTCCGGCATGTTTCGTTTGTTAGGCATCATGGCGCTCGGTGTATGGGCAACCAAAACAGGTGACAAAACCATCGGCGGGCAGGGGGTCGCCCAACCCAACCAAGCAGATTTGATTGTTATCAAAGAGTTGCTCGAAGCGGGCAAGGTCGTCCCGGTGATAGATAAACGTTATCCCTTGAGTGAAACAGCGGAGGCCATTCGCTATCTCGAACAGGGCCACGCACGCGGCAAGGTCATCATCACGATAGTGCCCGAATCCTAATCTATGCACCCTCGAAAATAGCGCATCTTGAAGCCCTTCCCTATGCTTGGGGAAGGGTTTTGGATGGGGTGCATTTTGACTGAATTGCCCACATCACAAACCGACCCTATGCTGTCGGGGGATTGGTGATCTGCCCCTCCTCAAAAAACCGCCGAATCAACGCCGCCATCTTCGGATGCTGCCCGTATTCTTCAACCACCCACTCGGCTTCCTGAAAACACGGCTCATCTTTCACCAACCCCGCCCAATACTCCCGTGCCTTTTCGATATCCCCCTGTAGATAATATCCTAACGATAATCCCACCACTGCCCTCTTTAATTCCGGCGATAAGTCACGCGCTTTTTCAAAATCTGCGATGGCTTCTATACCTTCGCCCTTCACCAGATGAATATTGCCCAAATTGCAATAGGCATAGGGATTTTCCTCAATCGCCAATGAACGTTCAAAATCTAGGGTCGCCTGCTCAAATTCATCCAGCATGAAAGAACAGCTTCCGCGATTATTGTGTGCATCATAGCGGCTCGGTTTTAGTTCAATGGCTCGGTTGAAATCCAGCAGCGCCAAATCATATTTTTTAAGTTGATATAACACGTTACCGCGTTGCAAAAACAGATCATAATCAGGTGCAAACGCTTGAATCATTGTACTAAAGGTGCTTAGAGCGTCCTCATATTTTTGAGTTGCATAATAGGATAATCCTAGCGCAAGCCTAGCAGGGCGATGCGAAGGTTGAATCTTTAGCGCCTGCAAAGCCTCTACAATGCCCTCGTCAAAACGGTTGATCTGAAAATAGGCTATAGCTCGAAGCGCATAAGCATCGGCGTTGCTTCGATCTAGCCGATTCATTTCGTCGGCATCCTCAATAACCCCTGCATAATCTTTAAGATTAAATTTGACTCTAGCACGCATAAACATCGCCTCTGCATCATGTTTTTTTATAGCAAGCAGGGCATCCAATTCAACAAGCGCCAAGTCATATTTCGCCAGTTTGAACATCGCATAGGCCCGCAATCGTCGCGCTTTATAGAAGTTCTTTCGCACTTGCAATGCTTCGGTCAAGTAACCAACCGCTTGGTCAAACTTTCCCTCCACATAAGCCGTTTCCGCCAGTCGAAAATAATACATATCCGGGGCAATCCGTCCTGCGAAAGCGACCATTCGTAAGCTGATGAAAAAGGCTAACCACATTACGATCCAAGTCTGATCAAATCGGTCATCTATGAGCGCCAAGTTTGCAACCAAAATTACTGCTGGCAATATAAGTATCATAGCCGCCCCAAACCATCGCAGTAGATTTTCGAATTTCAGGTTGCTTGCCCCCATTAGCCCTCCCAATTGAAATTATTCCCACCCCCATCCTCATTCAGAGGACATTGACCCTGTAGCCGGGGATTTCTAATCCTCGGCGATTACACTACCCCATTCTATTACACCCCACCCAAAAACAAAAAAGACCGGAACACCCTTTTTGCGTCCGGCCCAATTTCCCCTCTCCACTCGGTGGTTCAATCTCCGACACTTTTTGGGAAAGGGGAAAAAATGTAAACTCATGGCCTGTTTTTTCAACCACGACGAAGAAAAGGGACAGGCCATGAGCAGTGAGCAATTGTACCAGTGGCGGGCACGAATCGGCGAGGTGTTTGG
>JAIOHL010000186.1 GCA_019913005.1 Anaerolineae bacterium | reverse complement strand
GTCGGTGAGGGCATCGAAGACATAGAATTTGGTGGCGGGGATGGCTGTCCCGGTGACGAACTCAATCTGCTTGGTTTCGTTGTTCTGGATGGTGACACGCCGTGCCACTTCATACAGCTTGTATTCAAAAAAGTCCCGCTGTTCAACCTCGCCAGCAGCGTTTTGACCCCGTTGATTCACAGCTCCATCTGTGAATATCAATTCTGTATCATAACCATAAACACGGTTGATGTCACCGGCGACGAGTTTGAGTTGAGCATCGGAGAAAGTGGCACCACTGGTATTGTTGAGTGTGACCCAGCCCGTGAGATCGAGGGTAGATTCATCGGCATTGAGGATGACATTGTAATCAGCCTGCCAAGAAACACCACCAGTCAGATAGGTCACTTCGACTTCCTGCGGGCCCTCTATGCTGGATTCGACCAACCAGACAAGGGTGGGGCGGGTGATGAGACCATCGGGCAGTTGAGGGAACTGGATGTCACGGATGTTGGTATAGTTGACGACCACGACCTCTTCGGCTTCGGTCATGAGGATAATCTCATTACTGCCATTGAGGAGGCGGCCTTCGTAAGTGGTGCCATCGGCGGTGACGACGCGGATTTGTTCATCAATGTAACGTTGGAGCAGGGCACTTGAGCCAACCAAATCGTAACGATAGTTTTGTTCGACGACATAGGTATTGGGATCGGTGACACTTTTGAAATTGACCGAGGTGGGGTCAATCTGGGCGGCGACATCGGTGAACTGGATTTCGTTGAGACCCTGTTTAAGTTCAAAGGTACGGCGATCAATCACAAGGGCTGTGCCTGCGTTGTAGACGGTGAGGCTCACCTGAGCAGGTATATCAGTCTGACGGGCTAGATACGGTGTCTGATTTATTTCAGATGCGTTTGTGCTGGGCAGGTAGAGTGTAACAAGGCTGAGAATTGTGGCGATGGATGTGAGTATCAGCGATTTGCGTTTTAAAATGGACTTTTTCACAAGCTCTGACTCCCTCTTAAATTGCTATTTTGATTGATGTTAGGACGTATGCGGAAGGCGGGAAGTTCCCATGTTGGGGGCGAGTTTTAAAAAAATTTGAAAATCACCCTTGCGCGTCTGAATGGCACATGGTAAATTAGGGGATGTACCGCAAGACAAGGGAAGAGACGTTGGGGATAGCAAAAGCAGCTATGCTAACGAATGACAAATCAGGAGGTAACAGACGCACGTAGTTGAGGCATAGGGATGCACAACCGAATTTAGTGTCTGTGACCGACTGGTGGAGCACCGAGTCGGTTTTTTGTTGCGGAGCACCTTAACAATCGATGCGTGACCTGAAAAGGTCGAAGAAACGACAGAATGAAGGACGATGAAAATCCTTTGAAAGCCACATCCCTATGGGGATGTTAAGGGAAAGAACAATCTGATGGAGAGTTTGATCCTGGCTCAGGATGAACGCTGGCGGCGTGCTTAATACATGCAAGTCGAACGTGAGGGTGGATTTCGGTTCACCTGAAAGTGGCGGACGGGTGAGTAACACGTAGCTGACCGACCCTGTAGTGGGGGATAACCTGCCGAAAGGCGGGCTAATACCGCATGGACTCTAGGCATTTAGAAAGTCTAGAGAAAAGCTTTAGTGCTACAGGCCGGGGCTGCGGCCCATCAGCTAGTTGGTAGGGTAAAAGCCTACCAAGGCGATGACGGGTAGGGGACCTGAGAGGGTGGCCCCCCACACTGGGACTGAGACACGGCCCAGACTCCTACGGGAGGCAGCAGTAAGGAATATTGGTCAATGGGCGCAAGCCTGAACCAGCAACGCCGCGTGGAGGAAGAAGGGTTTCGGCTCGTAAACTCCTTTTAGGTGGGAAGAGCAAGGACGGTACCACCTGAATAAGTCTCGGCTAACTACGTGCCAGCAGCCGCGGTAAAACGTAGGAGACGAGCGTTATCCGGATTTACTGGGCGTAAAGCGCGTGCAGGCGGTTTTTTAAGTCACTTGTGAAAGCGCCCGGCTCAACTGGGCGAGGCCGTGTGAGACTGAAAAACTTGAGAGAGGTAGAGGCGAATGGAATTCCGGGTGGAGTGGTGAAATGCGTAGAGATCCGGAGGAACACCAGTGGCGAAGGCGATTCGCTGGGCCTACTCTGACGCTCAGACGCGATAGCATGGGGAGCGAACGGGATTAGAAACCCCGGTAGTCCATGCCGTAAACGATGCATACTAAGTGTCTGCCTATAAAAGGGTGGGTGCTGGAGCTAACGCGCTAAGTATGCCGCCTGGGGAGTACGGCCGCAAGGCTAAAACTCAAAGGAATTGACGGGGGCCCGCACAAGCAGCGGAGCGTGTGGTTTAATTCGAGGCTACGCGAAGAACCTTACCTAGGCTTGACATACAGGTGGTAGTGAGGTGAAAGCCGAGCGACCTTCGGGAGCCTGTACAGGTGCTGCATGGCTGTCGTCAGCTCGTGCCGTGAGGTGTTCGGTTAAGTCCGAAAACGAGCGCAACCCCTAGTGCCAGTTACAAGTGTCTGGCGCGACTGCCCGGGGGAACTGGGAGGAAGGTGGGGATGACGTCAAGTCAGCATGGCCTTTATGTCTAGGGCTACACACACGCTACAATGGTCGGTACAATAGGCAGCCAAGCCGCGAGGCGGAGCGAATCCAAGAAAGCCGATCACAGTTCGGATTGCAGGCTGCAACTCGCCTGCATGAAGTCGGAGTTGCTAGTAAACGCGGGTCAGCTACACCGCGTTGAATACGTTCCCGGGCCTTGTACACACCGCCCGTCACATCATGGGAGCTGGTCATGCCTGAAGTCGGTGGGTTAACCGCAAGGAAATAGCCGCCAAAGGCAGGGCTGGTGACTGGGATGAAGTCGTAACAAGGTAGCAGTAGCGGAAGCTGCGGCTGGATCACCTCCTTTCTAAGAGTGTGTGGAGTATCTGCGAAGATACTCTGACAAGGGGAGTCAAAGACTTCCGGGTTGATCGCAAGATCACCGAAAAAGCGGATACACCGTATCCAAACAAAGGTCTGCCAAACTGTCGGGTGAGACATTTCAGGTCACGCATTGGGGGTGAAGGTGGGGGGAATGTAGCTCAGTTGGTTAGAGCGTCCGCCTGATAAGCGGGAGGTCAGAGGTTCGAGTCCTCTCATTCCCACACGGGGACATAGCTCAGATGGGAGAGCGACGCCTTTGCACGGCGTAGGTCAGGGGTTCGAATCCCCTTGTCTCCATGAGCGTTTGGTTGGGCACACACAGCCAGCGGGCAACCGGTGGGATGGGTGGTGCGAGATGGCAAGCCGATTGCTAGCCATGAGAAAAACCTAAGGCTCAACCCCGATCATCGGTTCAAACTCCAACCAGCGGTTGCTTGAAACAAGCAGGGCTGGGTGAGGGTCAACGGATGATGGAGTTCTCCGGTGGGGGAACGCACATTAACAAAAGAATAGTCAAGAAGAAACGACACAGAGAACAAGAACATAAAGTCGAAGAAGTCCAGGTGGAAGATCACGAGACTCGATTTCTCCGGATCACCCGGTGATGGCGAAAGCGCACGGCTGGGGTGAGGGAGGAAGCGAATAAGGGCAAATGGAGGATGCCTGGGCAGCGCGTGCCGAAGAAGGACGTGGTACACTGCGAAAAGCGTCGGTGAGGGGTGTGCACCCGCATGAGCCGACGATGTCCGAATGGGGAAACCCGCGTTGGGGCATGCCAACGCATCGCATTCTGAATTCATAGGGATGTGAGGGGCACCCGGGGAACTGAAACATCTTAGTACCCGGAGGAAAAGAAAGGATTCTGCGAGTAGTGGCGAGCGAAAGCGGAGCAGCCCAAACCGGAGCAATCCGGGGTTGAAGGCCGTGCATAAGGGACTGGGAAGGTTAATCGAAGCGGTCTGGAAAGCCGCGCCACAGACGGTGAAAGCCCGGTAGATGAAAACCTGAGCAGCCTAGCACTGAGCCTGAGTACGACGGAGCACGCTAATTCCGTCGGAAGCAGGGGAGTCCACTCTCCAAGGCTAAATACCCGCGCTGACCGATAGTGAACAAGTACAGTGATGGAACGGTGAAAAGAACCCCGGTGAGGGGAGTGAAAGAGAACCTGAAACCGTTTGCCTACAAGCAGTCAAAGCACTACGAGTGTGATGGCGTGCCTTTTGGAGAATGAGCCACCGAGTTCATCCATGTCGCAAGCTTAAGGGAGATTCACCCGGAGGCGAAGCGAAAGCGAGTTTGAAAGGGCGTTAAGTGGCATGGATGAGACACGAAACCAGGTGAGCTACCCATGGGCAGCGTGAAGCGGAGTTAACCCTTCGTGGAGGCGCGAACCAGTAACTATTGCAAAAGTTTTGGATGACCTGTGGGTAGGGGTGAAATGTCAAACGAACTTGGAGATAGCTTGTTCTCCCCGAAATAGCTTTAGGGCTAGCGTCGTGGCAGGACTGAGGGAGGTAGAGCACTGATTGAGCTAGGGGCCGCAAGGTTACCAAACTCATGCAAACTCCGAATGCCTTCAGTTAACGCGCGGCAGTTGGACGGCGGGAGATGAGTTTCGTCGTCGAAAGGGAAAGAACCCAGCCCCCCAGTTAAGGTCCCCAAGACCGTGCTAAGTGGCAAACGAGGTGGGTGTGTGTAGACAGCCAGGAGGTTGGCTTAGAAGCAGCCACCCTTTAAAGAGTGCGTAATAGCTCACTGGTCAAACGCATCTGCGCGGATAATGTAACGGGGCTCAAGCACGGCACCGAAACTAGGGATACAGCAATGTATAGTAGGGGAGCGTCGTGAGGGCGTTGAAGGCCGACCGAAAGGCGGGATGGAGCGCTCACGAGTGAGAATGGTGGCATGAGTAGCGAAAAACGTGTGAGAACCACGTTCGTCGAACGTCTAAGGGTTCCGACGGAAGGTCAGTCCGCGTCGGGTTAGTCGGGCCTTAGCCGAGGCCGGAAGGCGTAGGTGATGGACAACGGGTGAATAGTCCCGTACCGGCGGGTGGAGTATGTGAGGGACGGGTGAGGATAGCGCAGCCTCCGGTTGGAAGAGGAGGTGGCAAGCGGTGAAGAGCCGTGATGCCGGAGCCTACGGGCCGCAAGTGCGTGAGTCCCTGCCTCAAGAAAAGCTCAACAGCGAAGAAACCTGCCGCCCGTACCGCAAACCGACACAGGTAGACGGGTAGAAGATACCAAGGCGAACGAGCGACCCCTTGTTAAGGAATTAGGCAAAATAGCCCCGTAACTTCGGGAGAAGGGGCGCCACCGTGAGGTGGCCGCAGTGAAAGGGTTCTGGCGACTGTTTAACAAAAACACAGGTCTCTGCGAAGGTGCAAACCGACGTATAGGGGCTGACACCTGCCCAGTGCCGGAAGGTTAAGAGGAGAGGTTAGTGCGTAAGCACGAGGCTTTGAATTGAAGCCCCGGTGAACGGCGGCGGTAACTATAACCGTCCTAAGGTAGCGAAATTCCTTGTCGGGTAAGTTCCGACCCGCACGAATGGTGTAACGATCAGAACACTGTCTCAACAAGGGCCTCGGCGAAATTGAAGGGCGCGTGAAGATACGCGCAACCCGCAGCTGGACAAAAAGACCCCGTGGAGCTTGACTGTAGCTTGCTATTGCGTTAGGGCGAGATTTGTGTAGGATAGCTGGGAGGCAGAGAACCTAGGGCGTCAGCCTTGGGGGAGCCGCCGGTGAAATACCAGCCTGATTTCGCTTTGGCCCTAACCTGTTGCCCTGAAGCGGGCATGGGGACAGTGGCAGGTGGGCAGTTTGACTGGGGCGGTCGCCTCCTAAAAGGTAGCGGAGGCGCCCAAAGGTTGGCTCAGGTGGAATGGAAACCCACCGTGGCGTGTAATGGCACAAGCCAGCTTGACTGCGAGGCCTACAAGCCGAGCAGAGACGAAAGTCGGGCATAGTGATCCCACGGTACTGAGTGGAAGGGCCGTGGCTTACCGGATAAAAGCTACCCCGGGGATAACAGGCTAGTCTAGTCCAAGAGTTCACATCGACGACTAGGCTCGGCACCTCGATGTCGGCTCGTCGCATCCTGGGGCTGGATCAGGTCCCAAGGGTTGGGCTGTTCGCCCATTAAAGCGGTACGTGAGCTGGGTTCAGACCGTCGTGAGACAGGTCGGTCTCTATCCACTGTGGGCGTGAGAAGGTTGAGGGGAGCTGCCCCTAGTACGAGAGGACCGGGGTGGACGCAGCGATGGTGTGCCGGTTGTCGCGCCAGCGGCATCGCCGGGTAGCTAACTGCGGAGGCGAGAACCGCTGAAAGCATCTAAGTGGGAAACGCACCTCAAGATGAGCCTTCTGATCTGGATAACAGAGTAAGACCGCTGGGAGACGACCAGTTGGATAGGGCGGCGGTGGAAGTGGGGTAACCCATGTAGCCAACCGCTACTAAAGGTCGAGGGCTTCACCTCACACCAGTCGGGTGTCTACGACATGACGGGTGTGGTACGGGGAAATAGAGGCTTGTGGCGTGAGGCCACCGGATGAAACGACGCTTAAGTATTTGGGTGCTGGTCGAATACTATACTTGACTATTCAGGGCTTTCCCCACCACGCAATCCTGTGCATGACACGGGTTGGGAGGCGCGGGGGGAAGTAGAAGTAACAACAGGAGTCGTGACGTGTGCGGTTGGTGGTTGGAGCGGCGGGGGTCCACCCGGTCCCATCCCGAACCCGGCAGTTAAGCCCGTCAGCGCCGATGGTACTGGGGGAGTCGTCCTCTGGGAGAGTAGGTCACTGCCAACTCACTCGCATCCCTGTCTTCTTCTTCCTCCCGCTTCCCCTCCTTCCCACCAGTTTATATACCCCAACAGATAAAAACTAAAAAACCCGCCGATTACTCCAGCGGGCCACATTAATCGTCAAGTTGAAATGCGCTTATTTTACGCGCAGCAGCACTTTCCCTTTGCTCCACAGTCCTTCAAGATCATAATAGTCCCGCTGATCTTCCGTGAAGACGTGGACGACAATATCCCCATAATCCACCAACACCCAGCCGCCTTCTGGATTGCCTTCGATGCGAGCACCCCGCAGGTCATGTTTTTCCTTCATGCCTTGGCTGATTTTCTCGATAATCGCCTTCAGTTGGCGGTCACTGTTACCCGTACAGATGATGAAAAAATCGGTGATGACGGTCACATCACGTAAATCGAGCAGCACCACGTCCTCGCCTTTGACATCGGAGATGATGTCTACGACGGCGCGGGCATAATCGAGGGTAGTCATCTGTGCGTTGTTTTGGTTCTCACTCATCTAGTTATTTAGCCTCTTTTCTGCAATACATGTATAAACTGGGCCTTCAGGTCGTAATTCACTGCGCATGAGCCGCACAGATTCACAAGGCCAATCACCCAATTTGCTCACAGAGATGCCCTGCACGGCCTGACCAATTTTGCCGATGATAGGCTTGGCTAGGTCGCGCTTGACCCGCCCTAATGTCAGATGCGGGCTAAATTCGCGGTCTTCGGTGGGATAACCGAGTGGGGCGATTTGCTGCTCAATGCTGTCCCGCAGGCGGCGCAGGTGATTATTTGGCGAATTTAAGCCAATCCACAGGACATTCGGACGCGAAAAGTTCGGGAAGCAACCAAGATTGGCAACTTCAATCGTGAATGGCGAATGGCCCGTAATGGCGGCCTGCAAGCCACTTTCGATGGCGCTGATTTGCCCTGTAGGGACATCCCCCAAAAATTTTAGGGTTAGGTGCATATTGTCTGGCTGAACCCATTTGACAGTATTGGCGGGAATGGCTTGTTGCAGCGCTTTTAGCGTACTCTGCAAGGAAGGGCGGAGGGTAGAAGGGGCAGGGGGGAGTTCAATGGCAATGAACAGCCGATAGGTATCCGACACAATTTCTCCTCACCAGACAACGATTAGGCTTATTATACTGCGATTGTGGTGTGAAGTGAAGCAGAGGTATCCGGTGAATTGGCGGATACTATTGAAATACGATAATCCGTTGTTATGGAGGGTATAGAAAAGAGATTAGCTCCGGCAGTGAAACGGTATGCACTTGTCAAGTGGTGTCATCGGTTATGGAAGAGAGCCATATTTGTCCGTTAGGTGATACAATTTTTGCTATGCTGTTGGCAAGGCCGGATTACAACAGGTGATCGCCGAATTTTCCAATAGATTTTTGATAAATGTCTGTTATAATAATTTTACACAGGGGAGCGAAATAGTTTCGATGTGAGAGGCTAGTTCTCGTGTTGCAAGTCGCGGAGCCTAGTGCCGCGTTAACAATGGGCAAAAAATTAGGTGCCAATAACACCAACACTGCTTACGCTCTCGCCGCTTAACCCGGCTTGACCTAAGCAGCTAACCCATAGAAGGTTAGCCGTCTGCCCCATCCGTCTCTATCCGGGTGGATTGGCGGGCGTCACCAAAGATAGTGTGCGGTAGGCTTGACACCGATACGAGCCGCCAAAGAAAGCATCGGTTAGTTGTCAGCATACCGCGTTGGCTCGGGCTACTGACAGCGAATGCAATAGGTCAACTAAACTTGTAGACATGCGGGGGCGGTCCTTGCAGACCCGATCCGCGAAGATCGGCGCTTCCATCAGTTTTGTAATAGCCCCACCAAGCATTCTTAGTGGGGCTATTTGCTTTTTGGGGATAGGGTGATTATTGGGGCACGCGGGGATAAATCCGCCGCACTGAAATTAGGCGGAAATGTTGCCGTTTGCATTCGATTGACAAAGAGGGAAAAGCGGTATAGGCTCATTATCAGATTTTGAAAAGGGCACTCTGAGTGCTGTGAACACCCAGAGCGCAGAAACCAATCGCAGGTAGCAATTAGCTCTGAAAGGATTATATAATATGGCGAGTGGGCCAAGAATATCAGATTCCAAAGATTTGTATTGGGTGGCAGGATTATTGGAGGGTGAAGGGTCATTTATGAAACCTTCCCCAAGTGCGCCTAATAATCCGAGAATATCAATCCAATCTAAAGATAGGGATATTACCGTTCGGGTTGCGCGTGTTTTTGGTGTGACCTATTTTGCTGTAGATAAAAGACAGAATCCGAATTGGAACGATACCTATAAGGTTATTGTGGCAGGTACGAATGCCGTCAAGCTGATGCAGATTCTTTACCCTTTAATGGGAGAACGCAGAAGATTACAAATTGAGGTGGCATGTCAAGGGAAAGCGGTTTTTGAGAATAATCCTATGGATGACTGTCTGACAATTTATTGGTTGGCAGGCCTGTTGGAAGGTGAAGGGTCTTTTCTGCAAGGGCCGCCCAGCACACGTAATCAACCAAGAATCCAAATACAAATGACCGATAGAGATATTCTTGAGAAAGTCGCTAAAATGTGGGGCGTGAAAGTTAGAGGGCCATATACACCATCTAACTCTAAACCGCATTGGAAGCAGCATTACGCCGTTGTCAAAAAGGGAACTCCGGCGATTGAGTGGATGCAACAATTACGACCTTTGATGGGACAGCGGCGGCAGAGCCAGATTGATGAAGCGATTGCATCTTATGAGGATAGAAGTGGGGTCAATCATCCGAATGTGAAATTGACGGTTGAGCAGGTGCGGGAAATTCGACGGCGATTGGCTGAAGGCGAAAGGTTAACAAAATTGGCCGCCGAATTTTCTGTTGACAAAGGACTTATCTGGCAGATTAAAGCGCGGCGGGCTTGGAAAAAAGTAAATTAAATAAATTTTCAAGTTAGCCCTTAAGGTTTTGAATTAACGAACGAAGTTCCAATACTTCCAAAGGACAATTCACCCAATTGTGTTCCCAGCAAATAATCAAGTCACACTTTTGTGGATCATGTCCGTGCTGGTGGAAATTGGAACTTTGATACTCAAACTCAATTAAGACACGTTGCCATCGTCCTGAGCTAATGCGACGTTTTGCCTCACAATCAGGATATGCTGTTCGCATTGCTTCGACCATATATCCTATTTCATGACTAATCATTCCAAAGAGATAAACTACTCCTATCTCATTTATAGGGGCATGTTGGAGGCCGCGAAAATTGATCGGTTCTCCATATTCAATTTCATTCTTTTTTATAGACCATCTGGGCAAGGAAGAATTTGGCTTAGTTGTATTCGGCGAAATCATTTGTTCAGCCACCCCCTGTCCTAGCTGATCTTGAACGATTCCTACAAGGGGTGAATCAGGTGAGTTTTGTGATAACCAGAGAAGATACCGCTGCAATATGCCACTCTTCCCACCAAAACGTTGTTGAACCGTGCTTTTCGAGATATTCGCCTTAGACTGAAATATTGACCAAGTTGGAATATTTCCAATATCGGATGCAACACGGTGATAAGCGATCAGGATTTCCTCGTCTGAAAGGGGTACATTATGTTTTGGATGTTGGGCTATGCCAGCAAGCTCTAAGACCTCAGACCATCCACCTTCTGGGAAAAGCGCATAAATATGGGATTGGTTAATGCCAGTTAACCGCTGAAAATCTGATCTGGATAGTATGCCGTCGTTTTGTTTTACTGCTTTCTTCGCAGCATCAACAATATCTTCCCTAGAGTATTTTGACATATCCTAAGATGCCCTTGCATCCTCCAATTGGTTGCGGAGGTTGAGGGCGGCGCGTTCGGCATCCCGACCAAAGGGATATTCGTAAAATTGATTCCAGTAGACAATCCACGAATAGGCTTCAAGGGCCTGCTCTGGTTCCTCTAATTCATTCAGCACCCGCGCCAATAAATAATAATCTTCGGCAGTCTCGCGTGTGGCAAGGGCGGATTGCACCGTTTGACGGAGCGCTTGCAGGGCCGTCCGGCGGTTAGAGGCGCTGATGGTGGTGTTTTCCAACAACTGGGCAAATTCGGCTTCGGCACGATAGATGCGAGCTTGGGCCTGCTGATCGGGCGTGAGAGTCGCTACAAAATCGGGTGTCAGCAGGTCATTCAGAACGGAGGGGAAATCGCATTCGATGTCACTGGATGTATATTGGCACGTCTGGCTGAGGATTTGGGCCTTTTGCAGAATCAAATCACTGCGGGTGGGATTTTCGGTTAGCAGGGTATCAAGATCACTCAACAGGACGGGATAGCGGCGCAGTTCACGAGCAGCTTGGGCGTGCAGTTCGACCCATGTCAGATTATCCGGCTCAAATGAGATTAGGGTGTCTAGATCATCGAAGGCAGCGGGCCAATTGAGACGCTGTTGGTAAATGCTGGCGCGGAGGGCATAGGCTTCGATAATGGCGGGCTGCTCAGTTTCGGGTAGGTCATCGGCGTTCTCTATGACGCGGTTGATGGTGAAGATGGCGCGATCTACGTTGCCTTCTTGCAAACGGGCCTCCGCCAATAAAATGTAGCCATCGGGGTCACCCGCATAGAACAACAAATACTCTTCAGCAGCGATGGCCGCGCGACCATAACGTAGGAGGCGTTCTTGACCACTGGCGAGACTGGCGAGACTGAGATAGGCCTCAGCACGCAAGCGCAGCACTTTTTCGGCGGCGGGGTCAACGGTTTGGGCACGAGCCAGATAGACTAATGCTTCTTCGGCATTACCACGTGATAGTTCAACCTCGGCACGGGTCAGCAGCAAATTGACGCTGGCAGGATAAATCTCCAAGCCCTGTGTCAGCACGCTGATGGCGCGGTTGTAGGATTGGGTGAGACCGAGTTGGGATGCCTGTACCAGATAAATGCGGGCCAGCATATTATAGGCTTTTTCGAGCCGACTATCAGCCTCAAGCGCTTGGCTGCACTGCTGGGCGCCGTCATCGAGCAGACTGGCATCGGGGGAAGCGGGGTCGGCAATCGCCTGATAATAATCCACTACGCAGAGACCCGTATTGAGCAGGGGTGAGTCTTCGCAGGTGGCAAAGTTGGGGACACGCTCACGATCAAGGGCGTCTTCTAATAATTCGCGGGCCTGTTGTAAATTAAACCGTCCGCCTTGTTCCGCCAATGCAATGGCCTCGTAATAATAGGTTTCAGGGAAACAGGCGCTGGGTTGGGCGGTGCGTTCATTGGCAGAGATGGTGGCGAGATGGTCATAATCGCCAACGGAATAATAGGCTACCGCCGTTTGCATCTGGAAATTAATCGAGTTGTTAAACTCCGGGTAGACGGCAGTGGGTGTGCCGCCATAGATATTGCCGACGGGCAAATCTTGAGGAACGGGGACGGGTGTTTCGGGATCAACGGAATCCGGCGTGGGCGTGTTGGGAATACCGGGGGTGGCCGTCGCGGTATTGGTGGGGGTGTGACTGGGGGTGGCAGAAGCGCGAACGTCAGCTTCTCTCTCACGGGTCAAGTCAATGGTTAGGGCGATGGCGACGACGGCAACAATCAACAGGGCGGCAACCCCGGCGGCGATGACATAGGCCGAGCGGCGCACCGTCCGGGCGGTGGATTCGCCATAACGCCGCTTGTTTTTCTGCACCCATTCGATTTCCAAAATGGTGCTGGGTTCGGGGTTGTAGGTGCGGAGAAATTCATCCACCGAGGCTTGGATTTTGTTTAATTTTTCGGAGGAGATGACCGGAACGGTAGGCGGTTGGGCGGCTTGCTGTTCGGGGGCAACCCCCAATGCCTGTAAACCTTTGATGGCGAGTTCACTTTGTGGATTAATGCTCAAAATTTGTTTAAGGCAAAAGATACGTTCTTTGTCATCTTTCGCCACGCTGCTCAACCAGAGCCAGATGGTTTCGTTACGCGGGTCAATCTTGACGGCCTGCTGCAAAATTTGGCGGGCCTGATCTTTTTGACCGGCTTTAGCGGCGGCAATGCCCTGCTGCAAAAGTTGTTTAACGCGATCTTGAGCCATAGCGCCCCTACCCGTGTAATTTTTTGAATGATGGCAAGAGGAAGAATATAAGAATATATAGACTTCACCCCCCATTGTACAACAGGCCTCATGAGACAACAATTTTATGCGGGTATACTAGCGGGGTGGGTTATTTTTCGTAAGAAATTTACCTCACCCCCGACCCCCTCTCCAACGTGGCGAGGGGAGATGAATCTGACGACCAACTGTAAAGGATAGGGATTTGATTACACGGGAGAGGCGGCGCGAGGGGCTTCAGCGACAGACACGGCGGCTGGATGCGACCCTTAAAGAATTGAATGCGGCGGCGGATCGTTTTGCTACGCTGCGGTTGTTGAGTATCGCGGTGGGTTTTTTGTTGACGGTAGTGCTGTATTTTGTGGCAGGCCTGTTGGTTTTTTGGATTAGCTTGCTGGTCACGATTGCCGTTTTCAGCGGGTTGGTGGCTTTGCATAGTCGGATTCGACGGGCGGCGGAACGCACACAGGCATGGCGCCATTGGAAAACGGGCCAAATCGCACGGATGGATTTGGATTGGGAAAAACTGCCGAATGGAGGGCAGACGGCACACCCGCTTGAAATTGATCTTGATTTGCTGCAAGTGCATCGGTTGCTCAATACGGCGGCTTCACATGGCGGGGGTCAACGATTGCATGAGTGGCTGTTGAATGAAAGGCCAGATTTATCAACGGTTGAGAAACGACAGGCATTGGTGCGCGAACTCATCTCGATGCCGATTTTTCGGGGCAAGTTGATTTTACAGGCGGTGTTGGCGGCCCGCGATTTACGGGAACAGCGTGAGGGGCAGCGCATTTTGGGGTGGCTAGAGGAGCAGTCGGATACCAAGTCGCTCCGCACAATTTTACTAATTTTAGGGGCACTCGCTCCGGTCAATATGATTTTGTTCGCGCTCTATTCGTTTGGGATTTTGCCGCCATTCTGGTTAGTGACGTGGTTTATTTATGCGGCGATTTTTCTGAGCCAGATGCAGGAAATTGGGGTGCTGTTTCAACGGGCACTGACGTTGGAAGATGCGCTGCGGAAGTTGGGGGCCGTGCTGCATTATGTCGAACGGTATCCGTATGGGGGGAAAAATCATCTGCGGGAATTATGCCATCCGGTGATTGAGGCCCAGCCCTCCCATCAACTGCGCAAGGTGACATGGGTGGTGTCGGCGGCGGGATTGCGACAGAACCCGATTTTGTGGACGATGTTGAATGCCGTCATTCCATGGGATGTGTATTTCGCGCACCGTTTGAATCGGCAAAAAGCGGAGTTGGCGGAAAAATTACCGGCGTGGTTGGAGGTGTGGTTTGAATTAGAGGCGGTCTGTTCGCTGGCAAATTTCGCTTATTTGAATCCGGCCTATACGTTTCCGCAAATCAGCGCGAAGGCCGTTTTTAAGGCACAGGCGATTGGACACCCGCTGATTCCCCATGACCACCGCGTCAGTAACGATTTTGCGCTGGGGCAGGTTGGACAGGTGGTGGTGATTACGGGATCGAACATGGCCGGGAAAAGCTCGTTTTTGCGGACGCTGGGGGTGAATTTGTGCCTCGCCTATGCGGGCGGGGTGGTATGTGCGGGGGCGCTGGAAATCGGGTTGTTCCGGTTGTTTAGCTGCATCCGGGTGACGGATTCGTTAAATGATGGCATCTCGTATTTTTATGCGGAGGTCAAGCGGCTCAAGGCGTTGTTGGATGCGCTGCGGGAGGATGACCCATTGCCGCTGTTTTTCCTGATTGACGAAATTTTTAGAGGGACAAATAACCGCGAACGCTTGATCGGCAGCCGATCTTATATTCAGGCGTTGGCGAACGGGCATGGGTTGGGGTTGATTGCGACGCATGACCTCGAATTGATTAAGCTGGCGGACGAAAACCCACACATCTCGAATTATCATTTCCGCGAAGATATACACGACGGGCGCATGGTGTTTGATTATCGGCTGCGCTCCGGCCCATCGCCGACGACGAATGCTCTGCGGATTATGGCGATGGAGGGGCTGCCTGTGGAAAGTGCGGCGCTTGAAAAATGACACTATTTTTCTATGGGGCGATTGAATTAAAAGATGATCGAACCGAGACCATTCGACTGTTGCTGGAATTGGGGCGGAAGGTTGGCTGGGCTTTGAGTATCGGGGAGATATTAGACCGACATTCCTTCAATAGTCTTTTCAATTTGCCTGAAAGTCGTCAGCAGGAATTTTTGGTATTCGAGGTTGATCCGAGCCACGACATCTATGACGATTATGGTGGTGTGCTGATGGAACAGCAGTATCGCAAAATAGCCCGTGATATCGGCCTGCCTCACTGGGAGTCGATTGGATTTGGTAGCAGCGATCTTGTGGATCAGATTTATAAAGCTAATCCACAAGACATAACATTGGTTCGTTTTCTGAAAGGGTTATTTGAGTTATTCCCGGCAAGAGAAATCATCATTTGTTTTGACCAGAACTATGATAATCACTTGGGATGCCCGGAAATCATTGGCGATCAAACGACTCTTATGCGTGAGGCATGGTTGACTATCGCCTATGGATATTCTTGGCCCAATCTACGCCTAAAATTAAGGGCGGGATAGGGTGATTTGGATGGCGCAGAAGGATAATTCATAACCCTGATTGCTATAAATCATCAGACGTATCCAATAATTGCCGGGTGAATAGCGGCTCGGATCAATTTGACCCAACACGCCCTCAAATGGGGCAGGTGAGGTATTTTGCAATAGGGTCGTAAAGGCATCTGTTGCTGCATCGGCGGGACGGATTTGTAATTCATAGCGGCCAAAATTCGGAAAATCGGCAAGACCGCGCACTTCAAAGGTACGGATAAACAGTTGACCCGGGCGGGGTTCGGTAATCACCACGCTTGGGAAGTCGCAGCCAATCGCGGCTGGAACGCCGGGGGTCGTGTTCACAAGGCCCGTATTTGGCGGAATATAGAGGGTCTGGCCCGCTTGGATATTTGACCCCGTCAGGCAGTTGGCCTCGCGCAAGACATCGGTACGCAGACCGACACTCCGTGCGATTTCAAACAACGTATCGCCAACTTCTACGATATACGGCTCCCAATCTTTGGGTGGGGTACAGGCCGTCGGTGTGGCGGTCAACACGGTTGGCGTGATCGTCGCGGAGGGGAACGGCGTAATGGTCAACGTCTGAGTTGATGTGGGTCGCCGGGTAGCGGGTGGAGGTACAGGTGGTCGGGGCGTGCGCGTCGTGGTTGGTGTACTGGTAGGCGGAGGCGTGCGTGTCGAACTCGGCGTAATCGTCACGGTGGGGGTCTGTGATGGTCGGATAGTGCGGGTTGGACTCGGTGTGGCTGTAAAAGTTGCCGTTGCCGTCGGAGTACGAGTATTGGTTGCGGTAGAGGTAGGACTTGCCGAAATGCGTTTCGTCGGGATTGAGGCCGAGGTCGGCGAATTTGTTGCTGACGGAGTACGGGATGGATTGGTCGTTGGTCGGTCAGTTGGCTCTACCGATGGACGACGGGTCGAAGTCGGTGTCGGTGTTTGGGTCGTCTCAGCCGTTTCGGTTTCCTCCGGCGTTTCGCTTGGGGTTGCGGAGGGTTCGGGTGAATTGGTGATGGTGGGCGATGGCGTATGAGTCGGTTCAGGGGATTCATCTTGTGCGATGGCGGTTGGGGCAGGCGTGGTTTCGCTGCCATTGAGGTTATTGGAGACAGCGGTTAGGGTAATGGCAAGCGCGGTCTCGGTTTCATTGAGAACCGAAACACTATCGGTAGTCGGCACATTCATGGGAGCGCGGGTGTTGGTAATGGTAGCGGTTCGAGTGGTGGCGTCGTTTTCTTTGTCGTCGTTTTGGCTACCCAGCGTCAAAATAATGCCAAAAGCCAGCGCCATTGCCATCGCGCCCACGACGACCACCGCTACTACCAGTTCATTTTGTCTGTCTCTGCGCCGCATCGCGTGTCCCAGAAACTCCTCAAATTGAAAATGTCATTATGTGAAGCGTAGCACAAATTTTCGGCGGACGAAAGTCTTAAGCCAAATTTTCACTACGATGGCTTCTTCTAGCCTATTTTTTTGTAAGAATTACGAATTATATGAGTAAAGTAATCATTAATTGCTGACAATTAGATCGTAATAAGTCCATCTTTTAACTACACTTTAGATTGGGTTTATTACTCTTACTTTGGAGGAGGTTTACAGTCTATGTTCTTAAAACGTCTCTATTTCACATTCATTGTATTGACGATTTCGCTCACCGCCTGCGGTAAAGAAGCCAAGAAAAATCAGGCATCTCCAAAAACTGAATCTGTAACCCAAACGGCCACGGTGCAAAGTGACCCTGTCTTTCAAAAAGTGGAACGCAATGCAGACTGGACGCCAATTGAGCAAGACTTTGAGGGAGTAACGATGGTGCAAGTGCCTGTGGGGTGTTTTGGCATGGGCAGCGCCGACGAAGATGCAAACGAAACTCCTGTAACCGAAATCTGTTTTGATGAGCCATTTTGGATTGACAAATATGAAGTGACACAAGGCGATTTTGCACGATTGGGGGGCGTAGCTGCCAATGCGAATGAAATCATGGGTGAACGCCGTCCGCGTGTGAGCGTTACATGGTTTGAGGCCCGCGATTTTTGTGGACAGCGAGATGGTCGTTTACCAACAGAAGCAGAATGGGAATATGCAGCGCGGGGGCCGGATAATTTGATTTTTCCATGGGGTAATGAATTTGTTGTGGAAAATGTGGTCTATTCGGGCAATTCTAATAATCAAGCAGCCGATGTTGGCAGTAAAGCAGGCGGGATATCATGGATCGGGGCCTATGATTTGAGCGGCAATGTATTGGAATGGGTTAGTTCGCTGTATCTGCCATATGATTCGACTGAGAATAGAGAAGATAACAACGATAAGAATAGTTACCGTGTGATGCGGGGCGGTTCGTTCCTCATCGCTGGCAATAACATCCTTCGTGCTGCTGGCCGCAAATGGGACAATCCCGTTGTTGATGCCAACTGGGTTGGTTTTCGCTGTGTACGCTCGTATTAATTCGGATGTTCTGGCATCTGGGAGGCTGAATTTCTGTAGGGGATTACAAGGGGTATCCTTCTGTTTATGGCAGAATCAGGAATTTTCGTAGGGTTATGGTACTGGGGCGAGCCTATGTGAGACTCGCCCTGATGTTTTGTCGCTTATTGATTTTCAGGGGCAATGACGGAACGGATGGTGTATGGGCCTTTGCCTTGTGATTCGTAGTAGGTACGCATCAACATTTCGATAATCAGGCCGAGCAGCACACATTGGACGCTGGCGACGAGCAGCACAATCCCGAAAAAGGGTAGGGGTGTGGAGACAAGGGCATCCCCGGTGATGAGGGTGTCCAGCAGCATCGCCATAAGCGAGAGTGTACCGAGACCACCAAAAATGAAGCCCGCGCCGCCAAAAATATACATGGGGCGGGTGTTAAATTTGATGAGGAAGGTCACGGTCATGAGGTCGAGGGCGACTTTCGCCGTCCGCCACAGGCCATATTTGCTTTTGCCATGCAGACGGGCGCGGTGATTGACGACCATTTCATCAATTTTTGCGCCAGCCCCAAACGCCAAGACGGGGATAAAACGGTGCATCTCGCCATACAGCCGGACATGATCCAAGACCTCGCGGCGGTACATCTTGAGCGTGCAGCCGTAATCGTGCAGATGGACTTTGGTCACTTTGGAAATCAGCCAATTGGCAGCGATGGAGGGCAGGCGGCGGGTAACCATTTTATCTTTGCGATTTTTGCGCCACCCACTCACCAGATCGAAACCCTCATCCATGCGGGCTTTCATGCGGGGGATTTCGTGGGGGTCGTTTTGCATGTCGGAGTCCATCAGGGTGATAATCGCGCCAGTGGCTTGGTCAATACCGGCTTGAATCGCGGCGGTTTGACCAAAATTGCGGCGCAGGAAAACCACTTTGACATGCGAGGATTGATGGGCGATTTCGGCGAGGCGTTCAGCACTTTTGTCGCGGCTGCCATCGTCCACATAGATGATTTCGTAGCGAAGGTTCATGCCGGACAACACACCTTCGAGTTCTTCATGGACTACTTTGATGTTATCTTCTTCATTATAGACGGGCAGTACGACGGACAGGTCGTAGGGATATTGTTTTGTGGGCATTCGGTAGAATTCCTTTCGGGCGAATCGGCGAGATTATAGCATGTAAAGGATGGGCATACTAAGGTTGAGATTGATGAGTATATGATAGGCCGAGCCAAACTTAGTACGGATCAGTTCAGTGGTTTGTCTCCCGATTAGCATAGCCAAGAGAGGTTATTTTCCTTGTTTTTGGTCAAAATCACCTGTTATCAGGACGCGGGCCTGTTGTAGAATAACAATGTTCGCCGACTACCCAAACTGCGCCGAATCTCAGCACTATCACACGTGGCTAAAGCCGCCGTGCTGAGTCTAAATAGGCCGAGATTCATAGTAATCTTCTGAAAATAGCGAGATAACCCTATGCTGCGATGGACAACCACTGACCTCGTGTTTTTCGATTGCGACAGCACCCTGACCACCATAGAGGGTATTGATGAATTGGCCCGGATGAAGGGTAAAGAGATGCGCGTTGGGGTGTTGACCGAAAAGGCGATGAACGGTGAACTTGATCTGGCGGAAGTGTATGGCAAGCGGTTGAAGGCCATTAATCCCACACGGGGTCAATTGGCGGTGGTCGAGCAGTTGTATTGGGAAAATCTGGTGCCAGATGCACAGGAAGTCATTAACACCCTGCAATTCTTGAAAAAGCATGTCTTTATTATCAGCGGTGGGCTGGCGGACGCGGTGAATGGATTTGGCACACGTTTGGGGGTTAAATCGGAGCATATTCGGGCCGTTTCGCTGGAATACAACGAATTGTCGGGGGAATGGTGGCGCTATTATGACCAAGCCTCGCAGCAAAAACAGCGGTATCTGGCCTATGAAGAAGGGCCATTGACTGTCTCAGCAGGAAAACCGGAAATCGTGCGACAGTTGTCGGGAAATTTGTTTGGACGGCGCTTGCTGGTGGGGGATGGAGCCAGCGATTTGGCAACACTTGGCAACGGCGTTGATTTGTTTGTCGGGTTTGGCGGGGTGGTCGTGCGCGAAAAAGTGGAACGCGACGCCGATGTGTTTATCTATCCCAACACCCTAGCACCCGTATTGCCATTGGTCGCTGGGGCATCCGGATTTCATGTGGTGGCCGGGACGCCCCATGAAGAAGTGTATACACGCGGCCTGCGGTTGTGTCAGACCAGCAGTGTTAAATTCCGGGATGCGGAGTTAAAGGCGGCGTTCTATAAAGAATTTGAGGCCATGACCGTCTAATTCCCCAGTGTTGCCATGGCGATTTCGGCGGCGGCACGCGGGGTAGTGCCTTGCAAGACGGATTCAAAAGCGACTTGAAGGGCAACCGCCGCAACGTTTTGGCGTTGGGCCGGGGGGAGAAAATAGGCCGCGTTGATCAGGTCGCTTAACACGAGCAGGTCGCTGTCTTCGGCCATGACCCGCAAGGCCCGCTGCTGACCGGGGAGCATATTGAGGGCAAGGGCAGTATCGGTTAGGTTATCCGAGTTCATCATCCACGTCAGAAAATTCCGCGCTTGAATTTGGCGAGTCGCGTCATCGGCCAATAACACCCACATCCAACCATCGAGCAACGTAAATGATTGACCATCGGCAGTAAGCGGTGGCACAATTTTGGCATCCCCGGCAAAACGATTACGATAGAGTAGATAGTCGGTGGAATTGAGCAGGGCCAGCACGGGATCATCCCCTGATAATTGGGAGCGATAATCGGCAAGGGTTTGAAGTTGTAGGGTATCTTCGAGCGGCTGCCTAAAGGGTTCTAATTGGACGGCGGTGGAATAAAATTCAAGCACTGTCAGCATAGCCTCTTCATCAAGGGTGGGGTTGTTTTCCTGATCTACTAAGTACCCCCCCTCAGCCAAATATTGGATTAATAGTAGCTCATTGATTACTTGGCTGGTGGCTGGTTTGGCGGCAAACAAGAGCGGGGTGTCTTGCTCCAAAAAATCACTGAAATTACGGGGCGGGGTTGAAGCATCCCCTGTGTAGAGCATGTGGTCAATGGAAAGCAGATACGGAATGCCATAGAATTCGCCAGCCACCTGACCCATTTCCAACACATTGTCGGTGAGGTCGTTTAGAGTAGAGGGGGGCAATAATCCTTCGACAGGCTGCAACAAACCACTGTTGACGGCAGCAATCATTTCTTCATAGCGCATCAGGGTTAGATCGGGCAGGGCATCCGGGGCGACATCACGGGTCAGGGTCAGGCGGCGGATGGTATC
This sequence comes from Anaerolineae bacterium, assembly GCA_019913005.1. Taxonomy (GTDB): domain Bacteria; phylum Chloroflexota; class Anaerolineae; order Aggregatilineales; family J027; genus CFX10. Next base: position 36,799 of record JAIOHL010000186.1, on the reverse strand, counting down.
AATCGGCTGATATTCGAGGTAGCGCAGATCGAGATTGACATTGACATAGGCACTGCGGAAGCTGTTGAATTGATTTTCGAGGGTGCTGGCGGCGTTTTCGGAAAGCAGCACGTCCGGCCACCATACACGCAAATTGACGACTTCCTGCTGATTGACCCGCGATGGGGCATCGTCTTTTGGGCGTGCCAAAACAGGATTGTGAGCTGCTAAAATAGCCAGCATCAAGCCGAAAATCGCTGTTAGGGCACGCATAGGCTTCCTCCGAAGTTGCAAAACAGCGCCGATTATCCTCTGTTTGGAGAGAAACACAAGGGGCGCGTGCTTGCCGGATTTTTTAGGGACGGTACTATTATCTCAGTACATGATATACAGCAACTGCTGGAGGATGCACCCCTTGAGAAAAAATATCCTAATTATCCCTCTGTTGACCCTGCTGTTGGTCGTCAGTGTGATGGGATTAACCAGCGCCTCCACCCCAAAGCAGGCGATTGAAACGCTGAATATTGGATTTCTTCAAACCCCCGGCTCGACAGGCGATTTTGGGGTACGGTTGGCGATTGACCAGATAAATCGAGAAGGCGGCGTTATCGGCCCAGATGGAACACTCTATCGCTTGCAAGTGGTGTATCCCAATCGTCCGCCGTTTGCGCCCGAAGGCGTGCCGGATGCAGTGAACTCGTTGGTTTCACAAGGGGCAATCGCCATTATTGGCCCAGTGGATAATCGGTTGGCGCTGCCTAATTTGGAGGTTTTGTCGCAAGCTCCCGTGCCTGTGCTGACATTGGCGACGGCGGATGGGTTAACTGAACAGGATAGCCGTGACAATATTATGCGGGTGCGGGCGGCGGATCGGTTTTATAATGAGGCGCTGGCGACGATATTGATTGAGGAGCGCGGCGTTACTAAGATTGCCTTGATTCAAACTGATGTGGATTCAACCGAAGCCCTACTGAATTTTGAAGGAATTTTGGTTGCTCGGGGGCTGACCCCGACTGCGAAAATTCAAGAGATTGATAACAGCAATCTGACGGCGAATGTTTCACAGATTATGCAAAATCAGCCTGCGGCAGTAGTGTTTTGGGGGCCAGCCGCAGACGCTGGATCGCTCATATTGAAACTGCGCGAGGCGGGATTTACGGGTTCGTTTGTGTATCGAGATGCCCAAGAAGGCGTACATTCCGGGGCGATTCCGATTTCATTGGCACGCGGCATGATGGGGGCAACTTCATGGTCATATACTACGCCAACCGAATTGGGGCGAGCCTTTCTGGTGGACTATGTGACGAGTTTTAACAGTATCCCAACCGGGGTGGAAGCGGCTGCGTATGATGCGGTGTGGATTCTGCGCCGCCAGATTGAGCAAACGGGCGTGGACATCACCGACCTGCGCGAAGGATTACTGCAAACCCCAACCATTTACGCCGTACAGGGCCGGCTAGAGCCGAATGTGTATGGTGGAGGCGATTTTTCGCGGGCCGTTACCGTCTATACGATTGGTGAATTGGGCGGGCCGCAGTTGATGGCGCGGTTTGCCAACAATGTCCGGCTAGGGGATGACGATTTGGTCGCAGTGGATGTGCGGGTGGTAGGTTTGGCTGGAACGCTGACCTATACGCCATCACCATCGCCGACACCCAGCATTACGCCTAGCCCCTCACCTACACCCAACGAAGTGACCTTAACCGTGCCACAGGATGTGGTGAATTTACGCGCTGGGCCGGGTACGGAATATGAAATTGTGGATCAACTGCAATTGGGTGACACAGCAACGGTGATTGGGGTTAATCCCGGCGCGACTTGGTTGGTCATTAACCATGAGGGCGAGACGGTGTGGGTTGCGGCGGATATTGTGGAGGTGTTCGACCCCAGTAATTTGCTTAGTCAGTTACCCATTGTTCAACCTAATACCAGTCCGGGTGTTGTGCCGGGGCAGTTGGTCGAAGGTATAGACTTGACGATTGAAGGGATTGTATTAAATCCGCCACAAATCGCACCGGGGCAGCCCTTTACTTTGCAGGTGACGGTACGAAACTTGGGAACGGTGGCTGCCGGATCGTTCTCGGTGGCGATGATTTTGCAGCCGGGGAATACGACCATCACGGCAGGTTCAACAGGCTTGGGTGCGGGGCAATCGGCGATTGTGACGCTCAGTGGGACGGTACAGAGTACAGGTGTTTATACCACCAGCCTCACCGTAGATGCGACCAATTCGGTATTGGAGAGCAATGAGAACAACAATATATTTCCCTTGACCTACACTGCGGATCGGCCCATTATGAGCCGAATTGATTTTGTGCAACTGCCGGTTGGGACAGCCTATGACCTCGCAGGCGGGACAGCCGATTTGATTTGGACAGGGGCGCAGATTGAAGGCCAGAACAATGCACGCTTTGGGGTGATCTATGCGGGATCGTATGAGGCGATAGATTACGCGGCGATAGATCCGAATGTGGTGATTAACTATATTCTGCCCGCCAATATGATCGGGACAGGATCAATGATCGGGTTCATTACAGCGGAGGGACGGCGTGGCGTAATGCGCGTAGATACTCTCGCGGGAAACTTGCTCACGATTTCGTATCGGGTGTACAGCAATTAGTGGATGTATGACACTTGATAAACCATATTGCAATTAACGCCCATTTGTTGGGGCGCGGGGCGGGGTATCGTTCGGCGGGGATTCATCGCTACATCTATGGTGTACTGTCGAATCTGCCTGCGCTGGATGAGACGCTGCGTTATACAGTGCTGCTGAATCATCCCTTGCAAACAGAATTGGAAGAGCGGCGGGGGATGTTTAATACGGATGACCCCAAACGGCGGATTGTTTGGGAACAGGTGGTGCAACCCTTTGCACTGTGGCAGATCAAGCCAGATTTGTATCACGCGATGGCATTTGTCGCGCCGCGTTTTGTACCCTGTCCGTTTGTGGTAACGGTCTATGATTTGAGTTTTATCCGCTACCCGCAGGTACTTTCGGGGGCGAGGCGCAAGTATCTACAACTCCTTACCCGGTCTACGTGTGAACGAGCGGCACGGGTGATTGCCATTTCGGAAAGCACCGCCCATGATCTGGTTGAATTGATGGGTATCCCACGTGCAAAAATTGATGTTGCCGTGCCGGGAATCTCGCATGATTTTTGCCTGCTGCCGCCGGATGAAGTGGCAGCATTTAGACGGAAGCATAATCTACCGGAGCGATTTTTCTTCTTTTTGGGCACGCTCGAACCCCGGAAAAATCTGCCGATGCTGCTGCGGGCCTATGCCCAACTGCCCCGAAGTGATCGGGAAGCGGTGCATCTGATTTTGGGTGGGGGTAAGGGCTGGATGTACGACGAAATATTTGCGACAATAACGCAACATCAATTGGCGGATACAGTGCATGTGCCCGGTTTTGTGGACGCGGAAGCATTGGTATGGTGGTATAACGCCGCTGAAGCATTCGTCTATCCAACCCTGTTTGAGGGGTTTGGAATACCCATTGTCGAGGCGATGGCGTGTGGGACACCTGTGATTGCCTCCAATACGTCATCACTGCCAGAAGCGGCAGGGGAGGCGGGTGTGCTGCTGCCATCGGATGATGAAAGCGCATGGACACAAGCCTTGTCGCGCATGATTCATGATGCGGAATGGCGGGTCGAACGTAGCCGATTGGGGCAAACATGGGCCGCCAATTTTTCATGGGAACGCACCGCCCAACAAACACTTGAAAGTTATCAACAAGTTTTAAGTCGGTAAACAATGGCAACGTCGAAAACAGACGCCCCCCTCAATTTGTCGCCCAAAACGGCGCAGGAATCTATCAGCGTTCGCCGTGACCGCCGCCTCACCAGTTATTATCGCTGGACGGGATGGCGGCTTTTGTTAATGGACGCGGGGTTGATTGTCCTCTCCTTTTTCCTGTCCTACTATTTGCGCTACACCGTGCAGCTTTTTGAGCCAGTGGATGAGGTCAACAGCGCTCCATTTGGGCCGTATGTCCCGTATGCGCTGATTTTTATGGTGTGGGTACTCATTGCTAATCAAGGCGCGGGGTTATATGAAAATCGGCGCGGACGCACGTGGACAAATGAATTGTTTTCCATTGGCAACGCGGCGACCAATGGTGCGATTGTGATTATGGCCCTCAGTTTTTTGCTGCGGCCATTGGTTTTTTCACGGTTGATGATTGTACAGGCGGTGATCCTGACGATTGCGCTGCTGGGTTTTTCGCGGCTGCTGCTGCGAAATGTCATCCGGCGATTGCAAAAACGTGGTATCGGGGTGGAACGGGTGTTGATTGTCGGCGCGGGGGATTTGGCGCTGGCGGTGCTGCGAACATTGGTGGCACGACCTGATCTCGGCTATCGGGCGATTGGGTTTGTGGATGATGACCCTCATCGGGGTGATTTGGGACGGGTAACATCGTTCGGGGCGATTACGAATTTGCCGTCGGTGCTAGACGAGGAAGTAGTGGATTTGGTGATTGTCACCTTGCCGTGGGAGCAGCATCGCCAAATTGTAAACATCGTCAAAGAGTGTGAACGGCGCAAAATTGAAGTGCGGACGGTGCCCGACCTTTATCAACTGAATTTGTCGCAGGTGCAGGTTGAAAATCTGGGTGGGATTCCGCTGCTGGGGCTGCACCGCGAAGTCAAATTCCATCCCGCCAATCGGGTGATTAAACGGACATTGGACGTGACGGTTGTGGTGTTGGGACTGCCGTTTGTGCTGCCGATTATTGGCCTGATCGCGCTGGCGATTCGCCTAGATACCGCCGGAGCGCCATTTTTTACGCAAGAACGCATCGGCTTGAATGGCAAGCCCTTCCGCATGATTAAATTTCGCTCGATGGTTGAAGGGGCGGACGCGATGTGGGAAAAATTGATGCGCGAGACGAATGAGGATATGCGGCGGCCCAAAATAATAAATGACCCGCGTGTTACCGGTGTGGGGCGATTTTTGCGGCGGGCCAGCTTGGATGAACTGCCGAATATTTTTAATGTGCTGAAGGGCGAAATGAGTCTCGTCGGGCCGCGTCCACAATTGGCACGGGAAGTCGCGTTGTACGAAACATGGCAGCATCAACGCCTCAAAGTGCAACCGGGGATGACGGGGTTGTGGCAGATCAGCGGACGGAGTGAAGTGCCGTTTGATGAGATGTGCCTGCTCGATATTTATTACATTGAAAATTGGTCGCTGACGCTCGATTTACAGATTTTGCTGCAAACCGCGCCCAAGGTGTTGTTTAGAATCGGGGCGTATTAGTCTTTCCGGGGTTGACCCATGCGCGTGTTGGTGGTCGAAGATGAACCCCGTATGGCAGCGCTGCTTCGGCAGGGGCTAGAAGAAGATGCCTATGCCGTTGATGTGGTCAGCAATGGACTTGAAGTATTGGAATGGGTCCAAAGCGCGGCCTATGATTTGATTTTGCTGGATATTATGCTGCCGGGGATGGGCGGTTTTGAAGTTTGCCAAACACTACGGCGGCAGGGTTATATGATGCCCATTTTGATGCTGACGGCCCGTGATACCTTAACTGATAAGGTGCTGGGGTTGGACAGCGGGGCGGACGATTATCTGGTCAAGCCGTTTGCAGTTGAAGAAGTGACGGCCCGACTGCGTGCCCTGAGTCGGCGGAGTGGGCCAAGTAAAACCCCGGAATTGGTGGTAGGTGATTTACGACTTAACACCGCGACCAAACAAGCCACACGCGGCGGGGTGACGATTCCCCTCTCCGCCAAAGAATATGCCCTGCTCGAAACCCTGATGCGCCATCCCCACCAAATCCTTTCGCGGGAACAGATTATCGAAAAAGTTTGGGATATGGATTTTAGTTCGGAATCCAAACTGATTGAGGTGTATGTTCATGCCCTGCGGAAGAAAATTGATGATGGACATGAGGTAAAACTCCTTCAAACGGTGCGTGGCTTGGGGTATCGGATTTCAGATCATGCCTAAGATGGCCCGTTTGCGCGTGCGCTTGGTGCTATGGACAGTCGTGCTGGAGGCCGTCTTATTACTGACCTTCGCAGTTATCCTCCTGCTGTTCCTCAAAAATCAACAAGATAACCAAATTGAAGATACTCTGCGACTCAGTGGCGCTCAACTGCGGTCAGTAGTGGAGATCCAAAATGATACTTATGCCGTGCCAGATGATGTTATCGCACAACTCAATCGGCGCGAAATTTCGGTGTGGATTTTGGATGGTCAGGGCGAGTTACACTTTCGGACAGGCGAGGCGCGAAATTTCGATTTGCCCGATGATTTACCCGCACAGGGGGTTTTTCGGGATGTGACACTCGGCGGCGAAGAAAATGTGCGTTTGTATATCGTGCCGCTGGATGAAACCGATATTGTGCTGGCGTACTCGGTGGATGACAGTCGCGTTTTTCTTCAGCAGGTCGCCGGGGGTTTTGCTATCGCCATTCCAATTATGCTGCTGCTTTCAGCGGGGGGTGGGTTATTTCTGGCAAATCGGGCACTCGCTCCGGTGACGCAAATCACCGCGACGGCCCGCCGGATTAATGCCGAGGATTTGAGCCGCCGGATTGAGATGAATTTGCCAGATGATGAAATCGGGGAGTTGGCACAGACGTTTAATGCGATGTTAGGTCGGCTAGATCGCGCTTTTCAACGGGAGCGCCAATTAACCACTGACGCCTCGCATGAGTTACGCACACCGCTGGGGATGCTCAAAATGCAGTTGAGCCTTGCCCGGTCTCGACCCCGCGAAGCCACTGAACTGCTGGCTATGATGCGGGCGATGGAAGGGGACGTGGATCGGATGACCCGCTTGGTGGAACAACTGCTGACGCTGGCACGGGCCGAACAGCAGGGATTGATGAATTTTGCGCTATGTGATATTGGCGATGTACTGCATGATTTGAGAAACCAGTATCAGGTGATGCTGGATGAAAAAGCGATTCAGTTAGTCGTTTTCACAGAGGGCGATTTAACCTTGTCCGGCGATGCTGATAAAATTCGGCAGGCAATCGCAAATTTGATGGATAACGCCATTAAATATACCCCAGCCGATGGGAAAATCAGGCTTGAGGCAGTCCGGCAGGCGGAAAGTATCAAGATAACGATTACGGATACGGGAATTGGAATCGCGGCCAAGCATCTGCCCCATTTATTTGAGCGGTTTTATCGTGCCGACAGCGCCCGCACCAGTACGACAGGCGGTTTCGGCTTGGGCCTGCCACTTACCAAAGCCATTATGGATGCACATGGTGGTCAAATTGAAGTCCATAGTGAATTAAATGTGGGCACGACGATTTCGATTCGTTTGCCGACCTCCAAGTGATTTTCAAGGATGTCCATTTTGTACGCGGGGATAAATCCGCCGCGCTCAATTTAGGCTAATTCCCCTTCTGCTGTGGCTTCTCCACTGGTTTAAACTCAGATTAACTTTCGCCTGTGAAAATATGGAGTAGATCATGTTTACTCAATTTCATGAGGAGGAATGAAAACTATGTTTGCCAATCGTAAATCGCTGTGGTCGGTGTTTGGGCTGTTGATAGTGCTGGTGGTCGGATTGTTATTTGTGGGGGCGGTCAAGTTCGATTTTCCCATGTCGGTGCTGGCTCAAGACGAGGGGTGTGAGGACGAAGATGAAACAGGTGATGACGATGATGCCGACGAAGACGAGGACGAGGATGATGAGGATTGTGAAGATGAAGCAGGGGAAGATGACGCGGCTGAGGATGAAGTCTATTCGCCCAATATTGACCCGGCTAATTTTGTGCAGGGCGTAGATAATCCCTATTTCCCTCTCGTCCCCGGCACGGCGTGGGTGTATGAAGGTGAAACTGAAGATGGATTGGAGCGCATCGAGGTCAAGGTGTTGGATGAAACGCGCGTGGTCATGGGAATCACCTGTGTGATCGTGCAGGACACGGTATGGCTGGATGGCGAAATGATCGAGGATACGTTTGATTGGTACGCCCAAGACAAGGACGGCAATGTTTGGTATATGGGCGAAGACACCCATGAATATGAGAACGGTGTTGCGGTCAATTCCAATGGTGCATGGGAAGCGGGTGTGGATGGGGCACTTCCCGGCATTGTCATGCAGGCCCAACCTGAAATCGGCGAGAGTTATCGGCAGGAATATTATGTCGGCGAGGCCGAAGATATGGCGGAAGTCATTAGCCTAACTGAATCGGTCACCATCGCGTATGGTTCATTTGAAAATGTGCTAGTGACGAAAGAATGGACACCTCTGGAACCGGGCAAAGCCGAAAACAAATATTATGCCGCCGGGGTAGGTCTGATGCTTGAAGAGGTGGTTGAAGGTGGGGAAGGCCGAATCGAGTTAATTGAAGTTATCGCGCCGAACACCAACTAGGCAATGAATTGAATAAACCAGTGTCCATGTTGATTTTGTCAGCATGGACACATTCATTTCAAATTAGCTACCGACCATCAAGCCTTCGAGGAATTCTTCGTTGTTCTCGGTGCGGCGGAGTTGACTGAGCAGGCGTTCGGTGGCTTCGACACTTTCGTCGCCGTCCTCTTTGACCATCATGTCGAACATGCGGCGCATGGTCCATACTCGTTGGGTGATGTCTGGCCCAAGCAGCAGTTCTTCACGACGGGTGGAGGATTGCAGAATATCGAAAGCCGGGAAAACGCGGCGCTCTTGGAGTTCACGGGCCAGATGGAGTTCCATGTTACCCGTGCCCTTAAATTCTTCGTAAATCACGTCGTCCATGCGGCTGCCTGTCTTGACCAAACACGTCGCCACAATCGTTAAGCTGCCGCCTTCTTCAACGTTACGGGCGGCCCCGAAGAAACGTTTGGGTGGATAGAGGGCGGAGGGGTCAAGACCACCGGTAAGGGTGCGACCACTTGGTGGGACGACGAGATTGTAGGCACGCGCCAGACGGGTGATACTGTCCAATAAAATCGCTACATCGCGGCCACTTTCGACAAGGCGCTTGGCACGGGCGAGGGCCATTTCTGCTACTCGCACATGGCTTTGGGCCAAATCGTCAAAGGTGCTGCTGACCACTTCGGCATCTACCGAACGATCCATATCGGTGACTTCTTCGGGACGCTCACCAATCAAGACGACCATCAAATGGACACCGGGATAGTTGGTGCTGATGGCGTTTGCCACTTCTTTCAGTACGGTGGTTTTACCTGCTTTGGGCGGACTCACAAATAGACCACGCTGGCCTTTACCAATGGGGGCGATCAGGTTGAGCAAGCGAGTGGAAAGAATACGCCCGTTCGTTTCCAGATTAAAACGTTCTAGGGGGAAAATGGGCGTCAAATTTTCAAAATTGGGCCGATTCTTAATGAGTTCGGGATCCATGCCATTGACGGCTTCAACACGCAGTAGGCCGTAATATTTCTCGGAATCTTTGGGTGGCCGAATTTGCCCAATGACCATATCGCCCGTGCGCAAATTAAAACGTCGAATTTGCGTTTGGCTGACATAGATGTCATCTGAGCCGGGAAGATAGCTGGATGAGCGCAAAAAGCCGATGCCATCTTCAATGATTTCTAAAATCCCACCACGCAGTTGATGGCCTTGTTTTTCAGCTTTGTCGCGGAGGATGCGGAGGATTAATTCTTCTTTCTTGAGGCGGCTGTACCCGGCGATTTCTGCTTCACGTGCAATCGTTCGCAGTTCGACAAGGGTCATCCGTTCTAATTCTGCTATATCCATGAAAGTTTACCTGTTATAGTAGGGTGAATGGTAAAGGACACAGTGGTAGAGTGCTGATAAATGCCAAGAATAGGACCATGTAGGTCAGGTGTGTGTTTTTCAATTAGTCCACAAACAGTGTAGAAACGATAATTGCTGGGGATAGGGTTACACTACTAGACCACCCATAAATCACAATATATCACACTCTGTTTGGCAGGGCAAGACTTTTTCATGCGATTATTCACGATTCACCAATTTCTGTTGGTCACGATGGGTACGATAAATCTCCAACCACTCGCGGTCATAATCGCGGATAAATTGATTGGCTTTGTTGACTAATTCGGAATTGCCGATAAACAACGGGACACGCTGCTGTAATTTATGGGGCACAATATCCAAAACAGGCATGTCCCCATCGGAGGCCGCGCCACCCGCTTGCTCGGCAATATAGCCCAACGGAATGGCCTCGAATAATAGGCGCAATTTGCCACAGGGGTCGTTGGGGTCATTCAAATCACCGGGATAAACATAGACACCGCCGTTGAGCATATTACGATGAAAATCCGCCACTAGTGAGCCGATATAGCGCTGCGACAGGGGCTTGCTGCCTTCGCCATAAATGCCTTGCAGCCATTTGACATAATGCCGCACGCCGGGTGTCCAATATTTCTCGTTGCCCTGATTGACGCTGTAATATTTGGATTTGGCGGGGATTTTGATGTTCTCGTGGCTAAGGATAAATTCACCGACACTGGGATCGAGGGTGAAACCGTGAACCCCATCGCCAACGGTGTAAACCATCATGGTGCTGGGGCCATAGACGATATACCCTGCTGCTGCGATTGACCGACCCGCTTGCAGCACATCTTCCAGCGCCCCGCGTGGGCCGTTGGATATTTTGCGGAAGATGCCAAAGATCGTGCCGACGCTGACATTGACATCTACATTGGATGAGCCGTCGAGGGGGTCATAGACCAAGACATACTTACCGCATTCAAAGCGCTCAGGAATAGGGATGATGTCTTCATTTTCCTCCGAAGCCATCACACACAATCGCCCAGTATGGTCATTCATTTTAAAAATAACATCGTTGGCAAAAATATCGAGTTTTTGCTGTTGCTCACCATAGACATTTTTGGTATCCGCCGAGCCGAGAATATTCACCAAACCAGCGCGGGTCGTTTCGCGGGCAATAATTTTGGCAGAGAGAGCGATGTCATAGAGCAATTGGGTGAGAACACCCGTCGCTTGGGGCGCGGCTTCTTTTTGGGCCTCAAGGATATGGCGTTCAATCGTCATTAAAGCAGCAGAAGGCATGGGGGGACACTCCTGTAAAAATAAAAAGGCCGAAACACTCGGCCTAGTCTCAATTTAATTTTAGGGTTCTTTGACCAACCCAAAGCGGCGATCACGTGCGCCGTAATATTCGATGGCCCGCAGAAGTTCGATGCGGTTAAAGTCGGGCCAGAAGGTCGGCGTCGAATAAAATTCCGAATAGGCGGCCTGCCACATTAAGAAATTGCTGAGGCGCATGTCTCCACCTGTGCGGATGATTAAATCAGGGTCGGGTTGGCCTGCCGTGTAAAGATGCTGGCTGATGAGGTCTTCCGTGACGGCTTCAGGGGCAACACCCTCGCGCATAATCTGGCGAACGGCTTGAACAATATCATCGCGTCCGCCATAGTTAAAGGCGATATTGAGTGTGATGGCCTCATTATTGCGGGTGAGTTCGAGTGCTTCATGAATACGTTTTTTCAGACGGGGATTGAGTCCATCCAGCTTACCAATATGGCGCAGCTTGACGCCTTTTTCATGCAGAGCGTTCAATTCACGGTCAATGAAGTAATCAATGATACTGAGCAAAAAACGTACCTCGGCTGGCGGGCGACCCCAATTTTCAGTTGAAAAGGCGTAGATCGTGAGAATTTTTATCCCCAAATCGCCACAAGCCTCAAGGACACCGCGCAAATTTTCGACCCCATGCCGATGTCCTTCGGTACGTGGGAGGCCGCGTTGTTTGGCCCAACGCCCATTCCCATCCATAATAATCCCGACATGATAGGGGATATTTGCGGGGAGTTCTGGCTCAAAATTCATCATAATTGCAGCTACCTTTATGGGATAAAAACCGGGGAGCTAGGCCCTAGACCTGCATGATTTCGGCTTCTTTGCGTTTGCCTATCTCGTCTACTTGTTCGATATGCCGTGTGGTCAATTTTTCGAGGCGTTCTTGACCATTGTGCAAATCGTCTTCGGAGATCAATTTTTCTTTCTCAAGCTCTTTTAGGTCTTCCATTGCTCCACGCCGAATATTGCGGGTCGAGACCTTGGCTTCTTCAAGACGTTTATGCATCATTTTTACAAGGTCTTTACGGCGTTCTTGGGTGAGCGGAGGAATGTTGAGCCGAATGTTAGTGCCGTCGTTGTTGGGTGTCAAGCCTAAGTCTGAAGCAAGGATGGCCTTTTCGATAATATTGGTGGTGGTGCGGTCAAAGGGACGAATTGAAATGGTTTGTGGTTCTGGGACGCTCAAGCTGGCGAGTTGAAACAGAGGGGTGGGGGTACCGTAATATTCAATTTCGAGTTTTTCAACCAGCGCGGTGGAGGCACGCCCTGTACGCATGGAAGCAAGGTCGTGTTCCAAGACATGAAGGGTTGATTTCATGCGCTCTTCAGCGTCTTTTAGGACATCGTTCATCATGGCCGATTACTCCAAGCGATAGAGTTATAAAGTGTAATTTAAACCAAATTGTAACATGTAAATTGTTGCTGATTCAGCGGCACTTGTCAAACCGTATACACCAGTTGAGTGAGAAAAGCGCAGCCCAGTCCGTTATAATTATTCTGCACTATAAGGAGAAAGATTGTGATTGCTGATTTTTTAGAGTCCCGTATCCGCCAACACCGTCCACTGGAACTGCCTGCGAGATGGGCTGAAGAAGTAATATTTCCCTATTATGACGGCCTTTCAATTCGCAATATTCCGCATACTGTCGCGCAAGTGTTAGGGGTGAAGCTGCCCGGCGATGCCCCACTCGATGCCATGATCTGGGGTGGGCATTCGCTGGACACTATTCAGCGGGTGGTGGTGTTTTTATCGGATGGATTGGGATATTTGCGCCTGAAACAAGCGATTGAACAAGATGTTGAGTTACAAGAAACGGTTGCTCGTCTGACGGATGGACGCGGGCCAGTGCCCTTAACCTCGACCGCACCATCCACCACCTGCACCGCCTTGCCAACCCTTTGGACTGGGCGTGGCCCAATCGGGCATGGATTGATGGCGACGCGGCTGTATTTACGTGAAGTGGGGGCGCTGTCGCACATGTTGCACTATCGGCCTGCTGCCTCCAAAAAGAAAGATACCCTGTTGGAATGGGGGATTCTGCCAGAAACGTTTATTCCGGGGGCAACTTTTGGGGAAATTTTGACCGGGGCGCATATCCCCAGTCGGGTGATTGTAACGGATGGCATTCAAGGCTCGAACCTATCGCAGATTATTTATCGGGGCGTGGAGGAGCGGATTATACACGGCGGCTACAGTGACACATGGTTGCGGATTCATCAGGTATTAGAAGCAACAGCAGGCAAGCGGTGTTATGTGCATATATATTGGGAGGCAGTAGATACTTTGTCACATATGCACGGCTCACATCATGAATGGCTGACCCGCGAGATTAAACGGCAGTTGTCGGATATACACGTCATTTTGAACAGCCCCAACGTGCAAGATGGACAAACTTTGGTGATGATCGTGGCCGATCATGGGCATCATAACGTATCGGAAAACATCATGCTGCACCAAGATGAACGTGCCGCCCCGATTTGGAATGCCAGTCGAGGCGGATTAGGCGGTGAGACACGCTTGGGCTATTTGTACCTGCGTGATGGCTATAGACAGCAGGTGATGGATACGATTGAACGCCATTTTAGTGAGTGCCTGACATGGATTGAACCGGAGGCTGCCATTCAAAGTGGATTATTTGGGCCGGAGACACCCTATATCGAATCCATCCACCGCTTAGGAGATTTGATTCTTGTGCCGCGTCTAAACTATCGGCTAGGTGATCACCTGCGTCCATTGACCGCCCAAAGCCTGCACGGGGGCTTGTCGGAATGGGAGATGCTGGTGCCGTTGATGTGGAAGGTAATCTAGGATTATTTATAGCGACATAACGGGAGTCGGCTCGTATAATGGTAAGCAGCACGCGACCCGGCATGGGTTAGCCTAAAAGAAAGTACATCTGATGCAAAAATTTACTTCGCGCTTTCGGGGGCGGCCCGAACAAAAGCCGCAGCCCTATTTTCATCCCCATGAGCAAGAAATGAACCGCCTTTCAGAAGCCGGAACAACGGCCCAAGAACAGGGCGCAACTGAACAGGCAATGCAATATTATCAACAAGGATTGGCACTGGCTCGACAATATAACGATGCGCGGGCCGAGCAGTTTTTCCTGAGTGGTATTGGGGCATTATTGGTGCAGTCACGCCAATATGAACAAGGCGAACAGTTTTTACGGGAGGCTCTTGAGGCGGCGCGTAAACAGCATCAGTCGGTGTTGATTGCCCGAAGTTTGAGCAACCTCGGTGAGTTATATGCTGCTCAAAAGGATTGGGCACAGGCGCAAACCTATCATCAACAAGCACTGGATGTGGCCCGACCAACTGGGGATGCTGCCACGATTGTCTTGGCTCTGGAAAACTTAGCACGGGATTATATCGAACAGAGCAACCCCTCGTATGCGACGCACTTGCTGAGAGAGGCTTTTCAGATCGCACAAAAGGCACAAAGTCCAGTTTTGGTGGCAGGTGTGTCGGGGCGGTTGGGTGAGGCGATGTTGGCGATGGGAGATCGGGCAGGTGGGCGAAAATGGCTCGAACAAGGCCTGCACATGAGCTATCAAACGGGCCGGAATCGTTTGGTGCTGCGTTGGATGATGGATTTGGCAGGTGCTGACATCCAAGAGGGTCACTATCTGGATGCGATGCAGCGCTATGAAAAAGCTGAAGAATTGGCACGGCGCACCGGACAACAGCAGCCTGAATTTTTCTTACAACTGGCGCTCAGTCTGGGGCAGGTCTATCAACGCTTGGGGGACTACACTCAAGCCTTGACGCAGGCTGAACGTGCTCATCTTCATGCCAATGAACTACATGATGCCAAAAGTGCGGCTTTGGCGGTGGGCCGACAGGGACTGGCCTTGCAAGGTTTAAAACGTAATGAAGAGGCTGCCGTCAAACTGCAAGAGGGACTGCGCTATTTTGAGGACGGGGTTTTATCGGATACGACTGAAAAAGCAGGCCTGCTGTTGGCATTGGGGCGTGCCCAGCAACGTAGTGGGGCAATTGAAGAGGCAATCGCCACTTTCCAAACGGTGTTGACCCAGACCGACAGCGAAAAAAATCCAGTGAAACGGGCCGAGGCCTTGCAGTTGTTGGCATCGGTTTACACCTCCCACCTAGAACGGGAGGTCGCGCTGAAGACGTATCAAGAGGCATTGGCGCTGTTCGAAAATGCGGGAGAGTTTGCAAGCGCGGCGCGAGTGTTGTGCGATATTGGCAATGTGCGCCGGATGAATGGTGAATTTAATGGAGCGTTGACTGATTTTGAAAATGCCCAGAAGTTGTTGAGTAATGTAGATGACCGAGTGACACGGGGGTTGGTGCTCTCCAATGCCGCCAATCTCTATACCGATTTGGGCGATTTGGAAACGGCCCGATCCTTTTATGAAGAATCTATCCAGATTGCACGAGATCGGCGGGATCGGCAAGCCGAGGGGTTGCGATTGGGCAATTTGGGATGGTTTTATGTGCTGTCGGGGAAAGTTCCAGTGGCGATTGAAACCCTTGAAAAAGCCCTACAAATCAGCCGTGAAATCAATGATCCGCTGCTGATCGCTATCCAGACGAATAATCTGGCGTGGGCCTATTTTGTCAAACATGATCGCGGGACGGCCAGCACACTCTTTAAACAGGCACTGGGGACAGTCGAAACCGCTCATTCCCCCCGCTGGCAGGCTGTCATTAAAAGTAATTGGGCCGCCCTGTATTTGGCCCAAGATGATTTAGTCCATGCGGAGGAATTGTTGAATCAGGCCCTTGCTGAAAGCCAGGCTGTTCAAGACCCGGAAAATATAGTACGGACACAAATTCGCCGTGCTGCCTTGATGATGAAACAAGGGCTATTGGATGAGGCTGAGAGCCTTGCTAAGGAATCGGAATCCAGCAGCAAAAAGATGGGGTTTCGGCGGGGACAGGCCGAAGCGGTGCGGGTGCTGGCTGATGTTTATACACGCAAGGAAGAACAGGAGGAGGCCAGAAGCCACTATGAGGAGGCCCATCGCCTTTATAAACGGTTGGGGGATCCAACAGCGAATGAACTTGCACTCCTGATTTAAGTTTATAAAAAGCCTATGAAAAAGCGCCCGTTTGCGTTGCGGTTGCTCATTCTGGAAGCAGGAATTTTGGCGGGGCGCAGTTGGGGGCGTGTCGGGGTGGTTGCCGGCAACCCTCGTCTTTACCACGATTTGCACACAGAACCACCCCTATGGTTGTATGTGAGTATCAGCGCCATTTGGGGTATCATTTTCTCACTTTTGACAATAGCCCTATGGCGGCGTCACTTATGGTCATGGCGGGTGTTTTGGCCTGTGCTCCTGATTTACACTCTATTTAGCACGGGGTGGTTTGCGGTGTTTGCCGCGAATCCCTATGACTATCAGCGGTTCGCGTTTTTGGTCGTTTTGGCAGGATTGGGTTTAATATTGAATCTTGTGCTGCTGCGTCGTCCAAAAGTTCGCCGTGCTTTTCAAGAATCTACCGATGTTGGAGAAATAAACTTATGACGAATACGACTAAGCCTCCTATGATCGCTGAAAATTCGGGAAATGAGTTATTGGATACGCTTAGTATTATGCGTGCCCGTAGTTTGCAGGGTGGGGGCAAAAAACGCATTGATGCACAGTACGAAGGTGGAAAATTAACCGCCCGCGAACGGCTGGAGATGCTGCTTGACCCCGGTTCTTTCCGTGAACTTGACCCGTTTGTGATTCACCGCGAACGTAATTTTGGCATGGATGAACCCGATAAAGAATTTGTGGGGGATAGTGTGGTGACGGGCTGGGGTACAGTCAACGGACGATTGGTATATGTGTTTTCGCAGGATTTTACGGTGATGGGTGGCAGTCTCAGCGAAGTCCATGCCGAAAAAATCTGCAAGATGATGGATATGGCAATGAAAACGGGTGCGCCAGTGATCGGCCTGAACGATTCCGGTGGGGCACGTATCCAAGAAGGCGTGATAAGCCTCGGCGGGTATGCGGATATTTTTCTGCGTAATACGATGGCAAGCGGGGTCATTCCTCAGATTAGTGTCATTATGGGGCCATGTGCGGGTGGGGCGGTCTATAGCCCGGCCCTAACCGACTTCATTATCATGGTCAAAAACACTTCGTATATGTTCGTGACCGGGCCGGATGTAGTCAAGGCCGTCACCAAAGAGGATGTCACCAAAGAGGAACTAGGTGGGGCGAATACTCATGCCAGTGTTTCCGGTGTGGCGCATTTGGTGGCAGAAAATGAAGACGACGCCCTGTTTTTGGTGCAGGAATTATTGAGTTATCTACCGCAGAATAATATGGAAGACCCGCAGTTCCAACCCTCGAAAGATGACCCGCTGCGCACAGAGGAGGCTCTCGATACGATTGTGCCAGATAACCCCAATAAGCCGTATGACATCAAAGAAGTGATTCATTATTTGGTGGACGACGCACGATTTTTTGAGATTCAGCCCCATTTCGCCGCTAATATTGTGGTCGGGTTTGCGCGGATGGGTGGGCACAGCATTGGGATTATCGCTAATCAGCCAGCAGTATTGGCCGGGGTGTTGGATATTGACGCCAGTGAAAAAGCGGCTCGGTTTATCCGATTCTGTGACTGCTTCAATATTCCGATTTTGACGCTGGAAGATGTGCCCGGTTTTATGCCCGGTACGAAACAGGAATATGGCGGGATTATACGTTCTGGGGCGAAGCTGTTGTATGCCTACTGCGAAGCGACTGTGCCCAAAATTACCATTGTCACCCGCAAAGCCTATGGTGGGGCGTACTGTGTGATGTCGTCCAAACATATTCGTGGGGATTTGAATCTAGCGTGGCCGACAGCCGAAATCGCGGTGATGGGGCCGGATGGCGCGGTCAATATTATCTTCCGGCGCGAATTGCAGGAAGCGATGGAACGGGGTGGTGAAGAAGAGATGCAGGCGGTCAAGACGCGCTTGGTCAATGAATACCGCGAGAAATTTGCCAATCCCTATGTGGCGGCGGCACGCGGGTTTATTGATGATGTGATTATGCCGAGCGAGACGCGCCCCCGTGTCATCAATGCGCTGGAAATGCTCTCCAATAAACGCGATACCAACCCGATGAAAAAACACGGCAATATCCCATTGTAAAAACAGTTTATTCAGTATTTTGAAAATACCCCTCGAAACAGGGGTATTTTTTGTTAGCCACTTTAATTAAAAGAACTTTTGTGCTATTTTGAAAACAAAGGGCAAAAAATCGAAAGGGGAATTTTATGTTGAGTGTAGAGATTCGACATCGGGTTATAGGGGGGCGATCTAACGAGGCGCAGTTGCCGGATGTGGTGTTGGAGTTGTTAAACGAAGAAATCACTACGGCAGAACTGATTCAGCGTGGTGTGGAAGAACAAATCCGTGATCTGATTCTGCATCACAAATTAGATGTCGAGCAGGCAAGGCAGACTTTCGATAGGCATTATCTGACCGATGCACAAGTTCGACAGCAAGCCCAAACAGGCGCAATTCGTTATCCCTCTAACAAAATCGCTGAACTTCCGGAGCTTGATCTAGCGGCTGAAGTCGCTAAGGCAATCAGCGCTTTTGAAAATCAAACTTATATGATTGTGTTAGATAGACGCCAAGTTGAGAGGTTGGATGAGGTATTGAAACTTGAGCCAACCAGCAAAATTACCTTTTTGCGTTTGACTCCCCTACGCGGAGGTTGAATTATGTTTCTAGCTGATATTGAAAAGTGCCTTCAAAAAGGATTAGTAGAGGGACAGAAGGATACACGCCGGATTTATTCCCATGTCGCAGAATGCCTTGAATCATTGCTGGCTTTGCCCAGTTCCACTGAACAACTGGATTTGATCACTCGTTTTATCAAAGGTGAATTGAATCCACCCGGCAAGGTTTATTTCTCTGCCAGTCAACCATCATTTTACGATGTTGGTCGCTGGATTCAGCTATTGAATTATTTGGAACAGCATGGACGATTGACCTATGAACTTTTTTGCGCGGCGATTGACCAGATGCCGCATATCCTAGTTGCACTAGATATAAGGCGCGATCAATACAATATTGGTTTTCAAATATTCCATCATTCAACAAGAAATGTGATTTTGCCAGAATATCGCGCCAGATTCCTCCAATATGCTGACCGACTGGGATGGGAATGGGCACAAGATATTTCGACTACGGACAAACAACAAAGATTGATAGGTATTGCACATCTCTATGGGAGTCGCTATTTGCTCCTAGCCGCACAATATCATTTGGAATATCAACTAGGTAAACTTACGGACGTTTATGGCTGGGCTACGCCCGAACAAGCGGTTCGGCATTTGGCAGGGGCAGAGGCAGTTGAACCTACAACCGAAGCGGAACGCACCGAACTGATCCAGACCCTAAAACAATTCCCGCGCGAAACCCTAATGGCCTTATTCCCTGTAGCCACCCATGCCCGCATCCTGCTGGCTGAGGCACTTGGTTGGCAAGACGCGATACCCGTGATTGAGTTGGCTTTTCAACTTGCCGAGCAGGAATTTGAAACGGAGGGGTATAGGCATCAGGATATTCCCAATTCCATTGACCCAGCGAGTGGACTATTGGATTTTTGGGCCGTGCAGGGAGTGTTAGCTGGTTTTACAGTCCAGCGATTGGCAGAAATCTTTAAATTCTTGCGGCAATCCGGGGCTGGTATCAAAAATACGTTGACGCTATTGGAAGCTATAGTCGGGTTGAACACAGACAAAGTTAAAAAAGGCATGAATCATGATAGCCAAATCGCTATGAAGGCTTATGGATTGCTGCCACTGGAACGCGGTGATGAAAAAATAATGGAGCGATACGTCGCCCTGAAAACATCCGCCGCGAGTGCCAAACAATTTGGTCAGCGCCGCCGCCTTACCCATGCCGCCGCCGCACAGACCGGATTGGCAAATCTGGCGCAGGTGGCTGGTTACGAGAATGTTCACCGGCTTGAATGGGCGATGGAAGCTAAAATTGGTCAGGAGATTGCCCCAGCAGGGCGCACATGGCAAATTGGTGAATATTGTGTAACGCTCAATCTAGATGGTGCCGATACGAGTGTTGTTGTTCGCAAGGGGGAACGCACCCTAAAATCTGTGCCACTGGCGGTGCGGGGAACGGTGGAATATCTCGAAGTAAAGGAGGCCGTTAGCCAAATTCGCGCTCAGGCCAGTCGGTTGCGTAATGAACTAGAAACCTTGTTGGCAAGCGGGGAATGGATTGAGCCAGATCAACTTCAAAACTTTCTAAGTCTTTCGATAGGGTGCTCTTTTCTAGGAAAGCTCTTGTTGAGATTTGAGAATGGCACGATTGGCTTGCTAGAATCCGACGAATTCGCAGTTCGGGATTTACACGGCCAGTTTTTTCCAATTGATGTCCCAGTCATGTTGGCTCATCCCTATCATCTGTATCAGGCCGAGAGCCTTGCGGCTTGGCAGCGCGAAATTGTGCATCGCCGCATAGTGCAGCCTTTTAAACAGGTGTTTCGGGAATTGTATCTGCTTACCCCAGCCGAACAAGAGACCTATACCTTTTCAAATCGTTTTGCGGGCCATGTTTTGGATGCACGAATTGCGGGGAAGTTGTTTGGCACTAGGGGGTGGCGGGTCACATCCGGGGACGTGGTTGTGCCTTATAAGGTATTTCGTGGGATGCGAGCCGTCTTTGAGCTACCAGACGCTTACCATTATCTTGGCGGGGAGACACCAATTACGACTGACCGTATTTACTTTCAGTCATCCGAGCGCCCTTCGCTGCGAGATTGGCAACATGATGAAGAATCTATGATACCGCTTGAAAATGTCCCACCGCTGATTTTTTCGGAGGTGATGCGGGATGCCGATTTGATTGTCTCAGTGGCGCAATGGGAACGCGACAACGCAGGAGCATTATCACCCGAAAGTTATCAGCGTCGGGGTGAATTGATCACCACTTTGTTGGATGAACTAGGATTGCCGGGGGTAACAGTAGAGGGACATTTCGCCTATATCACAGGGAAATTAGCAAAATATCGGGTGCATTTGGGTAGCGCGGTTATCCATATCGAGCCGGGCAATTATCTATGTATTGTGCCAGATCGGTGGGGCAAAAACCATGAAAAACTATTTTTGCCTTTCGCCGACGGTTATGACACCAAAGCGAGTGAAGTTATCAGCAAAATTTTGTTACTGGTCTCCGACGACAAAATCAAAGACCCTTCAATTTTGGCACAAATAAAAAGAGCCTAAAGGTGGCTCTTTTTTGAGATGACGCGATGGCATCCATTACTTGGGGAAGTTTTCCAAAAGTTCAACTGCCGTGCCCAGTTTTTCCTCACTGGCAAGGTAGGTATACATGCCGCTGAGATCACCATAATATCCCTGCTGCGTAATTGGGATACCGTGTTGGTTCAGAAAATCGGTGACACGCTTAGTGTCTTTAACCGGGAACGCGATATGATGCGCCCGTTCGCCATGTTGATTGAGAAAATCACGCCAGACGCTCGGCTTCTCATCCGGTTCAATCAGTTCAATCTGAAGCTGGCCGACACTAAAAAAGCAGAGTTTAGCGGTGGCGTCACAGGGTTGACCGTTATAGGTGGTTTTCACGATATCATAGCCGGGGGTGCTGAAAATGGGCGGTTTGGGCAGACCCAAAACATCCGAGATGCGTTGAGCCGTTTTTTCAATATCGCGCACCATAATGCCAACCTGACACACCGTATCCGTGCCGATGCCTTGATCGGGGCTAACAGGGGGTGAGCTAAATGCCCGGTTGCCGCTGAAATGCTCCAATAATTCTATGACCACCGCCATGTCTTTGTCGGTATCGAGATAGGTATACATCCCGGCACGCTCACCAAAGTAGCTTTGTTGGATGATTTCATAGCCATATTCGGCAAACGATGCGGCGGCTTTTTCGGTGGGCGAAGGGAAAAACGCGATATGGTGAATGCCTTCGCCATGCTGATCTAGAAAATTATGCCATGCGTTGGGAGTATTCAGGGGTTGCAGCAGTTCAAATTGCACCTGACCCATTTGGATACAACAGATTTTGGTTTGGACGTGGGTCTCTTGACCATGATAATTGGCATGGGGGTCATCATGTAACAGGATGGTGGCGGGCGTGGGTAGGCCTAAAATCTCCGTGTAGTGGGCGGCGGTGCGTTCAATATCGCGGACGATAACACCTATTTGGATCACGGTTTTTTGCTCGATACCAGACACAGGCATAATGAACTCCTTTGTTTATTGGGCGAAGTAGGCGGCTTCCATCAACAAGAAAAAGGCTTGGCCTTCGGTGGCGACCCCCGGACGGTCAAAATTAGGCGCACCACAGACGGGATTCACAAAACCATAGGCATCCACCTGCTGATGGACGGCGGCACGCATAACATCGGCATGAGATTGATAGCTGGCATCGAGTATACCGAATTGCAGCCCCCGATAGATGGAGTAAGCCAGCATTTGGGCTAAATTGGTCTCAACAAAGGTTTGGGGTTGATCCATGACATTATGAAATAACCCGTCCGTCCGCCGATACGCCAAACAGCCATCGAGGACTTGGCGCAGGCTCTCGATTAGCCATTGCCGTTCGTCTTTCATAGATGAGGGTAGGGCGGCGATGACGCGCATCATACCAGCAGCGGCCCACCCGTTGCCGACTCCCCAAAAATCCTCGCGGGTGAAGGTCTTTTTGCCATCGTGCCAGATATGCGAAAAAAGCTGTTTTTCGGGATGCCAGAGATAACGTTTTAGCCCTTTTAGCTGCTGGACGGCTTCGGCGGGATAACCAGCGGCGGCAAGGAACGGCGGGGCCATATATGCGGAGTCAATCCAAAGTTCGGGTGCAGGAGTGTTGTGGTGCAAGATGCCATCAGGGGTACGTGGGGCGGTGTGCAATAGATAATCAGCCATACGTTGGGCTGACAATGCAAGTTCCGCATCCCCGGTCAATTCAGCCGCTTTTAAAACGGCTGTGCCATTCACAGCAGGGTCGGTAACGGCATGGGCGACATCGGGCATAGCAAGGCGACCATCGGGAATTTGGAGATAGGCCGAGTCTTTCGCCAACAAAATCATGGTGTTATAGTCGCCGAGTTCCAAAAGGGCTTGGGCGGCGATCCCCTGTTCCCATGGACGGCGCTGCATTGCCAGCATCGCTAGTTTTACTTTTTGGATTTTTTCGTCATGAGCAAGCATGGGATAATATCTCATCTGGTTTCATAAAATTTGCTAGAGCATACCATGTTCAGCCGGACAGGGGATACGCTTTGGGGTATAGACACTTATGATAAAAGTAGCAGTGATTACGGGTGGGCATCATTTTAACGTGGTGGCGTTCCATCAGTTGTTTTGGAACATGACAGGTATTGATGCCTATATTCAGCATATGGCGGATTTTGTGAACTCATCACCAGAGGCACGGGCGGGCTATGATGTGCTGGTTTTTTATACCCATCTCAAGCGGGAATTGGTGGATATTGGCCCGCCACCCGGTCAGCAAGATACTGTGCAGTCGGTCATGGAATCGCTTGGAAATGGGCCACAGGGAATCGTGATGCTGCATCATGCGTTGCTGTGCTTTCCAACGTGGCAGGTATGGGATGAGATTGTCGGGATCAACAATCGCCAATTAACGCATTATGCCCATCATGAAGCGATTCCATTACAGATTGTAGATACGCAACATCCGATTACGGCGGGTTTGGAAAATTGGACGATTACGGATGAGACCTATGGTATGCCGAACGCCGAGGGTGATGCTAATCATCTGCTGTTGACTACCTCCCATCCCAAAAGCATGAGGACGATTGCATGGACACGTCAATATAAAGCCAGTCGGGTATTTTGTCTGCAATTGGGAGATGACCCAGTGGCGTGGCAGGACGAAAACTTCTCTAAATTGCTGAAGCAGGGTATCCAGTGGACTGCGAATTAAGACTGCGCTGAGATGCGCGAAAAAGCGGCTCGGATAGGTACTGGGATGGACGCAGGTCGGCGCGACTCTCGATCTACAAAGACATGCACAAAATAACCAAACGCGGCAATCGCCTCGTCGCCCTGCCGGAATAGACCAACTTCATATCGCACACTGCTGGTGCCCAAGCGAGCGATTCTCAAGCCTGCATCCACAACATCGGGGAAGCTAATCGGCTGGAAGAACCGACATTGGGTTTCCACTGCTAATCCTATGATTCCGCCAGCGTGGATATCTAGGCCACCCTCGTTGATGAGAAAGTGGTTGATTACGGTATCAAAAAAGCCATAGTAGAGGGCGTTGTTGACATGTCCGTAGATGTCATTATCCATCCAGCGCGTGGGGATGGTGAGATAGTGTGGAAATTCATGGCGTGAGGGTCTGGGTGTTTCTGACATAGGGTTGTGCCTAAAAAGTAATGATCTGTCGCACCGCTTCAGCTTTGGCTAGGCGATCAAACCCCATGTTGATTTCGTCTATAGACAGGGTATGGGTGAGGAGTTGCTCGACGGGAAGATGGCCTGCTTGATACATCTGAATAAAGCGCGGAATGTCACGGCGGGGGACAGCCGACCCCATATAGGAGCCTTTGATGGTGCGTTCCTCAACGACCATGCTCACCGCCGAAATGCTGAACTGCTTGCTTGGATGAGGTAAGCCCATTGTGACGGTCATGCCGCCGCGCCCAGTGGCTTCATAGGCTTGCAGCAACACTCGCTCTTTGCCGACACATTCGAAAGAATAGGCCGCGCCGCCTTTTGTGATCTCGCGGATTGCCTGTATGGGGTTATCAACGGCAGCATTGATGGTATGGGATGCGCCAATTTTCTGGGCCAATAGTAGTTTGTCGGGAATTACATCTACGGCGATGACTGGATATGCCCCAGCCGCCGCCGCACCCATCACGGTACTCAGGCCAACACCCCCCATGCCAAATACTACAACAGAACTTCCCGGTTTGACTCTAGCTGTGTTGACAACCGCCCCAACCCCCGTGAGGACGGCACAACCAAACAAAGCCGCTATGTCCAAAGGAATTGTGGAGTCAATCTTAACGAGGCTTTCTTGAGCGACAACGGTGAATTGCGTGAAAGCCGACACTCCTAGATGATGGTGGCAGGCTTGATGGTGATGGTTAGTAAAACGACGTGCGCCGGACAGTAGCGTTCCAGCAACATTGGCGCGTGCCCCATTTTCACAGAGGGCGGCGCGTCCGGTGGCGCAGTAGATACAAGTGCCGCAGGAAGGGACAAAACTAAACACCACATGATCGCCGTCACGGAATTCGGTCACGGCTGGCCCAACTTCGCGCACGATCCCTGCTGCTTCATGCCCCATTACCATTGGCATGACCCGAGGACGTGAACCATCAATCACCGAAAGATCACTATGGCATAATCCTGCCGCCGCTATTTCGACGAGGACTTCGCCCATACCGGGGGCATCAAGCTGTACATCTTCAATTTTAAGCGGCCTGCTGGCGCTATAGGGGGCTGGCAATTCCATTTGATAAAGTAAGGCTGCTTTGGTTTTCATTAAATTAGCTAAAAGGCCCTAAAAAATCTAACTTTGATATTTCATTTCTAATGTAATCTCAGAAAAACCTTAAACGAAATAGCGATAAAGCAACTTGCCCGCATTTTCAGTTACAGAATCCGGGACTTGGGGGTGAGTTAGCAGGTCTGTTAAATGACCAAGCGTTGAACTGGTCTCTTTGTCTCGTGGGTGGTCAACATAACCTGTCGGCGTATATTTGAGGAAGGAAATCAGTTTTTCATTGTCGGCAAATTTGCGTTTATAGCGGATTAACCCTTCTTGGTCGAGATCGCTGGCCCCAAAGTCCATAAAACTGTACCCATTTTCCTTCGCATATCGAATCCCTTCCCATACCAGCAAATCGGTGGGGCGCTTATCCAAAAAGTCGAAGTCGGAGGCGCTGAATTTGTAGGTAAGTGTGTCCTTCCATCCCAAATAAAGCACTGAGCCAATGACTTGCCCGTCTAGTTCCGCTAGAAGCAGCACGCCGCGCCCTTTATCCACAAATCTGACCTTTAAGGCTTCGAAAAAGGCAAACGGTTGGGCGAGCAGTTGATACTTCGATTTTCGTATTCTCAAATGAAGGGTGAAAAATGCACGCCAGTCGCTTAAGGTCTCGGCAGGGCGTACCGTTACCCCTATGCGCTGTGCTTTTTTGACGGCACGACGCGCGGACGAATCAATATTGTGCCAGAGGGTATCCAAATCTGTCTCCACATTTAACCCATGCCACATGGTTTGCTTGGTAACGGATAGGCGCGGGTCATCGAGGGGGATTTCGTTGTGAAGGCAGCGGATATGAAATGGCACATTGTCGGCGAATACAGAGTCACTCAAGGTTTGCCAAGCCTTCGAATCGGCGACGATGGGGTCGGTAAAATCGCAGAAGGGGAAGGATACGAGCCGATGACC
The DNA here is from genome assembly GCA_019913005.1 of Anaerolineae bacterium. Taxonomy (GTDB): domain Bacteria; phylum Chloroflexota; class Anaerolineae; order Aggregatilineales; family J027; genus CFX10. Next base: position 10,418 of record JAIOHL010000186.1, on the reverse strand, counting down.
GCGAATGTCCGTAATGTTGCATAAGTGGAGACCCGCTATGGGTGTTTCTGATCCATTAAGCAAAATATAGGCGGTTGGTTGGAATCCATAACACTCGCTGACAGACTCGATCCAATCAATTGAATGAAAAACGCTTCCCAAGTCGTGACTGTGAACAAGGTTTTTCCAAGCTAAATCAGTTAAGGGATTTACACGTAACATTTGCATTTTGGTTATGTTTCCCGGCTACGAAGGCGTGCAATAAAGATCAATCCGTTATTAAAACTACCATTATATCATGACCCATACTTACCTGTTACTAAAGACAGAGTGGAGTTTTGCCCCTAAAATGGCTTAACCCAATGGTTATTTGAAAAATCCTTTGAATTATTCCCACCAATGCAAGGAATTGTTACTTGATGAAGTGTTGAGAGCTTTAGCAAATACTTAAAATGTACGTTCGGCAGGCTGAGAAATTGGACCGAGCGCCTGCCGTTGATTCTGTGGAATTATGTGGGCTTAATCTTCTGTCCGCATGAACACCACTTTATGATTTAAGCAGCCAAACACGCATCTCGCCGAGTTGACGATTTGCCCAAAAACAGTACGGAATCGCTTTAAAGGTAAAAGGCGTCGGGGGAATTTTTCGCACGGATTCCGCTAAGTATAATTCGCCGCCCCATTGAGCAGGATCGGCCCGGAGTGCGTCACCACTGATTGTCCCGACGCCACCAAACAGGTTACTGTCAAAGTCATAGGTCAGTTGAGCGTCAGATGGCAAAGAGACGTTTGCCAGTGCTGCGCCATTATCCACTTCTTCCAGACAGTAAATAATCGGCCCACGTTGGAGTGCGACACGGCCAGCATCTTGGCGCACCTGTGGATGCGACACTATCCGTTCAATGGACATCGCAAATGTAACCGTCACCGTGTCCCCCGTCTGCCACTCCCGCTCAATGACGACATAGCCGCGTTCAGGTTCTCTTGATATGCCAACGCCGTTGAGTCCGATACGAAAATCATGACACCAGTGTGGGATGCGCAGTGCCAATTCAAAGCGTGTCGGGCGTGCCGTTGTGATGGTGAGATGGACATCGCCATTCCAAGGATAGTCCGTTTGTTGTTCAATTTGTACTGGGTTTCCACCAACCAATACTTGAGAACGATTTTGATTGTAGAGATGAACATACACTCTTGTTGGAGTCACGGAGTAGAAATATCCGCCAACGGATGCTACTAGCCGCGCCAGATTCGAGGGGCAGCAGGCGACATCAAACCATTCGGTGCGATGGTGGTGGGGGCCAGTCATGACGCTGTTCCAATGCCCATAGGGACTCACATTTGGGTACGACGACAGCGGGTTGGCTTGGAAAAAAAGCGACCCTTCATAGGATACCCCACTCAGCATCGCGTTGTACAAAGCCCGTTCTATCACATCCAAATAACGGCTGTCGGGGTCAAGGCAGAACATACGCTGTGCCCAGTATATCAATGCAATCGAAGCGCACGTTTCGCTATAGGCCATCTCATTCGGGAGGTCATAGGCGAAAGAGAACCCTTCGTTCGTGTGTGTTGATCCCACCCCGCCCGTAATGTATAACATGTGCTGAGTCAGGTTGTCCCACAAGGTGTGCAAAACGTCCAGTAACACATCATCCCCCGTTTCTAGGGCAATGTCGGCGACTCCAGAGTATAGATAGAGCGCACGGACGGAGTGCCCGGTCAAGGTTGTTTGCTCGCGGATCGGCTGATGGGCTTGGTAGTAGGCAAAAGTCTTGGCCCAAAAGTTGAGGGGATCTTCGCCACGTTCAAGCGCTTCTTGGTGATAGTAATGGGGCTGCTGTCCACGCTCGTCAATGAAATATTTGGATAGATTGAGATAACGCTGTTCGCCCGTTGCGCGGAATAACCTTACCAGTGCCAACTCTAATTCAGGATGACCGGGATAGCCGCGTTTTTGTCTATCGTTAGGGCCAAAAGTTGAGTCAATATGATCGGCATAGCGGCATAAGATGTCGAGCAATTTGCGCTTGCCTGTCGCATGGGAATAGGTGACCGCTGCTTCAATCAGATGACCAGCGCAGTACAACTCATGTTGGTCACGGAGATTGCGCCAGCGATTTTCTGGCTCAACCGCTATGAAATGACTATTAGCATAACCATCCGGTAACTGGGCTTTCTCAATCAGGTTGATGACTTCATCTACCTGTCGCTCGAATTCGGGGTTAGGATGGGTCGCCAGACTATAGCCGACAGCTTCCATCCATTTGGCTGTATCCGAGTCCCAAAAAATGTGCGGTTCAGGTTGTTTTCCCGGCTCCCAGTCGAGTTTCCAAGCATCGAGCCGCCCGGTGATTTTGGTCTGATGATAGACGGCTGGAATCGTCCGTTCGCGGTTGGTGGCCTGCCGTTCGCCCCAAAACCCACCATCAATTCGAACATCATGCCAAGCAAGATTTTTTGGAGATTGTAGTTTATTAATCAACTTTCGAGGCCCTATCCGTTAAGCTAATAGACGGCGATATTTAGTGCAGCGCTTTTTAAGTATATAGATAGGGTTGGTTTAGACCAATATCAACAGATTGAGGATGAGGTTATAGGTGTTAGATATAGAGCGGGAGAAGCATTTGGGGTGATGAATTGTGGACCTGAGGGGATTCGAACCCCTGACCTCTACAGTGCGATTGTAGCGCTCTCCCAGCTGAGCTACAGGCCCATTTATTTAGGATTGTATCAGTCTGCCGCGCCGCCTGTCAAGATGTGCGGGGTGGGCCGGGGAAGAACGCATTGGTGGCCTGCACATAATCGCGGTATTGTGGCTTGGTTTCGACCAACGTTTTTTCGAGCATCGCCACACCGGAAACTTTCATCAGCAAGAAAGTCATGAAAGCTGGCGCGTAAATCGTCAAAAAGCCGTAGGGGGTGGTGAGGGCGATTAGAAAATAACCCCACCACAGGGTCGCATCACCGAAATAATTGGGATGGCGGGTATAGTGCCATAGGCCAGTGTTGAGTACCTTGCCTTTGTTGGCAGGGTCGGCTTTAAAGACCATCAACTGCCAATCACCTGCTGCCTCAAAGAAAAAACCGATGCCCCAGACCAGCAGCCCTAAGAAGTCCAAAATAGTGAAGTGGTCGGGAGTGTCGTGATATTGCGCGGCAAGGAGCGGGGTTGAGATGAGCCACAGAATTACACCTTGCAGGAGGAATACCTGCAAATAGCTGCGCCACCACCATTTTTCGGCATATTGACGCCGCCAATTGGCATAGCGGAAATCTTCACCCTTGCCGATGTTGCGTCGGCCAATATGGGCAGAGAGCCGAATACCCCAAATGGAGACAAGGGCCAACACCAAGAATTGACGACCTGTGTAGCCATCATTGCTGGATAGGAAATAGACACTGGTCGCCAGTACAAAGCCTAATCCCCAGAAAATATCAATGATGCTGGCATTTTTGATGACTAGACTGACGAGCCACAGCAGGGTGACATAGACCCCAATGACCAAGCCGCCGAGTGCAAAAATCTCGAAAAAAGACATAGGCATCCTCTCCACTCAGATGAAGGCATTATAACAAGCGTTTGGGCAGGGACAAGCATGGTCGGGATTCTCAGATGCGGTTAATCTCCTGTAAGATAGAATGTGCCGGGGAATAGACCCCTGAATCGTCACTGGTTCGGCGGGGTTACTTTAAAACAAACATATAGACAACCACACATGCAGCGGTTTGGAGCGTAATTTCGACATGTCAGATTTCATTTATGGACGTTGGCCCGTGTTAGAAACTTTGCGGGCAGGACGGCGGCAGTTTCAGCAGGTGCTGATTGCTGAGGGGACAGAAGAGAAAAATATCATCACCGACATCATCAACACAGCACAGGCCAAAGGGGTAGAAGTGCGCCGTGTGCCTCGTCGGATTGTGGATGATTTGGCAACGAACGAGGGCAATCATCAAGGGGTGGTTTTGCGGACAGCGGGCTATCCCTATGTTGAGCTAGAAGATATTTTTGAGGTCGCCAAGCAGCGCGATGAAAAGCCATTTATCCTGCTGCTGGATTTGCTCAAAGACCCACAAAACGTTGGGGTGCTGCTGCGGGTGGCGGATGCGGTGGGGGTGCATGGCGTGATTATGCAGGTCAAACGCAGTGTGGCGGTGACTCCGGCAGTGGTAGCAGCTTCATCGGGTGCGGTAGAGCATTTGCGGGTGTCACAGGTCACAAACTTGGTCAACACGATGAAAAAATTGCAGGAAGAAAATGTCTGGTTGGTCGGTCTTGATATTGGCCCGAACGTCAAGCCGCTCGATAAGGTGGATTTGGATATGAGTTTGGGGTTGGTATTGGGCAGTGAGGGGGAAGGGCTGCGCCGATTGGTGCGGGAGACGTGTGATTTGCTGGTGACACTGCCGATGCGTGGTTCGGTTGAAAGCCTGAACGTGGCGACAGTGGGGGCAGTGGCGGTCTATGCGGCATGGCAGGCACGAGGATGGCAGGGATGGAAGCAGCCACAAGCCGCTGAATAAATCCGTCAAAAGCCTCATTGGAACTTTTCATCACAAAGTGGCATCCTTATAGAGCAGATGGGAATGCCACTTTTTGTTTTTGAGGAAGGGAAACTATGCTACGCTCACTTCTATTGATGTTAGCCAGTTTGTGCGGCTTAACAAGCCTTATTCCTACATTGACCCCTAATAATCCGACAGCCCCTCATCAAGTAACCACGCCGCCAGTCTTGGAGTTTGTGGAATATCAAAAATTGGATGAACTGGGGGACACTCGTAACATGACGATTTCGCCGGACGGGTCGAAGTTGGTATGGCCCGACGACACCGCCTTTTGCGTTTATGAAATTGCTTCGGAAGCAACCGAGTGTATCTCCACTGGTGACGTGACAGTGCGTGTGATGACGGGTTTCACGTGGTCGCCAGACAGCCGTTATCTTGCCTTTCACGAGGATCTATTTCTAAGGTTTTATGAAAGTGACCTCTGGGTGTTTGATTTTGAAACGCGGCAGTTGGTCAACCTAACGGATGATGGTGTAATTGACGATGCTCTTCCAGATGACGGTGTTACGTTGGAGTTGGACTATGCGCCTGTTTGGGGGGCAAACGATATTCTCTACTTCTTCCGTACCTCTTATGGGCAAGATGTCCCTGTACCCTTTAATCTCTATCGGTTCACTTTGGCGAATGGGCTGGAAAACGCCAATGATCCCATATTGGTGGCTGATTTGACTTATGTAAAAGACGAACCTTTTGCTGTCTACGGCGCTAGGGCGGATGTATTGGACGGTAGCGTGTCTCTATCCCCCGATGGTCAAAAGCTGGCTTTTTTGGTGCGTCCATCTGACCCGAGCAAAGACCAAAGTGTCTGGATTGTGGATGTTGTAAGTGGCGAGGCACACCAAATCGCTACTTTATCGGATTTAGTTCAGTTCGGCATTCCATCATGGAGTGAGACTTACCTTTGGCTAAATGGCCTTGGTTGGAGTGGGGATGGTCAATATTTGGTGGCAACCACCATTTCTTCCACCCAAGCAGCATCGGCTGAACCGACCTATGCTATAGAGATAAATAACGGCGAGGCCATGACCTTGATTGACTTTAGTGGCGTGCCAGATCAACAGAGTTTTGTGGTTTCTTCCATCGCCGATCAGGTCTCAGGGCGATATGATCTCATTCGGGCAGCAACCATGACACCTGATGGTAGCTATGTGATCTATTTCAATCTCAATGGCTCAGATGTGGGGGTATCGGGGCTACCTTTGCTACCGCCCAATAACTCAAATACTCCGCTAAGGTTGTTTAATTATCCATTGAATGAATTTGCAGGGTCCATGCCGATGTTTCAATCCACAGCGGGGGATGACGGTGAATATGTACGGGTACTCCTGCTGGGGTATATGTATACCTTTGCTAAACGTTAATGGAAAGGATGAGTTGTGAAGAATATCCTTCTCTGTTCAAGTTCGATTGTGATGGCACGGCGGCAGGCAAGTCAGGAGTGTCGCAATCTTCCCCAATAGTGACTTGGAACTTTTTCCCCCTAAATGGCATCCTAGTGGGCAGGTTGCCATTTTTTGTTTTTTAGACAAGGAAGGGAAAACATGCTACGCTCTCTTGTGTTGATGCTTGTCGGCCTGTCGAGCATCACGACACTCACCCCTGTAACACCCAATGACCCCCATTCTCGCCCTGCTGCTACACCACCCATTTTGGAATTCGTGGAGTATCAAAGGTTAGATGAAGTTGGCGATACTCAGTATATGACGATTTCACCAGATGGGTCTACATTGGTATGGCCCGACGACGCCTCGCTTTGTAGCTACCAAATTGCCACAGCCACGACAGCGTGTATTGCCACCAATAGTTCATTACGCGGGATGACTGATTTTACATGGTCGCCGGATAGCCGTTACTTGGCCTTTCACGAGAACCTGTTTCGTTTTATGGAAAGCGACCTGTGGGTGTTTGATTTTGAAACCCAGCAACTCGTGAATCTCACCGAGGACAACCTTCAAGGAGATTTTATTAGCGATGACATGGATCCTGCCAACCTAGATTATTTCTCAGTTTGGGGGCCAGAAAATACCTTGTATTTCGTCCGTATTTTTTGGGATAACGCTTCCTCATCGGCACGACCTATTAGCCTTCAGCGAATTGTATTGACGGATGGGTTGGCAAAGGTTGGTACACCTGAGTTAGTGTCTGACTTGACCAGTTGGATGCAAGGGGATGGAAGTGCTCTCTATAGTTCTCGATGGGATGTTCTGGGTGGTAGTGTGGTTTTATCGCCCGATGGTCAATTCATAGCTTTTGCCTTAAACCCGGCTGATCCTAGCCTAGTACAAAGTATTTTGATCTTGGATACTGCAAGCGGTGACATTCGCCAGATTACGACCCTATCGGAACTTCTCCAGTCGGGTGTTCCATCATGGTATCAAGGTGATTTTTGGCAGTTTAAGGGCCTAGGGTGGAGTGGTGACGGTCAATATCTCGTCGTAGCGACTTCTTCACCACAATATACGGCGGCGGCGGAGCCAGTTTATGCGATTCACGTGGATACGGCGGAAGTCATGACCTTAATTGATTTTAGTGGGGTCCCCGATGAAACCAGCTTTACTCAGCCTTCGACGGCTGATGAAGTGACTGGCCTTTATGATGTGATGCGGGCGGGTGTGGTGACGCCTGATGGCAGTTATGTGGTGTATTTTAACGTTAATACTCCTGATTTTGGGGTATCGGCGTTACCCTTGCTGCCGCCTAATGAGTCGAACATGCCCCTGAGGTTGTTTAGATTTTCATCTGAAGAATATGGGGAGGGAATGACGATGGTTCAATCCTCGGTGGGGGACGACGGCGCGTATGTGCGTGTATTACTGTTTGGGTATATGTTCACTTTTGCTAAACGCTAACGGAAAGGACGGTTCGTGAAGAAAATTGTCTCACTGTTCAAACGCGACTATGAGGGCACACGGCTAGTTTATGATGAAGTGGTTGAAGGGGCGGAGTGGGTTATTGAAGGCGAAGGGACACCCACCCCTAAATGGGATGGGACCTCCTGCCTGATTCAAGATGGGGTGCTGTACAAACGCTATGATGCTAAAAAGGGCAAGAACCCACCGGAAGGATTTGTATCTGCCCAAGACCCCGACCCGATTACAGGTCATTGGCCCGGATGGTTGGCAGTTGACGCCCATAAGCCCGATGATAAATGGCATTGGGAGGCGTGGGATCACTTGCTGGCGACGACATCACCCGAAGAACGTGAGGGGACGTATGAATTAATTGGGCCAAAGGTGCAGGGCAATCCCTATAAATTGAATCAGCATCAATTGATACGACATGGCGATCCGCTGTTTGTGGTCTGGGAAACCGAGCCACCCCGCGATTTTGAGGGGTTGAAGCTGTGGTTAGGGGAACACAAAGTTGAGGGGATTGTGTGGCATCACCCCGATGGTCGTATGGTCAAAATCAAGCGCCGCGATTTTGGCTATAAGTGGCCTGAGTAGGTGCTAAAAGGGCAGGCTGTAAAAACCTGCCCTCTCAAGAAATAGCCTCTAATCGGAATGACGACTTGTGGCGGCTTCCATAAGTGCCTGAATCCGGCTGACCATCTCGGCGGGATTGGGATGAAGGCCATCCAACAAGAGCGCATTTTCGTAAATTTGCTCGATGGTGACTTCGACCAATGGATTTTCGGCATCGGCCTGCATCAAATTAGCTAAGTTGTGCATCAGGGTATGGCGCGGGTTGAGTTCCAAAATCTTGCGTGGAACTTCATAATCACGCTCCAACATGCGATAGACGCGCTGGGTGTGGCGGTCAAGCGTGCCTTCGGGGGATACCAAGCGGGCCGGATTGTTACCCGTCAACACCTTGCTAATGCGGACGGACTGCACCCGATCCCCTAGAATATCGGCAAAGCGACTGCGGACACCTTCCAGCGAATCCTCTTCGAGTGGCTCATTGGCGGCTTCGGGTTCTTGGGGTGAGCCAATCTCGGATAGGTCGAGGCTTTCATCATCCACATTGCGGAGTTTGTGGCCGTTAAATTCAAACAGCGAGTTAATCAAAAAGCTGTCTACTGTCTCGGTGAAATACAACACTTCGATACCCCGTTCACGGAAGGGGTCAAGGTGAGGACTGTGGGAGGCAACGGATTTGCTATCCCCCAGTACATAATAGATCTCCTGCTGATTTTCGACTTCCTGCATCCGTTCCACATAGTCTTGTAGGCTGGTCAGGGAATCTTCACTGCGGGTGCTGTAGAAACGCAGGAGGGCCTGTAGACGATCACGGTTATCTGGGTCGGCAATCATGCCCTGTTTGAAAAATGGGCCAAATTCTGCCCAAAATGCGGCGTATTTTTCGGTATCATTTTTGGCGAGGTCGTTCAGATAACGCAGAATACGTCCGGTGATGGCCTTCTTTAACCCGGCCATGAGCTTATTGGCCTGTACGGTTTCACGCGAGACATTCAGCGGCAGGTCTTCACTATCTACTGCACCCTGCACAAAATAGAGATATTCGGGCAGCAAATCGGTGCAATAATCTTGAATCAGGACTTTACGTGCATACAACTGCAAGCCGGGTTCTTTGCGCAGGCTGAACATATTACGTTCGGCTTTGGCGGGTAGATAGAGCAGGGCATAGTATTGCACCGGGGCATCGGCGGAGGTATGGATATGGGCCAATGGCGCTTCAAAATCCATCGTCAGGGCGCGATAGAAATTGTGGTAATCTTCATCGCTGACCTCGCTGGCAGGTCGCCGCCAGATCGCTTGACGAGCATTGGCTGGTTCTTCGCTCTCACCGATATAGATGGGGAAGGCGATGTAATTGGAATGGGTCTGTACGATTTTGCGGAGGGTGTAGTCTTTCAAAAAGTCCTTCGCGTCGTCTTTTAATTTGAGGACGACCTCCGTGCCGCGAACATCCTTGTCGCCTTCTTCGATTTCATAGGATTCTTCGCCACGAGAAATCCAGCGATAAGCCAGTGAATCCGGTTGATAGGACAGGGTATTGACGACGACCTCATCCGCGACCATAAAAATGCTGTAGAAACCTACACCGAACTGTCCAATTAAATCCGTCGCAATTTGCCCGTTGGTGGATTTGGCCTGTTCCAAAAATGCCCGCACCCCGCTTTGGGAAATCGTGCCAAGATTTTCGATCAGTTCTTGGCGGGTCATGCCGACACCCGTATCTCGAATGGTGAGTGTGCCCGCTTCTTCATTGGCTTCAATCTCGATAGCAAGTTGGGCGTCTACATCCCGTACATCGCGGTTGGTCAATAATTCAAACTGCATTCGATTGAGCGCATCGGAGGCGTTCGAGATGAGTTCGCGCAGAAATATCTCACGTTCGGTATAGAGAGAATGAACCAGCGTATACAATAATTGGCGGATTTCCGCCTGAAAGGTAAATGACTCGGCCATAAAAATCCTACCTCTTGAATTGACATTTGCATTCGGAATTTTTCAGCACAACACTTTACCCCATGAGTGTAGGAATTACGTTGGAGGCGGGCAAAATTTATAGCAGATTTTCTAGCGGCGGATCATGCGCCAGCCCATGCCCCCTAGCACAATGAGACCCAAGCTAGCAAATAATAGACCCAATATCCACCAAGATATGGGTAAAACCGATTTTTCATCGGCGGGTTTCATTTGGGCAGTTGCAAAGTTGGGTGGGGTGTTGGCCCAACCTTCGACAGGGGCATAGACGCGCCATGTTGGGCCGGGGGTTCGATTGCCTTGTGCATCTATCGTAATGACTTGCCATTGAATATCGTGGGTCAGCGGGGCGGGCAACAACCAACGTGATTCACTGGTTTGACCCATCAATTGACCATCAATCCATACCTCAAAATTCAACTGCTGACAGGGATCAGGGTTGGGCAGCCATGTCAGGGTTTGCACGGACATGGTGGTTTC
>JAIOHL010000185.1 GCA_019913005.1 Anaerolineae bacterium | reverse complement strand
GGCATAATGTCGCCACTACTGATTTTCAGAAAGGGGGGCTGAATGGCAGAATGTAGAGGATAAAGTGTGGAGCTAACAGGAATTGCACCTGTGTCTTACCCGCCGTTTGGATAGCTGGTTTCCTGTTTTTGACAAGCGCCTTCGCAGTACCGCCAGCCCGGACGAGCAATCGAGACTGTTATAGCCCCGCCCAGTATTATACCTCAACTTGTACCCCATGTCCCCTCCAACTACCCCCAAAAAATAGGGGACTCGGCAAAGCATTTTGGCCCTACGATAGAGAAATGGAATAGAGGAGACCTATTATGACCAATACTGAGGTGCCATTTTTCCGTCGTGTGCTGGCTTGGGTGTTGTATCTCCCCACCCGCTTCATCAAACTCGTGCTGTATCTCGTGGTGGATGTGGGAGGGCGGTTGTATGGCTGGAGCAATCCACGACCCGCGCCCTATCGCCCTGAATCGCCCCAAGATCGCATCAATCGGCTGTCGCGCTGATCCCGTGTGATGGATGCGCCGCCGCATGTACCTGCTCTTTGGCTTCGCTGAGACCGATTTGCACCAGTTCGGGCGTAATCTCAACCCCAGTGTTCGTCCAATGGCCCAGCCAATAGAAACGTAAAGGGTGTTGGGCGGCGATATTTTCCTGTACCCACCACGCAATTGGGAGAACATCGGCTTCGAGTCCGGTCAAAAATATCCACCGCACGAACGCATAGGACTCACTCAAACGGGCAACGGCGATTTTCATATCCTCCAAAAATCACGCCCAGTCAATTATGTTTGTCCTCGGTTCCAAAAATTCTATTCATATGCCAGATGTCTTACTTCAACGAGTGGGATACAGGCTATTATCAAATCATTGCTCTTGCATTCATAAATACTATTCTTGTAACATATGGTAGGTTAGCATACTATAGTGTAGACTGAATAGTTCAAAAACTGAATCTTGAATTAGGGGGTCATATGGCCGGAACACTTCCCTAAGTAGTTCTACCTAATAGTCTATTGAAGATACTTGAAAAGGTAAAGGAGGCCAAAACCCCTGATCGTTTTACGCAAGACTTTTTAGAAACAAAACTGGGTTTTAAAGGAGGAAATTATCGCCAATTCATACCCTATGCAAAAAAGCTGGGGTTTCTGAATGCTGACGGTAGTCCAACCGATTTATACAAAAGTTTCAGAAATAGTCATACGTCAAAAACTGCCGTCGCCCATGCCTTAAGAATTGGTTATCGTGAATTATTTGAGCGTAATGAGTACGCAAACAATCTCAGCAAAGATCAACTAAAAGGATTAGTCATTGAAATTACAGGTCTTGGAAGAGACGAAAGAGTTGTTCAGCTAATCTGCCAGTGTTTTGAAGTTATGAAAGGAATCGCAGATTTTGAGGGAGCTACTGATGAGTTTGTTTCCAGCAGACGAGATGATTTGTCTGACGACGAATTTATGCAATCTACTGAGGTTATAAGAGATAATCAAGACTTTGACTTGAGTCTGTCATATACCATAAATCTTGTACTTCCCAAAACTGACGATCCGGCAGTATTCAATGCAATTTTTCGTTCGCTTCGAGAGAACCTACTGAGGAAGTAAATGAATATTGAAAACCGCCTCAAGCTTTTTGGAATGTCTCAGATTCTCGTCGAAAGCGATCTTGATCGTGTAGAGAAAGATTTCGCAATTGATCTTCAGCGAACAATTTCCGACGAAAAGGATGAGACTTATTATCCTCAGTTCACTCAAATTCTTCGTGAAGAAGCTGCAAAAATGGGGGAGCACTACGAGTTGTTTTATTGCTTGGAGCGTAGCATTAGAAGTTTGATTGGGGACACTTTGAAGGCCCAACATGGCGATACATGGTGGAGTACCTGCGTACCTCCGGCTATCAAGACCAACGCAACTAATAACATGCAACGCGAGAAAGATTCCGGTATAACACCTCGATCTGTGGATGAAATTGACTTTACAACGTTTGGTGAATTGGGCGAAATCGTCCGAAGTAACTGGCCGAGTTTTGACGCCTTATTTTCAAGCCAAAAGGCCTTTGACAAAATAATGACTAATCTAAATATTTTGAGAGCACCAATTGCCCACTGTTGTCCACTATCGGCAGATGAAGTTCTGCGCCTTCAACTCAGTGTGCGAGACTGGTTCCGTTTGATGGGATAACGCAGAGGTAAATCCAACGTGCAATAACTTATATATGCTAACAAGCACGACTTCACAACTCTGTCCTCATCTTGAGGATATTGATGTTATTTAGCCGGGGAATTCTATTCCTCGGCCCTCTCCCACGCCAACAACCGATACAGCCGCTCCCGCCGATAGCCCAATTTTCGCGCCAACGCCACCGAGGGCAGATTTTGCGCGTTGCAGTTCCAATAAGTGGCAAACCCCGCCGCCTCACAGGTTTGGATGACATGAGCACAGGTCAGGGTCGCATACCCCCGCCCCTGAAAATCCTCGGCTGTTGCCACGCCGACCTCCATTACATCGGGTAGCAGGCGCATGGCGTTGGCCTCACACACCACATCCTCGCCGTGCATCAAAAAATAACCGATGAGATTGGCGAGGGCGCGTTCGGGTGTGCCAAAAAACCGGATATGCGAATCGTAATCGGCGGAACGGGCATAATTATCCAATGTCACCCGCTGCAAGGTGCAGCCATTCGGGATGGGCGTTAGGAATTTTTCCAATCCCTGACCGACGGGCCGATCTGTGTAATCAAAGACCCGTCCATCATAGACCACGCCGGGGGGCATCAAGTCAAAAAGGGGGTCATCGGGCCACAACCCGACCAAGACCTCCCCCTCTCGCCGGAAGCGCCCTACCCATTCCGCCAGCAGCGGGGCGGTGATCTGCCCCACCGGATAAAATGTGCCATAGACCGTCTCATGCACTACGCCCCATGTTGGGTTGGCGGGGTCGTCGGTGTAGAGCTTGCCGGGAAAATCGCCATTCAGGACGGCCCGACAGCGCACCCCGGCGGGTAAATCTATGTCAAAAAGTGCCCGTAATTGCGGCGTGATATGATTTTTGGATAGAGCGATCATCGAGCCTCCATTTTACGTATTAAACTTCAACACTCCCTGCCGACAAGCCCGTGCGCAGGTCTTGAAATTCCCTAGCCAAGCTGTTACACTCCACGCTTAGTCCGCCAATATCGTTTCGATTTTCAATGCCCTAGCGCTGTTTTTTCCAACTGAAGAGAGTCTTTAGTGAATCCTACCGTCCAGACTTCCCCAGAGGCCATCGGGCAACTCCGCCTGACGCTGGCCGTGATTATTCCCTGTTACAACGAAGTCCAATTCATCCGTCCGGTGTTGGAGCGTGTCCTTGCCGTTGGCCTTGCCGATGAGGTGATTATTGTAGACGATGGCTCGACGGATGGCACATTGGAAGTGCTGGATGCCATTGAACAAGCGGGCTATGCCCATGTGCGAATTTTGCGCCATCCCCACAACAAGGGCAAAGGGGCGGCGCTGGTCACGGGCTTTGCCGCCGCCAGCAGTGATATTCTGCTGATTCAGGATGCCGATTTTGAATACGACCCGCGTGAATATCCGGTGTTGCTGAGACCGCTGCATGAGGGCATTACGAGTGTCGTCTATGGGTCTCGATTTTTGGGCGGAGCGCGTAAGGCGATGAACTTTTGGAATATGGTTGCCAATAAAAGTCTGACCCTTGTCACCAATGTTCTGTATAACACGATTATCAGTGACATGGAAACGTGTTATAAAGTCTTTCGTGCCGAAGTGGTCAAGGATATGAAAATCCGGGCACACGGCTTTGAGTTTGAGCCAGAATTTACCGCCAAAGTGTTGAAACAAGGGCTGCGGATTTATGAAGTGCCCATCTCGTACAATGGTCGGGAATGGAACGAAGGTAAAAAGATCAAGTGGACGGACGCCCCCAAAGCGCTCTGGACACTGATTAAATATCGCTTTGTAGACTAACATCGTCACTGCACCCTTATAATAATTAATGCCGATTTGATCTGAAAGGCTTCTGATGGCACGTGTTTCGCGGCTCGATTGGGCCAAATCGTTGCTCCTCCGCTGGTGGGGCCAAATCCTGATTGTCGGCTTGTCTACCGTACTGGCAGGGCTGGCCTTTAACTGGACGGGTATAGATTTATTACAAGTAGACAAAATCTTTTGGGGTAGCCATTATGATGAGTATCTGAACAGCTATACGCTTTGGCAGGCCCTCGAAAATCTGCAAAATCGCCCCACCGACCTCGGCTTTTCCTTAATGTTCCACAATAACCCCGACAGCCTCGGCTACACCATTGCCCCCTATGGTATGGCGATTTTTGTGATGCCGCTCTATCTACTGTCGGGTGAAAATATCTTCACCACCTACAATGTCTATATTTTCCTGACCATCCCGCTGACGGCCCTTGCCGCCTATCTTTTGGCACGGCAGGTGGTCAAGGCGCGGCCCATCCCGGCCATCATTGCGGCACTGATGCTGGCGTTCTGCCAATATCGCTTTGTCCACTTCGGTCAGATCGAAAACCAATCGTTCCAGTTCTATATATTTGGTCTGTACGCCTTCCACATGCTGCTCGAAAAATCCGCGTGGCGCTGGGTCGTAGCAACCGCCGTCGCGTTTTGGCTGACGTTCCTCACCAGCGGCTATTTCGCAGTCATGTTTGTGGTGACGGGTCTGGTCGTCATGTTTTATATCATTGCCAAACGGCCTGAAGTGTTGGATCGGCGGCGACTCATCCGCTTGGGTGCTGCGGCCGGGTTATTAATCGTCCTCGTGCTGCCCTTTCTGCCGTTCCGCTTGGGGAATGAGGAGTTTGGAAGCGGGGCACAATATGACCTCATTGTCACCTTTTCCGCACCGATTGAGGGCTGGATCGCGGGTGTCTCACTCATCTACCACGAGATGGCCCTTGTGGACAACCCGAATGAACAGGCGGTCTTTGTCGGCTTTACCCCCCTCATCCTCACCATTCTGGCTTGGCGCACCCGCAAATCGGCTGATGAAATTGAGCAATTCGCGGGGTCATCTGTGCTCTCCGTTCGAGAAAGCCTACTGATCTATGGCATCACCATCCTGATTGGCTTGGTGTTGAGTCTTGGCCCGGTCATCCGCTTTAATGGTGATGACCTGCTGTCCGGCCCCTATGTACTGCTCTATCAACTCCCGTTTTTCTCCAGCATCCGGGCGCCTGCCCGCTATATTCTGCTGGTGATTACCGCCACCGCCCTGTTTAGCGGCTATTTCTTAACCGTGCTAGAGTATCGCCTCCGCCGTCCGACCTATGCGCTTGTTCTCGCCACCGTCGCGTTGGTACTGTTCGTCGAACTGGTACCTTACAGCGGCGGAAATCAGGCCAGTATTCGTAAGGCGGCGGATATTCCAGAAGACCGACGGATTTATGCCACTCAGCCCTTTAAGGGTGATAATCCGGTCTACGATTGGCTGGCCGACCAGCCCGCCAATGTAGCTGTCTTCGAGTTTCCACATGGTTTTCCTTGGTACTATAATTATCTCTACATGCTGCGGATTCACCAGCATCCTATTTTTAACGGGGTTGGCAGTTTCTATCCTGAAGGCTGGTGGCAACTGCCGTGGCACGAGTTCCCCAGTGTCAACTTCATCAATATGCTGGCCGATCATGGCATTGACTACGTGTTTATCCATTATGAATGGCTGACGGAAGGGGAAGTCTTCTACATTGAGCAACAATATAACAAGTTTGATGCGTGTGAAGAACGCCCCATGAGTTATGTTCAGGCCTATGGGACGGTGGTGGTTCATTCCATCCAGAAAACCAACTGCGTCATCGCGCCATGAGACCCGCACAAAACACGTCACCAGTCAAAAATGTGCCCCCCATGCAACATTGGCATGAGGGGCTGTTTGCTTAATCCTCATCTTTCATCGTCTCACGCGACATATCCGCCGCCAATTGTTCGGGGTCAACCTCAAACCGTTTCCACATGCGCTTGACAATGCGCTCCGGGTCACGATACAACCCCTGCCCCTCAAAATATTGGCAAATGCGTTCAATATCGCGTTTCAGCAGTTGGTAGGCGTTGCGATTATTTTCGCAGTCGCTGACCTGCGGGAAATCAATCAGATAGATTTCACCGTCCCAATACAGAATGTTGTAGGCCGAAAGGTCGCCATGCACCAGATTGTGCTTGAGCAACAGTTCGATGTTGTGCATGATGATGTCAAACAGCGGTTGGCGCTCCTCCGGTTCAAGTTCTACGTCATGCAGCCATGGGGCGGCGTTTTCTTCATCACCAATGAACTCCATCAAGATGCAGTTTTCGCTGCTGCTGATCGGTTCGGGCACATTTGCCCCCACCGCGTGCAGTTTTTGCAGCGTGGTGTATTCAAACGACAGCCATGAAGAGTGGGCCACCTGCTGACCGTAGCCGGTCTTTTTGCCAACCGCCCGGATGCTGCGGTCATCTTTAATCAGCTTGCCTTCGTGGTCAAAGATAGCGCGGCCTTCTCGATAGATCGCGTCATTGCGCATTTGGCGAAATTTATGTGGGCGATAGACTTTGGCGGCGACGATTTCATGCCCATTGGCGGCCCCGCCACCCACACAGCGATAGACGCTGGCTTCCTTGCCGCCTTTGACCACCGACAACACATCGCGGATCATGTCGCGGTCATAAAAGTTGCGCAGAGAATCCAGCAACCATTCGGCTTCATGGCGCGAGGGGTGATAGGTCGTTTTGAAGCCACCTTCGAGTCCCTCGGTTTCTTCGGTCATCATTTCCAAAAGCTCCTGTTGGGAGACTTTGGCTTTGTGGCTGGCGGCGGGTTTGCGCTTGCGACGGGCCTTACGATCCGAACGCAGGGGATCAAACATCGCCTCAAAGTCGTCAAATTCGTCCTGCGCCGGGTCGTCGGGCAGGTCAAATTGGTCAAGATGGGTCAGATCGTCCAGATTAATGCGCAGTGGACGCTTATTGGGTAAATCAGGTTGAGTTGGATTCGTGGTCATGGTCTCGCTGTTGTTGCTATTGGTCAGGATACGATTGTTATTCAGATTGGTTAGATCGTTTGTTGTTTGATTCAGGGTCAACGCCGGAATTCCTTATGTGTTTGCTGATTAGTGTTTGTTATCCCCACCCCCTGCCCCTCCCCAAAGCATTAGGGAGGGGAGAAA
>JAIOHL010000184.1 GCA_019913005.1 Anaerolineae bacterium | reverse complement strand
CCCGGTCCCATCCCGAACCCGGCAGTTAAGCCCGTCAGCGCCGATGGTACTGGGGGAGTCGTCCTCTGGGAGAGTAGGTCACTGCCAACTCACTCGCATCCCTGTCTTCTTCTTCCTCCCGCTTCCCCTCCTTCCCGTTTTTGCTTTCCTAACGCCTGCCAACTATACTCCCCTTCAACAATTTCCTCCCATATTCATTATGTTACAAGATTCCAACCCCCTATCACGATGGTGTAACCTCATGAGCACATTAGTACAGGCTTTAAAAAGCGGGCTATTCATAGGCATGGTTCTATTAGCCGCTTGCCTCTATTACTTGATCACCTATGATCGTCCCTTGATTCGCGGTGATGGCGTCGCGTATTTAGCATGGGTAGACAGCATTACGCTCGATGCGGATATTGATCTTGCCAATCAAGCCGAGAAATTCCGGTCATCCAACAGCTACCAAATTGTCTGGCATGAAAATACCGAAAAATATGTAACCGTTTTTCCCTTTGGTGCAGCCTTTTTACAAGCTCCTTTTTATAAATTGGGTGACATTTTCTATCATCAAGGTTGGTGGAATCAAAATCCTGATTATTTCCGCCAAATGCAGGGCATCCCTCAATCATACAGCTTATGGCTGATGATCGGGGCAAATGTCATGGCTCTAGCATCCGTCCTTATCGCATGGCGAGTGGCGCGACAGCTTACCGATAATGCCACCGCTGCTCTCATTGCTTTTGCTTTCCTGATTGGGACGCCACTCATCTACTACAGTACGACGATGCCCCTCAATTCGCACAATCCCGGTGCATTTATGTGTGCTTGTTTCCTCTACTGTTTAAGTCGGGTGACAGGCGGTGTTATCCCAAACCAACAACCTATTCATGTCCGAAATTATTGGTGGATTGGACTGGGTATCAGCGCAGGGTTGATGGTGCTGTCCCGTTGGCAATTATTGTTGATTGCCCTGCCTGCATGGGGGTTGTTAGCGTGGCAGCGTCAATGGAAAGGCGCGATTCTGGCCGGAATCGTGACGGCGATTACCCTGCTTCCCTTGCCTATATTCTGGAATTACCTCTTCCAGCAGCCCTTCACCGTCCCCTACGACGCGGTTGAACGACAAAGCTTTTTGCGTCCCCCGGTTCATACGTGGGACGTGCTGAAAATGACGATTTTGCACTCGCCTATCATCGTTTTGAGTCTATTTGGATTGTACTTTTTGTGGCGTATCAACCGGGCATGGGCCTATTTTTGCGGGGTGGCTATTGCGCTGCAAATGCTCATCAACGGAGCGGCGTTAGATTGGTACGCAGGCGACTCTTTTGGAATGCGGCGGATGAGCGAACTCTACCCTATCTATGTGGTTTTAGCCTGTGCGTTATTAGGAAATTTACACAGCTTACCCCAGTTCAAACCAACCTATTTTCGATGGATCGCCTCGCGTGCAATCGTGCTGGTACTGATACCGTTGGCCTTTCTCTATATTCGCGCTTTTTACGTCTATACGTGGTCAGATCAAGGCAAATTTGCTGATACTCCTCAGCGCATGATTCGGTTCTATTTGGATCATCCCTACCGCGAAGAATTTGAGGAGGCAGCCTCCAAAGCGCACATTGGGCCAGAGTCTTGGGCAAAACCCGGCCCATGATTTACGGTGCAAGGGAGGAAAATGACCCCAACCCGACTTGTTGATCGTGTGTACCGTCAGGCATAACAACCGCCAACGCCTTGCCATTGCGATCCATAATCGAAAGGCTCACCCACCACTCTCCCTCCGACGAATCGCTGTGGAGTGGTACCAGCAATCGGTCAAGAATGTTGCCACTTTCCGGCAGCCAGCAGGTAATGGGGTACTGTTCATCAAAGGGTTGCAAGACGGTGGCAGCTTGGGGTTGGCCTTGCGGGGAGACCGGAATAAACGACAAATAGTAGGGCACATCTAACTGGCCTTTGGAGCGCCAATTTAACCAAATAACTAAAGTTGGTTGGCTGACCCCCTCCTCATCGGGCAGCAATTCGATATGCCCTGCAAAACTGGTTAAGTGAAGGACTTCAGCGAATTCCGCGCCGTTGCTAATCGTTGGAGTCGGCGACATTTCGGCCAATTGGGGCGTGTGCTTGGGTGGCTCAGAAAACCCCGATCCAATGACTCGCAAATAGCCGACCATGACGACAACCATGACCCCCTGTACTGCTGTGATTAATTTACCGTTGCGCGAATCTATCTGGCCGAGAGCATTGCTTGCGATAAGTACCAGCAAAGGCGACAAAAATAACCAGATGCGGCCTGATTCGCCACGCTGTGTGCCGGATATATCTATCACCAGTAGTGTCACCAGAGCACTTAGCTCAAACATCGCACCCGGGGTCAGAATACCTTCGCGTCGCCATACTCGGATGGTCTGCCAGATGCCTAGACCCGCCAGTAATGCTAAAGGCCAGCCCGTGAACATAAAAAAGTCGTTGAGATGTAAAAACAGCCATGGGAAATAGGGCCGATCTAGTGTCAGATGGGCATTCAACGCCTGATCCATGATGTCCCAGAGTGTGACCCCTGACAGCAGATAAAACCCGCCCCAAAACAACAATAATCCCGCGCCAAACCATGCCCCCATAACAAAAGGCCAATACCAATGCAGTTGGTCTAATTTTCGACGCTGGAAATAATCGCTGAGGGTAAATAATCCTGCAAAAAAAACAATCGGCAGTAGCGTGAAATGGATAAATGACAGAACCGCCGCCCCTAGTCCCGCCGCGAAAATCCAGCCGATCTGCTGATCCAAAATTCCCTTTACTAAAAGTGCGAGGACAACAATAGTCAGGCAGGGATACAGGGTATTGGGGGTCGGGGTAAACATCAAAAATGCCGGAATCAGCGGCCACCACAGCACACTCCAGCGTGCCGCCTGCTCGGAATACAGTCGTCGGCCCAATCTATACAGCGGGATGGCAATCAGGCTGCTCCACAGCGGCGTCAGCATTCCCAGCCATGCGCTCGATAATTCGGCATCACTATAGCTAATCATCCGATAATTGTGGCATTGTTCGGCCCGTAGCGGTGGGCCTAATTGATCGGTCAAAAAAGGGGTTTGGTTCAATAACTGATTTGCACCATAATAAGTTAGCGGCATCCCCGGTGGCGAAGTGGTCATATGGCTGGAAAAATATTGATAACTTGCCATAAAATCGGGCCATTCTTCCAGCACTTCTTGTGCGCCCCCCCGGTCATCTATATCGGCTGCTGCATAATGCCAACCCGTGCTTAAACCACTAATGGTGCGGGTATAAAGTTCATAGCGGATGCGGTCAGTCGTCACATATACCGATGTGATGGTCAGCACCACCCCGCCCACCATTGACCACAAAATGAACCATCGGGCAGCGGCATATTCCTGCAATTTCCAGCCAATCACCATATAGACGATAAGGCTAATAATCAGTGGGACAAGGCGAACGAATTCGGGTTTAGCAAAAGGCCAGCGCCAGCCATAATCGCCGCGCAATTGGGGCACAACATCTAGCACCAAAATCAATGCCCAGATGAGACAGGCAGCAACAATGATCCAAACGACGCGGGTAATTTTAGACACAGGAATCAAATTTTTGTGGCATTTGCGAAGCGAACCAACTGACCGTGCGATAAACGCCATCGGTAAATGAGGTGGCAGGTTTGTAGCCCAATAATGTTTCGGCTTTGGTTATATCGGCTTTGGAAAGTTTAATATCCCCAGCGCGGGGTGGAGCAAACACGGGCTTGATGCTGCTGCCCAAATATTCGTTAATGACCCGCACCAAATCCAGCAGCGTATAGGATTGCCCACAGGCCAGATTAATGACCTGTCCGGCGGCGTTCTGGCTCTTCATCGCCAGCAGATTGCCCTGAATGGTATTGCCAATAAAGGTGAAATCCCGCGACTGTTTACCATCGCCAAAGATGGTCGGCGCTTGGCCTTTGAGCATAGCAGTGGCAAATTTGGGAATAACAGCGGCATATTCCGAATTGGGGTCTTGGCGTGGGCCAAACACATTAAAGTAGCGCAGGCAAACCGTCTCTAGTCCATAGACATGATAAAACGCCTGCATATAATACTCACCCGCCAATTTTGCCGCGCCATAGGGTGACAGTGGTTTGGGGGGCATTGATTCTTCTTGGCTATCGGCCTCAATATCCCCATAAGCTGATGACGATGCCGCATAAATAACCCGTTTGACCCCCGTCTGTCGTGCGGCGTTCAAGACATTTAACGTTCCAGTGATATTCACATCATGGCAAAGTTGTGGGTCTTCAATGGAACGTGGGACGGAGGCAATCGCAGCGAGATGGAATATATAATCCACGCCCTGCATAAGCGCTTCTAAGGGTTGGGTGATGCTGATTTCGTGTAGGGTGATTTTATTAGCGACGGTGGCAAGATTTTCACGCTTACCTGTTGAAAAATCATCTACCACACGAACCTCATGGCCCTCTGCAAGTAGCGCCTCGACGAGATGTGACCCGATGAAGCCACCCCCGCCTGTCACCAAAGAAACCGTCATGATGCTTTCCTTAATGTGGAGAGTGATCTACCAACCGTGTTCCAAGCGTGCCACCAAGCGCTCTGGCATCTCGGCCCTCCGCATTTTTTCTTGAGTAACTTTGATGGGATAGGGGACACGCCGATGTTCAAAAACGCCCTCTTCGACATACAAAATGCCATAGGCAGCATCGGGGTTGCTGTCGCGGGGCTGACCAACACTGCCGGGGTTCAAAATAATCCGTTTGCCATTCAATTGACGTGGCACTCGATACGTTGGCTGCATAGCGTCAGTTTCCCCATCGGGGGCGGTGAGGCGATAAATAATGGGAGTATGGGTATGCCCAACCAAACAATAGCTGGTTTCAAAATGGGGGAAATTTAACGCCGCAATCAGGGGGTCGAGAATGTATTCCCATACAGGTTCACGGGGACTGCCATGTGCCAGTGTGTAATTGCCCAATACAAAGGTGGTCGGAAGTGCGGAGAGGTAGGCGGTGTTCTCTTCGGTAAGGGTACGTTGAGTCCAATCCACAGCGCGGCGGGCGTCCACGTTAAAGGTACGAATATCCAGCCGCCCCAACGCAGCCCAGTCGTGATTCCCTGCCAAACATAGATGGGGCAGGCTTTTGAGCAGATCGCAAGACTCGTTGGGGTCGGGGCCATAACCCACGACATCGCCGAGACACCACACATAATCCCAATCGCCGTGCGCGTCTTCCATCACTGCTTCAAACGCCGCCAAATTGGCATGAATATCGGAAATCACCAGAATACGCATCGCAATCCTAACCTTTTGAGGGGCAAACAGTGTCATACCATCATTTTGTCACATTTGCTGAAATCTAGCGAACTATAGCACGAAATGAGGCGCTTGGTCAATCAGACTGAAGCATGAATGTTATAATGAAAAACGTGCGGCAAACTTCTACCTTCTATTGGCCTAATCAAAACCCATTATACCATCATGTCCATACGTTCCCGCATCATCCATCGTTTGTCCATTAAAGCGAGTTTCTATACATCAGAAAACACCCGCTTGTTGATTCTTGCTGTTTGTCTAGGATTAGCAACGGGTATCGCCATCTGGGTTTTCCGCACCGCCATTGATTTTTTTCATGAAATATTCATAGAAGGGCTTCAGCATGAACTAAACCAAACCCTAATTGGCTCTGGCGCAGCAATTTTCAGTTTGGCACTGGCGGGGCTGGCGGTTGGCTGGTTAATGAACCGCTTTGTGGGTGAAGAACGGCATCATGGCGTGGCAGGAATTATGGAGTCGGTGGCTTTAGTCGGGGGACGATTGCCCTATCAACGTATCCCATTTAAGGCACTAGCCTCGTCTATTTCACTAGGGGCAGGGGCGTCCGTTGGGCCAGAAGACCCCAGTGTGCAAATCGGCGCGAATCTTGGCTCCATGATCGGGCAAAAAACCCACCTCTCCGAAGAACAGGTAAAATTATTGGTTGCGGCAGGGGCAGCCAGCGCGATTGCAGCAGCCTTCAAAGCGCCGATTGCGGGGGTATTTTTTGCACTGGAAGTTATTTTATATGGCTCGTTTAGCAGCGCGGCGGTTGGGGTAGTGGTTTTGTCCGCCGTCATCTCATCGGCCTTTACCCAAGCCATCGAACCACACCCGGAAATGGGGCCATTTGCCCATACATTGAGTAGCCCGCTCGAAATTCCATTGTTCGTACCCCTCGGCATCCTACTTGGCCCAATCGCCTCGCTGTTTATCCGTTGGGTCTATTTTCAGCACGACTGGTGGCATCATCATGTTCATCTACCCCGTCCCTTGCGAACAGCCCTCGCGGGTGTGTTGGTTGGCACGGTGGCGATTTTTTTGCCCGAAATTATGGGCACAGGCCGCGAGACCATGAACGAAGTCCTCAGCGGGGAAGCCAAATTTGCACTGACCTTACTGCTGATCTTGGGAACAGCCAAATTACTCATGACGGGGGTTAGTATCGCGGGTGGTTTTGTGGGTGGAATTTTCGCCCCCTCGCTATTTGTCGGCACAATGCTCGGTGGGGCCTATGGACTGGTGATTGAACGCATCATTGGCGGAGGCAGCCATGTCACCCCACCAGAAGTGTACGCAGTAGCAGGCATGGCAGGCATGATGGCCGGAGTGGTGCGCTCCCCCATTACCGCGATTATGCTGGTATTTGAACTAACTAACGACTACCGCCTGATTTTGCCAATTATGCTGACCACCGTCATCTGTGTTTTGATTGCAGAACGGATCGAGCCATCTGGTATATATATCTTGGGACTGCGGCGCAAAGGCATCCACTTGCAGGAAGGTCGTGATATTGATCTGATGCAGGGGGTTAAGGTGGGTGACGCGATGTTGAAGCCTGCCCCCAGTATCTCCGAAAAAGCATCGCTGATTGAACTACGTGACACGCTACGAAAATTGAGGACATTTTCAATGTGTGTGGTAGACGACGAGGGCTTGTTGAGTGGTATTGTCACCTTATCTGATCTTCAGCGGGCCTACGACAACACACATGGCGAAAAACCCCTGACTGTTGGTGACATTTGCACCCGCAACCCTATTACCGTCACGCCTGATGATGTCTTGTGGACGGCTATCCGCTGCATGAGTGTAAATGATATAGGGCGATTACCCGTTGTCGAACCCGGCACACACAAACTCGTGGGGTTCATCGGGCGACACGGCGTGATGCGGGCCTATAACATCGCCATTGCGCGGAAATTGGAAGATCAACACGCCGCCGAACGCCTACGTCTTAATACCTTAACCGGAGCGCACACCTACGAATACTATCTAAGCGCAAGTGCCCCCGCGAATGGCAAACGCATCCAAGAAATTCAGTGGCCGGCGGAGAGTGTCGTCGCATCGGTACAGCGCGGCGGGCGCTTGATTGTGCCTCACGGCAGTACACAGTTATTGACAGGCGACAAATTGACGTTGGTCGCTGATCCGTTGGTTGAAAATGAATTGGCCCATTTGTTAGAAGGGCGCTCCCTTCCGCCTCACTGATAACGCAAAATTTCGGAAACTGTTTTTCGAGCGGCACTGGCGGCAGGGCCAACACTCGCAATAACCGTCAGAAAGATGGTGCTGATTAAGCCAATCACAGGCACAATCCACGAATAGGTAAAGGGGATCACATCGGTAAAGGGGATAAATCGAATCATCTGCTGACCAAGCAAATAACTGAGGGGTAACGCAGCCAGCCATGCAATGAAACCAATAAACAGGCCCTCTAGCAAAAACTGACTGCTAATGGCCCATGTGCCCGCCCCAACCGAACGCAGCACCCCAATTTCACGCAGTCGTTCCATAACACTGATGGACAAAATCGTTAACAGGCCAATCCCCCCGACGATGGCTAATAATAGCGCCGCAAAATTGAAGACCAGCCCCACACTTGAGATTGTACTGGCAATGCGATCCGCAAACGCAATTTGATTGGTATAGACTGGGCGGGCCGATGTGGTTTCCAACGGAATATTCAGGCCCTCTTGCGGATTGGTAATATCAATGAAGGTGGTGACAGGCGAAAGTTCGCGGAAATCGAGGTTTTCCAGTGCCGCCAGTTCTTCCCAATAGATGGCGACGACCTCCATTGCGCTGCCCTGCTGCTGAAGTGCTTCCGGTAAATTCCCTGCGAACAGGCTGAATTGCACTGGATTGATATTGAGAATTTCCGCAACGGTATACTCTTGTTCGGTTCCCTCAACCTGCAAAATGACCGTCTGTCCAACCTCAAAACCAAGCCTTTCAGCCAAAATCGAGGTCAACACCACGCCAAAATGGTCGCTTGGGTCACGGCCCGGCACCAAATAATTGAGGAGTCGGTCATCTGCTCCTAACGCATAGACCGTCGCCGCATCTTCTTCCTCAGCATCCGCGCCTCGGATATCTACCTGCCGCCAATAAACATTGGGAACAGGGGCATCTAGCGTCAAGCCCACAAAATCAGCGAGTTGATGCCATTCCATAAACCCAACTTCTAAGGGGAAATCGGCGATTCCGATGATTTCAAATTCACTTGTCTGAAGGGCCGTACTGAGAGTAATGCTATCCCCAACACTCTTTTCTAGCCTATCCGCTAGGTGTTGATTGAGAACGATGCCTCGTCGAGAGCTATCTTCATTCCACCCCATGCCCTCAATGAGTGGCATATAACTCAATTGGGTTTCGGTATCTACCGCTAAGACAAACAACGATGAGGGATTCGGATTCTCTTCTGAGTCACTTTGGATATTGAGTTCAACGGCAACCCCCGGTTCAACGGTACGAATCACCTCCTCCTGTTCAGTTGAAAGTAGCGCCTGTAAATCACTCAGATTTCCAACGTCCCCAATTTGAAGGGATACTTGGTGGGCGAGGCGACTGCGAATATCCCGCATGACATCCTGCACCGAGAAATAAATCGCCAGCATTCCCATAAAGGCTGTTACCGCTAGGCAAATCGCAAAAGTGCTCAAGGCCAGCCGTGTCCGCCGCAAAATAATATTATTCAGCGCCTGTCGCATCGAAGCCGGAAGGGGGATTCGCTGGGTAAGTACCAATGCCGACTGCTTGCTATAGCGTGAGACCAGTCCCAAATCGGTTATGGCCTCTAAAATCGTGACACGGGTGGCAGCGACAAGCGGAAAGAACGACGCCAACACCGGCACGCCTAACCCCATGACCATCCCCAGCGCTATTGGCAAGGGCGGTATATGAGCGGTGTCTACATAGATATTGAGCAGAGGGGCAATGACCTTAGCCGCCTGACGCCCCAACGGAAGTCCCAAAAGGATGCCGGGAATGGTGCCAAGTCCGCCATAGATCAATGCCAGTCCACCATAGATCTCCAAAATATCCTGTCGGGTCGCCCCCAATGCCTTCATCGCCCCGATTTGGCGGCGCTGCTCCGACACTATAATGCTCACCACATTCGTAACCAGAAAACTGGTCACAACCATCGTGACCATAGAAATCAGCATCAGGATATGGCTTAATCGCTCGACACCTGTAATAAAAGTGTTCTCGTGTGGGTCATCCAAAAGGTAGAAAGCAATTGAATAGGGCGTATGGTCGGTCACAAATCTACGGAATGGACGGGACTCTTGTTGAGCCGTCCGAAAATCCTCAAATCGGGCATAAATAGAACTAAGACCCGCAAATCCCGCGATTTTTTGTGCATCCGCATAATTGGCAAAGAGGGTGTTGTTTTGATTCTTGCTGCCCAAATTGACATAGGGCTTAAACACAATGCCGACAATCCGCCATACCTCGTCTCGAAAGCCGTAAATTTGGGTGCGAGGAATCAACTGACGGGTATGCAGCACGATGGTATCCTCAACCGCGAGGCCATAGGTCTCAGCCATCCGTCTTTCAATAACTAGCTCGTTCCTGCCTAATTGGGGATACCGACCTTCGATCAATTCAATAGGTTCAATTTGAATATGCTCAAAGGGTTCTGTCGAAGCATAGATTTCCCCCACTCGTAGTGGCTCACCCGCCTTCAACCGCCATTGAATTTGATAATTGGCACTGCCTTCAACTGCCGTGATACCCTGTAATTGGCGTAATTGATTAAGGTATGGGTCATTGTTGATAGGGTCTTTGGTCGAAGTGCGAAGATAGACCCGCAGCATCGCCAATTTATCCTTATCAATATCCTCATTCAATTGGTGACTGAGCACTTGGCCTAATGTGGTGAAGGTTACAATACTCAACACCCCAACAAAGACACTGGCAACGACCAGCAGAGTACGACCACGATAAGTTTGAAGATCACGGCGAATTTTGCGGAGAGAGGTTCTGTTCAATGTCCTACCCATCGCTACCGAACCGATGTAACACATTCAAGTGTAGCGTTTACGGGGTAAGTTGGCGATAGGTTAGGCCACTCATTTTAAATCCCACTTAACAAACTGATAGGCACTGAGCACACGCTCCCGTGCCAAAGCGTGATCTACGACGAGAGGGGGATATTGACGCGGTGGAATTGGCATTCGATGGGGGGCATGGATGTAACGGATTGGCACAGCACGTAATTCTGGAACCCAACGCTTGATATAAACACCCTCCGGGTCGAATTTTTCAGATTGGGATTGAGGGTTAAAAATGCGGAAATAAGGCTGGGCGTCGGTTCCTGTCCCAGCGACCCACTGCCATCCCCCATTATTCGCCGCTGGGTCACCATCAATCAGCCACTGCATAAAATGACGTTCACCTTCGCGCCAATCAATCAGCAAATCTTTGGTCAAAAAACTGGCGACAATCATACGGGCGCGGTTGTGCATCCATCCCATCGCTTGAAGCTGTCGCATCGCGGCGTCCACCACTGGATAGCCTGTCATCCCCGCTTTCCATGCTTCTAGTTCTGCTGGGGCATAGCGCCATGCCAATTGGTCATATTTGCGTTGAAACCCCCTGCCGATCACATGCGGAAAAAAGTGGAGGATGTGCATATAAAATTCCCGCCACACCAGTTCGCTAACCCATGTCTCTACTGATGTAGACAAGGCATTTTTAGCAGCGTGATGGGCAGCCCAATAAACTTGGCGGGGTGAGATCAACCCAAAACGCAAATAGGGGGACAGATAGGAAGTTCCCGGTTCGGCCTGATTTCGATCAGCCGCCAATACATTACGCCGTTCCGCGTACATGCCAATCGCGGTTTGTACAAAATTCTCAAGCAGGGTGGCGGCTTTTTTCTCACTAGCCTCCGGGATGTCTGTTTCGATTGGGATATATCCCAGTTCTTGAAGCGATGGAATGTGCCCCATATCATCCATCACATGAAAGCGGCCACTCACCAAATAATTCTCGCTGATAGCGGGTTTGTCATAACTCAGCCAACGCCGTTTAAACGGGGTGAACACGGTATAGGGTAAACCATCGTCTTTGACAACGGTGCCGGGGGCTTGCAGTACCGCATCGTCAAAGGCCGATACCGGAACACCCACCAACTGTGCCACCTGTTGATCTCGCTTTTGGGCATAGGGGGAATAATCCTTGTTGAAATACAGTCCTCTTGCGCCCGTCGTTTGAATCAACTCCGGCAAGATTTGACGTGGGTCGCCTATCCGTATAAGCAGTTTTCCACCCCACGCCTGTAACGACTCATCAAGCGAGGTTAGTGCCTTCAATAAAAAAGCCAAACGCGGCGCACCCGACCAATCACTTTTGAGAATCGCAGGGTCAAAAATAAACACAGGTAAAATCGGCGCACCAGCTTGAAACGCCGCCACCAATGCCAAATTATCATGCAACCGTAGATCGCGCCGAAACCAATGAATCACCGGAGTCATGAGGGCGAACTTTCTTTCAACGTTGGACGCTGATAGACCCGTGCTTGCTCAATTGGCAGGGCTTGCTGCACCAATTTCGCCACCCGCATCGCACCTAATGTAACTCCGGCTGTTGATTGACCGGGGAAAATCGAATCACCGACCAGTCTGAGATTAGGGATGCCTGTACGGGGGCTGCGTGCCGTGAATAATGATTTCATGGGGAAGCCGCCGACCATGCCGAGGTGTCGCGCTGTATAAAACTCATAGGTCACTGGACTGCCGGGGAGCAGTAAATGGATGCTGCTGCGGAAACCGGGTAGGGTTTGGTTTATCGTGGCAATCATGCGCTCGGCATAAGCATCCTTTTTCTGTTGATACGCCTCCGGGTCGTCACGCAGTAAATCCCACCACTGTTGCACCGCCGTATGGGTAGTGATGGTTACAGCCCGCATCCCTGCTGGAGCACGTTTGACATCATTGGCGCTGGACATCGAAACAAAGATGCTGCAACCTTCCCCTAATGGACCTTCCATCGTCGTGACAATTTGATGGTGATTGGTGATTCCCTGTGGGAGTTTAGCATCCTCTACCCCGACATGCAGCACATACGCCCCAAAACCCACTGTCCGCCTTGCCCCCTCACGTTGCAAATTTCGCGGGCTGTTCTCAGCCAAAAGGCTGTCGAGTGACCAAGGGGTCAGATTGCCGACCACAAAATCCGCCGGAAAAAATTCTTCTTGAGTGGCGCGGGTGCCCCTTTTAGCGTAAACCCCCGTGACCTTCCGCCCTTCCACTTTAATACGTGTCACCCGCTGACGATAAAGTACCTGTCCCCCCAATGCGCGGATTTTTTCGACCAATGTTTCAGCTAATCCGCCAATCCCACCTTCGACATGGTTCACTCCCTGTCGTGCCAAATCAAGGGCCGTCGCACCGTACAACCCATTGGCGTTCTGTGATATGGTTTGGGCTGAGATCAGCAATTGGGCATCAATAAAGCGCACGAAAGGGATATTGGAATCGAGGCCATGTTTTTTTAGCCAACTGCCCACTGTGCCTAATCCAAATGGGATTGCTTTTAAATCCCCCGGAAAATTCGTTAGGCCGACTTTGGTGAGTTGTAGAAATTCTGTCAGCGTAGTAGGAGGGAAAGGCAATCCCTGTGCGGAAAGTGACCAGCATAAATCGGCAATGCTATTTTGTTCACGCCAAAAACGTTCAGTCGCTGGAAATTTTGCCAATACATCCGCATTATCACGGGTCAAGCGCACATCCCGATCTGGCAGATGCACCACCCATGCGGGTTCGCAGGCATGAATCGGCCATTCAATGCCCAATTGTTCACCGACCAACGCATGGGGACCGCCAGACTGAAAACCACCTGCCAATGTCGCCCCGGCATCAAAAAGATACCCTTGATGATAAAACGTCCCCGCACAGCCGCCGGGATAGGTTTGGGCCTCCAAGACGGTCACTGTATACCCCGCTTGTGCCAATAATGCAGCAGTGGTCAGCCCACCAACACCTGCCCCAATCACGACCACACGTGGTGAGGATTGACTTGTCATTATTTAACCCCCATGCGGGTGCGATGATGGCGATAGAAAAAGAGCATTCGCAATGCTGGGCCATCGAAAAACAATCGTGTTAGCCAACCCCGCCACCCCGGTCTATGCCCCAGCGTGATGTGGTCAATCAGCAGGGCGCCGCCATCCACTCGTTGCAAAATGTGCTGGTGTTCCCATGATGCCAATGGGCCTTTCAACTGGCGATCCGTAAACGAAAATTCAACCGGGCCGGGTTCGTGCCGCGCAATCCAGCGAATCGGAACCGGGCCAATCCACATATTGAATTCAACTTCACCGCTTTTCAACGAAGTGAGACTATTTTTGAGCACCTGAATAAACACAGGTGGAGGTGTCAATTTCTGGAAGGCTTTGGGATGTTCATGAAAAGCCCAAACCGCCTCAATGGTGGTGGGAATGAACACTCGATATTCTTGGATTTTGGTGGAAACACTGGCGGTCATGAAAATTTGTCTCGCAATTCTGAATGAGGGTATACATTGACAATAGCAGGGTTATCTTAGGGGAATGTGAAAAATAGTGCGAGTAACTTTGCTTCTCATCAATTCCTAAGCATCTATGAATTTATTTTACAGGACTACGCGAATAAAAATGCCGACTCACGCGAATCGGCATTTTCTAATGTGAAGCTGAACGGGGTTAGTTTTCGAGTGCGCCAACTTCTTCAAGCAGTTCTATAGTCGCCTGCAAGCTGGCAAGGTCGCTAAGATCGAGTTCGGGCGTGATGTATTCATCAAGTGATGGCAACCCTTCAGCAAGTTCAAATTCTCCGTAACGCAGCAGGGGATATTCAAAAGTCTGCTCGACAAAATAGGTCTGGCCGCGCTGGGAGAGGAGATACAAAATAAACCGTTGGGCCAGCACTTTGTTTGGAGAACTTTGTAGGATCGCCGCACCTGCCACATTGATCATCGAGCCAATATCCCCTGTCGGGAAGAAATAATTGGCAACTTTGGCATCTGGGTTTTCACGTAGGTATCCATAAGCATAGTAGTGGTTGACCAATCCAACCGAGACTTCACCACTGTCAATCGCCGCCACCACCGCATTATTGTTCGGATAGACCACCGCTTCATTGGCGATCACCCCTTCTAACCACGCTTTGGCCGCATCTTCACCAAGCGACACACGAAGCGCCGTCACAAAAGATTGGAAAGAAGCATTGGTGGGCGCCCATCCAATTTGTCCCTTCCATTTGGGATCGGTCAATTCCAATATGGAGACGGGTAATTCTTCTGGACTATACGCATCAGTGTTGTAGACCAGCACACGCGCACGACCTGTCACGCCAACCCATAGGCCATCCGCCGCTTCAAAACGTGGTTCGACCAAATCCAAAATATCGGTAGATAGGGGGGCCAGCAGGTCATTTTCCGCTAATAGGCCTAACGCTCCGGCATCTTGAGCAAAAAATACATCGGCAGGGCTGTTTTCGCCCTCTTCCACAATTTGCAGGGCCAGTTCTGCCGTGTCGCCATACAGCACTTCGACATTAATGCCCGTATCTGCCTCAAATTGTTCCAGAAGTGGCCCAACGAGGTTTTCGTTTCGCCCCGAATAGATAGTTAGGGTCGCGCCTTCTTGGGCGAAGGATGTAGTCTGTGGGACGGCAATAATGCCCAAAACAAGGGTAATCAGCAACAAGATGCTGAAATAACGCAAATTCAAACGCATACGATCAAATGCTCCTTCAATGGTTTCGGGTTATAGTTAGGGAACTATACCTGTCTGTGGCTAGGGGGTCTATGGCAGGCGTTAAGTTGAGGATTAAAGGGGCAGCAGTATCAAAGTTGAGGACGTTGCGTTTAGAAATTGACCGTGATTAACATTTCATGGAGGCCGACATGACCGACCTAAATTTTGACGAGCTATTGGCAGCCACCGAACGTGAATCCGCCACCACCGATTTTGCCCAATTACGCCGCGCCTATGTTGCCAGCCCACGCTATCAACCGACCAGCCATTTTTCACAGGCGAAGTTGCAGGGCATGACCAACGATGTGAAAGATGTAGACGAGTTGGCACTGCGTTGCAAAAAACTCGCTGATGAAAACCCGATGGATTTGGAAGTGCGCCTCATCCTCGATTTTGCCTACAGCGAAATGGAGCAGCATGATCTCGCCGCCCAACAACACGCCTTTATCAACGGCAACTTGGAGGCTATCTGGGCTAGTGGGGATGGCAAATCCTTTGAAACCGCGTGGGTCGTGGTTTCGGTTGCCGAAGAATATACCCTCTTGAGCATCATGGGTTATCAAATGCGCCAGCAAAGTTTAATGGAACATGGGGGTCGTTGGTATGATATGTTGACCTGCGTGCCCCGCAAAAACCCAACAGCGGAGCCGGTGGAGTTCTATTTCGACATCACCGACCCCTTTGCCTATCTCAGCAAGATGTTTGGCTAGAGCTTCTTGGCAATTTTTTGGGCTTCCTGATCGAGTGCCGCAAGATCAGACTCAATCCTTCGAATGCTGTCCTCGGCGCTCATGTTCAAATAGGGAAAAGCCAGCCATGCGCTCATAAGGCCAAACAGTCCCCCCGTCAATAACCGGAAAGCGGGTGCTGTTTCGCGCACCGCCCATAAGCCACTACTCGTAATTGGTGGGAACGGGTAGCTTAAAAGTTGGCTAAATCCATCAAGGCCAATCGGGGCGACCCCCAGCAATAAATACAGCCATAATGGACAAGGCCGAATCCGTCGGCGCACCGGGCCGTAGGCAATCCCGCCCGCAACTAAGCCTACATAAATCATGATGTCGCGCTGGCAAATGGCGACTTTGTAACCTATTTTGTCATCTCCCCGAAAACGCCGCGCGGCTGCTTGAAGGGTTGAATCAAATTTTTTCAAATCGGCTGGATTAAACACATAGGTCGCCGCCTCTGCATCACGTCCAGCCCGTTTGAGCGAATCCTTCTTTTCTTCGGTATAGATAGCCCGGAATTTTGCCGAATCCGCCGCATAGACTTCAAATGGCGTCAAACTGCCTTTACCCTCCGCAACTTGACGTGGATAAAAGGCTTGGTCACCATACAGGAACAGGGATCGGAACGCGAACTGATGGCAGGTCAGGCTATAGCCGCTATAAATCACATTCGCTGGCCCGGTTGCTCCCACCTGCATCAATGTTGGGGCGGCAAAAGGCAGGCTGATATAGATGACAAATAGGCCCACCACAAACACCCACCAATTGCGAATGATGCGTAATTTACGTTGGGTACGCCGTCGCAATTGATCCTGTTGGGCCACTAATTTTTCTCGTAAGGCTTGTTTCGATTGTTTTGCCATGCGTTATTTTTCGATTCCAATTGCATCCAGACCATCTTCCAATGTGTTTTCTGAAAGCAGGCCATAGACGATTTTGCGGATATATCCCTGACGATCTATAAACACCGTCGTCGGAAGCTGTGATTGAGCGCCGTATGATACCGCGATTGTACCCGTGCTATCAATGATGATTGGGAAACTAACCGGATGTTCCTGAACCCAATCTCGCACTTGGTTGGGGTCTTCACCCGCATTCACCCCTACCAGCAACCATTCATCATCCGCATTTTGATAGGCATTTTCCAAACGCGGCATTTCTACAATGCAGGGTTTACACCACGTCGCCCAAAAATTGAGCACTAGCGGCTTATCCAGCGAGTCGTCCACTGTCACCGACTGCCCATCTAGGGTATCGGCACTAAAGGGGACAATTTCACCTAATATCCGATTATTTTGGGGTAGGCCCACCCGCCACACCAATAAAACAGCCGCCACAAGCAGTATCACCGCTCCGACGGCTGACAAAATTCTCAACATCGCTCCGGTACGCCCTATTGCAAATTGAGCGCCGTTTCTGGGCTACTGTCAGTCTCAAATTCGCTGAGGTGGTCAAACAGCCACTGGGCGGTAATTGGCCCGGCCTTCATATCTACAATGATCCCATTGCCATCAATCAGATAGCTTGTTGGTAACCCGACGGCATTATACAACCCGTTGACCGCGCCATCTTCATCAAGCGCAAAGGTGAAACTTAGATCGAATTCTTTCAAAAATTCGTTGATCTGCTCTTTCGACTCAAGCAAATTCACGGTCACAACTCGGAAACCGCGTTTTTGCTCAATCTGATAAACCTGCTCAATTTCGGGCATTTCTTTGCGGCACGGCTGGCACCACGTCGCCCAGAAATTAATCAGGACTGGCTGCCCGCGCAAATCGGCTAGTGAAATTTTGCCCCCATCAATGGTCTCGACTTCAAATGCCGGGGCGCGGTTGCCGATTTCCAGCCCCACCGGAATGCTGTCATAATTTTCTGGCGTCGAGAAGACATAACCGACGTCGGCGGTCACGGTGCCCTTATCTATAGCACGAATGAAGCGGTTTTGATCGTTAATTTTCTCAAAACCGTCGCCCAAACAGGTTCCGATCCGGCCCGACCTCAAACGGCCCTCGGCCACACCTGTTGTACAGGCTTCGAGGCGGAACGAGAATGACCCTAAGGTGCCATTGCCCGCAATCTGCTGATTGAGAGTAGTCAAACCACCTGTCAAGATCGAAAACCCGATAATGAGCAGCAGCACCCCGCTAACTCGTTCGATCAGCAACATGTTGCGTTTAAGACGACGCATGACGCCTGTGGCTTGATTTAACGCCAGCGCAGTCAGCAGAAATGGAATCCCCAAACCGAGCGAATAAGCGGTTAGCATTGTCCCAGCAGGCCACAACGAATCACCTTTTTGCGCGGCATCGTTTGCCAATGTCAGCACAGCGCCGTAGACTGGCCCAATACAGGGCGTCCAACCCGCCGAAAACACAATACCCATAAACGTTGAACTGAGATAACCCTGAGCGCCTGCTTTGGGCTTAAAGTTCAAATTACGGGTATCGCTAACGAGGGCGATTTGTAATTTTTCGATGGCGCGTGTCCAGAAATCAGCGAGGCTGGTGGCTTCGTTCATCGGTTGGCGGAAAAATACCAATATCAGCATCAGAAGAATAAGCGCCCATGCTGCCGATTCCCAAAACACCGCCCCAAATGCCCAATAAAAATAGCCCAGCACGACAATTGTGACCACGAGGGTAAACAACAGGGCTTGGATCGGCTTCTTTTCCCATGCTTGAGCCTTCCGCAGCATGAAAGCGAACACCGGGTTAAGGGCCTTCATGACATACAAGCCAAAGAAAATGACCGCGATGCCACCCAAGCGGATCAGGATGGTCTCAACACTCAACCCGATGCTCTTCAAAAATGAAGCGGCAGCGGCTGTGAGCAAACCAAACCCGACAAAAAAGATGGTAAAGCCCAGCACAAAAAAGATGCCGTGCAAAAATGTGCCGAATCTGTTGCGCTGCACACCACTGGCC
>JAIOHL010000183.1 GCA_019913005.1 Anaerolineae bacterium | reverse complement strand
AAGAGGCGTGGGTTGGGGTACGCGGGTAAACGTCGCGGGGATGGGCAAAGCGGTTAGGGACACGCCCGGTTCAAGGCTCAGATCGAGTTCGACGATAATCTCCGCCGACTCATTCAGGTGCATCTGCAAGGGACTATAGAGGCGCACCGTGCCATTGCCCAACTGCTCACCCGCCTCACTGACCACCTTAAAATCCACCGAGGCGACTTGCTGCCCCCCGATGCCTCCACCAATCGGCACTTCGCTCTGGTCGGGTTCAGGCGTATTTTGCACAGCAATCGGGGGTTCGATTTCAGTGGGGAGGGCAGCAGCGTCTTGCGTTGGGCCATCGCCGGATGACCCTGCGTCAATGGTCAGGGCGATGGCGGTTTGGGCATCGGCGGTCTGCAAATCCGGCGGTTCGGTGGCTTCTTCTGTTGCAGTGCTGGCCTCAGACGTCAGCGTGATGTCTACGACATTAACCTGCGTGGGTCGCCCCTTCCCAACGTCTTCATCTTCCGGGCCAAACACGAGAATCGCCGCCACGATGATGACCACCAGCGCGATCATCCCGCCGATCATGAGCTTGTTGCGTTGCTGACCCCACATAACGGTTTTCCCCTGTGCGAATGGAATATGGTGCGATTATAGTACCTAGGTCGGGATGTGCCAAACCAAACCCTAACACAAGCGACGCTAGGCGGTCAAACCATCCGGCTATGGAGAAAAAAGCCTCATAAATGAAGCTGACTATGTGAACTATGGCTGATGGGAATCGGATTAGAGTTTTTGAGGCGGCGGCGATTCTCGACCTGCGTCCGTTCGGAGTGCCTTAATTACTTTTTCCATTTCGCGGTCAAACAGGGCATTATCGTTCTCCCAGCCTTGAAAATTGGCAACACGGCGGGATCGAATCTCAACGGCCTTTGGGTTTTGGCACTCATCGCTATAGAGAAAGCCATCCAAATCTACAGGAATCAATGCCACCTCCTTCTGACCATGTTTCTTGCTTAAATCTTCTTCCTTAGCAAAGAGTATGTTCAACTCTCGGTCTACCCACGAACTGGTTAACGAGCTTCGTGAGATACAAAGCACAACTTTACCCGATTCTCTGATACCCTTGTGTACTGCCCCAAAGATTTCGTCTCCTATTTTCATGTTCTCGTCATCCAGCCAGCAAGTAACCCCTAGATTGTACAAGGTATCGTACACGCGCTGTGCAAAGGATTTGTCTGCGTGGCTGTAACTAATGAAACAAGAATGGTAGCGAATTCGAGATTCCGCGAATATTCTCGATATAGATTCGATAAGTTCACTTGGGACACCGCAGCCACGCAGAAATACTTCGGGAATTCTTCCTTTGGATTTGATGAGAGTATCTATTCCAACGGTACTTGGGCCAATATGAACTATGGACTCCAGTCCAACAGTGGTAGACAAATCTAGCAAAGTGAAACTGGTTTCCCAACACCATGAGTCAGCGAGATTAGCCTCACCCAAACCAGACCCCCTCAGTATTGCTCCCGGTAGATGCGACCCATTTAGGTCAGCACTATTTAGAATAGCACCACTAAGGTCTGCTTGTTGTAGACCCGCTTTTACCAAACGTGCGTTACTGAGATTTGCCCTAGACAGATTTGCTCGATATAGAATTGCCTCTGTTAAGTCTGCTTCCATTAAGAAGGCACCACTTAAGTCGGAATCCCATAAATGAAATCTTGCCAAATCCACCTCATTCAGGATTGCACCTCTGAAATCAGGTACAGTTTCGGGATTTTCTCGCCGCCACTGATTCCACACCTCTATGCCCTGCTTCAAAACTGCCAAATGCTCTGGATTTGCCATGCTGCCTCCCAATTTCTCACGGCCAATATTATAAAAACACGCTTAATACTGTATTTTACCGAAAATCATACCACGCCTGTCCGTTAATCCCATCCAAGCCTGCTATGCTTGCAGATATAGAACTAGCGTTCTATGGATGGGTGGGGGGTTTGGTCGAAAACGGGGAGTGCAAATAACGGTACGGGTGGGAGGGGGTCGCCGCTTGTTTCGCAGATCGCACCGCGCTGGTCACGGTGGTGATGCGAACGGGTGGCACACGACAAGGGCCGATTCATCTCGATGGGTCGGCCTTTTGTGTTCCATAGACGATGCCACAATTCGTAGGGGCGTACCCCGTGTGCGCCCTCTTTTGATATTATGCGGGATGGCACAGGGCCATCCCCTACGAAAACCGCATGAATTAGGCAGTCCCCTTTAGGGGAGTTTTCGATGATAGCCTGCGAGTTCACTCGTAGGCAGCAAAACAGGGGGGCAAAACACATGAACGACGGCGACAACATCATCACACCCAACAGGCTGCCCACCGACGACATTTTGACGTGGGCCGCGCAGTATTTCTATATCCAAGAAACGCGCCAGCCGATTGTGCTGTTGCCGCATCAACAAGCCATTTTGCGCATTTTCACCGAGCAGGAGGCTGATGGGCGCTTCAAGTGGCGCACGCTGCTCTATTCGACCATCAAAAAAAGCGGCAAAACGACCATTTCGGCGCTTTATGCACGGTGGGCGGCGGAGACATGGGGCAATGGGCAGGAGGTCTATAATATCGGCAACAAGCTCAAACAAGCCCGTGAACGCGCCTTCACCAAAATCCGCCAGAGCATTAAATATGGGCCAGAGGACAAGTGTGAGGCGTGGACAATGACCCGTGACCGCCTGACGTTTACCGACACCGACTCGATTATTGAAGCCGTGCCTGTCAATGACGCCGGGGAAGCAGGCAGCAACCCCAGTCTGACCGTCTGGACGGAATTGTGGGGCTTCAATTCTGAGGCGGCGCGGCGTTTTTGGGACGAGATGCAGCCCGTCGCCACCCGCCTGTTAAGCCAGCGTTTTGTGGATACCTATGCCGGCTATCGCGGCGAAAGTGCCCTGCTGTGGGACTTGTGGCAAACGGCACTGACCGGGGATCGTCTGCACCCCACCCTACCGATTTATGGCGTCCCGGCAGCACGACTGGCGGCGTACATTGACACGGGCCTCGAAGCGCGGCGTATGAGTTGGCAGCAGGGCAAGGCCGGGGAGGAATATTATGCCATGATCGAGGCCAGCGAGCGCCCCAACAATTTTCGTCGCCTGCACTTGAATGAATGGGTGGAGAATCAAGACGCCTTTATCGAAATGAGCGTGTGGGATAATCTCGAAAATCCAAATCCCCCTACCCCGAAATTTGACGGCTTGGTGGTCATCGGGGTAGATGCCGCCGTCAGTGGCGATAGCATGGCCGCCGTCGCTGTGACGATGGAGGGGGAGCGTGTGGTCGAGATCGAGACGCACATTTGGATTCCGCCCAAAGACGGCAAATTGGATTTCGAGACCACCCTGCGCCCGACATTGGAGGACATGCTGCGGCGCTATCGGGTGTGGGCCGTGACGTATGATGAGTATCAACTGCACGACTTTATGACCCAACTGCAAAAATCGCATGGGCGGGTCGAATTTGTGCCCTTTCCGCAGGGGGATAAGCGTCTCCAAGCGGATACGGCCCTGCTCAAACGACTACAACAGGGGCAGTTGTGGCACAGCGGCCATGAAAAACTGCGGGCGCATGTCGCAAACGCCGACAGCAAACCCTCGCTGGATGGGCGGGCCATTCGCATTGTCAAGCGTACCCACGACAAAAAGATTGATGCGTTGGTTGCCCTCAGCATGGCGGCGCACAAAATCAGTCGGGGCGGCAAACCCAAAGCGGCCATCATTCAGGGCATCGGCACGAAGGGGCTGTATGGGGGATAACAGCAGGGGCATGTCGCCGTGCCCCTAGTTGACTTTGCCGTGCCAATCATGGTACAAATGTTCTGTGACTATAGGTCTTACTGAACACGCACTCCTTGAGGAAACAACATGTCGGCGACTCAACAATTTACCCTCTACCCAATTGGTGTCATCCGTTCGCCGCTGACGGATCGCTCACTGGCCCCCATGCAAGGATATGAAGGCGCTCCCGACGCATGGTTGGAGGTCAACCCATCGTTTATCGAAGCGATAAATGGCCTTGCGGTGGGTGACGAGCTTATCCTCATCACATGGCTGCATCTGTCGGGGCGGGATATTTTGAAGGTGCATCCACGCGGCGACCTGACC
Source organism: Anaerolineae bacterium (assembly GCA_019913005.1). Lineage (GTDB taxonomy): Bacteria > Chloroflexota > Anaerolineae > Aggregatilineales > J027 > CFX10. Next base: position 1,607 of record JAIOHL010000183.1, on the reverse strand, counting down.
CAACCCTTGACGGGCGTATTTGCCACGCGCTCGCCCAATCGCCCCAACCCGCTTGGCCTACATCGTGTCACCGTGCGCGAAATTTTGGGCAATCGGCTAAAGGTCGGCCCGCTCGAAGCGATTGATGGCACGCCCGTCGTGGATGTCAAAATCGCCCTCGATCAATCCAACGACTCATAGTAAATACGAAATTTGGCTAAATCAACGGTTTTTGGGGACAATGGGTCTATGCGCTTTAACTTTTGATCTCAGTAACACATCCTCACTCCCCGCTCCCCTCTCCATGCAATGGAGGCGTGGAGTTTGGGGTGGAGATTGTTTACCGGATATTGAGTTCATGCGCATAAACCCATTGCTGGGGGGATACGGTTACAGTTTAGGCGAATTCCGTATGACAAGGAGCAGGTCAATGGGTAAGGTGATGGGCGGCATGGTGATGTCGCTGGACGGGTATATTAACGACGATGAAGGCAGTGTGGCGCGGCTCTATCCCGATTTGGCCGGGTTGGTGGCGACCCCAGAACTGCAAGAAATGATGCGCACGACGGGTGCGGTGGTGATGGGGCGGCGCTCCTATGAGATGGCCGAGGGGGATTTTACGGGCTATGAATTTCAGACACCTATTTTTGTGGTGACACATCATATCCCGACGCAGGTGGCACGCGGCGAAAATGAACGACTGCGCTTTCATTTTGTCACCGATGGGATTGCCAGCGCCGTCGCCCAAGCCAAAGCCGCCGCAGGAAACCAGAACGTAGAGGTTATCGGCGGGGCAAGCACCATCCAACAGGCGTTGCAGGCCGGGGTATTGGATGAATTGAGTATGTATATCATGCCCGTTCTATTGGGGGGCGGGACACGGCTGTTTGATGGCCCCATCCCGGCTTCGCTGGAACTCGAAACTACCCGCCAGATCGAATCGCCCAAGATGATCTATCTGCGCCTGCGGGTCATAAAATAGCCCTGTCATTTGCATACACTCTCTTTTGGTTAACATGGATTCCTTTTTTTCAAAAATGTGGGATGGCCCTGTGCCATCCCGCTTCAATTCCGTAGTGTTGAATATGCCGCCTTTTTCGGCACTCCACGCCATGTCCGTAAGCCATTTTTTTCGCCACTAGAATGAAAGCAAATGAGCGGCAATCTGAAAGGGGCGATTCTCATGGCGATTACGGTCACAGCGAAAAATGTGCGGATGTTGGCGGGCGCGATTGGGCGCGATTTTGAGGCCGCCGGGACCATCAATATCGGAGATGCGGTCTATCTGGACAGCAGCGGCAAGATTGTGCAGGCGCGGGCCAATGCCGCCGCGACCAGTTTTGCCGTCGGGGTGTTGGTGGCGAGTTATGATGGCGATACCAGCATCGGATCGGGGGAACGCGGGACGGTCTGCACCTTTGGGCCAGTCGGGGGTTATGCCGGATTGATTGAAGGGTCGCCGACCTACCTGAGCGATAGCGCCGCTGGGGGTTTGGTGGATACACAGCCGAGCGGCACGGGCAAATGGTCGCATGTCATCGGTTATGGCGAACGGGATGGCGTATTGTTTGTGCTGCCGGGGGTCAAAGCGCCGCAGAGTTTGACGTAACTCATTCGTCCCCACCCCC
>JAIOHL010000019.1 GCA_019913005.1 Anaerolineae bacterium | reverse complement strand
ATGCCCGCAGTAGGTCGTCAATCACCGTGTAGATGGTTACAATTAGATGCTCGTTCATGCTGTTCTGCGCTCCGCTCGTGTGTTTGGTGACTACGATTGTGGAGCGTTGCCAGCATGAACGTCAACTAGCAATCAAGGTAGATTATTAATTTATTACCCCAAATTCTATCTGCGTTCCTTTGAACTTGGGCATCTGTATCTTCTCCAATATTCCATCCCCACCAACACGGCAAAACACAACTTTCGTCTCTGATTAGCTCATTCACGAGGTTGACAAGTTCCTGATTTTCAGGCGTGGAAGTAGGCGTTCTGGGTGGATCGGCGTACCCAACTGCTTTGGGGGATATATAAACACCTATTGAAAATAGGATACATAAAACAAGAATGGCTATAGTCAGTAATTTGAGCATAATTTATCCTCATTCGATTATGGGTATCTTAACATAGTTCAATAGAAGGTGAATCCCCATGCGTTTTGACATCCTGACCCTTTTTCCTGCCATGTTTGAAGGCCCCATGACTGAAAGCATCTTAAAACGTGCCCAAGAAAAAGGCTTGATTCAGGTCAGCCTCCATAATATCCGCGACCACGCCACAGACAAACACAAAACCACTGATGATACGCCTTATGGTGGCGGTGGGGGCATGGTGATGAAGGTCGAGCCACTCGTGCGTGCTGTAGAAGTTGTGCGGGGTGAGGATACCCATACGCCTGTGATTTTGATGACTCCACAGGGTCGGGTATTCAATCAAAAGGTCGTGCAAGAATTGGCCCAATATCCTCGCTTGATTCTGGTGTGCGGACGCTATGAGGGCTTTGATGAGCGGCTGTGCCAAGCCGTTGTCACTGATGAAATCAGCGTTGGCGATTATGTCCTGACGGGGGGCGAATTGGCGGCGATGATTGTTGTGGATGCCGTTTCTCGGCTTGTGTCGGGAGTGTTAGGAGCGCAGTGGGGGGCGGATGAGGATTCGCACGCCACAGGGTTATTGGAATACCCCCATTACACTAAACCCGCCGAATTTCGAGGGTTGCGTGTGCCAGATGTATTGGTCAGTGGACATCATGCTGAGGTAGAAAAATGGCGACGCCGCGAGAGTCTCAAACGGACATGGCAGCGCCGCCCGGATATGCTGTTGACCGCTGATTTAACTGAAGCCGAACGGTGGTATTTGGCGGAGTTGGCTAAAGGCAATGGTTAGTCATCGTCTCCACCATCGTCATTGTTGTCATTGCCGTTGTCGTTACTGTTATCGTTAGAATTGTTGTCATCATCGCCCCCGTGATCGTCATTCGAATTGTCATTGCTAGGTTCAGTGGTTGCGGCAGGGCCTACGGGTTCAGCAGTCACGGCAGGACGCGGGGTATCATCTGCCGGTTCAGGCGTGCTGAGTGGTGTGCCACCGCTTTGTAGATTTTGCCCACCCGCAATCAACGCCAAGATCACTGGATCGTTGCCAGCCTCAGCAAATGTTAAGGAGCTGCCAAATGGCTCTTGTAATCCGGATCGTACCCAAAAACCTGCATTTACCTCCAATAACACCGACGAAGGTGTGCCTTGTGTTCCCGCTACAGACCCATCATTGACCACCAGCGTGGTCTCCAAACGAGGGCTGACATCCACCCCAAAAATCGTGCCTCGCACTGAAGTCTGCATGGTAGGGGTTTTGACGGTATAGCGTGAATTGGGGTCAATAAGGGTGTTGACGTTGTTAAAAATTCGCCCTACCACCAGCGTGACGTCAATCGAGAACAATCCACCCGGCCCATTTCCCTTAAACTCATTGATATAAAGCCATGAATTCGGCTCAATTTCGATCAGTGTGCCATCTTCAAACCAGACCAAAAAAGCCGAGCCTGTATTGTTGGTGCGGATAGAATCGCCTGCCGATACACCTGAGCGTCCACTAACGGCAATCCACTGTGTTGTGCCATTGGGCAAAATCTCAACCCCATCGGTAGTGACTTCAAGGACTGCCGCCAAATTGGACAAGTCTTGCAGAGGTGGACTAGCGTAGGTTGGCTGGGGATAGGCCACAACGACTGCTAGGAGGCATACGATGAAAAACATACTGTGAAATTTCCGATACATAAGCATTCTCCCATATCACACTATTCGATTTATTTTGATAAAAATAATACGAAAAAGTTACGGTGATTTTAGCGGGTCAAGGGTAAAATCGAGCATACAATCGTCACTTTTTGGAATGTAAATTCACCATGAGCCAAGTTTTGCCACCGTCTGTCACCAAGTTGATTGAAGCCTTTTCACGCCTACCGGGGATTGGGCCAAAGACCGCCTCACGCCTCACCTATTATCTACTGCGTGCGCCGGACAACATTACTTTATCGTTGGCCGAAGCACTGAATGATCTAAAAAGCAAAACACGCTACTGCTCCATCTGCTATAACATCACTGAAGACGACCCCTGCGTGGTTTGCAAAAATGAAAAACGGGATCGGGCTACAGTGGTCGTGGTCGAAGACCCACTAGATGTCGTGGCCGTCGAACGTACCGGAAGTTTTAACGGCCTCTATCATGTGCTGCACGGCGCGATTTCCCCGGTAGAAGGCATTGGGCCGGACGATTTGCGGATTAAAGAACTGGTTGTTCGCGTCCAAACGCAGGGCATCGTGGAAGTGATTATCGCCACCAATCCTAATATGGAAGGCGAGGCAACAGCGATGTATATCAAACAGAAATTGGCCCCATTGGGTATCAAGATTACCCGCCTAGCACGGGGTTTACCTTCGGGTGGCGATTTGGAATATGTGGATACTGTGACCCTCTTGCGGGCCTTACAAGGGCGGGGGGAAATGTAAATCGCCTTCTATCCATATTGAAAGGGCGATAGACTCTCCGCCCTTTTTTTGAGCCACGCTTGCCTGACATCCTCTATTTCACCGGAATGTCTCTCGACACATCCCAGCGCTGGATGTATAATGTGCGGCCTGTGGCCTTAAAACCACCCAGTTTCCGAAATAGCAATTAAAGCGGGTAAAAACACGCATGGTTATTGAAGACGCACTCCAATTTATTCAAGTCCTCATCGCAGTTGGACTGGTGACGGTGATTTTGTTGCAGGCGCGTGGCACAGGCGGCCTCGGCAGTCTCTTCGGTGGCAACTCTGGCGGCGCAATTACCAAGACCCGTCGCGGTCTGGAACTCACTCTGTTCCGCCTGACCGTCGTCCTGTCTATTTTGTTCATTGTGAATTCCATCTTACAACTACTGGTGCAATAAATCTGCGGATACGCGGGTTTTAAGCCTATGTATTGAATAGCGGGGGCGTTTTGCATTGTGCAAGACTGCCCCTTTTGTGTTTGTAAAAAAGGATTACACCTATGTGGAAAGCCTTACGCTGGCCTTTGCTAGCCCTGCTCTTTGCCATTATGCTCTTGACGGCGGCTCTCTATACCCAACTTGCCAGCGATGATACGAACAACGACTCTTCTGATGAAACACCCATCAGTAGTTTGCCCCAAATTACCCCCAGCCCAACCCTAGAAATTGTCGAACCGACGGCCATCCCGACGGTGGAAATCGAGCCGGGGGAAACCTTGCCCAAGCCTGTCCCCGGCCAATTGACGGAGGCATTGGTCGGCAGAATCAGCAAGATTAATCCGCTGTATGCTGAATTTAACCCCGTTGACCGTGACATCACCTCGCTGATTTTTGAAGGGTTGACGACCATCAATCAATATGGGGAAGTCGTCCCAGATTTAGCCGAACGGTGGGAAGTCTCCAAAGATGGCTTGGAATATATCGTGGCGATTCGGCGCGATGTGCTTTGGCAAGACGGCATTCCGTTTACCAGTGCCGATGTACGCTATACGATTGATGCCATCCGTGACCCCGACTTTCAGGGCAACGCCAGTCTTGCCGAATTTTGGAAAACGGTTGAAGTCGCGGTGATTGACGATTACACTATGCGATTCCGCCTCGTACAGCCACTGGCGTCCTTCCCCGAACAGCTTCGTATGGGGATTGTGCCTTTCCATGTATTGCAAGACTATCCCGTCAAAGATTTGCATAAACATCCGTTTAATCTCACCAACCCCATTGGGACAGGCCCATATCAAGTAGAATCGCTGCTTTCCATAGTGGGCAAAGGGGAAATTGCTGGCATTAGTTTACGAGTCGCTCCGACCTATCGCCAGCGGCCCGAAGGTCAAACGGGCTATTCGATTGATCGGATTGTGTTTTATACCTACGACACTATAGATCAGGCGATTGCGGCCTATGTGCAGGGCGAAGTCAATAGTATCGGGCAAATAGATACGGATAAACTCGCCAGCTTGCGCGGTCTGCCTCATCTGGCGGTCTATAATACAACGCTGCCAGCGGTAGGCGTGTTGATCTATAACTGGAATCGGGACGGTATCCGCTATGTTCGTGACCAACGTCTGCGCCAAGCCTTTGCCTACGGCATTGATCGTATTGGAGCAGTGCAGCGCACACTGGGTATTAAGGCCATTCCTGCCAACAGCCCTTTGATTCCGGGGTCATGGGCCCATGACCCCAACGCCGTTTATCCTTCCCCGGATGTCAATGCTGCCAATGCCCTGCTGAACACGGTATCCTTTGAATCACCCAGCATACCTGAACCGACACCCACCGAAACGGGAGCAGAACCCACACCAGAAACTTCCCCGCCTGATGCCACACCGAGCGCCACACCTGAACCCTCGGCAACGCCTGAACCTGTGCGGCGTAGTTTCACCATCTTGGTATTCGATGACCCTGCGCTGACGGCTCTAGCCCAAGATTTAGCGGCGCAATGGGCCGTTCTCAATTTTACGGTGACAGTTGAGCCGGTAGATCGGACTACATTGCGCCAACGCTTGGAGGATGGAGACTTCGATACAGCAATTGTCGAATTTAACTTTGCGCCCTATGCTGATCCCGACCCCTATACGTTTTGGCATGTGGGGCAAGCCGAAGATGGGCAAAATTATGGCGCGATGCGTGATTTGCGCTTGAGTGAATTGTTGCAGCAGGCTCGCCGCGAAACAGTCGGCATCAATCGGGTATATCTGTATAAGGAATTTCAGCGGTTGTTTGTGGAACGTGCCCCAGCCCTGACCCTATACTATCCGGTCTACAGCTATGTGACGGATGACCGTCTTGAAAATGTACAAGTCGGCTTCATTACGACCCCGGCAGATCGTTTCCGCACGCTGCAAGATTGGACATGGGCGGCTGAATAACCAAGTATCGATGAGGGGTGATTTTTTTGAGAGTCACCCCTTCAATTTGATGCTTTTGAGTAACGTAGCCCGTTCTTCCTCGGTCAAATCACGCCATTCCCCCGGTTGCAATCCTTCTAATTTGATTGGCCCACTACTCATCCGCATGAGCCGCAGGGTTGGATGGCCTACCGCCGCCGTCATCTTGCGTACCTGCCGATTGCGCCCCTCATACAGCGTCATTTTTAGAAAAGCGGTGGGCACGGATTTGCGAAAACGCACAGGGGGGTCACGCGGGGGTAAATCAGGTTCATGGTCTAATAATTCGACAAGGGTAGGCAACGTCTTTTTTCCTTCAATGACCACCCCTGCCCGCAATTTTTCCAGCGCCGCCTCATCGGGAATACGTTCGATCTGTACCAGATAGGTGCGCGGATGACGATAAGCCGGGTCAGTGAGCCGCTGATTCAACAGGCCAAAATCAGTCAAGATAAGCAAGCCTTCGCTGTCCATATCCAGCCGACCTACTGGGTACACGTTGGGCACATCCACATAATCGGCAAGGGTGGGGCGACCCTCGGCATCGGTAAATTTGGTCAGGACGCCATAAGGTTTATAAAAGCGGAGAATACGATACTTGGGGCGGGTCATTGCACTGAAAATCTCAAAAGTAAAAGGCCGGGTACAGTGTCGCCGACCTAACCATAAGAGCTATCCGGGTCAGTCTATAAGCCGCGTTCTGTACCCAAGATGGGCGACGGTCATCTATCTGGGATGACGATTACTCGACACCTCCTGCAACCTACCCGAGGCTCATAACGGGACGGGTCGCCCCTGACCTCTGCTTGGTTTTGCTCCCGGTGGGGTTTGCCTAGCCGCTGGTGTTGCCACCCACGCTGGTGCGCTCTTACCGCACCGTTTCACCCTCACCCCATCTCTGGGGCATTCTGTCTCTCTGTTGCACTTTGCCGTCGGGTTACCCCGCCTGGCAGTTAGCCAGCACCGTACCCTATGGAGCGCGGACTTTCCTCACCCCGGCCAAAGCCGAGGCGCAACCGTCCAACCAACCCGGATTGAATTCATTGTAGCACAGCCGAGTGCTAAATTCAGGGCCAGATATGGGGTGATTCAGGCTTTCGCCCATAACATAATGGGCTATAATAAAAGTGGAACTCATATTGTTGATTGTATTTCGGAAAGGCAAGTCTCAGCATGAGGCGCTGGGGTTGGCGTTGGCTGTTCTGCTGGTTAAGCGTACTCGTAACCGCTTGTGCCCAGCTTTCATCTACCACTCCCACTCCCAAACCCCAAACGCGCACACCTTCCTTGCAGGGCTTTACTCCCCAAGCGACTGCCCCGCCGACACTTCCTGTTCGGCCTATTTACACGCTGACCCCTTTTGGGAACGTAGCAACCCGCCGAGCTTCCCAGCAATTATCATCATTTATTGGCGTTGATGCCCCGACCTGTTATGAATCAGCGGTGCAAAGTTTGGTTTGCATCGGCTGGATTCGCAATACAGGCGATGACCCGCTTCTCAATCCCCTGATTACCGTCTATCTGCTTACCCCTCAAGGCCAACCCATCCAAATCACCGACACCACAACGGCTTTATCGCTTTTATCAGGCCATACCAGCCTACCGTATCGAGTGATCTTTTCTGAAATCCCCACCGAATCATGGGCGACCTATGCCGATGTACGTGGCATTGAGGCATTGGTCATGGATTCTCCCCCTTCGATTGTGCCGTTGAGTGTTATCAATGTTGAAACGACGTGGAATGGCAGTGAATACCTAATTGAAGGGGAGATTGTGAATGATATGGGGCAACCGTTGGAGAGCATCCGCGCTCTTGCCGCTTTTACTACCGCATCAGGCCAGCTAAGTGGCTTCCGTTCACAGGAAATTACCCTAACTGACCCAGACACGGGGAAAGTCTCATTTTCGATCAGAGCCACTCCACTGACGGGCCAGCCAGATCAGGTCAAGGTGATGGCACAAGGTTATATCAGGCGCTAATTTTTAGGCAATACAACATAACTGCGGGTGAGAGTTGCCCATTCTTCCAAATTCAGCGTTTCAGCCCGCCGCCGACCATCTATACCCGCGGTTGCCAACACTTGATCGGCCTGCTCATTGGTCAGTGCCAAGCCATTTGCCAGCGCATTTTTCAACTGCTTGCGTTTTTGCCCAAAACCAGCCCGCAACACCTTAAAAAAGGTCACATTATCGGGGACATCTACGGGTGGTTGAGCAAACGTGTCAATCCGCACAACCGCCGATTCAACATCGGGGCGGGGCCAAAAGACCGCTGGATTGAGACGCATCACCAGTTCGGGCTTGCCATAAAACTGCACACTGACACTCAATAGGCTCATTTCACCCGATTTCGCTGTGATACGATCCGCCACTTCACGCTGAACTGTAACGACCATCCGTTTGGGGTAATTGGGATGTTCCAACAGTTTCCGCAAAATGGCGCTGGTGATGTAGTAGGGTAAATTGGCGACCACATAATACGGCTCGTCCCCTACAGCCCCCTCTAAATCCACTTCCAAAAAATCGCCCCAAATGATTTGGAGATTGGAATGCTGATGCTGCATCGCCTCCAAAACCGGACGTAGGCGCACATCGGTTTCAAAAGCCACCACTCGACGTGCTGCTTGAGCCAACCGAGTGGTCAAGGCACCTGTCCCCGGCCCGATTTCCAAAACGAGCGCATCCGCAGGGAGTTCCGCAAATTGCACGATTTTTTCCAATGCGTTGGGGTCATGCAAAAAATTTTGGCCCAAACTTTTCTTGGGGAGAATATTCAACGACTCAAGCAAATTTTTAGGATTACTAATGGGAAGCCATCCTTATATCACTGTTGGGGGGGGGTACCACCATAGGCCACAATTTGCGGGATAGGGTCAACGACTGTCCATGTTTCTTGAACCACCCGGCTGACAATCTGGTCATTTTCACGCCGCACGCGCACCCGTGTTTCTTGCATTCCCGGCACCCCCTCTTGGATAATACGCTGTTCATCCGGCCCTAAATCCTCGGCACTGACCATGACCACTTCAAATGGAATGGGTGACTGTTCAACCTCAAAATCTTCAATCACGCGGATGACCTGAATCTCCATGTCAGGTGAAAACGCGGTATCCTCCGCCGGAATAGTATAGTCAAAACCCAACAATGGAAATCCCAGCATATTAAGGACATCATGTACGGTAGCGCCAATAGCCCGTGTCCGTAATTGCTGCCCATCCACTGAAATTTGAACCGGCGTCGAGCGCGTAATGACAATAGCAAGGCCATCAGTTAGAGAAGTATTTGGTGCGGGCGAAATGTGGTCGGCAAGATAGAGCATCACGCCATTTTCTTCCAAAACCTCGCCGACAGTATGCGATACAGACTGCCCATAGAGGGGTTGTTCATGTTCGCCATCAATCAGGGTGTAATTTTTGGCGCGGATGACCTGCAAATAGCGTGGTGGGGTCTTTGAAAGGGATTGATCCAATTGATAGGGCTGATGGTCAACATATAACACATCATTTGGCCCCAATTGAATACCTTGTTCTGTCAGAATAACAAGTGGATCAGTGGAATGGGTATAGACCCGCCGCACATCTCCACTCATCTCCAACACCAATTGATGGGCTTTGATGATCGTTATGGTCATATGGTCTTTTAGGCGCGTTTGCAGGGGGGGAGTAACTCTATCAGCCTCATCAACCAATATATTGGCATCTTGGAGAACTTCTTGCACGGTACGGCCATCTGTTCGTACTTCACGAACATTGCCGTTGACATCAATGGTGATGGTGGTGCGAGCAAAAATGGTCTCAGCGATAAGTCCCGCAAGCACTATAACGATGAGAAGCATCCCTAACAGCGATATTCTAACCCAGCGGCGTGCCAACAGAGACGGAGAATCGGGGAGAAGCGTGGGGCTAAGTTTGATTTGCCGAGACATAATGTTGACCGTTATGAAAAGCGGTTATCCGCAGTAAGCTCAGACCCGGTGATCCTACGACACCCAGAGGGGACTCCTTATGGCTGCTCCCTCTCAGGCCTGACCAAATTCGAAGGCTCTGCCGCGCAGGGCCAAGTCCGAGCTTATTGAAAACAACCGCTTTCAGTATCGCTTGAACATCGTAGCGGAACACAAGCGGCCTGTCAACCGTATTCTTATTGCCCAAACCCTTACCGCGTGCGTCGTCGCCATTCCTCTTTCATCGCCAAATCGGTTACATCCGGCGTTTCCAAAAAGTCGCGCAGGAAACGGGTAAATTTGGCGGGGTCTTCTAGCATTGGGAAGTGCCGAATCCCCTCCATGACTGTCAAGTTGAACTGTTGACGGGCCGAAAGCTGAGATAAGACAGTCTCTTCGGGCAGCTTCATAAAAGTGTCGGCCTCACCCAATAACACAACCGTTGGGGCGGCCACCTGCAATAATTCGCGGAAGGTGTTGATATGTTTAAATGAATCAGTGCTGGCGGCAATCACATCCGATTTAACCTTCGCCACCTCTGCTTTTAATTTTTCAAAATCGCTGGACGAGTTATCTACATGCGTCTTTAGCATATTTAATGGGTTCATATCTCCCATCAGCCCCGCGATTGGATTATTAAGCAAGGCCTGTGTCCCTTTAGCAGGCGTTGGCTGACCACTCAGGCGTGTCTCCTCAACAGCGGCGGCGGGCGGAGTTGGGGCGACAGGTGCTGGGACACTCGGTGTTTCTGGCGGAGCAGGGTTGGCGGGCGTTGTTGTAGGTGTAGGATTGGCAGTCGTATTGGTTTTAATGCGCGAGGCCAATCCGTCTAACCCTGCGGCGAGGGCAGCTTGGCGCAATTTTTCCCGGTCAATATCGCTGGTGGGCCGAATCAAGGTAGGGGCATCTGCCGCACCACTGGTGCTCATTCCAGCGACAACCGCCTCATTGGAAGAGACAGGCGCGATGGCTGGTAGCGGAGACTTTTGTTGGGCCGTATTAGCCGTCAAGGGGCGGGGGGCCATATCAAATAACGGTGGTGCAATCGCCATCAACCGATGGACAATCGAACGGCACTCTGGGTCATTGGCAAAATGGGTAATAACAGCAGCTCCTAACCCATGTCCAATAAACACCGCTTTGGGAATCCCCATCTTATTTACAAAATCGCGCAAAAGCTCGGTTTGCCCCTCAAGGCCATATTGGGGATAGTTTTTACCAGAATCCCCAAATCCCCATAAGTCAAGGGCATAGGTGCGATATTTCACGCTAAGTTGCTGCATGGTCGGAATCCAATACCGCCATGACCCCAACCAGCTATGGAGCAACACCACTGGTTTACCCCTGCCGAGCACTTCATAATGTACAAGGTCGCTGCCGATTGAAATGGCGCTCATGCGTGGCTAAATCTGCCTTCCGTGACCCGCTATTTAATATTAAACTGGGCCAGAATCTCCGCTATACGGCGTGTAAGCAGTTCTGGCGAAAATGGTTTGAGGATATACTCAAATGCCCCAGCTTCAAGACCTATATCAATTTCTGATTCTTGACCTTTGGCGGAAAGAAAAACCACTGGAACATGTTTGACCGATTCGATTTCTTTGATCGCTTTGCAGGCTTCATACCCGGTCATCTTGGGCATCCGCACGTCCATCATGATTAAGTCGGGCATTACCGTTGGAGCAAGCTCGACTGCCTCTGCCCCATTAGCAGCTTTGACGACTTCATGACCCGCAAACTTGAGTGTAAACTCAATCAGGTCGCGGATGTCGCGCTCATCCTCAGCTATCAAAATTTTAGCCATACGCTTTCTTGCAACTCACTTCCTAGATTGTTTGCCCGAATAATCCTAGTTCTGATTATCTTCTGTCTCCAGCGTATCTACTGCTACCGGAAGTTTGACATAGAAGGTGGTGCCCTTGCCAACGACACTTTCTAACCAGATGGTACCGTTGTGCATCCCGACCAATTCCTTCACAATGGCTAAACCGAGGCCTGTACCGGGAGTATCCATCACGACTTCACTATATTCATCACCCCGGAAGAAACGCTCAAAGACGCGACTTTGCACTTCCGGCGGGATGCCAATCCCACTATCACGAACAACAAAAATAACCGCCTCGTCGTCCGGCACATATTGGGCGCTTAGACGGATTGTGCCTCCTTCCGGCGTATAGTTGAAGGCATTATCCGCAATATTCTGGACGACTTGAATGATTTTATCATAATCTGCGCGAACACGTGGCATATCATTCGGAACATCCATTTCCAGTATCATGGACTTGTCTTGATCTTTGATACGCCCTTCAAGGTGCGTCCGCACGGTTTGTAGAACTTCACCAACCTCCACCGGAGCGAATCGCAGCGGCATCCGACCCTGATCAATACGGGACACTTCCAGCAAATCGTTCACCAAGATGCTCAAGCGGTCAGCGTTTTGTTTAATGGTCTGCAAGAAGCGCTGTTGGGCTTCGGTAATTTCACCCGCCGCCCCTAATAACAACAAGTCCGCATAGCCCTTGATACTGGTCATCGGGGTACGCAGTTCGTGCGATACCGTCGCCACAAATTCGCTCTTGAGGCGATCTACTTCGACTTCGCGCGTAATATCACGGAAGACCGACACCGTGCCGAGGAATTGATCGCCCATATTCACGGGGGTCAAACGCACACTGACGACACGTTCATCTTCCAACGTCAGCAGTTCTTCAACAAACTGCTCGGCTTTATCGAGATGATGGGTCGGGTTCTGCATCCAGTTTTCCAGTGTCTCAGCCCAACCCGTCGCACGTCCACCGTAAATTCCTGTCAATTCGCGGATATGGCGATTGAGCACTTGGTCACTGGAAAGGCCCAGAATGCGTTCCGCTGTATTGTTAAACACGCGGATGATGCCTTTTTCATTTGCATACATTACACCGTCCGCGATGGAGTTCAAGGTGGCGGTGTTCTTAGTAGATTCGACTTGCTCCTGCCGCAGAATCGCGCCTAGACGTTCGGCCTGATCACGGATAAGGACGTACAACTCGCTGTTGTTCATGGCATTGGCAAGTTGCGTTGCGGCGGCAACCACGAGACGCAGGTGTTCATCATTGAATACACCCGTCGCTTCGTTAAAGAACATAATCACCCCGCGAATATCTTCGGCGCTTTCCAACAGAGCCGCCACACACGCACGTGGTTGACGGTCACGATCTGTGATGGACAACCAGCGGGGGTCTTTTTGGACGTCTGGCAACACCAACCCCTGCCGATTTTGAATCACCCATCCGGCCAAGCCTTCATTTTGGCGAAGCTGCAAACGGTCTGATTCGTCGTCCACGTCCAATCCACGATGGGTCAAGACATACAGCCGATCCGAAATATCATCAATCGCCAATACGACAGAACTCGTGGACCCAATCGCCTCCGACACTGCTTCAAGGGTGCTGTTCAAAATCCGGTCAAGGTCGAGGGTGGCCGCCGCTATTTCTGATGTGATGTTATAGAGGGTACTCAGGCGCTGACGTTCCTGCTCCAATTGCGAAGTGCGTTCTAACACACGCCGTTCCAGTGTCTCGGTAAAGGCGGCCATCTGCTTGAACAAGCGGGCATTTTGCAGGGCCACCGCCAATTGAGCACCAACTGTATTCAAAATACGCTGGTCATTCAGGCTGAACTTACGGGCATTTTCATCATCGCGCACTGCCAAAATACCTGTCAATTCATCCCCGGCAAACATCGGCACGCCGAGGAAACACATGGCTGTCGGGAACAAAGTCTCGATTATGCCTAAATTGGCGCGGATTTGGCTTAGGCTCAAGCCCGCCATGAGCAGAGGCGCACGCCGCTGGATGATATACCCAAACTCATCTTTAGGCGTAGGGGCATAGTTTGAAATAGGCACATCGTCGCCGAGTTGGTCAATTGCAACCGGGAATTGAATTTCGTTCTTTTCACGGTCATACAACGCCACATAGACAAATTGGGCATCGGTCAGCATGGGGAGTTGATCGCGGATTTTTTCCAAAATCTGGTCAAAGTCTACCGTGCTGGACACTGCCATCGAGAGATCATTGATGAGGTAAAGTTCCTCAATTTGGCTGCGTGTCTCAGTTTGCAAGCGAGCATTTTCAATGGCAATTGCGGCTTGGCTGGCGAGGGTACGCAGCAGTCGAATTTGGCCGGGTTCAATATACCGACCTTTTTCGCGCAAATCGAGTTGAGCAATCCCGATGGACATTTCATTCACAATCAGAGGAACCAGCACCCGTGAACTCACACTGACACCCTGCATCGAAGCGACTTCGGCTTCATCGGCGTTCGGGTCATCAGAGCGGATGCTAATCACGCGGCGATCATTTAGAACGCTCATACGCAGCGGATACTTGGCTAGATCATAGACCGTGCCTTTGGGGTCGTGTGGCACTTCTTCAACCCATGTACTTGCTGATTCGCTCAAAACCAAGTTGTTTTCAATGTTGTCCCATGTCATCACCGAGCAGGTATCGGCTCGCAGCGCAATCAACATCTGTGTTACGACACGACGCATCGCATCTTCGAGGTCGAGCGTGACCGCCGTAGATTGGGCCGCCTCGAACAAGGTTTCCAGTTGATAGGTGCGTTGAACCGATTGTTCATACAAACCTGCATTTTGCACGGCGATGGCAGCTTGGCTGGCAAGCGTTTGGGCAAGGTCAATTTGTTCGCTGGTAAACCGGGCGTTCGGTTCCAAAATATCAAAACGCATCGCCCCGATAATCGAACCACTAATCACCAACGGCACAATCAAGGTCGTCTGTACATCTTCCTTGCGACGCATGATTTCGCGGGCAGCACGAGTAATCGGAGTATCGGACTGCACATTTTCAATCACCTGTGGCAGCAGAGCCTCACGGATACGCTGCATTAGGGCGTTATCCCCCATCGTAAAGACCAGTGACGGCTCTTCATCGCCACGCGGGTGTTCAATCAACACCTTACAAATGCCCGTTTCCTGATCCACCTTGATTGCGGCGGCTTCAGGCACATTTAGAGCAATGGCGGTCTCGCGCAGAGTGATTTCAAAGACGTTTTCAATATCGAGGGACTGGGACAGCGACACCGACACCCGATTGAGCAGGGCCAGACGCTCGGCCTGACGATTGAGTTCTTCGGCACGATCTTGGGTTTCCGCAAACAACTGGGCATTGCTTAACGCGACTGCCGACTGGTTGGCAAACGTTTGGAGTAGTTGCTCATGTTGGCTGTTGTAGAAACTGGCCTGCTTCTTTTCCAATTGCAGCACGCCGATGATTTCACTCTTAGAAATCAGCGGCACACCCAGCCAATTTTTATAAACACGCGCCTCACCATACGGGAATCGAGGATCGCCGCTGGTGGTATCGCCGACATTAATCACGCTGCGGTTAGCCGACATATCGCGGAACAGTTCGCTACTGTCAATCTCAACCCACAGGCCAATCAGTTCGCGCGATGAGGCTGTACCGGGGTCATAGAACCCACGCGCCGCCGCGATCTGCAAGCGGTCTGGATATTTGGGATCAAGCAGCCATACCACCGCGCCATCATACGGAATCACGTTATCCAGTGCATCCAACACGACCTCAACCACTTCATCGGGTTTGAGCGTGCCGGTCATCTGGCTGGACACAGCAGTCAGGGTCGCTAATTGTTCGGCTTGGGTGGCAAGGTTGGCTTCCAACACCGCACGCTGCGTAATGTCTTCGACCAACAGCACAATACCCGTAATACGTTCGCGCTGACGCAGCGGGTAGGTATAGAAGTTGCGAATGACAAGGCGGCCATCCGAGTCAATATCTTGCAGGTCAAACTGATGATACTCGCGCCCAGTGGTTAGGGCTTCACGCAATGGGTCTTCAAGGAAATCACGGAATTCGGGCCGATAGTCAAACAACTGGCGGCCTACCACATCCGGACTCCAACCATAGTGGCTAATCATGAAGGCGTTTGCCAATTGAATCCGCAGTTCGGCATCCAACACGACAATACCCTGTTGAATGGACTGCACCACCGCTTCGTTAAACGAGGTGCTTTCTTCCAGCGAGCCGAACAAACGCGAGTTTTGGATAGAAACAGCCGACAGGTTCGCCATACGTTGAACCAGCGTCATGCTGTCTGAGTCGGTTAATCCAAACGTCCCACCCAACTCACTGCCAAGCCGCAATACGCCGAGTGTTTTACCACCCGCGATCATCGGCACCATCAGCATCATGCGTTCGCCTTCAGCGGCCCAAATCGGCAGGTCTTCATAGGCTTCAAAAGAGGAGCCTAGACCCGTTTCAAAAGTTTGAGAACGACCCGTCACAAACACAATACCCAGCGCCGTACCACTGGTCGGAATGGGATTATCCGGGAAAATGTGAACGCGGCCATCCGGCGTCAATTCAACGCGGGTCATTTCAAAGTTGGCGGCGTTTTCACCCGCAGGCAGGGCAAGGTGCATACGAGTAAACACCACAAACGGCTTCAAACCACCCGCCAGCGCCCGTACAATTTCGGTCTGGTCAAGGGTAGAAGC
This sequence comes from Anaerolineae bacterium, assembly GCA_019913005.1. Taxonomy (GTDB): domain Bacteria; phylum Chloroflexota; class Anaerolineae; order Aggregatilineales; family J027; genus CFX10. The sequence continues at coordinate 10,963 of JAIOHL010000019.1, read as the reverse complement.
CATCGCTTCCATCAATTCATTCAGCCGCTGTTCAGTTTCGGCTTGACGGGCGGTTTCTTGATACAACCGCGTATTTTCGATTGCCGCCGATGCTTGCAGCGCGAACAATTCAATGGGTTGAAGGCTGTCTTCGGTGGGGCGCTTGCCATCGGTAGGCATCCCCATGCGAATCAAGCCGATAATACGTTTCTGGTCTTGTCCATACAGCGGCAGGTACAAAACGTCCTGCGGATGCCAGTCATCCTCGCTCACTTCGCGCGGGGTTGGGGGGCGACCTCGGAAAATATTCTTTTGCACCCAAGGATGGTTATAACGCAGATAATAGGCCCGTCCGACACGCAAATCGTGGAAGGCGAGGTCATTGAAGCGCTCGCGCCAAATCTTGCCGGGGAGCAGTTTGCCATACAGATTGCTGGCTTCTTCGGGGTCATAGCCCGAATAAATCAGCAAGGAGGGTTCTAGTTTTTCATCGCGCAGGGTAATCTGCACACGCTGCCAACCTGCCGAAACAATACCATCGGCGACGGCTTGCAGGCGGGCGCTCATGTCACTGGCACGCTGGATTTCACTGGAGACCAGATGCAACTGTGCTAAGCGGTCACGTTCGCGGCGGGCCGATTCCGCTTCTTGCTGCACACTTTCGACCAAGCGGAAGTTTTCAATAATCGAGCCGACCTGTGCCGCGAATACTTCAAGTGACTCTACTTCTTCAGCATCGGGGCGGAGACCATCGCGTGGATCATCCACCGAGATGAAACCGAGCATATTGCCCGTTGAGCCGCGAATGGGCACCAATAATTCATCTTCATTACGCCAACCGCGTGGCCCAGTTTTCTTAGCAAATTCAGGGTCGGTGCGGAGGCTCAGGTCTTTTTGATCAGGCAGCCATTCGCTCTTGAGTTCGGCGGGCAGGAAATAGGAGTCGCCAATCTTCCAGCGCGGCTGCATCATCCCGGCGATATATTCAACCGGGATAATCGTTTTGTCCTGTTCCTCTTTGGGAATTTCGGCCCCCACCACCGCAATCATGCGATAGGACTGCACTTTGTCGTCCAATACATTCATCGCCACCACGCGGAAACCGATGGTGGCGCTAATGGCCCGGGCGACTTCTTGCATCAATTGGGCCAGATCAGCACCTTCACGCAACAACTGTCCCAGATAGGAAATATGCTGCAATTGCACAGCCCGGCGGGTCAACCGTTCATTCAGTTGAAGCTGTTCGCTGTACTGCCGTGCATTCCGTACCGCTAAGGAGGCCGGACGGCTTAGGCGTGAAAGCAAGACACGTGTTTGGTCGGGCAGGCCAGAGGGTTGGTCACTAAAGACCGAAATAATCCCGGCGACCTCATTCCCAAGACGCACAGGCTGGGCAATCGCGGAACGGGCTGTCGGCACACCGGGGGCAATCGAGGCTGCTGCAAAATCTTCAATCGTGACGGCATCCCCTGTTTGCAAGACCTGTTGCTCAATTGGCAAAATCGGCACTTCATCGACCCCGACGGTCTCGACGGTGAACAATTGGGTTAGCCCCATGCGGCTTTCAATTTCGGGTTTATCGGCTGTCATCCATTCGGACGAAGGTTTAAACAGGACAACCGATACCTCTTGGGCAGGGGTGCTGCGCAGCACCTCATTACGGATGACATCTAAGAGGCGATCCAGAATGAGGGTTTCACCGAGTTCGCGGCTAAGGCGTTCAATAGATTCTTGTTCTTCCAAACGTGCCCGTAATTCAGCGTCGGAGGTAGCGGTGAGGCGGCCACGTTCGACAGCGGCGGCAATTTGTGCCCCAATCGTCAGCAGCAGTTGTTCATCGCTCTCAGTAAATTCACCTGCCAGACGATTGGCAACGATGATTTCTCCTAATGAACGCTGGTTAATCACCAATGGCACAATCAAGCAGTTTTTCAAATTCAGGCGATTAGCAATTTGACGATAGGGTGTTAAGACTCGTTTATCACGTACCATATCTTCGGTACGGAAGGGGCGGCGTGAGATAACCGGACTATTGGCAAATCCGGCACTATAGGCATCCATCACAATCGAGGCGGCTAATTTCGTCCCAAAAATCGCAGTGGGTTCATAGATCAAATCACCCGTCTGCGTATCCAAGAAACCAACGGCCACCACTTGTACGCCAAACAATCGCGCAATCCGACCCAGTGACTCTTCCAAAATCTTGCTAATGTCGGTTTGGGTCGCTGCGGCTTCACTGATTGTCCGCATTGTGTCGGTTTCAAGCGTCAGCCGTTCCACCTCGCGGAAAAGACGGGCATTCTCAATTAACACCGCCGCTTGCCCAGACGCAATCATCATCAAACGGGCATCGGAATCGGTAAAATCTTCGCCGTTCAGCTTATTCGAAACTTGCAGGAGGCCAATACGCTGTCCACCAATGACCAGCGGGACCATCAGCGTGCGCTCGAAACCGAGCATAGAGGCCAATTGAGCGAAATTCATCGCCCCGGCCCATACCTCCATTTTCAAATCATTGGTAAACCAATAATCCCGTCCGGCATATAGTTGGTCAAAAACCGATCCCAATGCGACAGGCACTTGATAAAACTGGATACCGTCCTCATCAATGCCAAAAAACGGCTTTTGGGCGACCAGAATATGTTCTTGTTCATCGCCCTGAACCGTGTTTTTTTCAAAGAATAACAGGCCGCACATTTCAGCCCGCATCATACCGGAAATGCGCTGGGTCACCTCTTTGAACAGTTCGCTTTGGTCAGCGACGTTCATGACCTGCGTCATTTGTTGCAGGCCTGCTAACTCCGCGACATAGCGCCGTTCACGCTCATACAAGTTGGCGTTTTCGATAACGATAGTGGCCTGCGCCGCAAAGATGCTCAACAGCCGCATGTCGTCTTCGCTAAAACCGCCACCATCGCGCTTGTTGGAGACTTGGACAAGGCCGATACGGTTGTTGCCGATGGACAGCGGGACAAGGGCCGCCGAACGTAGGCCAATGACCTCCGCCATATTCCGCATATTCAACGCCCCGACCAGTTCATTATTGAGCAGGTCGTTGCTAAACCACCAAGGCGAATTTTGCCAGATGTTATAACCTGCGCTGTTGGGAGGAGCAGGAATGCGGTAAAGCGATATCACCGAATCCGGTACGCCATAGAAGGGTAACTGACTTACCAGCGATTCACTGTCATCTTCAAAGAGGAGCAGGCCACAGACTTCCACATTCATCAGGTCGGCGATTCGCATACTTAATTGTTCAAATAATTCACGGGGGCTACTCATTTCACCCATCGTTTGAACAATATCTTGCAGGCCGGAGAGTTGGGTTAGGCGGCTGGCTTGTTCACCTGACAGGCGGGCATTTTCAATCGCAATCGCCGCTTGGCCTGCCACTGATTGGAGCAACGCAAGGTCTTCATGGTCAAAGGCGTGGCGCTGATAGCTGGTTAGTTCAAGTGTGCCAATAAACCGATTGCTAATCAGCAGAGGCAGACCCGCATAACTCTTGAAAGGAAAGGCTTCGAGTTTGGGGCGCACATCCGAACGCACGCTCACATCCCCCAACATCAGGGGTTGGCGATAGCGTGCAATCCAGCCTGTAAAACCCTCATCAATCTCATACAACCCGCCCGTTTCATCCAGTAGATTGGCATATACCCGATCCCCAATTCGTCCCACCGGACGGAGGGCGTTGAGATTGTTATCCCACAGGGTAATTTCCCCCGCGTCGAATTGGAGGACACGCGAGAGGCTGGTCAGGATAGTATTGAGAGTTTGTCGCAGATCGAGACCGCCTGAAATGGTTTGGCTAACCTCTTGCACTACCATCAAGGCGCGTTCAGGGTCGAGCAGTTCTTCATCGTCGGCGGCTTCCCGCGAGGCATCCCGCAGCACCACCACCATGCGCCGACCCTCAGTGGTTGGGATAGCGTGGGAGGCCGCTTGGATGCGCTTCATCCCCAAACGGAACGAGGCCCGACCTTCATCGGCGAACAAATCTTGGAATACATCCGAGGGTTCGACCCGCGATGAAAGCGAGGTTAGGTTGGGGTCGCCTCCATTTAAGCCAAACAAACTGCGGGCATTCTGGTTGATATACACCAAATGCCCACGTCCCTCAGCTACAATCACCCCGTCATTATTATCTAGCAAATTGACAGGGAGGATTGGTTTTTCTTCGACCTGCGGTTCATAACGGCGGCTGCGGAGAAGTTGATAGGTAAACCCCCATAGCCACAGTATAAAGGCAAGGCCAATTATGACAAAAAATATCTCAACCAACATGGCCTTCCACCCTCACGGCCTGCGCTACTCTGAAATGATTACCAAGAGGTTTCAATTTCCTCAAAGGTGTCGTTATCACCTCGGCGGCGATCTTCGGCGGCCCGTTCCGTAATTTCACGAATATCGGCAAATTGATTTTTAGCGTTGGAAACCGACCCCACCGCCAATTTCATCAAGGAGACTTCTTTACCTTCTTTTAACATATGTCCGCGTTCACGGTCAATGAAGGAATAGTGCTGCTGCACCTCTTCATTAAAGCGTTCGCTCAACTTGCTCTCAAACGTCTCGGCGCGATCCGAATAGGTAATGATCACAAAATTATCGCTACCGGGATGTCCCAAAAAGTCATTCGGCGTGCCATAGTTATCCACGATTTCGCCCATCAACAGAGCCATAAATCGCATGACCTCAGTGCCCGCTACAAATCCATAGACTTCCTTAAAATCATCAAAGTTTAAAACCTTGCAATCCAGATACGTCCATGTGCCGCTGGAACGCATCAATTCACGGAGCCGGTCTTCGATAATTGCACTGCTGGGGAGGCCGCTATTGGGATCAGTGTAATTTTCGCGTTCGGCCCGGTCAATCTGGTTCTTGACACGCAGTTTCAATTCTTCAATGTCAAACGGCTTGGTGATGTAATCATCCGCGCCCAACTCCAACCCGGCAATTTTGTCCGAGCGCTCATCCTTTTGGGTGAGGAAGATAATCGGAATATGGCTGGTGCGGGTGGTCTGACGTAATTCGCGGCACACATCATACCCATTCATGTCGGGCAGCATAATATCCAGCACAATCAACTGGGGAAGCTGTTTGCGCGTCAGGGCCAGCGCGTCTCCACCTCGCGGGGCCACCTGTACATCATAGCCTTGCCCACTAAAATAAATCCGGAGCATATTGGAGATGTCAAAATCGTCTTCGACAACAAGAATGCGGCCTTTGCTCATAAAATCAATTTAGCGCAGGTGACGTTCGCCCCGATTGCGGCGACGGTGCGATGCGCCGTCCTCCTCTCTTACTATTTATTGGATAAATGAAGCGTGCCTATAGAAGTTAATCATATCATGAAGCCTGAATGCTTACCAACTACCGCGCCTCAACTTTTCCCTAATGGTTTTATATCCATTCCGTAGGATAACTCATGGCACAAGGATGGCCTGTTCCCGATAGGGCGTCCACGAACGGCGGTTTTGTTGTGCTTTCTCTCGCACTTTGTCAATTTGTTCCGGCGTCACGGCTTTTTCAAAGCTACGAAAACCGCTGAGTTTGAAGCCATGCCGCGCACAAATATCACCGATTTCGAGGGCTTGGTCAACTGAAATATATTTCCCTACACTGTAATCTTCATAGCGCCCTTCAAGTGCCAGCGCCATTGTTTCTGCCATACAAGCAAAGGCCTTGCCGGGGGGGAAGCCAAAATCAAACCCAAAATCCACCGGGCCGGGGACTTCGACCATCCCACCCTCAATCACCAATACATCATCGCGCTGTTGATGCACCCGCCAACTGACATCACGTGGACGGGCTACATCACACACCACCGCGCCGGGTTTGATGTGTTCCGGCTCAATCACGGCATGGGTGGCGCTGGTCACAGTCAAAATCAAATCAGAATTATAAATCGCCTCAATGTCGGTACTATACCGCACTTTGGCCTTTTTACCCCGACAGCGTTCATACACATCCTTCAAGGCTTCTTCGCGGCGGCCTATCAAAATCAATTCCGCCACATCCCCCGCCAAAATTTCCGCACAGGTACTGCCAATAGTGCCTGTTGCTCCCACCACAGCAGCGCGGGATTGTTCAATCGGGATGTCCATGACACGGGCGGCTTCTCGCACAGCTTCGACTGCGATGTAGACCGTGTAGCTGTCGCCATTAGTGACGGGGATGTCTAGTCGTTTGGCAATCTCCGCCCCTGCATCCCCGACTACTGAGGTATACGCCCCCAAGCCAAGCACCTTTGCGCCGAGTTCCTCCGCCATATGTCCACAGGCGACAATCTTGCGGTAGACCTTCTCGACGGGCAGGCGCATCATCGTCGGCGGGGTAAAGGGGCAGGCAATAAACCAGCCTGTCGCCTCTTTGCCATTATTTTGCGATACCACCCCATGAATCTCGCTGATATAAACGGGTGGGAAAAATTGCGAAAAAAAGTTGATCTGCCCCTCAGTCAAAATCTTGCCGAGAATGGGGTATTTACGCGACACATCTTTTTTGATGGTGATGGGATGAATGATGAAACAAAAGGTGTCGTCGGTCATTTATGAATTTCCTCTGAAATCTGCGCATTCAAGACGAATTACGTCCACTCTTCCAACAACTGCTGCTCATCTGCCAGTTCGCCACGCCGATACAGCCGTTTTTGCTGCTTGGCGGCTTCTGGATTGAGGCGATGATGGTCGCTCTGTTCATACGTGATGTTTTTCATAATTACGCGGCGATCCGGGGAGGCAATCAACACCGAGTCGGATTCAATCGTGCGGGCCGGATAAACCACCATGCCTGCCCCAATCCGGCAGTTGTGCCCGATACATCCGCCGATGACGGGCTGTCGAATATCTTCCAACTCGCCCTCAAAATTGAGCGCTTTGATGGGGGTGGGGATAAGATTAAAATCGGTAAAGGTCGTGCCTGCGCCGACAAAGCTGTTGCGGCCTACCACGCACATTTGCAAACAGGTGTTTTGCGCGACGATGGTGTTGTCCATGAGTGTGGTCATAAACAGGGCGGCCCGGAAGGGTAAAAAGCAGTTATGCCCCACCACGCTTAACATCAGTTGACAGCCCTGTGCGATATTGACGTTATCGCCAATGACGCAGTTATCCAAGACCACCCCCGGCCCAATCGCGCAGTTTTTGCCGATGCTGGTCGGCCCCAAAATCACCGCAGAGGGATGGATTTCCGTACCCGCCCCGACCTTGACCACGCGCGAACTGGACAGCATTTGTTTTTGTTCCATCACGGCCTGCATCAACAAGCGCATGGCAAAAACATTGTGCTTGGCAACATATTCTTCAAAACGGCTGCCCTGCGAGAATGTGCCTAATGGAATGGTCGCATTAAACAAATGCACCCAACTTTCAATGACGATACAGGTACGCTCTGAAAGCCAATGGGTCAAGTCTTGTTCACGCATCTGGGTGGCGTTGTCGGGGTCAATCTTGATATTTGCCATGCTGTCGGGGATGTTGTAATAGCCCTTTTCAATCGCCCCGGATGGCACGGCAATGGGTACCCATTCGTCAGGATTTGCCCAGCCTTTGGGGAAATACCACATATCAATCGGACAGTAGGGCGGGCCTTCCATCGGATACATGCGCTGTAGACTGCTCAGGGGCAAGGTGTATTTTGCCCACGCTGGATCATCAAGCGGCAGCACCGCCTGACAGGGTTTGCCCAGTTTCCGCGCCACCTTCAGAAAATAATCTAAAAATTCTTGGTCAAAATAGATGTTATCTCGATAAACAAAAATCTCGTCATTAGGGTTGGCGTCTAGGCGGGGTTTTTGGAGCGCTTGCAGCAAATCATTGATATGATGCAGATCTTCTTCGACAGCAGACGACCCCAATACACGGGCCATTACTTCTTTTTGATGAATTTTTAGCTGCGTCGGCGTCCCAAAAAAATTAGGCATAATGTTGGAACTGACCACTGATAAATTACGGGCCGGTTCATTAAAGGGCGTCAGCAGGCGATTATCTACAATCACGAAGTTACGCATGTTGTTGTTTTCCAACCCATGGGGATAAAGTCGTATACTTAAGTTTGATTATAGCGCAAGCTAGGGTTGGATTTAGAATAGAAGTTGTCAGAATCCGATTCTTAATGCTTATCTTATTGGCAGGCTAGAATTCTCCATGCAAACAACACTCCCATTAAATCTCGCCTATTTACAGGCTCACCTCATTCGGATTGACCTACTGCTACGTTTCGCCGTTGAACGGGCACAGGCCGCCGGATTCGACCCCAATAATGAATTTCAGGGGTTATATATCTCAGATGAAGAAATGCAGCGACATCTGGGGCTTGCACCGGGGGCTGGGCTATGGGACAGCATTACCCCGCCGCCGGAGTCAAGCGCAGTATTGCAGCAGCAGTACAGTCGAGCGGTGGATCGAATTACCGCCCTTGAACTCGATGCGAAGAAGACCAATACCCCTCTTCGTCTGCTTCATCTCATTGAGGCGTTGGAATTGAGCGAAGAAGAATTTGATATTTTTCTAGTATGCCTTGCCCCAGCGATTGACCGCCGTTATGAGCGCATCTATGGTTATCTACAGGATGATGTCACCAAACGCCAACCAACAGTCAATGTCGTGATTAATTTATTAGGCGGCAATTGGGAACAGCGCACACGATTGCTCGGTTATCTCACCGACACCTCCACGTTAATCCGCTATGCTGTTGTGATTCCGTTCACTGAATCCGGCGGGCAGCACATGCCCTTTATCAACCATTTCCTCAAAGTGGATACCCGTCTTGCCCAATATGTACAGGGCTTAGATACCATTCCTGCCCAATGGCAAAATGTTATCCGCCCCGTCACCGACCAAGCGACGGATTTAGAATCGCTGGTGCTTAAAGAAGATTTCCGACAGGCCCTTCGTAATGCCAATCGCCAAGAGGCCCCCATCTTTCATTTCTATGGCAGCTATGGCAGCGGCAAACGCGCGGTAGCCAATGCACTGGCGGCGGAACAGGGTCGCTCCCTCATCGAAATTGATTTGCAGGCACTCAAGCAATTACAGCAGGATTCCCCCAGCATTTCGGCAGCCCAAGTCTTTCGTTTTGGCGTCCGGGAGGGGTTGTTGCGTGATGCAGCCTTGCTCATTTCCCGCTGGGAAGTGATGTTAGATACCAACCAAGACCCGCCACGCTGGATGTGGGAAGAAATTTTGCGCTATAGCCACGCTGTTATCCTTAGTGGTCGGGAAACATGGGAGCCGCGTGGGGTGGCCCGTCAGCGTTCAGTCTTGCGGCTGGAAATAGGCGTGCCGGAATACGATGAACGGGTGCAGCAGTGGCGGCAATATCTCAATGGCAGCACCCTCGATATTGATGAACTCGCCTATAAATTTAAACTGACGGGTGGTCAAATCCGAGACGCCGTTTCGATGGCCTACGACATGGCAGCATGGCGCGGGGAAGGTCAACCGACGTTGGATGATTTATATACCGCCAGTCGTGAACAAAATAATCGTAAGCTGACCGACCTCGCCGTCAAAATCCAGCCGCGTTACGCATGGGAGCATATCGTCTTGCCCCAAGACCGCGTGCAGCAGCTACAAGAAATATGCGATCAACTGCGTTATGCCGTGCAGGTCTATGAAAAATGGGGTTTCGGCGGACGGGTCGCCAATTCACGTGGGCTTTCGGCCTTGTTCGCTGGGCAAAGTGGTACGGGTAAAACGATGGCGGCTGAAATCATCGCCAAAGAACTTGGCCTCGAACTCTACAAAATTGACCTTGCCAGCGTCGTCAGTAAATATATTGGCGAAACGGAGAAAAATCTGTCTAGGTTGTTTGAAGCCGCCGAACACAGTGGGGCGATTCTCTTTTTTGACGAAGCCGATGCCCTTTTTGGCAAGCGCTCGGAGGTCAAAGACAGTCATGACCGCTATGCCAATATCGAAATCGGTTATCTTTTGCAGCGTATGGAAAGCTACGATGGTATTGCGATTTTGGCGACCAACCTGCGTCAAAATTTGGATGAGGCCTTTACGCGCCGTCTCGATTTCTTGGTGGATTTTCCCTTCCCCGAAGAAGAAGATCGCCTGAAAATCTGGCAAATCAGCTTCCCCACCGGGGCGCCTATCGGCAAAGATGTAGACCTCGGCTTTGTGGCACGCCGTTATCGTATGGCAGGTGGGAACATTCGTAATGCGGCGATTGCATCGGCGTTTTTGGCGGCATCCGAGGATTCAACCCATATCCGCATGTCGCATGTCACCCATGCTATCCGCCGTGAACACCAAAAAATGGGCAAGCTGCTCAATGAAGAGGCTGAATTTTAAGCCAATTCATCTATTGCCAACGGGCGCGTGATTCAATCAGGATGTCAATCAACTCCTGCCGGGTCGTGACATCGCGCATGATGTTTAGAAAATCGGCTAATGTGGGGGCGAGTTCGGCGATTTCATGTATAGCAGGGCCAATCGGGTCGCCGGGATAAGCTGGGTCGGTGACATCCACCGTCGTCCCCACCGATGCACCCCCGCCTTGACCGGGATCAGCCTGATAGCCCCCATTAAACGCGAACCATGCCTGATTTAAAACGCGCATCCCCAGCCATTGACGGCGGCTTTCCATATAGGCTTCGGCGGCATCCACCCGATCCAGTGCCAAAAGATAATCGGCGGTGATGCGGGTACGATTGATAATCGCGCCGCGTGTCGTCGGGCGAGGGCCATCGGGGTCGCGGATGGCTTCAGGTATGGTCGGGGTCGTTGTTGGCTGAACATCAGGGGATTGAAAATCAGCGAGGGTAGGGTAATCGGGAATCCAAATTTGCCCATCCACCACCTCTTGCTCATAAAACCGATCTAACACCAATAGAGCCATTGCATTACCAAAGACCGTCGCGGTGGTTTCATTGATAATGCGCGTTTCCGGCAGGCCCAAATATTCCATTCCCAACGGAAACATAAACAAATAGTGATGCGACCATTCGTGCGCCACAATCTCAAAAACATAGGCT
>JAIOHL010000182.1 GCA_019913005.1 Anaerolineae bacterium | reverse complement strand
GGGAGGGGAACAGATAGCGTATTTGAGCTGCTTGCCTATGTTTGGTTTGGGATGGGGTGGGTTTGACAGATTATTTACGGGATGAAGCAATTAGGCACAGTGGAGAGATGAAGGGGTGATATGATGCGACGGCGATTATGGGTTATTGGATTGATAATGTTGATAGTAATCGGGTTCGGCGGGCCGATGGGGGTAAGCCGGGCTGAGGATAGTGCAATCACGATTGTGGCGTTATATCAAGCTGATATTCCAGTCACGTTGGATTCGGCGGTGAGTTCGGAAATTAGCACGCTTGACCCGGCGTTGGCCTCCGATACGGTGTCGCTCACGCCGATTGAGAATTTATTTTTGGGTCTGACCGATGTTGACCCGTTTACCAATGAGGTTGTGCCAGAACTTGCCAAATCATGGGCCGTGAGTGATGACGGGACGGTGTGGACATTTCAGTTGCGCTCGGATGTCAACTGGATGCGGTATGACCCTGCCAGTGAAACCGCCGGGGTGGTACGTCCGGTCGTGGCAGATGACTTTGTGTATGGTATCAAACGAACCTGTGACCCGCGCCTCGGTGGATATTATGGGACGGTAGCGGCGAAAGTCATTTCGGGGTGCGACATCATCAACCAGACGCCTGCCAATGGCCTAACGGATGATTTAGTCTATGGCGATACGATTAACGTACAGGCGCTTGACGAGCAGACCCTCGAAATAACCCTGCAATTTCCGGCGGCATTTTTCTTGGCGATGACCCCGATGTGGATGCTGCGACCTGTGCCTGCGGAAGTGATTCAAGATTATGGGGATGAATGGACAGCCCCCGGCAATATTGTCACGAATGGGCCGTTTTTTATTCAAGAATTGACACGCGGCTTGCAGCGAGTGTTTGTGCGAAACGATGCCTTGCCGAATGATCTGTTTGGGTATCGCAGCAATTTGGAGCGGGTGGTGCAGCTTGTTATTGAAGATCAAGGCACGTCGTTTGCGCTCTATATTGATGATAAGATTGATGCGGCGGGCATACCCCCGGCGGAATTGCAAAATGTGTTGGCGAGTCCCGATTTTGAAGGCGAAGTGCGGCAGGTCTTTGATCTATCGGTATTCTATTTTGGATTTATCCAAGACAAGCCCCCGTTTGATAATGTGCAGGTGCGGCGGGCGTTTAGTGCCGTCATTGACCGCGAAGCCTTTATCAATCAGGTGCGCGGCGGACGTGGTATCCCGATGATCCATTTCACGCCGACGGGGATTGCCTATGCACCGCCCATCAATGAAATCGGGGTGGGTTTCGACCCGGAATATGCGAAAGATCAACTGGCGCGAGGGGGGTATAGTAACTGTGAAGGGCTGCCGAATATGACCATTGCGACTTATACCGGAGCAGGCACATGGGCCGAATTTTTGGTGTCATCCGCCGAGGAATATTTGGGCTGTGACCCGACCCTATTCACAATTGAGCAGTTTGAATTTTCGGTGCTGTTGGAAGCCATCGCGCCGGATGTCTACGGTGATGAACGTCCCAATATGTTTACGTTGGGGTGGGGACCGGGATATGGCGACGCGCATAGCTGGCTAACGGATGTGCTCTCGTGTACGGCGCTGAATCGGTTTCGGCGGCAGTGCAGTAGTATAGACGATTTGATGGACGCGGCGGCCCGTTCCAACGACCCAGCCGTGCGGACACAGTTGTATGCCGAAATTGAGGAGAGTTTTTTTGGTGTACGGGGTGAATATCCGATTGCGCCGCTGTTCCTGCGCTCCGATTTTGTCTTGATTAAGTCATGGTATACCGCACCCTTTGAGACCGATGCCTTGTTTGGTGGGACACATTGGAACGCGCAGACCATTGATATGCCGGCGAAATTAGCGGCGAGGGCGGAGTAAAGAGCGCGATGGAGCAGGCTCAGAGGATTCAACAATTAATCGGGGATTTTCTAAACCGAGATGAACAAATGCGGATTCTAGCTCGTGATGAGTTGGTGAAACTTGGACGGGATGCAGTTGAACCCCTGCTTGAGGCGCTGCATGAAGCTCAAGCGTTGGGCATTAGTGATGATGTGGTGGCGGCGCTTGTTCAGATTGGAACACCTGCGGTTGAACCTCTGATTGCTGCTCTGGATGAAGATTGGGGGTTCTCGATACAAGAAATAGTAGATGCGTTAACAGGGCTTGGAGATTTACGGGCCATTCAACCTTTAATAACTAAGGTTCTGACTAATCCTAAAGTAGCTATGCGCGGTGTTTGGGCATTCAAGAGCTTTGGTGAGCCTGCGCTTCAGGCTCTACTCGCCGTATTCCACGATACCGAGCATTTTGATGAATATGGGCGTGGTATGGCGGCTCAGGCTCTATGCAAGTTTGATGATTCGCGTGCTATGGAAACCTTAATTGCCACTCTCCAAGATGATAGCCCAAGGATGCGAAGGGAAGTGATATATGCACTTAGTTTCAGTAAAGATTTGCGAGTTATTGACCCGATAGCCTCTGCTCTTGATGACCAAAACCCAAAGGTACGTAAATTGGCGGCAATGGCATTGGGCCATATGGGCGGTACTCGCGCAGTTAAACATCTGATAGGGGCGATGACCGATGAAGATGTAACAGTTCGAAGATCAGTGGCATCGTCATTAAGATACCTTGGAGACAGGCAGGCACTTGAATCATTGATTGCTGGACTCAAAGACTCGGATGCTGATATACGCTGGTATTGTGCTTCTGGGCTATCCAAAATACCTGACATCCGTGCTTTTGATGCGTTGTTTGCCGCTTTCAGAGATGAGGATACAAAGGTACGAATAGCCGCCTCTTTTGCTGTTGGCAAAATAGGGGAGGTTAGCCTCATTGAGCGATTGATAGCTGCTTTTGACACCGAAGATTGGCGAGTGAAGTATTCGGTGATTATTGCACTAAGTCATTATCGAGAGAAACAAGTTGTTGAATTTATCAAGCAGGCTCTAAATGCACCTGAATATCCGGTGCGTTATATCGCTGTTGGAGTGCTGGGCGGAATGGGTGAATTGAGTGCGGTAGACCCTCTCATTCAAGCTATGCAGGATGTCCACCAAGATGCTCCAGTACGACAAAAGGCAATTTGGGCTTTGGGAGAAATTGGCGATACACGGGCTATTCCATACTTGATTCCAATGTTGAATCATGCTGATCTCGCAACTCCACCTATCGCGGCAGAAGCCCTTCGGCAGATTGGGACACCAGAGACATTGTTGGCGGTAGAGGAGTGGGAGCGGCGAAAAAATAGCAGTATTTAGCTCTTGTGGCAAATTTCCTGATTGAGAATTAACAATAGCCCCATGTATCAGAATAGGTTCAAAGAATTAGTATTTTGGTGAATCCCCTCTTAGAATCGAACACCCTTCCATATTTCGGTGTAAATAGAGTGAGTAGACGAAACACTTCGTTGGAGTTGCATCAGCCATCCGAAAGCACGCTACTCGTCATTGGTCAGCAGCCTACATTTGTTCCCAGTGTAGGTTGCCTATTTTTTATCCGGGACGCAAGCCATATCCACAGAACAAGGCGCTTAAGCACCTTGTTAATAAGGGTATGTGCGTAAAGGTTTAGGAGGGGTGTCGTTCTAGGTCGGCCTAACCCGCCACTGACAGCCTAATTACATCAATTTCGATTCAAAAAGGAGTTCCTAGATGTCTAAAAACACCTTGCGAGCAGGCACGGTTATGGCTGTGCTGCTGACCCTCTTGGTGTCCCTCATTCCGGTTGGTTTGGTGGCCGCCGAAGACAGTACCGTTACCGTCACGGCCCAATATCGGCAAGACGTGCCCGTGCAACGTGATACGGCCTCGACCAGCGAAGTCAGTACGCTTGACCCCGCCATTGGGTCAGATCAGATTTCGATCACGTCTGTCGAAAACCTGTTTTTGGGCCTGACCGATTCTGACTCCATCACCAATCAGATCGTGCCGGAATTGGCAACCTCATGGACGGTGAGTGACGACGGCCTGACGTGGACGTTTAATCTGCGTACCGATGTCAATTGGATGCAGTATGACCCCACCGCCGACACCGCCGCCGTCATTCGTCCGGTTGTGGCAGGCGACTTTGTGTTTGGCATCAAACGCGCCTGTGACCCCCGCCTTGCGAGCTATTATGGCACGGTGGTTGCTGGTGTAATCGCGGGTTGCAGTGTCGTCAACCAGACCCCGATTGACCAAGTAACGGATGATTTGGTTTATGGAGATACTACCCAAGTCTCCGCGCCAGATGATTCGACGGTAGTGATTAACCTGCAATTTGCAGCGGGTTATTTCCTCTCGATGACCCAGATGTGGGTACTGCGCCCAACCCCGGCGGAAGCGATTGAAGATTATGGCGACGAATGGACGCAACCGGGCAATATCATCACCAACGGCCCCTATTTTGTCCAAGAAGTGACTCGTGGAGTACGCCGCGTGTTTGTCCGCAATGAAGCTCTACCCGCCGATTTGCAGGGGTCTGGCAACATTGATGTGGTGAACACCCTATTGATTGAAGACCTCGGCACACAGTTCGCGCTGTATCTGGATAATCAACTCGACGCGACCAATATCCCCGACGCAGAATTGCAGGGTGTGGTGTCTGACCCGCAGTATCAAAATGAAGTACGCCAGATTTTTGACCTTGCGGTGTCCTATTTTGGTTTTGCCCACGACAAAGCACCGTTTGATGATGTTCATGCTCGGCGTGCGTTCAGCGCCATCATTGACCGCCAAGCCTTCATAGATCAGGTACAGGAAGGGCGTGGGGTGCCAATGATTCACTTCACACCCCCCGGTATGGCTCATGCCGCTCCGATCAATGAAGTGGGTGTCGGCTTTGACCCCGACTATGCCGCCGCTGAACTTGAAGCAGCAGGCTATCCTGACTGCGAAGGTTTCCCCGACATCAACATCGTCACCTATACGACGGCGGGGGACTGGGGTGAATTTTGGGCGACTTCGGCTGAAGAATATCTCGGCTGTGACCCGACCCTGTTCACCATCGAACAACTCGAATTCTCGGTACTGCTCGAAATCACCGATTCTGATGCCCCAACCGAAGATCGTCCCAACGCATGGACGCTGTTGTGGGGGCCGGATTATGGCGACGCCAACAACTGGGTAGGTGACGTATTGGCCTGCACGGTTTCTAATCGCATGAAACGACCTTGCACCGAAGCGGATGACCTCATTGCAGAGGCCGCGACGGTTAGCGACCCCGGTGTGCGTGACCAACTGTATGCCGAAATTGAAGAGGCGTTCTTTGGCCCGGATGGAGAGTTCCCAATCGCGCCCATATTCCTCCGTTCGGACTATCTGCTGTTCAAGACATGGTACACTGGCCCGTTTGAGACCGATGGCCTTTTCGGTGGACAGCACTGGGTCGCCTATTCCATTGACATGGCTGCGAAATTGGCCGCACAGTGAGTAAAAAAATAAAAAAATAGTCGAATAAATTTATCGAGAGGGTGTCCTGGCCCCTCTCGGCTTTTTTGTGAAAATCCGCTTGAACTTTTTGGGCACGCAAATGGTAAGGGGTAATTTTACGTAAGTACCCCTTGAATTAGCCATAAGTTCACCATTTTGACAAATTTTATAATAGATGAGAAAAACCCTATCTTTACAACCTTCCGCCGTATTTCTGCATAAAATCTGCGTACCCCGTTTTACGGCAAGTGAGTCCTCAAGCCAATCCCATTCATTCAACTCAGGAGGATCTTGCAGATGACTTCAAGAATTCGATTATTGCCCGTATTGATAGTGGTTTTGACAATGGTGGTCGCGCTGTTACCGATGGGTTATGCTTCGGCGTCCGACAGCACTATCACCATTGCAGCGCTCTATCGCCAAGATGTCCCTGTGTCTCGTGATACATCATCCCCGGATGAGGTCAGTTCACTTGACCCCGGCATTGCCAGTGACGCACTCTCCATTACCGCCATTGAAAATCTCTTTTTGGGCCTGACCGATTCTGACCCCGTGACAGGTGCGGTCAATCCTGAACTAGCGACCAGTTGGGAAGTGAGTCAAGATGGCCTGAAATGGACATTCCATTTGCGCTCGGATGTCAATTGGATGCACTATGACCCCGCCAGCAAAACTGCCTCGGTTATGCGCCCAGTGGTGGCAGGCGACTTTGTCTATGGCATCAAACGGGCTTGTGATGGTCGCCTCGGCAACTATTACGGTTCAGTCGCTGCCAAAGTAATTGCGGGCTGCGATATTGTGAATCAGACCAGTGCCGAAGCCACGACAGATGATCTGGTGTTTGGCGATACCGTCAAAATCAGTGCGCCGGATGATGTGACGGTGGTAGTCGAATTGCAGTTCGCGGCGGGCTATTTCTTCTCTATGACGCCCATGTGGATGCTGCGTGCTGTTCCACAGGAAACCATTGAAGAATATGGCGACGAATGGACTGCCCCCGGCAATATCGTCACCAATGGCCCCTATTTCGTAGATGAAATTACACGCGGGGTGCGGCGGGTCTATGTGCGTAATGAAGCCTTGCCTTTAGACCTATTCAGCGGCAACGGCAATCTTGAGATGGTCAACTACAGCGTGATTGAAGATGCTGGGACTGCCTATGCTCTCTATCTCAACAATCAGCATGACGCGGCGGGTGTGCCCCCGGCGGAACTACAGAATGTGCTGGCCGACCCCGAATTGTCGCAGCAAGTTCGCCAAATTTTCACCTTGAGTGTTTATTATTTTGGTTTTGCCCATGACAAAGCGCCGTTTGATAATGTCCATGCCCGTCGAGCCTTTGCCGCGATTGTGGATCGGCAGGCGTTTGTGGAGCAGGTTGCCAGCGGTCAGGGTGTGCCGATGATCCACTTTACGCCCCCCGGTATGGCTCATGCTTCCGCCATCAATGAAATCGGCGTTGGCTTCGACCCCGACTATGCCGTTGCTGAACTAGAAGCAGCGGGCTATCCCGGTTGCGAGGGTTTTCCAAATATCAACATCGCGGCCTATCAAGGGGCAGGCAATTGGGCTGATTTTTGGGCTGCGGCTGCCGAAGAATATCTTGGCTGTGACCCCACCCTGTTTAATACCGAGCAGCTTGAATTTTCGGTACTGCTGGAAATCATTGATAACGAGACGCCTACCCAAGATCGTCCCAATGCGTGGACGTTGGGATGGGGGCCGGATTATGCCGATGCCAACAATTGGGTTAATGATGTGCTGTCTTGTACGGCAGATTACAACTTCCTGCGACCCTGCACCGAAGTGGACGATCTTTTGAATCAGGCCGCCCGCGAGACCGACCCGACGGTACGTGACCAACTGTATGCCGAAATTGAAGAGGCGTTCTTTGGCCCGGATGGGGACTACCCGATTGTGCCGTTGTTCCTAAGTTCCGCGTTCAGTCTCTTTAAGCCATGGTACACTGGCCCATTTGAAACGGATGGGTTGTTTGGTGGCGCTCATTGGGGATCCTATACGATTGATATGGCGGCGAAGTTAGCAGCACGTGGTGAATAGGCACTAAATCAGTGGTCGGTACAATAGAGCCTTAGCTTGTTATGAGATAGGCAGGCTATAGAATCGTCATTTTTGTAATTGATGAGGAGTAGGGGTATGGTTAACACTCCTACTCCTTTTGCCTTTTATGGGGCAAAAAGAGGGCTGTCCTGGCAAACCCTCTTTTTATTTCTAATTGCATGTACGCTTGAAAATTGCATCTGGTTCGACGACTTAACAAAACCATAGAGACGTTAGAAATCTCTGATGTTTCTCGACAATGGGTGAACCCTTCCTATAATCTTCATTAATGGCATCAGTGAGTTTTTAACAACATCCCATTGGGTTGCCCTGCAATTCACTTGACGGGTGTGCGGTTTGGAAACAAGGCTTGTTTCTAGGAACCGAATTCGCTCGATGCGATTCCCTCAAAAATTCCTTGAACTTCCAAACTGTCCCCCATGTATATGTTGTGTAAAACCGCACCCGATGCGAGACCCATTCACAATCAGGAGAAATCTATGCTGCCACCCTTTCGACATGCTTTCCGGGGCAACTGACCGGATGAACCCACCCAAAAAATTCGATTCTTAAGATAAATTGCGCTCTCCAGGAGGGGCCAAAATGTCTAAATCCACTTTTCGACTCATCCCAGTCGCAGCGATTGTGCTGACACTGGTGGTTGCATTACTTCCGACGGGCTTTGCGGCTGCGGAAGATGCCACTGTTACAGTTGTGGCCCAATATCGTCAGGATACGCCTGTTACGATTGACGGGGCAAGCCAGAGCGAAATTAGCTCCCTTGACCCAGCGATCATTTCAGACAGCGTTTCGATCATCCCGGTTGAAAATCTGTTTTTGGGCCTGACAGACTATGACCCAATCACCAGCGCGATTAACCCCGAATTGGCGACTTCATGGGAAGTGAGCGCCGACGGTTTGGTATGGACGTTCAATCTGCGCAGTGATGTCAATTGGATGCGTTATGACCCGGCAACCGAAACCGCCGCTGTCGTGCGCCCAGTTGTGGCAGGCGATCTTGTCTATGGCATTAAGCGCGGCTGCGATCCCCGTTTGGGTGGTTATTACGGTACGATTTCCGCTAAGGTCATCAAGGGCTGCGATGTGGTCAACCAAACGGTTGCCGAAAACGTTACGGATGATCTCGTTTACGGTGAAACTATTGCCGTCAGCGCCCCCGATGACGTGACCCTCGTGGTCGAACTGCAATTCGCCGCTGGTTATTTCTTTTCCATGACCCCCATGTGGATGCTGCGTGCTGTCCCACAAGAAGTCATTGAAGAATTCGGTGACGAATGGACCGCCCCCGGCAATATCGTGTCGAACGGCCCATTCTTTGTGCAAGAAATTACTCGTGGGGTGCGGCGTGTGTATGTTCGCAACGAAGCCCTGCCTGCGGACCTGTTCAGCGGTACTGGCAATGTAGAAGTCATCAACACCACCGTGATTGAAGACGCCGGTACAATCTACGCGCTGTATCAAAACAGCCAACTCGACAGTTCCGGTGTGCCTGCGGCAGAAATCCAAAATGTGTTGTCTGACCCCACATTGTCCCAAGAAGTGCTGCAAATCTTTGACCTGACCGTGTTCTATTTCGGTTTTGGTCATGACAAAGCCCCCTTTGACAATGTTCACGCGCGTCGTGCTTTCAGTGCCATCATTGATCGCCAAGCGTTCATTGAGCAGGTGTTGGCTGGTCGCGGTGTGCCGATGATTCACTTTACCCCACCCGGCATGGCCCATGCCCCCGCCATTAATTCAGTTGGTGTTGGGTTTGACCCCGAATATGCCGTCGCCGAAATGGAAGCAGCCGGGTATCCGAACTGCGAAGGCTTCCCAGCGATTGATATGGTCGCTTATCAGGGTGCTGGTACATGGACAGACTTCTGGGCAGCAGCGGCTGAAGAATATCTCGGCTGTGACCCATCGTTGTTGAATGTTGAACAACTTGAATTCTCCGTGTTGTTGGAAATCGTTGATCCCAACACCCCCACGCAGGATCGCCCGAATGCTTGGACGCTCGGCTGGGGTCCCGACTATGGTGATGCCAACAACTGGGTGAACGATGTGCTGTCCTGCACCTCCGACAACGCCTTCCTGCGTCCCTGCACCGAAGTAGACGACCTGATTAATCAGGCCGCTGCCGAAAGTGATCCGGCGGTACGTGACCAACTGTATGCCGAGATCGAAGCATCGTTCTTTGGCGCAGAAGGTGAATACCCGATTGCCCCGATCTATCTGCGTTCGTTCTTCACATTGGTGAAACCGTGGTACACCGGCCCATTTGAGAGCGACGGCCTCTTTGGTGGCGCTCACTGGGGTGCCTACAACATTGACATGGCTGCGAAGTTGGCAGCACGCGGTGAATAACTTAGTCTAAGTGATTCCCTAGCCCTGCCATCGCCTTTAGATGATGACGGCAGGGTAGGGGACTCTAACCACCAATCCCTCCGCGTGCGATTTGCTACATCGGGGGGATTGGTGTTTTTACGGATGTTTCACATTATGAGAAAACCTTAAATGAATTGAACCTTTTGTGCCAAATTGTGGTATCCAGTACAATTTTTCGTGATTCTTTAGTATTTTTAGGAGAGAACCCATGAATAGAGAAGTGGTAAAAAGAGTGGTTAGACTAATGCCAGCTTTATTACTGGTGTTGGCCCTAGTCGCGGCAATGTTGCCCGTCGGTTTCGCATCGGCCAGTGATGCGGAAGTCACCGTGGTCGCGCTTTATCGCCAAAATGTCCCCGTGCAGCGTGACACGGCGGCAAGCAGCGAAATTAGCTCCCTTGACCCACAGATTGCTTCGGATCAAATTTCGATTGCCCCTATCGAGAATCTATTTCTCGGCCTGACGGACTATGACCCCATTACCAGCGCGGTCAATCCGGAAGTGGCTTCCTCATGGACGATTGCACCCGACAATGTGACGTGGACATTCAACCTGCGCACCGATGTCAATTGGCTACGTTGGGACCCAGCCAGTGACAGCGCAACCATTGTTCGTCCGGTGGTCGCAAGCGATTTTGTGTATGGCATTAAACGCGGCTGCGACCCTCGTCTCGGCGGTTATTACGGCACGATTTCCGCGAAGGTCATCAAGGGTTGTGATGTGGTTAATCAGACACCCACTGAGTTAGTGACGGATGATCTAGTTTATGGCGATACGATTGCGGTGAGTGCGCCTGATGACACAACACTCGTAGTCCAATTGCAATTTGCAGCAGGCTTTTTCTTCTCGATGACCCCCATGTGGATGCTCCGTGCCGTGCCACAGGAAGTCATTGAGGAATTTGGTGATGAATGGACAGCCCCCGGTAACATTGTGACGAATGGCCCCTATGTAGTAGATGAACTGACTCGTGGCGTTCGACGTGTATTCATCCGGAATGAAAATCTACCCGCCGATCTGTTTAGCGGCACGGGCAATATTGAGATCATTAATCAGCAGGTGATTGAAGACGGCGGCACGATCTATTCGCTCTATCTCAATAATCAACTGGATGCTTCCTTGGTGCCTTCGGCGGAACTGCAAAATATTCTGGGGGATCCCGAACTTTCCCAAGAGGTGATTCAGATTTTTGCCCTCTCGGTCTTCTATTTCGCCTTTGGTCATGACAAAGCGCCGTTTGATAATGAACATGCGCGGCGTGCTTTTGGGGCGGTGATTGACCGTCAAGCCTTTATTGATCAGGTCTTGGGTGGTAGTGCCATTCCGATGATTCACTTTACTCCGCCCGGTATGGCTCATGCTCCGCCTATCAACGAAATTGGTGTTGGGTTTGACCCCGAATATGCGAAGGCCGAAATGGAAGCAGCGGGCTATCCCAACTGCGAAGGTTTCCCGAATGTCAATATGGCAACCTATACCGGGGCTGGCAATTGGGCCGACTTTTGGGCATCGGCGGCTGAGGAATATCTCGGCTGTGACCCCTCCTTGTTTAATGTCGAGCAGCTTGAATTTTCGGTGCTGTTAGAAATTATTGATGCTGATACACCAACCCAAGACCGCCCCAACGCTTGGACCTTGGGGTGGGGGCCAGATTATGGCGACGCCAACAACTGGGTGAATGACGTGTTGTCCTGCACCGCCGATAATGCCTTTATGCGCTCCTGCACCGAAGTAGACGACCTCATTAACGAGGCAGCGCGTGAATCTGACCCGACGGTGCGTGATCAACTGTATGCTGAAATTGAAGAAGCCTTCTTTGGGCCAGAGGGGGACTACCCCATTGCACCTATCTTCATGGATACTAGCTTCAACTTGATTAAGTCGTGGTACACTGGCCCATTTGAAAGCGACGGGTTGTTTGGTGGCCCACATTGGGGTGCGTATAGCATTGATATGGCAGCCAAGTTAGCAGCGCGTGGTGAATAACCGATCATAACAACGGGTGGGTTTAATCCTACCACACAATCCCCTCGCCATTGATTGGTGGAGGGGATTTTTATTGGCTATACTTTTTTTCAATTCGTAAGGTTGATGCAAAATAAATCTTCACATCATTCAGTTTATGGCTTAAATTAAGGCTTTCATTAAAAAATGATCAAGATTAAAAATCTCTAATCTGGCGAACCATTTGCATTCTAGCGGTGTACATCGCTATAATTTATATCAGCATCGAGTGAGTCCTGTAGTACAAATTTAAATTTAGTGGACTTGTGCTTCCTACTTTTGTGAGAAATAGTTATTTTGATGGGGTCACGGAAAGTTCATTTTGGGATTGCAGAGACAGCTTGTTGTCCTCTTTCCATTCCAACTCCCCAAACACTCCCTTTCTCCACAAAGAGTCCCCAACCCAACTGGTTGTATCCTTGACTTGTCCTGGCAAGTAAGCATGTACAACGCATTGGAAGCCAAGCACCAATGGTTTTAAGAAAGGAGCAACAGCCGCACTCGACGCCCTACCCATGCTGCCGGGGCAGAAGGCCGGACAAACCCGGATAAATCCGGACCAATGATGAGTTGAATACAAAAAAAGTTTTAAGATGCTCTCTAGGAGGAGCTTAAAAATGTCAAAGAAAGTCTTTCGGATGATCCCAGTCGTCGCCGTGGTGCTGACGATGGTGGTTGCTCTGCTGCCGACCGGCTTCGCCGCCGCTGCCGACAGCGAGATTACCATTACGGCTCAATATCGTCAGGATGAACCTGTCACCCGTGACACCGCCGACAGCAGCGAAATTAGCTCGCTCGACCCGGTTCTGGCGTCGGACACTGTTTCGATCACCCCTATTGAAAACCTGTTCCTCGGCCTGACCAACTATGATCCCATCACCAGCGCGGTGACACCCGAACTGGCGACGACTTGGGAAGCCAGCGCCGATGGTTTGACTTGGACGTTCAGCCTCCGCACCGATGTCAACTGGATGAAGTGGGACCCGGCCAGCGATACCGCCACCGTCGTGCGCCCCGTTGTTGCAGGTGACTTTGTGTACGGCATGAAGCGTGCTTGCGATCCCCGTTTGGGCAGCTACTATGGCTCCATTGCAGCGACTGTGATTGCGGGTTGCGATGTGGTCAATCAGACCGCCAGTGAATCCGTAACTGACGATCTCGTTTTTGGCGACACCACCAAGGTTAGCGCCCCGGATGACACCACCGTCGTGGTTGAACTGCAATTCGCGGCTGGTTTCTTCCTGTCCATGACCCCCATGTGGATGATCCGCCCTGTACCTCAGGAAGCCATTGAAGAATTCGGTGACGAATGGACTGCCCCCGGCAACATCGTGACCAATGGCCCATTCTTCGTTGACGAAATTACTCGTGGCGTGCGCCGCGTGTTTATGCGTAATGAAGCCCTCCCGGCTGACCTGTTCAGCGGGACCGGCAACATCGAAGTCATCAACCAGACCATCATTGAAGACGGCGGTACGACCTATGCCCTCTTCCTTGACAACCAACTGGATGCGACTGCTGTACCCACTGCTGAAATCCAAAACGTGTTGAATGACCCAGTTCTGTCTCAACAAGTTTTGCAGATCTTCGACCTCGCCGTGTTCTATTTCGGCTATGCCCATGACAAAGCGCCGTTCGATAATATCAACGCTCGCCGTGCCTTCAGCGCCATCATTGACCGCGCCGCGTTTGTGGAACAAATTCGTGGTGGTCGTGGTGTGCCAATGATCCACTTCACCCCCCCCGGTATGGCTGGTGCGCCACCCATCAATGAAGTCGGTGTTGGTTTCAACCCCGAATACGCGGTTGCCGAACTCGAAGCTGCTGGTTATCCTAACTGCGAAGGCTTCCCGAACATTGACCTCGTCGCCTACACGGGCGCTGGTACATGGGTTGAATTCTGGGCCGCCGCTGCTGAAGAATATCTTGGCTGCGATCCCGCGCTGTTCAACACCGAACAACTGGAATTCTCGGTTCTGTTGGAAGTCGTTGACTCCAAGACCCCCACACAGGATCGTCCGAATGCTTGGACGCTCGGCTGGGGTCCAGACTATGGTGACGCCAACAACTGGGTACACGACGTGCTGTCCTGCAATGTTGACTACAACTTCATGCGCCCCTGCACCGAAGTGGACGACCTGATTGATCAGGCTGCCCGCGAAAGTGACCCGGCTGTCCGTGAACAACTGTATGCGGAAGTTGAAGAAGCATTCTTCGGCGAAGAAGGTGAATTCCCAATCGCCCCGATCTTCCTGCGCTCGGCCTTCAGCCTGTTCAAGCCATGGTACACTGGCCCATTTGAGACCGACGGCCTGTTCGGCGGCGCTCACTGGGGTGCGTACAGCATTGATATGGCTGCCAAGTTGGCTGCTCGCGGCTAATTTAGCCCCAAAAAAACTTGGCCGGGGATGAGGGGCTTTACCTCTCCCCGGTGTAAGTCACAAAAGTCCCTCCATTAGTGGCTGTCGAGGCTCGGTGGGGGGATTTTTATTTACCTACTCGTTGCGGGGGGCGAAAGTTTTCTGCTATCCTAAGAGTTGCAGCTATTGGAACGTGATTAGAGGCAAATTCATGACACGGCGGGTTTTGATTGTAGATTCGGATATTGGGTTTATTCTGCGGCTGAAAAAAGCCCTTGAGGAATTAGATTTTGATGTCCGGGCTATGGGCCGTTCACGTCCAGCCCTTTCGGCGCTCGATGAACAGCGGTATTCGGTTGCGGTGGTGGATTTGCACCTTGAACATGGCGACCCTGCCGAACTCATTTTGGGGATGCGGGTGCGCCAACCAGATTTGCCCGTTATCGTGTCGGGTAGTACACCCAGTGACCCTGACCGTGTGCCGGCGTTGGATGTACAGGGATACATCCACAAACCCTATGTGGCACGCGATTTAGCCCAATTGATTGAACACGCCATTAAACAGGGCTATGATTTTTACTCCAATCTACGCAACAAGGCCAATGAATCCTCTATCCGTCGAGATAATGTTGTCCCAATCGAGACGGTGGTTGAGGCCGCGATGATGCAAGCGATTGACCCGGAACCACCGATTGAGGAGGGTGCTACGGTGGGGCGGGTGCTAGAATTGTTACAAGACCCGGCAGTCGTCGCGGAGATTTTGGGAGGTCACGAAGCCAACGAAAGTCAACAGATGCTGCCCACCTCACCTGAATCCGCTGTCAGTCCGCTGTCCAATCGGACGGTGGAGTCAGGGAAAAACATGGGCTTGATGGCAGCGGCGGCACTGCGTATTACCGAAAATGAAGCTATGCCATTGGATACAGTCCTGATGCGTATCGAACAGCTTTCGCAGCAGACCGGACAGCCTCAAATTCGACCCTTGCCCTCATGGTTAAAGCCGCGCACCAAAGAAGAAAGGGCTTATCTGGGCGAACTCCTGAAGGGGCTGCATCCCACTCCAACAACGGTTGAGGAATTATTAGAAAAAACGGGGGAGCGCCTCCAACCGATAGACCCTGACCTATTTGAACCGAAAGAATATGACACGACGCCGTATCTTGCAGTGACCCAGCCCATTCTGCTCCCTGAATTCGATTTGCTCCCCGACCCGTTGACCCGTGAAGAAATCGAATGGTTGCAAGGGCCAAGTCATGATTCTGGCCCAATCAATGTGGAACTACTTGAAGCTCTTGCTGAAGCCGAAAGTGACGAAGATCCGCGTTTATATGCAGTGCTTTCCAAAACCAGCACCGACAGCATGAAGACGGTGATAGATGAGGCTGAATTAGTTCCCACCACCTTAGAGGACGTTACACAGGCGATGGTGCTGTCCGACCAAAATCCGGAGACAACTCTACCCGAAACTGAATTATTGCGCGTTGATGAGGCGGCGGTGGAGGAAATGTTGGGCGAGATGGATGTGATTGCACGGGCCGCACTACAACTCACCCAGCTTTCGTTGGAGAACTCGGCGCTGGGGATTTTGCTGACGCATCATGATTACCCAGTGGGGCGCACGGGCAATTTTTCGAGCGATATTTGGCACGAAATTGTCCAAGCGGTGTTGATGGCATGGCACCGTGAGGGCGAAAATAATACCCGAATGCGTTATCTGCATCTGGAAGGTTATGGACAATGCCTGTTGTTCAGTGTGCGCAGTGTGGATGATCTGACGCTGACATTGGTATTCTCCGGGGATCTGCCTGTACGCATGATTCGCAAGCAGGTGGCCCAATTGACCGAGGCCCTAATGCTGATTCCTGAGAAAACTACCCATACGGATGAGGTGCATGTGCCAGCCCCGCCTGAAATGGTCGAACAGGCAGCAACGATTATTGAGGAAGATGTTCCCACCCAACACAGCCGCCCCACTGATCTGAAAGCACCTGCTGGACTGCGCGATGTGAAGCCTAGCCCGAATGTGCGCGAACCGGGAAGCTACGCGGGTTTTGCGTGTTTATGGTTATTGCAGGCGCCGAATATCCGCTTAGTGGATTACAGCGAACCCCTCGGCTATTGGCTGCAAAAAGTCGCCAGCGAACAGGATTGGGATTTTGTGGATGTCATGGTCGGGGAGTTTTGGGTAAATGTCCATATCGAAATTCCGGTCAAAGCGCAGCCTGCCGAGATGATGGACATCTTGATGGGTGAGACCAATCGCTATTTGTTGGAGGCGCTAGGCCAAGACCCCCAAGTCTATGGGTCGGTGTGGGCCAGTAGCTATAGCATTACCGCGCCGGGGCGTCTGTTGGAACCCCAAGCAATTGAGCGCTTTATCCGTTATTACAGTGAACAGACTATGGCATAGCTGCTGAATTGTTCAGTGGTTCAATCAAAAAAGGACAGGGCGCCCTGTCCTTTTTTCATTTTTATGTCCGGTTAGCGTATCATGGGTAGAAGCCGCGTATCATCGTGGCATCGGCGACACGCTTGATGGCATGAATCTGGGCGGCAGTCCGCATGTCGGTACCAAAGTCTTCACGTACCTGTGCCACTTTGTCAAACGCCTTGACCAAAATCCGTTGCAGTTGGCGGCGGATTTCATCAATGTCCCACGAGAACATTTGCAGGTCTTGTACCCATTCAAAATAGGAAACAGTGACACCACCCGCGTTGGCAAGGATGTCTGGCACCACAAGGACGCCCCGTTCATTTAAAATGTCGTCAGCTTCGGTGGTGGTAGGGCCATTCGCGCCTTCAACAATCAGCTTGGCTCGAATTTTATCCGCATTCTTATGGGTGATTTGACCTTCCATCGCGGCGGGGATCAACACATCACAGGGGAGTTCTAGCAATTCAGCATTGGTGAGATGATCCACATCGCGGCTAATGTAATCGTTGAGCATTTTGCCTTGACGGGTGTAATTAAAGAGTTCGCGGATGTCGAGACCATTGGGGCTGTAGACACCACCGCTGACATCACTGACACCGATCACCTTATAGCCTAATTCATCGGCATATAGGGAGGCAAATGAGCCTACATTTCCGAAGCCTTGTATCACAACCTTGATTTCACCTTTGTTGGTTTCTTGATCTTGGGCATGCTTGAGAGCTTCTTCCATCACGATGACTGTCCCACGTCCGGTTGCTTCTTCACGGCCTTCACTCCCGCCAATATTGATGGGCTTACCTGTAACGACGCCGGGGACAGAATAGCCCATTGTCATTGAATAGGTATCCATCATCCATGCCATTGTTTGGGCGTTGGTACCCATATCGGGAGCGGGAATATCACTGTAGGGACTAATGACGGGGGCTAACTCTGAGGCAAAACGGCGGGTCAGGGCTTCATTTTCACGTCTAGTAAGCACTTTGGGGTCGCAGATGACACCGCCTTTGGCTCCCCCATAGGGAAGGCCAACCAATGCACATTTCCATGTCATCCACATGGCGAGGGCGCGTACTTCATCAATGTTGACATACGGTGCGTAGCGAATACCACCTTTGGAAGGGCCGAGGACTGTGTTGTGATGGACACGATAGCCTGTAAACATCTGTACTTCGTCGTTATCCATCCGTACTGGGAAATGGAACGTATATTCCCGTTTGGGGTGACGCATGAACTCGACTAGACCATCATGTAAATTCAGATACGATACGGCCCGGTCATACTGCGCCATTGCGGTCTGATAGGCCTCATTGGGGGCGGTAATAGGGGCTGACTGTATAACAGCCATGCGAAAAACTCCTCTCACAAGGTTAGACTTGAAACTGAACAATGGGGATAGGACAAATAATGCCTTTTTTCGTTTTCGATATGACCTCCACAGCTAGATGGGGCTATACATGCAAAGGTCGCCATTTATCTTCTAGTATACCTTAAAGAACTTTATTCGTGGGTGAGAGTTTTATCCTTAATTTTAGATGCAAAAAGCCCAATTTTTATGGGCTTTTGACGTTTAGGCATATGAAACGGCGAATCCTATGAGGCCTCTAACCGACTTTAAATGAGATCGTCTCAGATTTTTCGCCATCTACAAAAATATCTACCTTATAGGTGCCACGCGGCCAATCGGTAGTTTGATCGGGGCGGGTTTCATAATCCAACCCAAGTACCACCGTGCCGACATCCTTGCTGGCAGTCATCTTGAGCGGATCACCCAATGGCACATCTTCTGGTAGATAGAAACGGGCTTCAACCTCAACATCATCGTTATGTTTGTTCAGTCGAACAACTATATTCAAATCGTCGGTGACCAAAAATTGTCCACTATTTTCAACAAGTGCATTGGGGTTTGTGCCATCCCCAGAGGCGGTATAGGCGAGGCTATAAACATCACCGCTGCACGCTGAGAGACTCAAGATCACCAGCAAGGGGACTATCATCAAAACAGCACGTTTCATTAGCAAATTATCTCCCAAAAAATAAGCTATTCGCGTGAATATAATACCGTAAGAACCGCAAAGGTAAAAGGGGCATAGCCAAAAACTCCGGCGTGTTCTTCAAAATATATACACGTCGGAGTTCTAAAATGTTCAGTGTAATTTTGAATTAGGCTGGATTCAGGAGAGGGCGGAATTTATAGCCGTAGATAATAATCCCCTCTGAGCCTTCTGTACTGAGTTTGCGCGTGACCATCTCGACCTGCATACCAATATGTGGCGGACCATCAAGGTCGGTCAGTTGGGCCGTTACCAGTGGGCCTTCAGCCAGCCTTACCAACGCCAAAACATAGGGCGCTTGTTCCTCAAAACCTGCCGGGGGGTCGGTCACAATGGTAAAACTGTAGACCTCGCCCTTACCGCCGAGTTTAACAGGGATAGGGGAGGTCGTTGGCGACGTTTGGACGCTCATATAATTAGGCAACTCGCTGAATCGCTACGACTTCAGGTGCTTCGGTCTCGACTTCGCCATCGAGTTCAAATTCGTAGTGTTCGGGCAAGCGATTTTCGATATTGGGACGTGGCGGAAAAGTGACCTCACCCTGTTCGTTGGATGACCCTTCGAGGGTATACCGTTGGGGATTCAGCCGCCAGTTTTGAGAAATGTTCATTGTACTTCTACCCCTTTGCATTTGGAGTTGTGTTTCCGATCCATCAAGTTGTTCATACGATAGCGCGGTGTGCCTATCAAAATCTCTCAAGTTTCGTTTTGAGAGGTTTTGAGAGTATTTTTGGGCAGAGATTAAGGCTTGGTGATGGGGTTTTACGCCTGAGATTATATAACTGGGCGGGGCAGACCTAGCGCAAGTCTAAATCTGCCCATTCTCATGTATGTCTATTGCACTGCGGGGGCAGGCTCGGTGCTTTCGGGTGTGGCTGTTGCATCGGTCTCGCCAGTCGGTTCGACGGTGGTGGTCGTCTCGGTCTCAGGTTCGGGCGCGGGCCGACGGAAATAATAATCCAGCACACGGCGCACAATCGGCATGGCGTTCTGCGAACCTTCACCGCCATTATAGACAAAGGCAACGACAGCGATTTCGGGGTCGTCAGCGGGGGCGTATCCCACATACCAAGCGTGTGAGGGCCAGCGTCCGGGAATGCACAACCCCTGTGGTCGGGCGATGTCGTCGCAATATTCTGCGGTGCCCGTTTTTCCGCCTTCCGACACATATCCCAACGGTGGGGCTGCCGGATTTGCCGCCGCCGAGGATGTCCCGCGTGTAACCACTTCGAGCATCCCTTGTTGGGCGAGACGGAAACTCTCGATGGAGGCAATCGGGGGGGTATATCCCTGCCAGTCCTGAATCGCCAATGGGTCGCACAATCCAGCATTCCAGCGATATTGATAGGGGACGTGAACTCTATATTGAATAAAACTTTCAACTTCGGCGGCGGGGTCGCTGTCAAATTGGCCCGTATAGGTGTCGGGATTGCAGCGCTCTGGTGCATAGTAGGGCGAATCCGATTCACAGCGGCAGGACAGACTGTTGGCCCCCTGCACCAGCATATCTTCACGGATGTTGAGAATCATCGGACTCCCATCGGCAGGCGGGACAACGGTACGCATAACCTGTGGGGGAAATTCCTGCAAAATATTGCCGCTGGCGTCTTGGAAATTTTTGAGGAGGGTTGGCTGCATAAACACCCCATCATTGAGGATGGCGGAAATAATTGCCAACTGTTGCAAAGGGGTCAGTGTGACATAGCCCTGACCAAAGGCCGCATTATAGGTGTCCCCGGTTGACCAACTTTCGCCATAGACACGGCGTTTCCAGTCACGATCCGGCATTCGACCTGCGGTTTCGCCAAAAATCTCCACCCCGAGATCAGACCCTATGCCAAAGGTGGTGGCCCAACGATAGAGGTTATCCACGCCGAGACCATTTGGCTTTAGCACTGAGGCGGGAACGGAGGGATTGCCCCCGCCGACCTGATAAAAATACACGTCACAACTGTTGGTGATGGCGTCAATCAAGTTTTGTGTACCATGTCCAGAATCGAGCCAGCAGACAAACGTTTGACCGCGTGCGATGTCGTTGGGGGCGTAGGCGTTGGGTAAGACCAGACTGCCACCGTCAAATAAGGGGGTTGCTGGGTCAATCACATCTTCTTCTTGCACGGCGATGGAGGTCAGCATCTTCCAGACCGAACCGGGGGGATAGAGCGACCCGATAGCATGATTGACCAAAGGGGTCAGAGGATTATCGGCAAGGCCGAAATAATACTCAGCATCAATGCTGCGAGCAAAACGGCTGTTGTCATAGGTCGGCCATGAGACCATTGCCAAAATTTCGCCCGTTTTGGGATTCATGGCAATCACGACCCCGGATTGGGAGACAAGGCGGCGCTCACGGGCATTCAGTTGGTTGATGCCTTCGACGAGGAAACGCTGGGCGGCCTCTTGCAGTTCAAGGTCAATCGTGAGTTGGATGCTGACCCCCGGCTGTGGGGCGGTGCGGTCTACAAGGCGGAGCGGCTGACCTGCCACATCTATCTCGGTGGTTTCGCTGCCATTGGTACCCTTAAGTTCGGTCTCAAAATAGGCTTCAATGCCCGCATACCCTACGCGGTCATAGGCCGGATCATAACCAAGCTCAATAAGCTCTAGAGCTTGCTCTTCAGAAATCGGGCCAAGATAACCGATGATTTGGGAGGTTTTTTCGCCGGAAGGATAGCGCCGTACCGAGCGCACCTCAATAGCAACTCCGGGGAGTGATTGGCGGCTTTCCAAAATTTCGCGTGCCACGTTTTCATCCACGTCGGGAGCAATGACAACGGCACGGAAGGGTGCGATACCTTCGCCCTCTCGCACTTTTTCGTCAATGCTGATCTCATCTACCCGCCCCGAAGCATCCGCAATGGCACGGGTGGCGGGTACGTCTACCAACGCCGATAGACGATTATAGATTTGCAGTACGTCATCCACATCGTCGGGCAGCAGGGCCGGGGTAACTGTGACCAAAAATGCGGCGTCGTTGAGCGCCAATGGCTGACCATTGCGGTCATAAATTTTGCCACGCGGTGCTGCAAGAGGCAGGGTTTGGAAGCGATTTTCGTCGGAGTCGGCACGGAACGAGGCTCCTTGAATAAATTGCAACTGCCATGTCCGAAGCAAAAGCACAATCAGCATAGCCACCACCGCACCTCGAAAGAAGTGCAGTCGCCAACCTTGAAAGGGCAAAAGAACTCGATTCATACCACTACCTCACTTTATGCCCCCAACCATTTTCTATCGCAACATCGAGCCGCGCTGTGGGCGTAGGAAGTTATTGACCCCGCCAATCAGCCGAAAAACAATCAAAATCGCGGCAAAATTCATGACTGCACCGGGTAGGATGATATACCACAGGCCGTTTAAAAAGGGCACATCCCAACCCGCCATCCGATGAAACCCAAACATCATCAGGCCATAGACATAACTTGCCACCAAAACGGTGGGTGGGGGGATGGCGATATTGTGCCAGCTTATTTTCGGAAAAATACGGTCAATCGCAATCACGATCAGCACAAAGGCCACAGCGGAACTGCCTGTTGGCGTGACGGATAGTAGATCACGCATCACGCCGCCGATCACCGCCCAAGGTAGCGCATCTTCGAGATCGGCCACCAGTGCCCACGAGACAATTACCATCAACATCAGGCTGGGTGCCCCACCCCACAACCGAAATAACTGCATAAAGGTCGCATCTATGACGGCCACGATCATGAGAACCGGAAAGCCAATATAATAAATCGCCATGAATTAATTGGCTCCCGTCGTGTCGTCAAAAACCGAGAGGTCAACCGGCTCCCAGTTGGTGATAATCAAGACAAATTCGAGCCGCGAAAAATCCACCAAGCTGCGAATCGAGGCCTGCTGGAATAATTCATCGTCGCTAAGGCTAACCCCCGTCACCTGTCCAATGATGAGGTCAGCGGGGAAATTTTGACCCTCACCGGAGGTCAATATAAGGTTGCCCACGCCGATTTGGGCATCGGGGTCAACAAACGTCAGGACAAGATCACCAGAGAGCGAACCGCGTACCGTACCGACATCCCGCTTCGGGTTTTGGATGCGGGCATTAACGGCGCTGTTGGCGTCAGTGATAAGCAGCACTTCGCAACCCGTCGCACTCACTTTGACCACACGTCCGACAAGGCCCAGTTCGGTGACAACCGGATCACCAGTGGCGACTCCATCACGAGTGCCTTTGTCTAAATGAAGGGTGCGGACGATGCCAGCGGTATCCCGCCCTATCACATCGGCGGTGACATACCGAAAATCTTCAGGCGTTAGGGTGGTGTAATTGAGCAGGGCGATCAGGCGGTCATAATCACTGCGGATTTCGCGCAGTTCGGCGAGTTCGGCTTGATAATCCGCAAGGGCCTCTTCGAGTTCGCGGTTGCGGGTACGGAGCGAGCGAATTTCGGCAATATCATCGGCAGCGCTATCCAATGAACCACTGAAACCGCCCAAAATATTCTCCAAAAAAGTTAGCGGCGCACGGCCCAAACTTTCGGCTGGTGAGAGTGTCCCCAACAGACTGAGAATGACCAATGCAATTGAAATAAACAGGGCGCTGCCAATAGCCACTGTGCGCGGCGAACGATTCCCGATCAACCCAATAATTCCTTTTCCACCGAATTCGGAGAGGAATTATACCCCATCGTGTAAAGGGCGATGCGGCTGTCAGCCAAGAGGTGGCAATTCGCGGTCATTCACACGGATACGGCACACACGAGGCTTTGCGCCATGTGTGGTCATCATCGGGATAGAGTGGACAGTCAAGACACAGCACGACCAGATTGCTGCCCATTGAAACCTCGGCGGTGACATTAAAGCGCTGTTTATTATCGCCACCCAGCGACTTGCCATTGACCCACACTTTGCCTTGAAGCGGCTCGGCAAATTCCAACCACCATGTACTGCATTCGTCATTGGCGGGCATCTCAAAGGTTTGTCGCAGCCAGACACAGCCCTCGTCGCTGACCAATTCTTTGAGGGCCTCGCCTTTGAGGATGGTCAAAGTGGGCCACAGATGGTCATGCACCGATACTTGGCTGTAATCGGCACTACCGGGCACATCCTGTCGCATAAAACGCCACTGGTCGTTGAGTTCAATCGGTTTCATCAGCTTCTATGTCTCCCGACCTACGATTACTAGGGGTGAGCGCCGCAGCCATGACGCCCCAAAAAATAATTTGATGGGTAAAGATGACCCAATGATAATAATCATACCACCCAACCGCCAGCCATGCGCCAACTGCTCCCCACAAACAGGCGGCTTCGGGGCTGAGTTTGCCTTCGCGCCATTGAATCCACAGCAGGCCCCCTGCTAAGATGAAAATCCAACTGGTGAGGGCGGCCCCTACAATTCCCAATTCGGCGAGGATCAGGTAATAGATATTATGGACATTTGTGCCCTGTATATCTAAATCACGCGGGTCTTGGTCAATCATTTTTTGGCTTTCCCACGGGAAATTGCCAATGCCAATGCCTGTCCAGCGATGGTCACGGAAAATCTCACGGGCTTGTTGCGTGAGGATTTCACGGGCGGCAATACTGATGTCCTCGACGGAGGGCAAGCCTTCTTCACCCTCTCCAGCGCGGGATTCAATTAACGGACGGTAGCCGATATAAAACACCCCGCCAACGAGAGCCAGCATCATCGCCAGCGCCACGATACCCCGCCAGCCATCGCCTTTTAAATCGCGGTTGATGAAAAATAAGCCAACGGTGGTGAGGAGGCCAACCGCGAGACTGCCTATTCCCGAACGACTGAAGGTCAGCAGCAGTCCCCAAACACCAATCGTTGTGACCCATGCGGCGGCGCGGCGTGTTTCGGGTTTGAGCCACATCCACAGGCCTGCGATAATGCCAACCGCCAATCCTCCGGCGAGTGGATTGGGGTGGGAGGTCAGGCCATAGGCCCGTAGGAAGCGCACCCCATCGGCTTGCACTACCGGCACACCGGAGGCATCGGGGCTGCGGCGATATTCCACCAAGTCGAGGCCGATTTTGAGCCAGTGCTGATCGAGCCATGCCAGATTGACTTCATGCTGTAAAGCTGATTGGGTAATGGCGATGACGGCATGGAAGATTGTGCCCCCGACCAGCGCCGTCGCTACCCAACGTGGCTGTGGGCCGTTACACGTCACAATCAGGGCAAAAATCGTCACTAGCATCCATTGAATCGCCTGCGAATTGGCAATGCCTTTTTGGTCAGCCCATCCCACCGATAGACGAATATAAAAGGAGAGCATGACCAATCCCGCCGCCCACCAGATGCGCCCATCCAAGACCAGTTCGTGCAGGCCCTTAAACATCGTCAAAGCCCACAGGCAGGCTAAGATCACCACTAGATATACCAACGTAAAGCGGATGTAGTAGACCGACAAATATTCTTGGGTATTGGAGGGGTAGCTCAATCGTTCGCGGAAAAAGTCGGGTACCCATTCGGCGTAGGCCCAACGTGGTCGCCACCACCACGTTGCGCTGAAAAAGATGAATAAAATCAGGCCGTGCATGGCATAGGTCAGAGTTTTGGTCCAACGCTGCCAAAGGAGTTGTGAGGATGTTGGTTGATTCATTATGCTGGGATATGTCCGAATATTTGGGTTTGCCCTAACACACTTTTTATAGCTTAACGGTCATCACCAAGCCATTCTATATAATTCATGACCATAAATCCGTAACCACGGTTACGAATTCAAATTCGGCTTATATAAATAGAACGTATATTCTATGATTTTTTATCTCTAGTTTTCGCTTTGGGTCGCTAATCACAACAGGGGCAAGTATACTTTGGACTTGAATTGTTTGCCGCAAGTGAGAAATTGTAGCTACCATGATGAAATTGACCCACCTCCGCAGCCTACCCAATCTGATGTCCGACCATCTGCGTACCCTGCCACTGTTGGTGCTGTATTTGACGGACGGGTGCAACAGCAAATGCGCCATGTGCGACATTTGGAAAGCGCCGCGCCGTAACATGGACATGGGATTGGTTGAACGATTGGCAACATCTAGCCAAAAATTAGGCACACAGTTGATTTTGCTGTCGGGCGGGGAAGCCATGCAGCATCCCGAATGGCCCGCGATTGCCCAACAATTTCGAGCGGCGGGGTCGAAGATTTGGCTGCTGACGAACGGCCTTTTGCTGCGGAAACAAGCCGAGGAGGTCATCGCTTATGTGGACATGCTGACAGTCAGTTTGGACGCGGCGACCCCCGACCTGTATGAAAAAATACGCGGGGTGGATGGGCTGAATCTCATCTTGGAAGGGATGCAAATCGTGAGCAGGGCAGGTATCCCGGTTAGTACGCGCACCACCTTGATGCGGGCCAATTTTCGTCAGATGCCTCAGATTGTGGATACTTCGCTGGGAGCCGGGGCGCAGCAGGTCAGCTTTTTGGCGGTGGATACGGTCAACCCCTATGCGTTTGGGCCACGTTTTGAGGATGTCATCCCGCTGAATATGCCCGTCAATGAATTTGTCGGGTTAACGGCGGAAGACTTGCCCGAATTCGCGACGATATTGGACGACTTAGAGCGCACCCATGCCACCCATTTTGCCAATGGTCGTATTGCCGAAAGCCCTAGCAAACTACGCCGCCTATATGATTATTTTGCCGAGCCGTTGGGGGTGGGTGAATTTGAAGGGCCGCGCTGCAATGCCCCGCATATTTCGGCGGTGGTCAATTGGGATGGACGCTTGCAACCCTGCTATTTTTTGCCATCGTGGGGCAAGCTGAATGGCGATGGGGTTGAACTAGAAGATGCCCTTAATGACCCGGCGGCAATAGCACTGCGGACGGCTTATCGGAATGGCGAACGGGCCGAATGTGCGCGGTGTGTCTGTCCCCTATATCGCGGGCCGAGGGCGCTGTTACGCGGATTTTAGTTTATGGGTATGGTCGCGGTGACGGGCAGGCGATCACCGGAAGTTGGATTATACAGGCCGATCAGCACTGATAAACACTCCGGCGGGTAGAGGCCATCTGGGATAATGAAATAACGAAAATCTTGCCAGCGTTCGCCGGATTGCCACATTGCCAATGGATAGAGACGACCTACGGGCGGGCCATCAGCATCAGTAGCAAGGCGCTCATCACACATCAGATGTACAAAAATCTCCAGTGGTTCGGTGGGGGGAGATTGCACCTGCCAGATGAGTTCCAGCCGCAAAATATGCTTGGCAGTCGCCGCGCTTAATGCTTCATCCGGCCCAATTTTCAGCGATTCCAAAAGGATGCCATTGTCAAAATCGGCGGCAGGGGTGGTTGAAATCGGCGCATTAGCCAGCTGGATGCCAGCGAGGGGAGCATAAATATCTCCGCCAATTTGCCGACTAACCAGCACCCGATCATAGTTCGATAGGGTGGCCCGATCCAAGCCGGCGGCTTCAACCTGATAAATCCGTGTGGTGGCAGGGATGATGTCATCGGCACGGGCGACATGGGTGAGGGCACTATCTGGAAAATCCCCGTCATTGAGGCGCAAAAAGTCGTTCAGGCTCACGAAATCAGGCAGATAGACGCTGCCTTCCGCACCCAACAAAAAGGTCGGTTGGCGTGGGGCAAGGTAGGCGGGTGGATTGACCACCAACAGTGATTGATTTTCAACAGCGGCGGTATCGGCGATTTCCTGATAGTAATCGTTCAACAGATGGTGCTCATCCAGCCGATTTTGGATAAAGGGTAGGGCGACCATCAATGCAATAACAATCCCGGTCACGCCGATAATCGGTTGCAATAGACGCGGGGCGATACGTGGGAGAGGGGTGGTCAATAATCCGGCCCATGCCCATGCAACTCCCACCGATGCCAGATAATGCAAACGCGGGTTGCTCAATAGGTAGCCGACATCCAAAAATAGCCACGCCGGGAGCATTGCCAATGGAATCCATAGGAGGCCAAGACGGGCAAGGCGAGTCGGTTCAAATGACGCGGGGGGTGGGGTGTCACCCTCGTCGTTATGGATGGGCCAGCGATGGTGCATGTAAAACCATACGCCAAAAATCGTAAGAGCCACACAGCCGCTGACCCATGCCAACGCCGTGCCGCTTGGGGGATCAAGAAACATGCGGAATTGGGCCGCCAATGGGAAACCGATGGCCTGTAAGGTTTGGCCGATTTTGACATCCAGCGCGGCGGTCTTGAGACCAGTCGAGTCGTTATCGAGTGGAATAATTTGCCAGATGAGGCCGTAGAGCAGGGCAAAAAAAGCAATCGGGGCAAGTGCGACGATGAGGCGATTTTGGCGCAGGCGGGTCAATTCAAAATCGGCGCGGCGCAAGGGCAGTTGATTGGGATGGGCGGTAAAAATCATCAGACCAATTAACAGCGGGGCGATAATGCCGTTTTCGTGGCTGAAGATAGCCCAAAACGCCACGACCCATGCCAAGATGAGTTTCCAATGCTGTGGATGATCGAGCCACACCAAAATCAAATAGGCCGAGGCCAAAAAGCCGAATGTCAGCCAGAGGTGAAATTGGGCCGGGGTGGGGATGACGGTTTGATAGCTAAAGGGGAAAGTGACAAACAGCAATCCGGCAAAAAATCCAGCTTGGCGCGAATGGCTGAGACGATGGGCAAGTGCAGACACTAAAACGGCGTTGATGAGATGTAGCCCAACGGAAAGGGTGTGTAGGGCAGCGGCATCATGCCCCAAAATTTCCCACGCGGTAAAGGCGGCGGGGCGATAGAACGGAAAGCCACTGGAACTGAGCCAATACTCCCCACCCAGATGGGTATCCAGCCAGAGCATATGTGGGATGTCATCCCAGAACAGCATTAAATCAAGGGCAGGGCGATACAGCAGAAACCCCACTACCATAATCAGCAGCGGGGCGATGGATTCCAACAGGAGGTGCGTGAGCCGTCTAGTTGTTGATGCCATAGAGGGCACGGTAGGTGTCGTATTGTTCATAGATGCGCGTCACATAGGTG
Organism: Anaerolineae bacterium; assembly: GCA_019913005.1. Taxonomy (GTDB): domain Bacteria; phylum Chloroflexota; class Anaerolineae; order Aggregatilineales; family J027; genus CFX10. The sequence continues at coordinate 36,777 of JAIOHL010000182.1, read as the reverse complement.
CGCGTCTCGTCAAAGGTGATGGTTTGCACAAATTTGTCCAAATCCGGGCCAGCGATGGACAGCCATTCTTGGGCATTGCCGGGGCCGCCGTTATAGCCTGCCAGTGCCGCGTAGGGCACATTGTCTACCAAGCCGAGCGTCCAATCCAAATAATAGGTACCAAACTCGACATTGACATAGGGCCGATAGACATCGCTGTTGGTGTAATTGGGCCAGTTGAGTTGGGCAGCGATGTCAGCGCCAGTGTCGGGAATAATCTGCATGAGACCCTGTGCGGCGGCTGTGCTGGTGGCAAAACTTTGGAACAGGCTCTCTTGGCGAATCAGACTGAATACCAGCAGGGGGTCAAGATTATATTTTTCGGTGGCAGGCAGCACCAAATCGGCATAGTGGATGGGGTAGCGCAGACGGGCGATATAACCGGGGGCGTCTAAAGTATCCACCCCGGCGTTAATCAGCAAAATGGCGGCAGCTTCAATCGAGGAGCGATAGAGGCCCATTTCCGCAAAATAGTGGGCCAATTGATAGGTCGCCAGCGGGTCGGCTTCGTAGCTTTCACGCAGGGTGTCAAATTCGGCACGGGCATCATCAAAGGCGGCGAGTGCCCACAATTCGCGCCCCCGGATCATATGCGGGTCGGTTTCCAGTGCTTGGCTAAGGGGGTAGAGCGCTCCTTCTTGCTGAATGTCAAACGTCGTTCGCATCCAATCTTCAGCTTTGGCGATTTCCTGCGCCTCATCAAATTCAAATTGATAGCTGGCGGGTGGGGTAAACGGTTCTTGGCCTGCAAGGATGTCTTGGGCACGCAGGCTGTAATAACTACCGGGGTCAGCTTGGGACGCACCTAAAAACGATTGCTCGGCAAGGTCGGTTTGGCCCTGATCGCGGTAGAGCCGCCCCAACCACAAAAAAGCCAACGCTTTGTTTTCGCCCGTCCCTGTATTCGCCAATTGGGTGTAGAGGGCTTGGGCCTGTTGGGTCTGGCCTAAGTTTAAGGCGAGTGAGGCAGCGATTAAAAGGCCATCCTGTGCCCACTCGTTACCGGGATAGGTTTTGCCCAATTGGTCAAACATTTGCAGGGCACGCTGATTGTCATTGAGTTGCGTGGCATAGATATAGCCGGAGCGCCACAGGGCTTCAGGGGCTTGGGGGCTGGCCGGGCTGACGGTGGGCAACTGGCTGTAATGGGACGCTGCGCCGATAAAATTGCCCTGCAAAAACAGCGTGCGGCCTTGTTCCAACCACGCCACACCAAATAGTGGGTCAGTGGGGTAATTGGTGGTAATGGTTTGTAGGGTCGTGAAGGCAGCGTCGAAATTACCCAAACCCCGATAGGCCTGCCCCAACAATAACAGGGCATCGGTGGGCATGGTGTAAACCGTCGTACTGTAATCATTGAGGACGGTAATCACATCCCCATAATCTTCGGCGGCAAAACTGATCTGGGCACGTTCAAGCGGGTCAATTTCATAACCTGCTGCCAAAAGGGTCTGCATAGCTTGATAGCCGTAGATGGTCGAGGGATAGTCGTTAAAAATGCGCTGTAACCGAGTGTAGGCAGCCACCGTATTCCCGGCCTGCAATTCCAACGCAGCGGCCTGTGATTCAATGCTGGCGCGATACCCACCATTTTGGGCGATTTGTAGAATTTCGTCGTATTGGGCGACGGCCTCGGTCAATAAGCCTTGATTCACATACGTCGCGGCGATGCGCTCACGCAAAACCAAGAGGGGTACAAGGGTGCGAGTGGCGTCGGCGGCGGCAAGGTAATTTTCAAAGGCTTGGGTCGGCAGATTCAACGCAAGATAGGCATCTCCGATACGCTCATAAGCGTAGCTATCTATTAGGCCGGGGCGCAGGGATAGATATTTTTGAAAATCGGTGATGGCGGCTTCCCAACTGCCGATTCCTAAATTGGCATCCCCACGCTGAAAATAGGCTTGGGCGATGCGCGGGTCGTCGGGGAACTGCTGGATAAATTCACTGAAGGCGATGAAGGCTTGGTCGAAATAGCCTTCCCGCAGATTGGCCTGTCCTAACCCATAATAGGCCGAGGCGCGGAGGTCGCTGGCAACAAATTCCTGATTGACCACCGTTTGGTACTGCTTGACCGCTTCCTCGTAATTGCCATTAAACAAAGCGCTTTCGGCGGCGGTAATGGCATCTTCGGGCGGTAGGGTGGGCAAAGCAACAGGTTCGGGGGTCGGCGTAAAATTGGGTGTGGCGGTGATGTAAATTGGGCCGCCTGTGCCTTCCGGGGTGGCGGTGACAATAATCGGTTCGGGTGTCCCGGTCAGGCTGCATCCCAGTGCTGCTGCAAGGGCGATCAATATCAGGGGGTAGGGGGAAGGTGTTTTCAGTCGCATAAATGCAGATTATGACGTAGGCAGGCGCTTGGGTCAACCCAAATCATGGTGGCGTCAAAGGAGGGTAGTGGTTTCGTTGGGAGGATTGCCCGATAGACGATTGGCCTGCGCTAAGGTAACATGGAAGTAAACAGCGATAGGTTAGAACCTTCAACATATGGCTTTGATTCGGAGTATTTAAGAAATCAGCAATTTGGGAAACGGCTTGACGCTTAGGACAACATATGGAACTGCAACTCTTTGATACCTATACCCGCACGGTACGACCTTTTGAACCCCTTCATCCACCAGAAGTCGGCCTGTATACGTGCGGCCCGACGGTCTACGACTATGCCCATATCGGCAACCTCCGCACCTATATTTTTGAGGATATTCTCAAGCGGGTGTTGGAATATAACGGCTATAAAGTGCGGCATGTGATGAATGTTACCGACGTAGGCCATCTGACCTCGGATGCCGATACGGGCGAAGATAAGATGGAAAAAGGCTCTCGGCGCACAGGCAAAACCGCGTGGGACATCGCTGCCGAATATACTCGCGCTTTTCAGAGCGACCTGAAGCATCTCAATATCGAAGACCCTTCGATTTGGTGCCGGGCCACCGACCATATTGAGGAGCAGATTGAGGCGATTGAGACGATTGCCGCCAATGGTTACACCTATCGCACGTCTGATGGCATCTATTTTGATACCTCCAAACAGTCGGATTATGGCTATATTGGGCGATTGGATATTGAGGGGCAAAAGGCCGGGGCACGGGTAGACGTGGGTGAAAAGCGCAACCCCACCGACTTCGCCCTATGGAAATTCAGCACGCCGGATGTCAAACGCCAGATGGAATGGGACAGTCCTTGGGGCGTCGGTTTTCCGGGGTGGCATATTGAATGCACGGCGATGGCGGCGAAGTATCTAGGTGAATATTTTGATATTCACTGCGGTGGGGAAGACCATATCACGGTTCATCATCCCAATGAAATCGCCCAATCCGAGGCGTGTTTTAATACCCGTCTAGCGAACTTCTGGATGCACGGCTATTTCTTGCAACTGGATGACAGCAAAATGTCGAAATCCACTGGCGAATTCTTGCGGATTCAGACCTTGATTGATAAGGGCTATGATCCACTAGCCTATCGGTTCTTCTGCCTCGGCGCTCATTACCGGGCCAAATTGACGTTTAGTTGGGACAGTCTTGACGCGGCGGTGACGGCCTTACAGCGGTTGCGCCAAGCCTCGTATGAATGGGGCGAAGCCGGCGATGCAGTTGACCCCGACTATCAGGCGCGATTCTTGGAGCATATCAACAACGACTTGAATATGCCGCGTGTGCTGGCGCTGGTTTGGGAAATGGTCAAAAGCGATTTGCCACCCCAAATCAAAAAAGCCACGTTGCTCGACTTTGACCGCGTGATGGGCTTGCAATTGGCGACATGGCAGCCTGCTGTGGAAATCATCCCTGATGAAATTTTGGCGATGGTGGAGCAGCGTCAGCAGGCCCGCGCCGAAAAACGTTGGAAAGATGCCGATGCCTTGCGCGACGCGGTGACAGGGGCAGGGTATGAAATTGAAGATACTGCACAAGGGCCGCGTGTTCGGGTGAAGGGAAAGTAAGAGATAGACCAATCCTCCCAATCAATCTCGATTAAGTAGGGTATTTGCCTGTTGCTTGTTTGGCTTGGCGTTCCTGTTGCAAGATTTTGTACTCGTTTTGCACAATACGGTAAACCCAACAGAAGCCCACAACGAGCAACAGAGCGATACCTGAACAGCAGGGAACCTAGTGGTCTTATGCTTCCATCAGTTCGTCGAACTCCTCGCGGGTCATGCCAAATAACAGATCATCATGATATTTTCCGTTGAAGAAACTGTTGCGTCTGATTCTCCCTTCTTCTATAAACCCTAGTTTCTTGTGCATCCGAATAGATGCTTCATTGGTGTGTACACATACCGAATTGCATTTTTGATAGCGTTGTTCCCAAAAACCATATTTGAGCAGGGTACGCACAGCATCAATGGCATAGCCATGTCCTCTATAATCACGATAAACGGCGACACCAAAACTAAACGTCCCATTTTTCTGATCGGTGCTGTGTAACGTAACCCACCCTACGGTGACATCGTCCAAATTTTCCATAGCGAACCGGATCATGCGATCATCCTTGAAACCGGCTGCCTTCTCCAACCATTCTTTCTGAAGTTCCACCGACGTAGGCAATTCAATGCCATCCTGATGGAGTTGCCGAGTTGGACTATCTAAAGATGCTATGAAACGTAACTCGGCATCTTCCAGCCGGAAAGGGCGCAATCTGGTTCTTTCGCCTTGCCAGAAGTAGTGTGAATAATCCGGTGTGAATGCGGTCATTTTTAATCTCCATATTCTCTATGCCAGAATAGGTGAAACAACCTCGCTCTAAAGTTGAGTATAGAATTGAGGTGAAGAAAAGGAAGCTACGAGATGTCAAATATATCAAATCCCCCCAAACTCACGTTATCATAAGATAACCTGCAATGATAAGGTCGAAGTTCACGATCATTACAAGCAAGGTCAGCAGCAGAAATATAACCACCTTTAATGCTTTTACTGAGAAACAGGCGGTAACTTTCGGCATCAGTCAACTGCTGTTAGAATCAGGCTAATATTGAATGATACACGGTCAGGGTCATGACAGACGCAACGGCAAAAAAATGGCTGACATTGGCACAAGCGGCAGAAATGCTCGGTATCCATCCAACGACCCTGCGGCGTTGGGCTGATAACGGCAGCATTCCGGTTTATATCACTCCCGGTGGACACCGCCGATTTTTGGAATCGGACGTGGCGGTGTTTGTCAAACATCAGGAACAACAGATTACGCCCAATAACCAGCAGGCGTGGGTGAGTTATGCGTTGGTCGAGACGCGCCATCGCCTGCAAACCAGCTTGCCCCCTTCCGGACTGACCGCATTTGATGGCGAACAGCGCGAAGAACAGCGCGAACTGGGCAAACGGCTGTTGGGCTTGATTATGCAGCATATCGCCATGCCAGTAGATGATGACAGCCTGCTAATTGAGGCCCAAAGCATCGCGGTGCGTTATGCCCAAAATAGCATCGCCAATCATCTTTCGGTGCGCGATGGCTTGGAAATCGTCATGTTTTTCCGTGACAGCCTGACCGAAGCCGCGATGCAAATGCCACAGGTGGCTCAACTTGACCACGAGGCCCAAATTCGACTATTGCGCAAGATCAATCAGATTTTTAACACGATTCAACTGGCGCTGGTTGAATATTTTCATGAGCAACTTCCCCCCGGTCCCCAATCTTGAATCTTGGAGTAGCAAATAAGCTAATGGGTAAAAAACAGTTTGTTTGGATCATCGTTATCCTGCTTTTAGGAATACCTATGCTGCGTGTGAAGGCCCAAGATGATTTGCAGGCGACGTTGGATATGCTGACGACGGCCTATCAAAACACAGCGGCGGTATCCGGCTACACGGCGCAGTGGGACAGTCTGACTTCGCAAAGTACCCAATTGGTGCAAGGCGATACGGTGTATATCATTTCGATGGGAATTGTCGAATTCCAAACGGCACAAATTGAGGGAGCGAATACAAGTTCGTCTATAAGCCAGAGCGTGGCACAAGGTCAAATTGTCGTACCCGGCCCGCTGGAATCGGGAGCGCCCCTACCTGAAATTGAGATGATCCCCCAACTGGAATTGACCGTCGCGCTTGTTTCCATTGATGGACGAGTGTTTATCAACTTGGATGAGACCGCGCCACCATATCGGGCCGGATTGCCGGAGGGATGGCAAGAAATCCAAGAGGGGATAGCGTTGGGAGACAATGGCACGGTGTCGCTGACCGAGGTGGCATCTTCGCTTGAGCATGTGCGGCTGGATATGATGCCTGCGTTGCTGAATACTACTGTCGTGCAATCCGCCGAGTCGCTGCCGGATGAACTAGACGGGCAGACTATGAACCATTATTTGCTAACGCTCAATGCGGCGGAAGCAATGGCAGCGTTGGGGCAAGACGCCTCGGCACTGCTAGGCGATTTGGAATTATCCGAGGAGGCAGGAAGTGCCTTGCTTGAAGGGGCGGTCTATACGTTGGAAGTATGGGTCGGCGCGGATGACCAGAGGGTGTATCGCCAAACGATGACCCTTAGCCTCGAAAGCGCGTTGGACAGCAAAACCTTTGGCAGCGATTTGGGTGGGGCGGCGGTCACAATTACCCATCATCAATCCGAGACGCTAACGCTGAGTGATCTAAATTCCGAGTTTGACATCCAAATGCCGCCTGTTGAGGAAGGAGTGGGATAGCCTGATGCGTCAATTATTTCGCCCTCTCATGCTAGGTCTGGTCGCACTAGTCTTTATGAACCTGCCACTTACGATTGGGTTGGCCCAAGATGACGGCCTTTCTCGCCAAGAACAGGCGGCGCTGCGTGAAATTTTGGCGGCGTATGAGCGGACGCGCAATTGGAATACCTATTCGGCACAGTCGGGTGAAAACAGCCAATTGGGGCTGAGTTTGGCGGTGGGGGATGCTGACCCGTATACCTTGAATGATAACACCCGCCGTAATGTAGATTCGGTATATGATGTGCCCAACAGCGCCGTGCAGACCGAATTGGGGCAGACCCGCACCATCCGCGAAACAGAAGGCCGCCAGACCATTAACAACGTCACGGTGCAGGCCGATTTCGAGATTGTGGGGATTAGCGGCATGGTGTATGTGCAGGGGGATCGTACTGCCTCGCCGGATGACGGGCGCAATGTTGAACTCGATGACTTCACTCCCATCAACGCAGCGGTGACAGCGGATTTGGCCTCAGCAGAAGTGGCAAATTTGGAATCGCATGTGGACGCCAAAGAATTGATTGCGCTGCGGGCCACCAATGAATTATTGGAAACGGCGACGGCTGTCGAAGATTTGGGTCAAGTCACCTTGCGGCAATATGCCAATCCCGTGCAGGTCTATACCATTACCGTTGACCCACTGGTGGGGATTGAGGTGTTGGATATTGATGTCGAAAGCATTCTCGCCAATCCCCGTTTGGGCATCCTTGATCGGGCGGCCTTTTTTGACCATCTGGCTACTGATAGCAGCCTGACCATCACCGTATTTTTGGACGCGGAGGATGGTGGCTTGGTCGGGGAGCAGTTGGTATTGGAGGTCGAAATCAACCTCTCGGAGATGGATGGACTCAATGTAGCACGCGATACATCCGCCGAGTTTACATTGGCGCTGAGTTTTGAAAGCTCTGTGTTATATTTTGCGATTAACGAAGCGGTGACAATTAGCGACCCCGGTGCGGCGCAGTAACTATCTGTGACGTAGAAATTTGAAATTCCAAGACGGCTTCACCAACAAAGGACATCCCATCAATGGACAAAGCCAATCTGGTTGAGAAATTCAAATTGTTTAGCGATCATTGGTCGCCGCGTATCATTGCCGAGGCGAATGGGCAGTATATTAAATTAGCCAAGCTGGAAGGCGAGTTTGTTTGGCACGCCCATGAACACGAAGATGAGATATTTTTTGTCATCAGTGGCAAACTGATTATTCAAATGCGGGATCGCACTGTCGAACTCCACCCGGGGGAATTGTTTGTCGTGCCGAAAGGGGTTGAACATAACCCATATGCGCCAGTCGAGACCCATATTATGTTGATTGAACCCAAACAAACCACCCATACTGGGGATGTGGAAACCGAGCGCACGGTAGCCATTGAAGATCAGCTTTGGGTTTAAGATTTCTAAGATTCCATAAGTGAAAATCGAAAGGGCGACCTGTTTGTGAATCGCCCTTTTTATTTCTCACATGCGTTCGGGGGCGGTCATGCCCATCAAGGTTAGGACACGCTTAAAGACAATCTTGGCGGCGCGATACATCTTCAGGCGGGCTTTGGCGACATCTTCAGGTACTTCGCTGTGCAACACACGGATTTCATCATAAAGCGGATGGAACGCCCGTGCCAAATCCAATGCCCAAAACGCCATTTGATGCGGGGCAAGGTTGTCATGGGCAAAGACCAATTGATCGGGAAATTCCAACATCTTCAAAATGAAGGCTGTTTCGGATTCGCCAAGCAGCGATAAATCCGCGTCTTTGTCCCAATCGTTGGGATAACCACGCTCCTCGACTTGGCGCAAAATCCCGGCGCAGCGCACATGGGCATTTTGGATATAAAACACCGGATTTTCATTCGATGCCTTGACCGCCAAACCCAAATCAAAATTGATGGTGGCGTCGGTGCTGCGGTTGAGCATGAAATAACGCACGGCGTCCGGGCCGATTTCATTAATTAGGTCATCCAAATTGACGACCTCGCCTTTGCGGGTACTCATGCCGACGGGCTGACCTTCGCGCATCAACTGTACCCACTGCGTCAAGACGACCTTGACCTTATCAGCGTCATAGCCTAACGCTTGCAGACCGCGATTGACGGTTTGGGCCTCGGTGAAGTGGTCAGAGCCAAAAATATCAATACATAGGTCGAAGCCGCGCCCTAATTTGTTGACATGATAGGCGATGTCAGGCAGCACATAGGTGGGTTCACCCGTGCTTCGCAAGATAATACGGTCTTCATCATCGCCAAATTCGGTACTCTTGAACCAGAGGGCCGGGGCGAGATTTTTGGCTTTGGCGGCGGCTACATCTTCTTCTGACGCGCCATGACGGGTCGGCGAATAATAGAGATAGCCACGTTTTTCGAGTTCAGCACGCACCTGCTCAACGGGTTCGCCATACAAACTGAGTTCTGGGAAAAACAGGTCAAAGTGAATGCCAAGACGGTCAAGGGTGTTTTCGATGTTGCGGAAGATTTCTTGCTCGGCATATTCTTTAAAGACCGACCAATCGGCGTTTTTCCATTCGTCGCCTTTTTCACCCGCCAATTTTTGACCCATGTCACTATGATACTCACCTTCATAGCCGCCTTTGGGGAGTTCGGCGTCAATGCCCAATGCCTGCAAATAACGGGCCTGCAAACTTTGACCCAGTAGAGTCATTTGGCGACCCCCGTTGTTGAAATAATATTCGCGGTAGACGTTCCAGCCGCACATTTCCATCAACCGGGCAATGCCATCCCCCACGACTGCTCCGCGTGTGCGTCCGACATGTAGCGGGCCGGTTGGGTTGGCGCTGAGGAATTCCACATTCACACGGCGGTTCTTGCCAATATCTTGTTGAAAAATCTTGTCATCAGCCTTGATGATGGTGTGAATTTGCTCACGCACCCAGTCACGATTGAGCCAAAAATTGAGGAAGCCGGGTGCGGCAACAATCACCTCGCGCAAAAGCTCATTTTGGGGCATGTGGTCGGCGATAGTCTGGGCAATATCCAGCGGCTTGAGGCCAAAGGTTTTGGCAAGGGCCATCGGCGCAGGGCAGGCATAATCGCCCTGATCGGCTTTTTTGGGGCGATTAATTGGCACGGCAATGGCATCGGCGGCGGGCAGTTTTCCGGCTTGTTGCGCGGCGGCAATGGCATCGCGGACAAAGCCTTCAATGCGTTGGGGAATGGGCGTAAAGGTCAACGCGGTACTCCTAATGTCAGTCCATAGAAATTGAGTTTTTTATTGTAGCATAGTCAGAGGCGGGCAGTGAGGCCGATTCAGGTATTTTGCACACGGCGAATGGCACTCCACAGGGACAACCCCCCAACAATCAACGGCAACAGTACATAGGCCAGTATCAGCGGTGTAGCGAAATAGTTGAGTTGATCGGCTTTGGATAGGGGAACAGGCAACCACATCCACAACAGCATCAATTCCCAATGCGGAAAAATCAGCAGGGGAAAAAAGCGAATCAGGCTAAAGTCGGCGGCGTCATAATGCAGCACAAAAAAGAGCAGTCCAGTCAGCATACGGAACAGCCCCTGCATAATCAGCATCCAGAGATTGGCTTGGCGGATATTAGGCGTGGTGGCGGAAATCAACAAGCCGCCGCTCATGGTGACAAATAATTCCAAAAGGGGCATCAGGACAATCATCAACCCCAACAGCGCTAGGGGGAGGGCATCGGCGAGAGTGAGGGTTACATTATTGAGATTGTAGCGCAGCAGGCCGATAAACAGGGCAATGACTAGGCGTGAGACAAAAATTTGCAGCAAGGTGGGTTGGGCTGTCCACAACAAGGCGGCAAATTTGCTAAAAATCAATTGATAGCGTGGCAGGGGCACGGTGCGGATGATGTCCCATGTGCCGTGTTCAACTTCGCCAGCAATGGCATGGGCAGCCATCCAGCGGGCATTGGTCAGTAGGCGCAGATAGAAACTTTCGGACAGGAGCATCAACAGGGGGGCGATAAAGAGCAGGGGGATATAGACCATGAAGCCGACGGTGACTTCATGCGAAATCAACAGTATAAACGATATAATCAATAGAATAGGATTGAGAATCGAAAACAGCCGAACCAAGCGATGGCTGGTGGCAGCGATGCGGTAATCAAAAATGCTCAATTTGCGTAGTTCGTTTGCCACAAGCGGGAAACGCGGGTGCGCCCATCCCGGCAGCCAATCGGGAATCCGGTTATACATCCCTTGAACCCCTATAGTGGGAGGATTTTTCAATTGAGTCTTAATTATACCCATTTGAGCCGAACCGTTTCTTTAGCCTTGCGACACCGACCTAAACTATATTCACTCACATTGGACGAAAATGGTTGGGTTGCGGTGGAGGATTTATTGCAGTCGCTCCGTAAACTGAGGCCGGAATGGGAACATCTCACCGAGGCGGACGTGGTGCAGATGAATGAACAGGCCAGCAAAAAACGCTACGAAATCGCGGATGGGCAGATTCGGGCGCTCTATGGACATTCGACAAGCCAGAAAGTCAAAAAAACGCCATCCGCCCCGCCGCGAATTTTGTATCATGGCACCACCCATTCGGTGCTGGATGTGATTTTGAAAAAAGGTCTCAAACCGATGAAACGCCAATATGTGCATTTTGCGACGGATCGCAAGATGGCAACAGAGGTGGCAAGTCGGAAAGGCGGCAAGGTCGTCATTTTAGAGATTTTGGCGGGTGACGCCTATCGTAATGGGGTAGCGTTTTATCTGGGGAATGAAAATGTGTGGTTGGCGGATTTTGTGCCGCCGGAGTTTATTCGGGCCGAGGAATAGCCGGGGAATTTGATTCCTCGGCTACAAAATCAATGTCCCACGAATGGACAGGGGCATTATTTCAGGCCAAGTCGCCGAGAAAGTTCATTTACCAGAATATCATGATCGGCAACCATTTGGGGGACGCTATCAGGTAGGGTGGCCCAATAGAAGCGAAATTCCAGCGGTTCAGGGTTGCCGTCACTGCGATTGGTTTCCATATGTGACCATGTTTCAGGTGGTGCATGGTCACACGTCAGATGGAAAAAGTAGCGGTGGGCGATTTCCTCACGGCCATAATGATGTTCGACCATGCCCAGAAATTCCACCAATATAAGACCCTCTAAGCCTGTTTCCTCAAAGGCTTCACGCATGACGCCTTGTTCGGGAGTCTCATCTGGTTCAATCGAACCCGCCGGAACTTGGATACCCGCATCGGGATAATCGGCGTGTTCAAACACCAACAAGCGATTTTGATGCGTGATATAGGCGAAGGCTTTGCGTCGAATAATCATTCCACCGCGACCACTGGATTACTCAAACTGCCGACCCCCTCGATTTCGATTTCAACCGTATCGCCGGGTTTAATCTCGGTCACACCTTCGGGTGTACCCGTCAAGATCACGTCACCGGGTTCGAGGGTCATGGCCTGCGAAATAAATTCAATCAGCGTGGCGACATCAAAGACCATGTAGGAGGTATTGGAATTGATGATCTCCTCGCCATTCAGCCGTGCTTTGATGCCAAGATTGTTGGGTTTCTCGATGTCGGTCACGATAAATGGGCCAAGCGGACAGAAGGTGTCAAATCCTTTGGCACGTCCCCATTGCCCATCGGCTTTTTGCAGCACACGGGCCGAGACATCGTTGGCGCAGGTATAGCCCAGTACATAATCGAGGGCATCCTCTTTTTTAATCCGTTTAGCACGTTTGCCGATGATGACGGCGAGTTCGGCTTCCAAATCTACGCGACCAATATCGGCAGGCAGTTCGATATTTTCGCCATAGGCAATCAGTGAACTGGGCGGTTTCAAAAAAAGCATAGGTGTTTTGGGGACTTCAACCGCGTGTTCGGCGGCATGGGCGGCATAGTTGCGGGCCACACACACAATTTTGCTGGGTTGGATGGGCGGGGCGAGTTGGATGTTATCTAACGCGCTGATTTCGGCCCCGGCGTAATAGTTACCCTGTAGGTCGCCTTCCACCCGATATACAATGCCATTTTGAATCATGCCAAGCTGAATGCCGTTGTTGGTGTAATAACGGAGAAGGGCCGTCGCCATAAAGTTGCTCCAATCCATTGTGAAGCCCTACCCCCGACCCCTCTCCCAACGCTTTGAGAGAGGGGAGAGTGTTCTGGCCTATAGGGTTAAGGCAAAAAAGTGATGGAAAGTTTAATATTTTGCCATTGGTCTGTCCACTTTTGCTGAAAAAAGTTCAATGACACCATCTGATCCAACCAAGATGATCTGTCCGCAATTTTCGCAGACCCATTGATTGGTTTGTGGAGTAAGCGCGGTTTGGTCACAGGCGGGGCAGCGCCAAATTTCCCCTAGCGGTTTGGCAATGGCGGGGGAAGAGTCGCCTGCCTTAAAAGCCCATACCAACGCATAGCCGACCTGCCAGCGTTGAATCTCGACAAATTCAAAACCCAGTGTTTCGGTTAAATAGTGTTCAAAACGTTCGTTGGTCATGGTTTTACCCGGCAAAAGTTTGGCTTCACGCCCCTGCCGATTGGACATCAAGACTACGCCGCCGGGACGGGTGACACGGTGGATTTCACGCAGGACGGCTTCTGGGGAGGGCATAAATTCAAGAGCTTCTAGGATGGTGACGGCCTCGAAAGTGTGATCGGGGAAAGGGAGGTGGTCGGCGGGACAGTGCAGGAGATAGGCGCGGTTGGCATGGAGTTCATATTGCAATTTTTCGGCGGCTCGGGCCAACATCTGACGGCTGAGATCAACGGCAACGATCTTGCCCGTAAAGGCGGGACGTTGAAATAATGTGGCGGGTAGGCGGCCTGTGCCTGTCGCAACATCTAAAATCAGGGCATTTGGGGTATCGAGTGCTTGCAGCAGGGGGCGACCCAGATAAGCGGTTTCATAAGCGGTTTCAAATTCTTTGGTGCGGTCATAACGATGGGCATAACGATCATAGAGCCAGATGACCACCCGGCGACCTAAATAGACGCCTTCCGTCGTGTTGAAGAGCCACCAAAGGATCAGGCCAACTAACCCGATTGAAACCAGCATACCAATAAACACGAGCGGCGTTCCCATGACGATTTGACCTGTACTCAGGGTGGGGTGATAATGTCTACAATCTTCGCATAGAAAATTGATTTTGACATTCTCTAAATCCGGAGTCGTGTCGTGGATAAGCAAACAAAAAAACTCATTCAGAAACTCGCTGACGCCGACCCGAAAGTGCGCTATAACGCAGTCATGGCACTTGGCAAAACAGGTGATATTTCGCTGATTGATGAATTAGATAAGGTCGCTACGCTGGATCAAAATCCAAAGGTGCGCGATCTCGCCTATAAAGCGGTACGTGCCCTATCAGTATTGCGTCAGCGTCAAGAGGCTGAAGCACGTCAGAAACTAATGAAAGCCGCCGATGATGATTATGAATGGCAGATGCTTTCTGGCGATATTAGCCGACAAGCCGGGCCAGTCGTCACGGAAATTAAGTGGGATGATGAAGATATTTTGGATCTGCCCCCAGAACCGGATGAAGCACCCGCCCCTGCGCCAGAAAAAGAAGGCCGACGGGCCAAAAAAGCGAAACAGAAGGCCGCTCGGCGCGAACGTTCCCGTGGTCGGGTATCCGGTTGTTTTCGGGTGTTTATGTGGATGGCGGCGTGTTTTGCACTGCTCGGTGCGACCATTGTGGCCTATAATGAAATCAATACCCCCGAAGACGCCGCGATTAATCGGGCGGATGCACTGTATAAGTTAAATGAATGGGTGCAAGATAACGCTCAGACTGCGCTGGCGTATCAAACCGCTTTAAACGCGGCCACACTGGATTGCAAAACGGTGCCCTCGGCAGAAGCATATACCGTGCCGGAACGCCCGAAATGGGTCGGAGATGTCAACGAGTATCATCAAGAAGGGCTAGACCCAATTTTTAACTTGATGGAAGAGGTCGAAGAGGGTTTATATAAAACACGCAGTCAAATTGAGACGGCGTGTTCCGGGAAAGATCAATTAAATAGCACGGATTGGGCGATTGGGGATACACAGGCCCAAGTGACCAGTACCCTTGCTGCCATTCAACAAGCGTTCGATTTGCTGCTGTTTGAGTGGCAGAAGATTCAACCTCAATGGCCCACTCCAGAGGTCAGTTAGGATTTGAGAGGTAGCCAATTTTTGGATTCGGGCTGGTCGGTGGGGGCGATACTCAACAATAAGCGACTGCGGGTTGAATAATACACGATGTATTCACGGCCTGTGTTCATAGGGACTTCGGATGGGACGACAAATGGGGCAAAACTATAGCTGCCAATGATGAATGAGAATGGCATTTCGGGCCGATTCCGGGATGCCATTTTGATTTCCAACGGGCCGCGTTGCCACCGGACAGGTTTTTTGGAGAATGTCTCCGGCAAGAACATGCTGGCATTTGTCCATAAGACCCCGGCAAGGAAGAAAAAACTGAGAAACATCATGAAATAGAAGAAGTAACTCAGGATTCCGCCGCTAGGTCCACGTAATATAAGGCCAACCCCGGTTGCCAGCATGGTGGCGGAGCAGATGAAGCCGATGCTGGAGACAAGGGCTGCTATCACGATGGGGGATCGCTGCAATCGGGTTAATTTACCTTGCCGGTTCATCACTAATTTTTCAGCCATTTGTGAGGATGGCGTGTAGTGATAGGAGTGGTCGTCTTTTGGATTTTGGGTAGGATTCATCTCTAGTACATTTCTTTCTTGGATAAACAACGGCTCGGCTGTACAATAGCCGCGCTCTTAAGACTATAAACCCTGAAATAAGGAGGCGCAAACAGCGTGGTTAGTCCTTTAGACTGGCTGCTTGGCCTGTTTTCACTAGACATTGGTATTGATCTCGGTACGGCGAACACATTGGTGAGTGTGCGTGGTAAAGGGATTGTGATTAACGAACCCTCATATGTCGCCATCGAAAAGAAAACGCGGCGACCCCTTTCATTTGGGCAGGAAGCCAAAGAAATGTCCGGCAAAGTACCCAATAAAATTTTGGTGGTGCGCCCTTTACGGGATGGCGTCATTAGCGAATTTGAAATTACTGAGGGGATGCTTGAATATTTTATTGGTAAGGCCCACCAACAAAGCTGGGTGCCGATTCCCCGTCCGCGTGTGGTGGTTGGGATTCCCTCCGGTGTGACCGAAGTCGAAAAACGGGCCGTGTATGACGCGACGATGAGCGCCGGGGCACGCGAAGCCTTTTTGATTGAAGAACCCGTCGCGGCGGCAATCGGGGCCGGACTGCCGATTCAAGAGACACGCGGCAGTATGATTGTGGACATCGGCGGCGGGACAACCGAAGTGGCCGTGTTTTCGTTGGGGGGTATCGTCATCAGCCGCAGTATTCGGGTGGCAGGTGATGAAATGGACGAAGATGTTGTCCAATATATGCGCTCCAAATATAACTTGCTGATCGGGGAGCGTACCGCCGAAAAGGTTAAAATCGAAATTGGCTCGGCATTTCCGTTGTTGGAAGAACGTACCATGCTGGTGCGGGGTCGTAATCTGATTAGCGGTCTGCCGGAAGCACGTGAGGTGTCGTCCATTGAAATCCGTGAGGCCCTATCCGGCTCGGTAGGGATTTTGGTGGACACGATTCGGGATGCGCTGGACGAGACCCCGCCGGAATTGGTGGCTGACCTGATGGAATCCGGTATTTGCCTTGCCGGGGGTGGGTCGCAATTGAAAGGGCTGACCGAGCGCGTGGCGGATGAAGTCAATGTGCGGGTATGGCTGGCGGAAGATGCCATGACGTGTGTGGCGCGTGGGGCAGGGCGTGTGTTGGAGGATTACGACAACTTGCGAAGCCTCTTGGCTGGTCTGGAGCGCGGCTCGACCCAGCATTGATAGTTATTATTTGGGCAAGGAAAAATGGCAGACTCCAAGATTCCGAGTATCAAAATCGAGGTTTTGGACTTTCTTTCGACTTGTCCCTCTGCACAACAAGTTCTTGATTTTCGCGCTTCTGAAGGGCTTCAGGAGCGTTTGCGTTATTTGCTCCAACAGAATAAAGAACGGACTTTGACTTCTGAAGAAAACGCCGAATTAGATGAGATGGAGTACATGGATCATTTAATGGCGATGCTCAAGGCGAAAATTCGGATTAGGATGATGGAGGAGAAGTGATGGAGAGACGTGTGATTCTCTATCCCGGTGACGATGGGTATTGGGTGATTGAATGCCCTAGTTTGCCGGGATGTATCAGTCAGGGTATAACACGCGAAGAGGCCATTGAAAATATCAAAGAGGCGATTGCGCTATATATAGAGTCTTTAGAAGCGCATGGCGACCCTGTGCCAAGATAAATCTAAAATTGGTAAAAAGTGACATATTGCCCTAAATTTAATGTAAATGATTTGGCATATTTTGATATAATGATATTGTTGATTATTAAAACTATCATTTATAATCCAAATTATGCCATTCAAAATCTTCATCAGTTATTCCCACAAAGACACCAAGTTTGCTACTCAATTTGTGGCTGATTTACGCCAAAATGTAGATTCAGTTTGGTTTGATACCAATGACGATAGTATTCGTGCTGGACATAAATGGGAAAGAGAAATCGAGCAGGGGATTAGAAACTCTGACACCTTTATTTTGTTAGTTTCTCATAATTCGCTTGCCTCAGATGTGTGTCGGGCCGAATTTCAGTTTGCGCTTAATTTAGGTTCAGAGAGAGCCAAAAAAGGCGAATCCAAACTCCTTATCATTCCCGTTTTGTTGACCAATTGCGAACCTGAATTTTGGCTGCAACTTCACCCCCTCCAATATGTGGATTTTCGCTCAGACTACAGCGGCGGCTTTAGAAAATTACTAGCATCGTTGGCCTCTGTTCAGCCTTTACCCGCAACTAAAAAATGTTTCGTCTGTGCTACGGTGAGTGAAACGGATAACGCGCATTGCCCGAAATGTGGTGCAGTGTACCAACCGTCGCGTTTGGGCGAGTTATACGGCTTGTCTCCCGTTGCAATGCAAAATTATTTGAAACATTATCAACCACGCACCACTATACCCAATGCCAGCATTGATGATTTGTTGACAGTGGCATTATGCCATTTAATGATGCGTTCGTTTGATATAGCCATTGGGCTATTGGAACAAATCGTACAGCGAGAACCGACACACGCTTATGGTTGGTATGCACTGGCATTAGCCAATTTGCGTGGCAGGCGCCCAAGATTGCTAAATCGAGACGAAGCAATTGTTATCAAGGAACAGACCCTTAATGGACTTGACCGAGATGCAACCCAAGCACATATTGCTCTATTTTTAGCTTTGATAAAGGATGATTATTTTCGAGGGAAGGGATTCCAAATTGAAAACCCTAAGATTTCGGATTGCTTGGCACTTGCCGCAAAAGGATTGACTACTAAAGCTGAGGTTAAGGCACTTCTTGATTTAATCCCCAAATTTGATAATGAGATAGTTTTACTTCTGCTAAAAATGGAGGAAAACCATGAGCGTTAACTCTCGTATGATTGATGAGTCGATCAAGAGATATCAAATCCGTGTTTGGTTTTTTAAGTTTGGAAAGAAAGAGCCTGAATCAATGGGTTGTCTTGAAACTTTAGGAGACATGATTTTTAATGGGGCTAAAAAATTAGATGAACACGAGAAGATAGCAGTAGAGTATCGAGATCAACTCAAGAAGTGGGGATTCACTCTAAAAGACCTGAATGAATTTCCTCCTACTAGTCAAATAGAGGCTTGGTTAGTCGAAGATTTGAGTCGTGTTGTCAAGCTTGCATTACAGAGATTAGGCTTGGTTAGAGAAGAGTTAGTGCGTGAACCTATGCTTATTTATGGGCCGTTGTTTTGGAAAACATATGGTATTCCCGACCATGAATTAGTAGTCGCAAAAGATCCAGAAGGAAAGCTCCATTACAGTTGTAATCAGTTAGTGGTGATTTGTCTTTCTGAATCTAGAATAGCCACCTATTCAGCAGATTATAATTTCTTGAGAAATGTATTTCTTAATGAAAAAACTGTTGAATATTTGTATAGAGATATTGTTTCTGTTTCAACTGAAACCAAAGCGACTAATTATAGCCTACCTGATGGTCAGACTTTGAAAAGAACAGAAGTATTTAGACTTGCCGTTGCAAGCGGTGATAATATAGAAGTTGCCATAAATAGCCCTGAAATTCGAGGCTTATTTCAAGGGGAGCCAAATCTTAGCAATCATGAAGCAAGCGTTCGAGTCATAAGAGAAATGCTACGAACCAAAAAAGGTTGACCATTTATATGGCACGAAAATGATTCCCGCCTACTTTTCGTTACCTTCTCGGTTTGGCGACGACACCCCACACATCCGCCAAAATCGAGAGGGCTTCGCTGCCATCGGTGCGGATGCGGTATAAGATACTGCCTGTCAAATAATCACTTGTCAGGCGGGGGTCGGCGGGGCTGAGGTCGGCGGGGAGACGGCCTGAATTGAGGTCGTTAACCAGGGCAACATTACGCTCCACAACGGTCAAAAAGACATACTCATCGGTGGCGGCAATCGAAGATACCCCGTAAAAATCCCCCAATTCTGCCAATTGCACCAAACCACCCGTTACCAAGTCCAAACGCCAGACAAAAATATCGGCCTCGCGGTCATCAATCGGGGAGGTGACTAATGGACTCAGGGGCAGAGGGTCTTTGGGAGTGCCCCGCACCGCCAAATAGAGGGCGCTGTCATCCAATGCCCATGCGATGCGCTCCACGTCGCCAAAATTGATGGGATAGTCGCGTGTGCCAGCGGTAATTAAGTCAATCACGCGAATGGTGCCGTTGATGGTCGGGCCTGCCAAACGAGATAGGCTGGAATTGATGGCGGACGGGCCGGGGATAAACGTGCTGTCGTAAGCGCGAATCTCGCCGGATGAAATATCAATGGCATTTAAGCCAGCATCAGGAAAACAGCAGGAATAAAATAGAGTTGTGCCATAGGTGGGGATTAAACGCGGACGACCACCTCCCAAGATGCCACCATCACGGGCATATTGAAAAGCCGCCCCGCCCAACGCCACATCGGACGAACCGAGCGAATAGTTGCCAATGTAATTCACCAAGCGCCCCGTCCCCCCCATGTTGAGCAAACTGGTTTCGCGCAGGGGGAAGGTGATAAAACCGGGTTGATCGGCCTCGGCAGGGTTGCTGGATTCGATGTAGTAGATGGATTTGCCACTGCGATCTAGCGCCATCGTGATGCTGAAATCACCGGGGAGACGCACCGCTGCGCCACCTTCGGCACTGGTTTCGTAGAGGCCGTCGCGCCGCGCAATATAGAGCCGTTCACCGTCGGGTGTCCAGAGCAGGCTGGCGGCTTGACCCGTTTGAAATTCTGGCCCAACGATGGTGATGGGATTACCCTGTGCATCCGCTAATTTCACCGTATTTTCGTGGACATAGGCGAGCACTACCTCGTCGGCATTCTGACGAGCAAGGGTGGGTTGGTGGATGCCTGCCAATAGGATGAACAGGCCTGCCAGTACAATAGCGAATGTGATCCGACGCATCACCGTGACAAGACCTCAGCCATCTTAAAATAGTGGTCACTGATGCCACGTTGCTTGCTAATGACATCGGAAATCTGTGCGCAGGTAATATCGCGTCCATCAAGACCAACCATGACACCCGAATTGCCTGCGACCAGTTGTTCAACAGCGGCCACACCCAACCGGGTGGCGAGTAGACGGTCAAAAGCCGATGGGCTACCTCCGCGCTGGACATGGCCCAAAATGGTCATGCGGACTTCAAAACCAACTGTGCGGTCTTCAAGATATTTGGCGACTTCCGTGATGTTATATTTTGCACCTTCGGCGATCACCCCGATGGCGTGGGATTTGCCGCGTGTATAGGCGTCGTCAAGGGCTTTGGCGATTTCGTCAAGTTCAAGTGGTTTTTCGGGGGTAACGACCAATTCTGCCCCGCCCAAAATGCCGCTCATTAAGGCCAGATAACCACAATTGCGCCCCATTGCCTCGACCAAGAAAGCGCGTTCGTGGCTGGTAGCGGTGTCACGCAGTTTGTCAATCGCATCCAAGATGGTATTGAGGGCAGTATCCACCCCAATGCTCATGTTGGTGCCCCAGATGTCATTGTCAATGCTGCCGGGGATCCCCACGACTGGAAAATTGAGACTATGAAGGGCTTGGGCACCGCGTAGACTGCCATCACCGCCAATGACGACTAGGCCATCCACGCCGACTTCATTGAGCCGACGGAGGCCGCGTTTTTGACCTTCGGGGGTTTTGAATTGTTCATTGCGGGCGGTTTGGAGAATCGTGCCGCCGCGCTGCAAAATACCGCTGACTTCACGATTGGTCATGCGTTCAAAATCACCCGCCAGCATCCCGGTATACCCACGTCGGATACCGTAAACTTCCATACCCATATCAAGCGCAGTACGGACGACAGCGCGAATGGCAGCGTTCATGCCGGGGGCATCGCCACCGCTGGTGAGGACTGCGATTTTCTTCATGTCGAACTCTTTTGTGCCAACTTTACGCAATTTATTTAAGCATCGGACGAATTTTAGCGCCAGTCGGCACAAAAGAGACTATCAAACTTTGTGCCGATTGACCTAACGTTCCCCGACCAGATAGGGCCTGATATACTGCCCAGTGTAGCTATGTTCACAGGCGACAATTTCTTCGGGTGTGCCGACAGCAATGACCTCACCGCCATCCTCACCCCCCTCCGGTCCCATATCAATCAACCAGTCGGCGACTTTGATGATGTCGGGGTTGTGTTCGATGATAAGCACACTGTTGCCACGATCTACCAGCGTTTGCAACACATTAATCAGGCGTTCCACGTCGGCGGCGTGCAGACCTGTGCTAGGCTCGTCGAGGACATACAGGGTGTCCCCCGTCCCTTTTTTCGAGAGTTCACGGCTGAGTTTGACACGCTGGGCTTCCCCGCCAGAGAGGGTGGTCGCAGGTTGCCCAATGCGGATATAACCCAACCCGACTGACTCTAAAGTTTCGAGGCGACGGAAGATGGTCGGGATGTTCTCAAAATATTCTAAGCCCTCGGTGACGGTCATATCCAGCACATCCGCGATGCTCTTGCCTTTATATTTGACCTGCAAGGTTTCCCGGTTATAACGCTTGCCGTGACAGACATCACAGACGACATAGACATCCGGCAAAAACTGCATCTCAATTTGCAGCATCCCTTGACCTTCGCAGTTTTCACAGCGTCCACCCTTCACATTAAAGGAGAAGCGGCCCTGTGAATAGCCCCGGATATTGCTTTCGGGCAGGTCGGCAAACAGCTTACGGATGTCATCAAACATCTTGGTATAGGTGGCGGGGTTGGAACGTGGGGTGCGACCAATCGGGCTTTGGTCAATGTTGATGACCTTATCAATCGTCTCGATGCCATCAATCGTGTCGTGGTCACCGGGGCGTTCGCGGCTGCCATAGAGCCGTTGGGCCAATTTCCGATAAAGCACGTCCACCATCAAGGAGGATTTACCCGACCCGCTGACACCTGTAATCACAACCAGCTTACCCAATGGAATCTCGGCGTCTACATTTTTGAGGTTGTTCTCACGTGCGCCCCGAATGACGATGTTGCGCCCATTCCCCGGACGACGGGTTGGCGGGATGGCGATGCGGCGGCGACCACTCAAAAATGCGCCCGTGATACTATTGGGATCATGCATCACTTCTTCGGGCGTGCCTGTTGCGATAATCTGACCACCATGTTCACCCGCCCCCGGCCCCATATCAATCAGCCAATCGGCGGCCCGCATGGTCTCATCGTCGTGTTCGACGACCAAGAGGGTGTTGCCTAGATCACGCATCCCTTTGAGGGTGTTAATCAGGCGTTCGTTGTCACGTTGATGCAGCCCGATGGAGGGTTCATCCAAGACGTACAAGACGCCCGTCAACCGTGAGCCAATTTGTGTCGCCAGTCGGATACGCTGGGCCTCACCACCGGAGAGCGTGCCTGCCGAACGGTTGAGGGTTAGATAGTCGAGGCCGACATTGACCATAAAACTGACGCGGCTGCTGATTTCTTTTAAGACCTGCTTGGCGATTTCAGCATCGCGGGTATTCAGGATTGCGACATGCCCATTATTTTCACCACTCAACGAATGAACCCATTCCGCCAGACGTTTGACGGGCAGGGCGGTGACATCGTTGATGGACAAGTTGGCAATCGTGACGGCGAGTGCCCAAGGATTGAGACGGCGGCCATTGCAGGTGGGGCAAGGCCGTTCCGACATCACTTCTTCAATACGGGCACGCATCCAATCTGAGGTCGTTTCGTTGTAGCGCCGCGCCAGATTGGGGATGATGCCTTCAAATTGAGTCTTATAGACCCGCCGATCTCCTTCGTGGCTGACATATTCAACCGCGACCTTTTCTGAGTCCGTGCCATACAAAATAATCTGCTGCTGGTCGGGGGTGAGTTTGCTCCATGCGGCGTTGTAGTTAATGCCATACTGCTTACATACGCTGGCGATAATTTGCATGGTATAGCTATCTTTGCCCTGCGGCCACGCTTGGGCTTGAATTGCCCCTTCAGCAAGGCTCAATTCTGGGTCGGGGATGACCAGTATGGGATCAATTTCGAGCTTGACTCCTAACCCCTGACAAGCCGTACACGCCCCATGTGGACTGTTGAAGGAGAAGGTG
Source organism: Anaerolineae bacterium (assembly GCA_019913005.1). GTDB lineage: Bacteria > Chloroflexota > Anaerolineae > Aggregatilineales > J027 > CFX10. The sequence goes on along the minus strand of JAIOHL010000182.1, from coordinate 13,462 downwards.
CGCGGCTCGACTTCGGGGAAGCTGCCATGTCCAAACGGACAGGCCAATTGCTCACTAAAGACATGATCTACCGAGTTGCTGCTGTCGGTGAGATCATTGATGATGACAAAGCCGTCGCCTAGTTCAAGGGAGGTCTCAATCGAGTCGGTTAGGCGGGTGATGGCGCTGCGGGCTTCTTCACTGGTGGGGTCATCATAATGGCGAACCACCAGACGGTCTACCACAATTTCAACCGTGTGCATCTTGTACCGGTCAAGATCGGGTGGGTTATCTACTTCATAAACCTCACCATTGACCCGTGCTCGGACGAACCCCGCTTCTTGAATATCTTTGAAGACTTTTTCATGTTTACCCTTACGATCTTTGATAATCGGGGCAAGCACTTGGATACGAGTCCCATCCGGCAGGGCGGCGACAGTATCTACAATTTGTTGGGCAGATTGGGCCTCTAGCGGTGTGCCACAGGTCGGGCAGTGGGGCTTGCCGACACGGGCATATAACAAACGGAGATAATCGTATATTTCTGTTACCGTCCCAACCGTTGATCGGGGGTTGTGGCTGACCCCTTTTTGATCAATTGAGACGGCGGGGCTGAGGCCCTCAATTTGATCTACGTCAGGTTTTTCCATCTGGCCCAAGAATTGACGGGCATAGGCGGAGAGGCTTTCAACATAGCGGCGCTGACCTTCGGCAAAGATGGTGTCAAACGCCAGAGAACTTTTACCACTTCCAGACAGACCGGTAATCACAACCAGTTTATCACGCGGAATCTCGACATCAATATTTTTCAGATTGTGTTCCCGCGCACCGCGCACAATAATCTTGTCTTGCATGATTCCTCTTGTGGTTCATCATAAGGTAGTGATGGGCAGGGGAGACAACATTTCACCCTCAGGTTGACCCTTTGACCTGACAGCGAACAGATGTGCGATTGTACTCCCGTTAACAGGTCGGAGTCAAGATAGAAAACAGGCAAGTTGGGTAAGAATTTTGGGGGTTGGGGTGAAGCGATTTTAGGTTAAAAATCGCTTCACCAGAGAAGTCTATTAGCTTGCATCGGGGCCTTGGCGTAGTTTACGCATGGATTCAATAATGAGGGATTGCAGCTTGGGTTCGGTGCTGGGATCACTCAACGTTTCGATTAAGGGTTGGAGGGCGCGTTTATCACCCAATGAACCAAGTGCGACAATAGCGCTGGCCCGGATTTTCATATTGGCTTGATACAAATCATTAATCAAGCGCTCCATTGAACGGTCTACTTGTTTTCGCATGATGTTGTGCAAGGCGATGATGGAACTGTGGCCGACGATATGATCTTGGTCGTCCATGGCCCAAATTAGGGCTTCAATGGCACGCGGATCACCTATGTCGCCTAGTGCATTGGCGGCTCGGCGACGCACGGTGACATCTTTATCGCGCAGGGCGATGGTCAAGGCTTGGACGCCCCGATAATCGCCAATTTGACCGAGGGCTTTGGCGGCGGCACTGCGAGCACGATAGTCAAGATCGGTCAGCACTTCGATTAGGGATTCAACGGCCAGATCATCGCCAAGTTCGCCAAGAGCAAGGGCCGCACTGCGCTGTACGTCTGGGTTATTGTCACGGAGCGCCGAAATTAGCGGCTCAACGGCGGGCTTGCCCATGTCCACAAGGGCTGTCCAGACCGCCATTTGTACCAATTCATCGCTATCCTTGAGGGCGGCAACCAATGGTTCGGCAGCGCGACCATCGCCTATTTTCGCAAGGGCCATCACTGCCAATACACGCACACTGGCGTCAGCGTCTTGCAGTGATTCAATGAGCGGCTCAACCGCCGGGTCACCCAGTTGGTCAAGTGGGTCTTCTTGGTCGGGGTCATATTTTGATTCATGTAGGGCACGAATCAGCGGTTCCGTTGCACGCCAATCCCCGCGTTTGCCAAGTGCTTTTGCGGCCCGTGCCCGTTCGACTGGATCATCACTGCGCAGCGACGTGATCAGCCAATCCATTTCATTTTCTTCCGGGGTTGGCTGACGCGAACGAGAGTTATGATTATGATTATTTGGGTTTTGAGAGCGTCCGTAGTGGTTATTATTGCCGTTCATGCCGTTCCGTACTGGTTCTTGTGGTCGAGATGTCCCGAAAAAAGTGTCTAATTGGGGAGACGGGTTGTCGTTTGGTTCGTAGCCCAGTTTGCGGAGCGAATTCAGCGCAAACATACCCAATTCTGGATGAACTATCAAGGGAATAAGTGCAGGAATTGCTTGGGTATCACCAATCATGCCAAGTGCTTGTATACAGACTTGGGCTACCTGTGGAACGGGGTCGTCGAGCATTTCCATCAGCTTCGGAACGGCTTGGACGGCACGCATTCGCCCGAGGGCTGTCACGGCTCGATAGCGTGCTTTGGGGTCGAGGTCATTCAATAAATCGAGCAGGTGGTCAATGGCCGCTGGCTCATTGTCGAACTGAGTGTTCGCAATCCTTTCGCGGGCACGGTCCGCAGAGCGCCCCCTTTTGCGCCCCTGAAGGCGGGATTTTCCTTTGCCATCTGATGAGCTTTCCATTGTATATGCCTCTTTCTTACGTCCGCACAGGCGTTAACATTCATCCCTCCCTGCTCGATTACAGTGATGATGGCCTCTGATTATGTCCCACCCAAAACTGGATTTTGAAGACTACACTAAAACGGTTGTCCCTATTCGCGTTTGCCTGTAATTCCCCATATGAGATGTTCGAAAGGATCGGGGGATTCCTTGCGAAAATCTACCCATGTCATACTCGTAAGAAAAATGGGCAGTGCCGGTGGTTGTTGGCAATCTAGCAGAATGACGGGAATTACGGGCATGGAACGCTTAATAAATTCTCGAATAAACGCCCCTAATTCCAAGTCTTGCCAAGGGCCAATCCCATTTTTGCCGACAAATATCGCTACGGACTTGATATTTTCTATTTGTTGTTCCAAAAGGCGCTGCCATGGCAGACCCGGACGGAGTTCCCATTCATCGAGCCAAGGTCGAATGCCTTTTTCCTTGAGCTTGGTGGCAATGCGGATAACCTCGGCTTTATTCTGGTTGTTGTGGCACATAAAGACGTCAAATTCGCCCAACTCGGTTTTGCCGTTCACAATCGCGCTGGCCGTTGCCAAGTCCCGATAGGTGTTGGCGTTTTTATCCATACCGGACACGACATCCAGTGTCTGTGTCACGGAGAGCTTCTTGACATCCGGGAAAATCAAAAGGGTTGTGCAGATGGGGCAGGACATGGATTCATCTTTACGGGCTTTGCGCTTGTGCAAAACATCCTGCGGCACATGATAGCCGCACTCCGGGCAGACGAGCATGACTTCGCGCTTGAGGGTATCAGGCAAGGCGTGTTTGTATAGATGGGTATTGATGAACTCTTCAAACTGAATGCGGCTGTATTCGGTGGTGGGTCTATCGAAAAATACACTGAGTTTGGCTTGTCCCTCACCCAGATTTTCTAGGCTGATGCCGCAAGTGCCGCCGATTAAGGGCGCAAAGGTCGCAACGTTGCGCCACGTTTCTTTTAACTTGAAGAATCCGCTACGGGATAGACGCACGACTAGCATGGCATAGATGTTGGCGATGGGGCCTTCAAACTGGAAGACGACGCTTGGCCCATCCAGTTCGGGTGGGTTGGTCATGTCGCGGGTGATTTGCGACGGAAAAACAAGATACGTTCCCTCGGCAGCCGGGGTACGCAGGGCAATTTCATGGCGCAGCAGGGTTTCAATGGTGGCGATGAGCAGGATATTTTCACGTTCGCGGTTCTTAAGGCGCTCCCCTTGCGGAACTGCGAAGTTGCCACTGCGGGCGTCTTCTTCACTAATCACGCCCATGCCGTCAGGTTCGTTACGGGCAGCATTGACAAGTGCCGACGCATAGGAATCCAACATCTCTGGCTTCAACAGCACCATATCGCCGAAACTGAGCCGTTTGATGAGGCCCTTGGATTCCAATAGGCCAATACATGTGTCAAATTGGGCGCGGACTTCGTCGGAGGCTTCGGGTGCGCCGATGGTACGGAGGAAGCCGAAATAGAGGTCATCTACGCCGGAGAGTTGGTGACCCGCATCACTCTCAGAATCCAAATATTCTTTGATCGCCTTAAAGAGATGGCTGGAACTGACTTTGGGTAATGCGTCCCAATCAATCGCTTTTAGGACCGCCTTGCGAACGTCATCAATGCGGAAGCCTTCACGGGCGCTGGTTTCAAAATAGCCGTCCAGCTTGAAGGTATCCATCATCTGTTTGATGCGGCCCTGTGTAATGCCGATTCCACCGCGATCTACGCGGGCTGCCACGAGATAAATCTTCATCGGCTGAGATTTACCGTTCCGGTTGAATTGCTGGGCCTGTCGTAACGCGCGAACCCAGTGGAGGACACCGCTGAAGGGGTCTACTTCATTGCGGGCATCAAATACGACGAGCGCGACGGTGACTTCATGTAGATGCAGTTGGTGAATTAGGCGATAGCCCGGTTGTCCAGCTAAGTCCCACAGCAATACCTCATGAATTTCCTCCACATTGGAAGAAACCCGGATCGTTTGGCTATCGAGGACGTGAACTTGGCGACTGTGGGTGGATTCGGTCTCTTGGTAACGATTGCCCGTTAGCACGAGTGTGAGGGCCGACTTGCCAACCCCGGTATCGCCGACTAAGACCACTTTGGCATTGGTATATCGAACCGCCGGGGTAATGGTAGGCTTGGTGAGCAGGTTCTTGGTATCTAACTCCCAAATTTGCACAACGGTATCCTCTTCACAAGGCAGGGCCAATATAGACTGAGTCGGGTGGAAGGCAATCCCGCCCAGATGGGAACTTGGCGTGTTGCGGGTGGATTCCAAAAAGGCAAAGGTTTCCCATGTGTCTGTACGCCACAAGCGGGTTGTATTGTCGGCAGATTTGGAAGCTAATAGTGCGCCATCGGGTGAATAGGCGGCCCCATGTACAGCGCGAGTATGCGCCTCGATCAAAAATCGCTGCTTACCCGTTTCGATTTCCCAGACGCGGATGGTTTTGTCCTCTGAACCAGAAACGAGTGTCTTGCCATCGGGTGAAAAAGTGAGGGTATAAATTCGACCTTGATGCCCCTCTAATTTTCGCAGGCACTTGCCAGAGACAGTATCCCACAACACAATCACGGCGTCGTGACCCCCGGAGGCCAGTATGCGGCTGTCGGGTGACCACGCGAGGCTGCTTACGGCATCGGTGTGTTCAGTTAATTTCAGGCGGACTTCGCCGGATTCAGCGTCCCAAAGCCAAACGGAGTGGTGGTGCGGCGCAGTAGCGATACGATCCCCCAATGGCGACCATACGGCATAGGTAAGCGATTTTTCGTTTGTTTCAATCCGCTGTTGAACGGTTCCACTTGCCACATTCCAAATGCGGATCAGGCCGTCGTTTGAGACCGAAACAAGCCGCTTGCTGTCAGGTGACCAAGACGCACTATAGACAATCTGCATTTGGTCGGCAAGCACCGTTTGGATGCGGCCTTCGAGAGGATTCCAAATACGAATTGTGCCATCAGAAGATGGGCTTGCCAATAGCTGGGGATTGGTAGCCCAGTCTAGTTGATAGATTTCGTTTGTGTGTCCACGTAGAACTGTTTTGAGCGAAAACCCTAGACCCTGTTTTTCTAATTCCATGATGTCTACAAAACACCTTCAATTCACATATATTTAGACAAAATCTCCCCAAAATGACCTTTTTGTTATTAAGTGAGCACACACCCTTACATTATATCATACCAACTTTTAACCGTTTCCAAAAAAAAACCTAATTTTGCTTCAGTGTAACCTGCCTACTGCGATTTGGCTATGATGGAAATATTAGTTAATGAGCTAAATAACTGAAAATTAGGACATAAATCATGTGGGGATTACAATGGGGAGTTTGCATTGAGATGTAAAAAGGGGGAGCAGATCGTAAATTCCCCCCTTATGTTAAATCATAAACTAGGACAACTCTACATCATTTAAGCGGTAACCAATGCCACGCACGTTCACCAAAATGTTAGGGTTTTGCGAAGCATTCTTCAATTTGCGTCGTAAATTGCTGACATGGGGGCGGATGACTTCACGCGCTTCACGTTCTTCCACCCCATAGCCGCGCACTTCGCGGACAAGTTCTGAGCAAGGCACGACCCGTCCCCGATGTGCGGCTAGATACAGCAGGAGGTCAAATTCGGTGGGGGTCAGGTCAATCATGGTGCCCTCGACCTCAATTTGATAACGCCCGGGATAGATGGTCAGCGGGCCAAGATTCATCGCAGTCATGGTGGTGGAGATGGCAGGTGCAGCCGGGGTAGGGATGGCAGTTGGACTATAGTCAATCCGAGGTTTGGCGGCAGGCGGAACCATGACATTACGCGGGGCAGCTTTTTCTTCGCTGAGGGCCGAAACGTTCGATTTAATGGTCGTCAACAGTTCACGGCGGCGGCGCAGATTACGGGCGCGTTCGACCCCGCGTGAAACACTGTCACGGATGTCTTCACTGGTGCTGGGCTTGATGAGATAATCATGGGCACCCAGCCGCAAACTCTCAACTGCTGTTCCTAAGCTGGCATAGCCCGTCATCAGAATAACGATGGCATCCGGCGATTGTTCTTTGATACGTGCCAATAGGTCAACCCCGCTGATACCCGGCATCCGAATATCAGTCACGACAACATCAAAGCCGTGTTGTGACATAATATCGAGTGCCTCTTCACCGCTTGAGGCGGTCATTACTTGATAACCCACTCTTTCCAAAGTTTTAGTTACCGAGTAGCGAATAGCACCCTCATCATCCACGACAAGGATTAAGGCATCCTCAGGATTGGTTGACATAGTATTGTTTATCCATTTCGAGAATTTACACTATAACAATTATAGATGAATGAATCTGCTAATGCAACATTTTTTGAGCGGTTAGATAGTGCTCTTATAAAGATTTTTATGAATTCTCCATGAAATTAGCATAAAAGAACTTATGATAGAGTCAGAATGTCGGTGGGGAATCATGCCCCGACTTTAATTATTTGACAATTTGCATCTTTGACAAATGTTTTAAAATACTAGCAATCCCCCTCAAGGTGTTTAGATTAATTTTAGTGGAGCGTGTTGCATGATCGAAAAAATTGCTTATAGCCAATTACCACAATGGGCGCGACCTACTCACCCCATTATGCGGAGCATTCTTGGCCCGATAGAACGATCCAGCCGCCTGCGTGGGTTCCTACGACTGCTGATTGGAATAGCATTAATCGCGCTGGTGGTTGGGCTTGGTTATGTGACCGCGAAACAGGATTCCGGTGATGATGAACCAGCCCTACGCGACGTGCTCTATGGCCCATTGGTTGGAGCACAGACGATAGCCCTTGTGTTGGCGCTGGCGATGACCTCGAATGTGGTGGCAGTTGAACGGCAGAAACAGACGTGGGACAGCCTAAAGCTGACAACCGTTGGGGCATCCTTAAGCCTACGAGCACGCTGGATTTCCGTATTTTTCCGGTTGAAGTGGCTACTACTGGCGATTTTGATCGGGCGCTTGGTTTATATTGGGCTGTTGATGAAAGATATTGTAGATTTTCAGGGACGGGCACTGGATTTGTACATCAGCGGCATCACCCCCGAAATCTCACTCAATATTGCCATTTTGCTGATGACGGCCCTAATGACCGCGTTTATTATGATGCCGTTTATTGCGGTGGGGTTGGCAGCGGCTATCGGTATTGTGTTGGCGGTCTATACCCGTGCGCGGTCAGTAGTGATTTTGGGATTGTTGACCTTGATCGGGTTGCGTATTTTGCAGAGCATCTTTGCTATATCGCTAGATGATCGTTTGTTTGAGGGGGCGTTGGATATGGAACGCACCGAGGCATGGGCACGGTTGCTTTTTTCAGCGCTTGAAGGTGATATGGCCCTTAAATTGCTGCATTTGGAAACACTGGGTCAGGTTTGGGCGGATGTGGATTACACCGTTTATGTGGGGGGCGTCCTGCTCGCCATTGTGTTAGTTGAGGCGGCGATTGCGAACGGCTTGGTGCTGTTTGCGGCGTGGCGTGCGACCAAACCGGCCCGTCATTAATTAAATGATGCCCACCCTCTTCCCAAAATTTTCGACTCGACAGCGCCGCGTGGGATATGCCATTCTCACGGTGGTGGTGTTGAGTCTTTATCTCTATGGCGCGATAGCTCAATCGGTTGAAAAAAATACTTCCCCACGTCTCATTGACCAAAGCTCGTATATGGATTATGCCAAGAAGTTGCGTGAATCCACTTTCAGCGATTTTCGCAATGGCAACCAAATGCCGTTGTATCCTCTAATACAGTCGCTGCACTATGCTCCAAATGGCAGTGATCTCGAATTTTTTCGGCGGGGGCGCTGGTTGAATATTGGGCTATCCGTGCTGGTGCTGGCAGGCGTGGCGTGGATATTGTTTCGCCGATTTCCACCGCTATTGGCCCTAAATCTGCAATTGATTAGCATGTTCACCGTGTTTATGTTCAGAGCGGGCTATTTTCAGGTTGAGGTGCTATATTATTTCCTGACCTTTATTAGCTTCTTGTTGATGCTGCGAATGTTAGTGGCCCCTACGCGGAAATTGGCGATTTGGACAGGGGTGATAACCGGACTGGCCTATCTTGCGAAAGCCTCGGTACTGCCTGCATTGGTGCTGTTTGTAGGGTGGTACGTCGTCCAATGGGGCTATGAATTTTGGAAGAATCGCGCCACACCTGCTTACCTCAAAAACGGCCTCCTAGTGGGGCTGGTGTTTTTAATCCTGATTTCGCCCTTCTTGATCTATATGCGGATTCATTTTGGGCACTGGTTCTACAACGTCAATACCACCTTTTACGTTTGGTATGACTCATGGGATGAGGTGCGCTATGGAACACGCAAGTATCAGGATGTGACCCAATATCCCAATATGCCAGCCGATGAAATCCCCTCGATGAGCAAATATCTACGGGAACACACGGCGGAGGATATTGTTTATCGGATTAATTCCGGACTGATTAAGTCATTTGATCGGCATACGCTTTGTCCATGTGCCTATGGGTATGCCAAATACATTCAACTGTACGGCGTGTTTACGTTATGGGCGTGTGTGGTATTTTGGCACACGCATCTGAAGGCGCTTCTGAAAAAATATTGGGTGGTGGCATTGTTTTGTCTCAGTTATTTTGGCGCGTATGCTCTGTTATATGCGTGGTATGTGCCAATTGCGATGGGGCATCGGTTTATGCTGGCGATGTTCTTGCCATTTATGTTTGTGATTGGTGGGCTATTAACCTATTTTCATCGGCGGCAACCCACTGTACAAGCCTTTGGGCGACCCATCGCGTGGTTGCATCTATTTAACCTGATTACACTAGCAATTTTACTCGTGGATGTGGTGGATATTTTGACTGACCGTATCCTCCACATTTCAGGAGCAGGTTAATCCGGTATAGGCACATACAATATGTAATCTCCCGATGACCCATTTGCACCCTCCAACAGTACCGCATAAACCCCCTCTTGCTGAACCGTCAAGGTGATTTGAGCCGTTGTTTCATTTTCAGTCGCATTATCATTAAAATCCATAATGATGCCATCTGGCCCGTAAAGACTGAGCACCGGGTCAAGCAGGCTATCATTGGCGACGGCAGTGATCTGCCATGTGAAGCCGGGTTTGACCACAAATGTATAGCCTCGCCGTTGACCTGCTTGCAAGGTGTCTTCAATGCGGGCGGGGACGCGGATAAACTGCTGCGCGGCATCGGTTGGAAAATCCCCCCCAACAGGTATGGAAGGTAAATCAGCGGGCGCGGTTGAGGCACTCGTGACCACTACAAATCGTTCGCGTGGTTCCGACCACAAAAATACCAAGATGGCCGTTACGATGACGATGGCTACAAAGAGGGTCGCGGGTAAGATGACTTTCCAATTGCCAAGCCGCCAGCCCGGAAAATGAAAATGCGGGGGTTGTTTGCCGTCTTTGTAATGCTGAAACGCACGGGTTTCGGTGTCATCGGGGAAATTATCCTGTGGCAGTCGCCAGCGTTTGAGCATTGATGGGCGTGTCCTTTTCAGTGGGCCGATAAACATCCGGGTTCATGTAGCACCACCCTGATTTGTGGTATTATCCTGTGCCGGATGGACGGAAGCAAGCGTCAGGCTCAAATTTCATGGAGCATAAGAGTTAATGGAGTTAGAAGCAATCGCCTTCGCAGTCGGTATTTTTTTGGTACGGGTGCTGGGCAACACGATTACCACGATTCGCCTCATCTTAATCACACGTGGCAATAAACTATATTCGACTATTTTGGCCTTTTTTGAATCCCTGATTTTTGTGGTGGTGTTGGGGGCGGTGGTTAACAATCTTAATTCGATCGTCAATTTGATAGCCTACTGTGGCGGTTTTGCGGTTGGGGGGTATTTTGGGCAGTGGTTGGAAGATAAATGGACACGCGGCTATATCATGGTGATGGTTGTGACCCGTCAGCGGGAAAAAGGCGAGGCAATTGCAAAGGCTATTCGTGCGGCGGGCTTTGGGGCGACGGAAGTCTCTGGGCGAGGCGGTGAAGGCGAGGTCTCGATTGTGGAATCCATTATTGAGCGCCATGATCTAACAAAATGTAATGAGATCATTCAATCTATTGATGCCGATTCATTTGTGAGTATCCAAAATTTGCGAGCGACCCAACGTGGTTATGTGCCCGTTACCCAGCCGAGTTTGACGCGCATGTTTAATTAACCACCTTGACCTGTTTGTTTGCAACCCGCTACAATAAACTGCATATCGGTTAGAAAAATTCCCAGCAATCCCACCGGAACTTTTTGCTGCATGGGGTAGAAGCACAATGACGATGAAGTACAACATTCAAACACTTGGCTGCCAGATGAACGTCGCCGATTCACAACGCTTGGCTTCGGCCCTTGAATTGTTGGGGTATCACGCAGCGGATGAGGCCAACCCGGATGGCGCGGATATTCACGTCATCAACACCTGTGTAGTGCGCCAACAGGCCGAAGATAAGGCGTGGGGTCGTTTGCAGCAACTAAAAAAGCTGAAAGAGCAAAATCCCAAGATGGTGATTAGTTTGATGGGGTGCTTGGTCGGTGTGCAAGACCCGCTGCGTCTGCGTAAACAAGTGCCGTTTGTGGATGTGTTTATCCCCCCCAGCGAAACTGAACCGTTGATTGCCTTTTTGCAAGATCGCACGGTTGAAGCTGACGCGATTACTGCGCAAGTCGCCAAACGCGCCAAACTCAACCAGATCATGGATGAGATGCAGCCACACGAAGACAACGAAATTGTGCTGCCCGCTCATGAGCAGGGGACTTTGGTTAGCGCCCATCTTCCGGTGGTCTATGGTTGCTCCCACGCCTGTACTTTCTGCATTATTCCATTCCGACGTGGCATTGAACGTTCCCGTCCGGTGGGTGAGATCGTGCGTGAAGTGCGGAGTCTGGCGCGACAGGGAGTCAAAGAAATTACCCTGTTGGGGCAGATTGTAGACCGCTATGGCAAGGATATTGCCGATGGCCCGAATCTGGCCCAATTATTACGGGTGATTCATCAGGTGGCGGAAGAAGAAGACCTCTATCGTATCCGGTTTTTGACCAGTCACCCCAATTGGATGACCGATGAACTCTTGGAGACGGTGGCGGAACTCCCGCGTTTGATGCCGCATATCGAAGTGCCGATTCAAGCTGGGGATGATGAAGTGCTGCACAATATGAAACGCGGCTATACGGCCCAACAATACCGGGATTTGATTGATAAAATTCGGCGGGTGATTCCAGAAGTCGCCATCCACACCGATATCATTGTCGGCTTCCCCGGCGAAACGGATGCTCAATTCCAGCAGACCTATGATGTGTTGGCGGAATTGAAACTGGATAAGGCGCATCTAGCCATGTACAGCCCGCGCCCCGGCACGGTATCGGATCGGCGCATGGTGGATGATGTACCAAAAACCGAGAAGAAACGACGTCATACCGCCCTCGAAAATTTGCAGGAGCAGGTCATGGCAGAGGTCAACACGCGCTTCCTCGGTCAAAAAGTGGAAGTGTTGGTAGAGGAAAAGGTCAAAGGCAAGTGGCGCGGACGTATCCCCCAAAACAAGCTGGTCTTTTTTGAGGACGACAGCCGCGATTGGCGGGGGCAGTTGGCGCAGGTCGAGGTCATCTGGACAGGGCCATATAGTATGCAAGCCCGCCTCCCCGGTCAGGCTGTGCAGCCGATTCAATCCGATTCGATTCCAGTCAGCGAATTTGCCGGGGATGTCATTCCATTGACCTCATTTTAGACGGATGGGCCGACAAAAGAGATCAAAAAAAGGACGGCAGATAGTTGACCGTCCTTTTTATTTCGGGTTAAATGGGCCAATTATTCAGCCGTGCCACCCGCGAATGGCACACCGAACACGACTTCTAGTGCAGCCAAGACAGCGGCATCTTCCCCCGCATAGAAGGCGATGGTGTGGTCTTTGTGATAGAAATGGGGTGTTGTTTCGACGGAGACCGGGGTTGTGCCAATGGACGTGCCATCGGGGGCGACGAGGGCAGCCTGTTCTTCAGCGGCGGCGGCATCGGCAAATTCGTAGACCTGTACTTCTTGACCGTTGACCGTCAAAATGTGTCCTTCAACTTCAAAGAGCGGTTCGGCTATTGCTTCGCCTTCTTCAACTTCTACACCCGCAGCAGCTAATGATTCGGCGATAGAGGGGGCAGCGGGTTCTTCGCTCGTGGTCGTTTCACCCTCAGTAGCCGCGCCTTCTTCAGTATGGGTTTCTTCGCCTGTTGTGCCTTCGCCTTCAACGGCCTCACCCTCGGCATGTTCACCTTCTGCTTCTTCGCCATGTGAAACTTCAACTTGAATCTTGGGTTCGCCGCAACCTGCCACAAACAGCATCGCCAACAGCGTCAATAGGATCAGCAAATAACGCATTAAATTTCTCCTCATAGGTGTTCAAATATCAAAAATCGTCCGCCGGGACGTTTGGTGTCTGTTAAAAATTGCACGTCAAAAAGCTAACCCTAAGTCGCTTTTCCGTCAAGGGGGCAGGTGTCAGTTTGCCAGATGTTTGCGGCAGCTAGGGGGTATGAAATGCCCATACGTATGAATATTCAGTTGCGGGTGAAATAAATAGCCTTATAGATCCTAGATGCACTCCGGAATCTATATAGGTGGCATTTACGCATATGTTTGTAACATCTCCGTAACTGCCGATTAATTTGCCATCATCATAGACCGGATGCCACAATCCTACAGGTTGCATATTGAATTCATCTATTGGAAATAACTTATTGTCTATCATTATTTGCGAATCTCGCCTTATATATTTACCTTGATTGCTAGTTGACGTTCATGCTGGCAACGCTCCACAATCGTAGTCACCAAACACACGAGCGGAGCGCAGAACAGCATGAACGAGCATCTAATTGTAACCATCTACACGGTGATTGACGACCTACTGCGGGCA
>JAIOHL010000181.1 GCA_019913005.1 Anaerolineae bacterium | reverse complement strand
ACACTCAAATAGGGGCGAATATGGTTTTCAAACTGCTCTTCCGTTACACTTGTTGGAATCTGGCTCATCGGTTTTTGCTCTCCTTAGTCGTTGAGCATTATACCTTTGAGCCAGCCCCTAGATAAGTTTGAATCACTTCCTATCTTGTATGGTAAGGAGATCGGCTATTTGATGATCTGGTTTGTCATGACGGAAATTTTCTCGACAGTGCTGGTGTGGCTGATGCTGGGACGACAATCCGACGCGAGAAGGAGCTAAAAATCTTGCTGTTGTGGTACTAGTCGGTGATTATGGAGCAAATACACAATAGGCCAGAGTGACTGTCGCCTAGAAATAACTTTGGCGGTGATCATAAGATGTCTCAATCAACCTCGGGTCGTATCCTAAAGAAGTTCAGGACCTGATTCAGATTGTAAAACAATCCATTTCAAACGACATCAAGAGCTTATTTGTCGTAAATAGATCTGTCGTTCGCGTGAATTTGGCAGATGACCGCATAGCATTGGCGATTATTGAACCATTGGAGGGCAGGGGATATTTGCGGAACAGATGCAAAATCACGGTGGCGTCTAAAGCAGCATTAATCATGGTTAGCCTTCCCGATCGGGTTTTAAGTGATCGGCCCGTTTGCGGCGTTGTGTTTTGACCCATTCCACGGGGTCTTCAATCGTAGCATCCACAAACTCAATCGGTTCCATGGCTTCGAGCATCGCCACGATTTCAGCACCTGTTTTGGGGAGTAGGGCTGGCTCATTGGTATCTAGCGTATCGATCAGCAGTTTTGTTAGTTCTTTGCGTTCGTGTCGGCTAAGGGTTTTGGCTTGATCGAGTATTTCGGCAATGGTCATCGGTTAAATCCTCCATCACTTTAAGTCTATTATAACTTGCTTTCAGGTCTTGGCAGGGAAGGGCAAATGGAGACGAGAGTCAAACAGGTTATGGCAGATTTGAATTAAGAGTCTTAATCTATCTCTTTCTTAAACTGACACATTAAACTAAGCCTTGGGCTTAACCTCAAGAAGCTGTTAAGAATTGTCAATGTTTTCTGATGACATAGCCTCACTAAGTCTTCGGATAGTGTCAAAAAGCTTGGAGGTCAGTACACTTCGGTTCGTTTGAGGGTGGGGAGCCAAGAGACCCACGACCATTACATCCATCATCTGCTTTGAACGACGGGGTTCACTGCTGTTTCGGCTGCCATTTACCCACGTTCGCTGGTTCTTGACTGAGATGCAGATCACACCCGGATGGCAATCCATTGGTTGCCATTGTCGGTTTAATGTTGCCTTTTTTAAATAGTATGCACCTGTATACAGGTATGTTTGGGGGAGAATTATATGGCGTTGTACCGACTATTCCAGCGGCTTGTAACGATTGCAGTAGTCGTTGGGGTTGTTATTTCCGCAGGGGGATCAGATATTTTTGCGGGAGATGGCCCCTATGACCCGGCCCAAGCCCCACAACAAACCGGGCTGCGCCTCATTGAGAGTGATGATCCACTGGTACAACGCGAAGGGAGTTGGACAACCCAAACTACGGCGGGTGCCAGCGGCGGGAGCTATCTGTATAACACGGGCAGTCTGAATGATGTGCTCACCCTCAATTTCATCGGTAGCACGTTTGAGATCGTCTATGTGGGCGGCCCGACTTTGGGGATGATCGCGCTTGAAGTAGATGGCACCGTCCTCAACACACCCTCGATGTATGCGCAGAGCACCACCTATGGGCAACGGATTTCAGTCAACTATCTCCCCGCCGGGTCGCATACCCTCCGGGTCTATGGGCAGCCAAACAGCCTGATCACTGTGGACGCCTTTTACGCGGAAATCGCCACCGCTGGCAACAATCCCACCTGTCCGAGTGAACTTTCAGTTCCCTACGAAGACATCGCGGCCTTCCGCAACGCCATCAATCTCGCCAACAGCGACCCGGATGTCACGACGATTTGTTTGGATGGAGGCTACACCTTCACCAATGCCGCGACTGGGGTAGATGCCCTGCCCATTATCACGACTGAAATCATCATTGAGGGCAATGGCGTGACCTTAACCCGCAGTGGGATTAACAATCTACGCTTCTATGAAATCGCCACGACAGGGCGGCTGACCTTACGCGATCAGATTTTGTTGAGTGGCTCGGTCACCGGGAATGGGGGTGGCATCCTCAATAATGGGGGCAGCCTAACCCTTGATAATGTGTGGCTGCATATGGGCCATGCCAATGGGAACGGGGCCGGGATATACAGCAACGGGGGCAGCCTGCAAATCGGGGGCAGTACCTTTGCCAGCAACACCGCTGCCAATGGGGCTGGGCTGTATACAACGAATGGGACGAGCACGACCATCACCCACACGACCTTTGCTGAGAACAGCGCGACCCAAGACGGGGGTGCGCTTTACCATGAGGGCACCTTGATGGTGGTGCTGGGTGGTTTTGCCAATAACAGCGCTGGACGGTATGGGGGTGCGATCCACAATCTCGGTACGGCAACCCTCAACGCCAGTATTTTCGATGCCAATACAGCGGCGACACGCGGCGGGGCGATCAACAATCAAGGCACACTGACCCTGACGGGTAATAGCTTGGTGTACCACAATACCGTCACAGGGGGAACGGCTAGTGGCGGTGGGGTCTACAGCGCGATGGGCAGTCAACTGACCTTGCGGTACACCGTCGTCACGGAAAACACGGCAGCGAATGGGGGTGGGGTGCGAAGTGAAGGCACCCTCAGCGTTGAATCCAACACCGAATTCACCCTTAACCAAGCGACGCAGCAGGGTGGGGCACTCTACATCGGCGATGGCACAGTCACTATCACCAACACGCGCCTCCTGAGTAACACCGCAGGCACGAATGGTGGGGCGATCTTCAACGCCAGCACCACCGACAGCTTGAGCTTCAGTGACAGTCTCGTGCAAGAAAACTATGCTGCCACACGCGGAGGTGGGTTTTACAGTGCTGGGCCGTTAGCCATTGAACACTCCAACCTGCACTCGAATGGAGCGGGCACGCAGGGTGGGGGGATTTACCTCACGGCTGCCAGTAATGCCTCCGCCCATAACAGTTGCATTGTCGGGAATTCGACCACGAATGCGGTTCACAATGCTGGCACTACCGCCCGCAGTTTCACCCACAACTGGTGGGGTGCGGCGGATGGGCCATCGGGTGTCGGGCCGGGCAGTGGGGATGCGGTCAGCAATTACATCACGTACACCGACTTTTTGAGTACGGACAGCCCGTGTGCGAGTACCTTACCGCCACTGCCACCCACGCTGAGTTGCCAAAGTTGGCAAGATGGATTCGCGTATGGCTGGACGGATAGCAGTGCAGGCGGTCCGTATGTCGTCTGGGACACCCATGGCATGTATGGCAATGCCAGCGGTACCGGCACATGGACGGTCAGTACCTATTATGATGTGGCGAGCCTGACGCCCGCAGCGGATACATGGTATTTCCGCTTTACCGACAACGGTTTAGGGGACGACTATGAGGTCTATCAAGGCCCCGCCGCCCCCACTCCCGGCACAATCTTAGGATCGCTGGTCACGCAGAATCCGGATGGTTTCTACAATATCACCGAGGATTTTGTGCAGTTGGTGTGGTCGGTGGAAACCCCCCTCAATCTGAGCGCAAGCCTGCAATTCTTCTCGTTCTGCTCCACCACCCAACCGCCCATTCCCAATCGGGGGCCAATCGTTACGGCTGGGCCGGATCAGGTGTTATTGATCCCGGATTACGAAGCGCAACTCTCGGGCACTGTTTTTGATGCCGATGGCTTGCCGGGCACTGGCACGACCAGCCATTGGGAAGTGGTGAGTGGCCCCGGCACCGTCGCGTTTGAGCCACATCCGACCGGAAACACAGCGGTTTCGGATGCCGAAGACCCGACGGTGACGTTCTCGACTACGGGGGTCTATGTCTTGCGTTTGACCGGTAGTGATGGCCTGTTGTCAGCCACCGATGATGTCACACTGGTGGTGAGTGATGATATTGATCTGACGGTGCAATCCCTAGATACCGCCGCTTTTGTGGTGGATCATCGTACCCTTGAGGTTTCCGGTACCCTCTCGGCCCAAATTGCCAATCTGGGCGAGGCCTCGACCAGCATTGAGTTTACGCTGCTCTTTTTTGAGGATGTTGAAGACCAAAATCATGCGCTCAATGGGATGTATGATCCCGGCGTGGATCGCATTCTGGCGCAAAGCCAAATGCAAGCCCTCGTGGGGGGTGCGAGTGTGGTCGTGACGGCGCCTGCCAGTGGCGACGTCTCGTTTGCGGGCATTCCCGTCCATGCTTTTGTGGACAGTACCCTTGCCATTACCGAGACCAATGAAGTGAATAACGTTCTCAGTTCAGTGGGCGTGTGTGTAGGTACAGCACCCGGACCTTTTGCACCTCCTGAAGAGCAATTAGAGCTTAATTGGACAGGCAGTAGTACCCTTCCCAATTCACACGAAGTCATTATGGCGCCGGTGATCGCCGATTTAAACGATGATGGCATTCCCGACATCCTTTTTGTGAGCAATAGTGCGGATGTTGAGCAGAATGGCACCCTGCGGGCGATTAGCGGAGATGGGTCAGGGGAGATTTTCGCAACCGCTGGGGTCGAACAACTACGCTCTAATGGAGGTATCGCTGTTGCCGACATTGATCTTAACGATGGCGGACTCCCTGAAATTTTGGTGACGAGCGAATCATGGGGCTTAATGGCCTTCCAAAATGATGGAACGCCGATTCCGACTCTGACTTTGACGAACGGATCCTATCCGGCGATTGCGAATATTGATGAGGATGCAAACAACACTCCAGAAATTATTGTAGGCAATTACGTCTATAGGAATGATGGAAGCCTATTTTGGACTGGTGATTTTGGTGCCCAAAGCTCTCTTTCGGTGGTCGCCGACTTGGATATGTCAGGTACGCCTGAAATCTTAAGTGGAAGTATCGCCTATCATGCTGATGGTAGCCTCTATTGGCATAATACAACCCTAGATTCTTCGGATGGCTGGTCCAATTTCACCGCTATAGCCAATTTAGATGCCGATGCTTTTCCCGAAATCGTATTCGTGTCGTATAACGAGGGCAATCTCTATATCCTTGAACATGATGGGACGACCAAATGGGGGCCGATCAATATACCCTCTTTCAATGGAGGGCCTCCCATCATCGCGGATGTGGATGGAGATGGTGAACCTGAGATTGGAGTGGCAAGCAGCACCAACTATACCGTGTATGAAACCGTTTCTGAGGCGAACGGGATAGTCACGGCTTTTAGCCCAGTTGAAAGATGGGTTGCCAACACAGACGATCATAATTCAACTCTGACGAGTGCGACAGCCTTTGATTTCAATGGCGATGGAGCCGATGAGATCGTCTATGGGGATCAATATTCTCTACGCATTTTTGATGGCTCGTCTGGGACGGTCTTGTGGTCTATTGCCAGCCCCAACGCTACCAGTTTTGAATATCCGGTTGTTGCGGACGTGAATGGGGATGGGGATGCTGAAATCGTCAAAGTCACAACAGGCGAGTATACCGGGGGGGTTCAAGTTTATGGGAATCCCGCTTGGAGTTACACGCGACCGGTTTGGAACCAGCATACTTATCACATCACGAATATCAACGATGATGGCAGTATTCCGCGCTACGAAGCCAATAACTGGACGACGTATAACAACTATCACGAAAACCCCGTGTTTTCGACCTGTGAAAATCCCCGTCGGGATGTCACGGTTTCTGGGATTCATCGAGACATCAACAACCGTCAGATCCTCTCTGCCCGGGTGGGCAATGCGGGCAATGTGGTGACGCCTGCCAACATCGGGGTGGGGTTCTACAATGGCGACCCTGAAAACGGGGGTACGCTCATTACGACCCTCAGCCTGACCAACGCCCTCAATCCCGGCGAGTATGAAGCACTGACGTGGACGGTGCCCGCTGGTACGGATGCGTTGCCGCTGTGGGTGTGGGTGGACAATGGGGAGGTGTTCGCCGAAGGCCCGGCCCAAGGCAGTACCAATCCCTACGAAGAAAACAACATCGACAATACCGGGTTGTACTTCACCGCCACGCCCAATACTGCCCCTGCCGTAGACGCCGGCCCAGCTTCGGTGACAATCCTGCCGGGTGAGGTACTCAACCTCAACGGGACGGCTACCGACACAGACAACTTGCCGATTAGTGTGCTGGAACACACCTGGACAGTTACGGCGGCACCGGAAGGGGGTCATGCGGACATTGCCGACCCCTCGGCTTTGGTCACCACCGTTCAATTTACCGGGCGGGGGGTCTATGAACTGACCCTGACCGCTACCGATTTGGATTTGACCGCCAGCGATACGATCCTCGTTGAGGTCTCACCATTACCCCCAGCCCAAACCCCCGGCTTGATTGGCAGTCCGGCCAATGGCAGCAGCCTGACCGGATTAGTGCCGATTACCCTGCTGGAAGGTGCGACGATCACCAATGCCACCCTTGAGATGTGGCCGGCCTACAATCCGAATGCCGTGACGACCCTCGCCACCAATCTCGCGGCCAATGGGGGGGAGACACTGGCGACCTTAGATACCACGCGACTGTCCAATGATTCGTACTACATTCGATTGGTCGGGGTGGATGGCACCAGCCAAGAGACCCACAGTGTCATCATGGTGACGGCGGTGGGTGAAAACAAACCGGGGCGGGTCAAGTTCACCGTCACGGATTTGGTGGTGCCCGTCAGCGGCCTACCGATCACGATTGGACGTACCTATGACAGCCTCGAACGTAATCTCAACGGCGACTTCGGGTATGGCTGGTCGCTGGCGATTGGCAACCCCCGGCTGGAAGTGGACGGGCATCAAAATGTCACTTTGACCATGCCGGATGGACGCCGCACCACCTTCTACTTCACGCCGCAGCCAATGGGTCTGGTGTTC
>JAIOHL010000180.1 GCA_019913005.1 Anaerolineae bacterium | reverse complement strand
GGGTGGGGTTGAATAGAGATGAATTACCCGAACCTAGAGTAAAAGGACACGCACCCATGACCGAACACGAACGCCAACAGGGATTTTATGCCGCCGTCCGCGCCGCCGAATTGACCTATGGCCTGACACTCCAAGCTGAATTGACCACCGAACCGTTGGGCGAGGCCCTATTGATGCGCCCCCATCTGGTGATTGTGCCATTGGCAGGGTGGGTAGATCAAAGCGCGTCCCCTGCGCCAAACAGCCACGTGCTGCCAACCTTGCAACCCGAATCGTAAAATCGGCTACAATGGAGCGTATCAGCACACGGCCTAATCCCCAAAAACCGCCCGGTGGCCCATTGAGGAACCATCACCATGCGACGCCTGATACGCCTTACCCTAACCATCAGCGGCTTGTTTCTCATCCTGACCAATGGATTGCTGGCACAGGCCCGTCAGCAGCCGTCCAGTACGCATTGGCTAATCTTATGTCAGGATGACAGCGAATGGGGTCATTACAGCGGCACCATGCGTCTGGTACGGGTCAGTCCCGGCGGTGGGCGGGTCTTTCCGGTCACACAGCCGAGGGGCGACAACACGACCCATCTGGTGGATTACAGTGATGAGGAATGGGTTTACTTGTGGCAGACCCAGCACACCAATGGCTTTGGCCTGCAGACGGCGGCGGTTTTTCGCGTCAATCGAGCCGATCTGCATGAAGAAGTCTTTGGGTGGTTCTCTGTCGGCAACAAACTCATTCCCCAGCCCAAGGGCGGTTGGCTGGAACTGGATACCCAGCATCAAGTGATGGCGCTCTATCACATGGAACGGCCCAATCAGCCGCGTCAACTGGTGTTTCAATTTGAGCGATCCAATCTGCTAGTGACGACCAACACCCCGCCTATCTTTTCCGACGACGGCCAGTGGATGTATTTTAATGTGGTGGATCGGCACACCGACATCGGCGATGTGTATCGGGTACATTTGGAGGATGGCAATCTCACCAACTTGACCGCCACTGTCGAAACCAGTCTTGCCCTGCAAACCGCGCTGCTAGATGAAGGGTGGCTGATTGTGCAGGATGCAACCCCCACGCATGTCCTCTATCGGATGCGGCTTGATGGAAGCGAGCTTACCCCCTTGATGGATCAGCCGAATCGGTTGGAGTGGGTTGCTTGGCTGCCACACGCCCGCCTGATGATTTTGCGTAATTACCGGACGGCAGGTTTGTTGGCGCTCCCGCTGGCGGGTCGGACGCCCGTCTGGGAAGTATCGCAGCCCGTCATTGCATCCTACGCCTTGCCCTCCGGTGACATATTGATTCGCACCGCGCAGGACGAAATCGCCCTGATCCACCCGGATGGCACACGTCAGCCCCTTGCCGCGCTGTCGCCATCGCTGCAATTTAAGTTTCTCATGCAGCGGGGTGATTGGGTCTATTATGAGGATGAGTCTTTTTCCAACCGCACCACTATTGGGCGCATCAACACCATTACGGGCCGACAGCAGCGCTTGGCGGAGGGGCTGTATCTGGAAGTGGTCGCTGTTTCACCCGATGATACATGGCTGGCGCTGTCGGGTATTATCCACGAGCAACCGGGCCTCTATCGGCTAAATGTGGATGGCAGTGGCCTCGTGCGCCTCACCAATCACCACCGCCGATTCACCTTTATGGGCTTCGGGCCACCTATTGATCTTGATTGGTCGGCCATGCTGTTCCTCACAAGTGGTGCGGTCTTGTTCCTGCTCGGCATCGTTCCCCGCCGGAGATGGCGACTATGACCCGTATCCTAAAATTGACCATCCTCTTGATGGGCCTGCTGCTGCTCGTGACGACGCTCGGTTATTGGGCGGCACGCGCCGAAAAATCGAGTGAACGGGCGGTGGTCATGCGGGAAATTGATGCGACCGGGCAGCATCAAAGGCTGATCCAAATCTGGCCCGGTTTCCGCCGACCCTATCTGCTGACCCACGAGCCGCTGCATGGGGCAGTCAGTTGGTTAACCGATACGTCCAGTCAACTGATGGTGATCGCTATCCGACCCGGTATTGAGGGAGGGGCAGATTATTACCGTGTCAACTCGTCTGACCAGTCCTTGACCCGTGTTGCGGAAGGGGCTTCTGATAGCTTAGTCGCCTCCTCGCCCAGTCAACACTGGCTGTTGGTGGCACTGCCCGCTGGCACGGAGCGCGACTATTGGCTCATTCATCTCCCGACAGCCCGCCGATGGTCAATTTCCAAATTGCTTGGGCCGCGCCAACTTGCTTTTCCGGCCCGCCATCTCTTTGCCAATGACGGCCAGTGGTTGTATCTGACCCTCCAAGCGGATGGTGCCTATTCAGTGGTCAGAATTGACCTTGCCGATTTTACGCTGCGGGAATTGGCAACACGCTTGCTCCCCGCCGACTATGTGGGCGTGCAGGCGCAGATCGGGGAGTGGCTCATTGTCTGGGATGGTCGGCATTATAATCGGGTTAGTACAGATGGCACCGATTTTGGCCCATTGTTGGAGGGCGATGCCAATGATGCCCTCTTTACAGTCTATCCTGACGATGGCGTGGCCCTGATTCATCGGGATAATCGCATGTTGGCGGTAGACGTGGCGACGCAGGCCATCCTTTGGGAGCAGACCGAATTCACGATGGGTTTCCCCGCCAGCGGCCCGCCCGGTTGGATCAACATCTGGCAGGAGGATATTAATCTGTTGCTGCGTGTATCCACAGGCGAGACCCGTGCCCTTCCCGCCGAACTGCAAGGGCCATCCACCACTCGGCGCACCTTGTTTAGTAATGGCAGGTGGGCTTTATATTCGCGCTCGGCCACCGGGCAGGAATGGTGGGTGTATGATTGGGGCAGTGCCAAATCGCGCTTGCTGCGACAGGACATGCAGTATTTTCGTTTTGTCGGGGTGATGCCAGATGAAGAATGGCTGTTGGTGGAAAACGCGGCATGGCCCTACGGTCTCTATCGGCTGAATCTGCGCGACGGCACGCTCGAACAGATGACGACGGGTGGCAGCTTCACATGGATGGGCTGGACACCGCCATTTTTATCTACATGGCAGCCGTTCCCCCTCCTATTCATCGGCGTCCTCCTGATGATATGCCCCATTTTATTCCGTCTGCCCCGCCGTTGGCTAAAATTGACTGCCTAACGCCATGCCCATTTTGACGAAACCAATCATATAGCCGGGGGATGCTTTTATCATAGGGAGTTGTCTTGTTTATGCCCCGACTGTTCAAAATCACCACCTTCCTGATGGGCCTTTTCTTAATCATTCAAACGCTCAGTGGGTGGCTATTGCGGCGAACCGACCCTGATGAACGGGTGCCGCTCCTCGCAAAGGATATATTGCACTATGAAAATCAGCGCCTCCTTCAAGTTTGGCCCGGCATTCCTCGCCCGCTATACCTGACCCCCACCTTGATTCGACAGCGGCTTTATGGGGTCGATGCGAGGGGGGAGGTCGCTTATTTTGGTGCGAATAATGATGATCTAACCCGCTTGATGCTCTATCGTATCCAACCAACGAATGACACAGTGCAAGTGGTAGTACCCGACGCCGTGAATGAAGCACTGTGGGTATCGCCTAATTTTCGCTGGGTGATGTATCCCACTGCAACGCCGGATGGGTCGTTGGATTATCGGGTCTATAACCTAAACACGCATGAGCAATGGTCAATTTCCGAGGCGGTGAACCCTCGAACCCTCATCCCTTATGGTCATCACCAGTTTTCGGCGGACGAACAATGGTTGTATCTCTCCGTACAAGACCCCCACCTGTTGAGTTACGAAATAATGGCCGTGCGATTGACCGATAGGTCGGCTATCGAATTGACGGCAGGGCCAACCCAAACCGATGAAAAGGGCAAGCTCGTTCGGGTTGGTGACTGGTTGATTTTTTCGTATAACGACCATTACTATCGCCTCTCGACGGATGGCAGCACCGTTGGGCCGTTGCTAGACCTTACCCAAGTTTTCCCTTTGAATACGGGCTATCCGATCACGACAGATGACCTTTCGTGGGTACATTCAGGGCATGGAATAGTCATTATCTACCACGCTGATGTGATGGCAGCAGTCGAGGTTGCAACAGGTCGTCTCCTGTGGCAGCAAGCGGCGCGTGTGTTTGAACCTTTCCAACCCAGATCACCCGATTGGGCAATCCTTAACACTCGTTTCTGTTGTCAACGCTTGCACATCCCGACGGGCGCAATCCAACAGACACGCCCCGACGCCACTCTGCCAAAGGCGCAATTCTTGTTATCGTCGCCAGATGACCGTTGGATCATGTATGCCCAACCTAACCCCGCAACAGGCATTTTGGAGTGGTGGCAATATGAGTGGGCTACCACCGAAGCCCGCCTGATTCGGACTAATATGGACAACTTTGCCGCTCGTGGATTATCGCCAGACGGTAAATGGATTCTCGTCGAGAATCTAAACTCGCACGATTGGTATCGGCTTCGACTCGACGACGGGCACATGGAATTATTGTTGACAGGCGGAATCTATCGCCCAGTGGCTTGGATGCGCCCTTTGACCCGCACGTGGCAGCCGTTCCCACTCTTGTTTATCGCCAGTGCCCTGCTTATCATCGGCCTGATTCCGCGCCGTCTGTTGAAGAGGGGTAGACGCACATGGTAAAAATCATCCAATGGGCATTGGGCCTGATGGCTATTTGCCTCGTTTTGCTGACGGGCTTCATGGCACTATCACGCGAAAATGAACCCTTTCCAAGCCTCATCTTGCGGCAAGGCGATTTGACATTTGGTGAAAGTCAGCATCTCGCTTTACTACTGCCCGGTATGGCGACGCCTAGACCTCTGACCCCCGAATTTGCGGCTGTCCAGTATCTGGGGCTGTCCCCCGATGGCAAGTGGCTACGCTATATCGGGCAATCCGACACCTATTATATGGGGGCGTATATCACAGGCGGCTACTATCAGATCGAGACCAACCTCCACTCGACCCGACAGTTGGCGGACGATGCCTATGCTGGCATGTGGACACCCGACGCGGAATGGCTCATCTACGAGAGCGATACGGGGCTGTGGCGTGTCCGGCGGGATGGTGCAGAGCGTTTGGACATCGGGACGTTGTTACCAGCAGGCTATCGGGATACGCTGGAGGACGGCGCTTATTTTTCGCGGGACAGCCAATCTCTGGTTTTTGTGGCGAATAATTTCATGCCCGGTTCCGGCAACAGCATCGTTTTTAAATTCGACATCCCCGCTGGCACAATCACCGCCATCACCGAGCCATTTGGGGCCTCCATTTCCCTCATAGACTGGTTTCTCGATGAGGATTGGCTGCTGGTGCGTATTCATAATACCTTCTATTGGCTGCGACCCGATGGCAGTGCGCTGGTGCCGTTGCTGGATGATCCTGACAATTTTCTTGGTTATGTGAGGTGCTTTACTCAAGAGTGTTTGCTGATTGAATACAACCGCCAACCCCCGACCTACGATGCCTTTTACCCCGGCCATACCCAGCCGCATTTGGCCGTCGAGGGCAATCGGAGTTTTCTTGCCCATACCGATGAATGGCTGATTTTTCAGAGGCAGGGTGAAAGCGCAAGGCTTGAACGGATGGCGCGTGACGGGGATTCGTCCGAATTGACCGTCTATGGGGATGAATTGACCGGGCTGTATACCTTTTGGCAGTGGGTCAGTCCGGATGGAGCATGGGCCATCATGCAGGAAACTAGACCGGAAAAAGACCCGCGCTATTACTCGGTGAATCTGCTCACAGGCGACCAAACCTTCCGCGCCGAATTACCGTATGAATTTGAATTTGTGACGTGGTCGCCAGATAGTCAGTGGATGCTTTGGACGGAACCCACCCAAGTCGGTTTACGCAATCGGCTTTATCTGATGGGACGGGAGGATGCGGAACTTGAGCGCATCGCCGATGATCGCGTCACACGTGAGTTTGTTGGCTGGGGGCCGATTTTCGACAAAACATGGTCAGCGGGGCTATTGGGCATGATAGGCGTTGGCTTAGTTGGTATGCCCCTGCTGATTGAGGTGTCGCGCCGCCGACCTGTCCTCATTGCGAGGACATTGACCTTGTAGCCGGGGAACTTATGACGTTTAACAAATTATTCGGGTAATCATGATCCCCACCCCCAGCCCCTCCCCAAAGCATTAGGGAGGGGAGAAA
>JAIOHL010000179.1 GCA_019913005.1 Anaerolineae bacterium | reverse complement strand
GTTTGGGGGGTCGGCGTAGCCTCAGAATCTGAACAAGCCACCCCAACCGTGATGAAAAAAAGGATCATCAAAGTCGAGGCAGCTAGGGGTAGAAAACGGCGGCGCATAACCGCGTTTGACATTAGTCTTCAGCATCCGGGTCTGGTTTCAGGCGCTCTTCCAATTCCGATGGGCTGACCCCCGCAACACTGAGGAGTTTATCGCGTGAATTTTCACCCGCGACAATTTCAATATGTTCGGGATCAACACCAAGCCGGTCTGCCAAGAAATCAATCAGTTGTTGGTTCGCTCCGCCCTCCCCCGGGCCAGCCGTCAAGCGAATTTTCAGCGTACCGTCTTCTTGAATTCCAGCGATCTCGGTTTTGTTGGCACGAGTCACTACACGGACAGTAAAAGCTGCCCCACTTTGGGCATCTGTGATTTTAAAGGGTCGTGTCATCCTATAGTCGCCTTTCTGATCTGGCAATGCGCTTACTCTATTTTACGACAAAGACTCATGTTCTGCTGAGGGACTTCCGACCTATGCCACCATTTGGATCAACAGTGTCCTTACAATTTGAATTATGATAAATGCGATAAGTGGGCTGAGATCGAACCCGGCAGTCTGGGGCAGTAGATTACGAATCGGCGCTAAAAACGGCTCAGTAAGATCAAAAAGAGTCTTGGCTATCGGGCTATAAGGGCTTAATCGCCCCAAAGCGACCATCCAACTCACAATAATACGCCCAAACAGGATTAACGAAAGAATCGTAGCCAGCATATCAATCAAATCCGCCACTGCTATCACGCTCCTTACCTATATGTGATTCCACCTATATTACGCAAATTTCGCCCACAGCGCTCACTCACGTTCACCAAAGATCGCCCGCCCAACCCGTACCATTGTCGCACCTTCTTCAATCGCTACCGAGTAATCATTGGTCATGCCCATGCTCAATTCACGCCATGTGATCTGCGGAAAATCATTGATCAGGGCATCACGTAGACCTCGCAGGGCCGCAAACACCAGACGAGTGGCTTCGGGTTCGGCATAATAGGGCGCCATCGTCATCAGGCCAACCAGTCGAATATTTGATAGCTGGCTTATCTCCTGTACGAGTGACCACAAATTTTGTCGCTGGTCAGCATCATTTTGCCAGTTTTGCGCTGCGATGCCTTCTTTGCTTTCTTCACCCGAAATATTGATTTCCAACAACACCTCCCGGATGGCTTTTTGTTCGCCTGCAAAGGTGCCAAAACGTCGGGCCAATTTCAGATCGTCCAATGAATGAATGACATCAAAAGTTTCAACCACCGATCTCGCTTTGCGGCTTTGTACATGCCCAACCATATGCCACGTTGGGGGTGCTATATTCGCTGGCAGGCGACTTAAAACCTCGGCGATTTTGGGCGCGGCTTCCTCGACGCGGTTTTCACCCAAATCACGCAATCCGGCCTGTAACGCGGCTAAGAGCATTTCTGGTGGATGGGTCTTGCTAATTCCCACCAATTTCACCGTCTCCACCGGACGGCCTGCACGCTGACAGGCCGCTGCGATTTCGGCTTGGACAGAAGCAAGATTTTTGGCAATCATTTCCTGAATAATCATCGTCTAATTTTCCGTCAGGGCCATCAACGCCCCAAAGCGCCCTGTCCGACCTTTTTCGGCCCGATGGGAGAAAAATTCATGGGTATTCTGCGCGGTACAAATCCCCGCGACCTCAATTTGCTCAACACCCGCACGGGCCAATGCCAAACGGTTGCCTTCCCATAAATTGAAATAGGCACTGCCATCGTCGGCCCACTGAATTAATCCATCGGTGCTGCCAAAATGCGCTTCAACCGCTTCGACCACCTCTGGCCCCACCTGATACTGCTCCGGGCCAATGCTAGGGCCAATCGCGGCCATGACATCGGCGGGTTTTGAGCCATAGGCATCACGCATGGCATAGAGGGTGCTCAGGGCTGCCCCTTGCACCGTGCCACGCCAACCCGCATGGGCCAACCCGATGACATGTTGAACGGGGTCATAGAATAAGATGGGCACGCAGTCGGCAAAACGCATTGCCAGTGGCAGGCCGATTTTGTTGGTAACAATGCCATCTGCCCGTGCCAGCCATTTTCGATTGGGCATTGGGTTATTGGCGACTACCGTATCGGCGCTGTGAACTTGCCAAACCGTACAGGCTTGCGCCCCATCCAATCCTAATGCCGCATACATCCGCTCGTGATTTTGGGCTACATGGGCTAAATCATCTCCAACCGTTCCCCCCACGTTCAGCGAATCCCAAGGAGCTTGGCTGACACCCCCCAAGCGGGTAAAAACCCCGTGTTTAATCGGGGCCGCTTCCCAAAACTCAAATTGATAATAGACTGGTTCATTCGCCGTCGTTTCGATGCGTATCAAATGCAAAGCCCTGTGGTTGAAAATTGGTCGGTTAGATTGATTATAACAATGAGGCAGAGTAACTGGAAGATAAGGAGCGCGGTTGGTATGAATAAAAAAGGCCCGACTTGCGCCGAGCCTAATGGGTAGCCTTGAGTGTAACGTTGTAGATTAGTCGCCAGTGGCAGCAGCAGCAGCAGTTGATGTACCGGAGGTAGTAGAAGGCATGTTTTCAGGAACAGGGAGCACATCGGGCCACACGCTTGCGCCGTGTTCATAGGCATCAATACCGATAACATCTGCTAATTTGTTGACACGTAGGTGATTTACAGCTTTCAGTATGCCAAACATCGCAACAGAGCAAGCGCCAACGAAAAGAACGGTTGCTGCCGAGCCTGTTGCTTGAGTAACCAATAGGTCAACACCACCACCAAGCAAGAGTCCACCCTTACTCGCATATTCACCAAAGGTCAGTTCGGGTTGACCAAAAATACCAATGGCAAGGGTACCAAAAATACCACAAGCACCGTGTACAGCGAATGCTCCAACCGGATCATCAACCTTAATACGCTCAATAGCTTCAGCCGCCAAAATTACCAGAACACCAGCAATGGCACCGATAACAACAGAGGCCCAAGGCATTACAAATGCACAGCCAGCAGTGATCGCCACTAATCCAGCCAACGAGCCATTGAGAGTTGCGCCCAAATCCCACTTGCCAGTACGAGCGAAAACAAAGAACATCGCCGCCATACAGCCTGCCCCAGCACCGAGAGTAGTATTGACCGTCACAAGTGCTAACAGACCGGTATTGCTAACCCCCAGCGTCGAACCGGGATTAAAACCGTACCAGCCGAACCACAGAATCATTGTACCCAAAGTCGCATAGGCCAAATTGTGCGGGACAGTGGGTTTACCAAACTCTCGATTCGGACGCGGCCCGAGTAGCCATGCGCCAATAATGGCAACCATACCCCCAACAGTATGCACAACCGTACTGCCCGCAAAGTCATGGAAACTGCGGTCAAATAACCAACCACCGCCCCAGATCCAATGCACTACAACTGGGTAGATAAAGCCACTAACCAAAATCGTGTAGATAACATCGCCGATGAAGTCCGTGCGTTCAGCCATCGCACCTGTTGCAATCGTGCTGGCAGTCGCCGCGAAAGCAAATTGGAAGAAGAAGAACACGAAGACATTCAAATTGGGATATGCTACATCGGGATTGACTTCCGCGATGGTCTTATAGATCACGCTTCCACCTTCGATTGCGGTAGCTTCGCTCAAAAAGAAATTATTAGTACCGAGAATACCGCCGGAGTCTGCTCCAAACGCGATACCAAACCCAACTACCCAAAAAACGATGGCTGTAAGGCCAGCATCCATAAAGTTTTCGAGAAGTGCGTTGACGACACCATTTTGACGAATGAGGCCAGCCTCAAGTAAAGCAAAACCTGTCTGCATAAAAAATACCAGAAAAGCCGTCAACATCACCCAAGTCACATCAAGGCCAACTTGGATGCTGCCCACTTGGGCACCAAGCTCGTCACCATCCTGATTGCTGGTTTCACCATCTTCGTGATTGATAATAGCTGTCGAGTCCCCATTAGAAACACTATTATCAGCAGCTTCGACGCGCAATCCAAACATCACCATAATAAGTGAGGCGACTGCCAATACAAAAAGTCTTCGGAAAAGTTTAGTCCGCTTACGCATGATATATTCCCCATTTTCTATAATGATTCACTTGGAACAAAAACGAACGGTGGGTAAAGCAGAGCCTTGACCCATTGGCTTTTGGGCGCTATGATTATTGGCCCGGCGTGTGATCTCTGAATTGTGTTTTGAATTCGACCCCAGAACACTTCAAGAGCTAAGTCACGCCGCTTGTGTTATATAAGCCTTTTAGTATCGCTGATTCACCTCTCTAATTAGCCCACCTCCTTATATATGACATCTGTCACTAAATCTTGATGACTTTTTGATGTGTACATGATAAAGGGATTTAACAATTTCCTTGTTGTCAAGATTCACAAAACTACTCAAGTTGATTTGTCCATAATATACAAATCATGTTGATCAACATTGAAGATCAATCAAGCCGAGAGCTTTGAAATAGAAAAGCCAACCAATGTTTTTTGCTTTATAATCATCAGTCGTAACTGGTGTGCTTCATCATTTTAAAGGGAATAGATTTTTTACATGGCAGACATGGCAAAGCGCGTAGCAGATTTTGGCACCACCATTTTTAGCGAGATGAACGCCCTCGCCGCTCAATATAATGCGGTCAATCTGGGGCAAGGCAAGCCCGATTTTGATGGCCCACCGGAAGTCATACGGGCCGCGATGGAAGCCCTTAGCAATGGCAGCTTTAATCAATATGCCCCCGGAGTGGGTCTCCCCGCCCTGCGTGAAGCGATTGTGGCTCACGAATCCCATTTTTATAGCCTGAATCTTGACCCAGACCGCGAAGTGATTGTCACCGTTGGGGCAACTGAGGCGGTGTTTGCGGCCATTTTGGGTCTGGTTGACCCCGGTGACGAGGTGATTGTTTTTGAGCCATTTTACGACAGCTATGTGCCCAATATTTTGATGGCTGGGGCGGTTCCGCGTTATTGTCCGTTACGTCCACCCACATGGGATTTTGACCGGGACGAACTCCGCCGCCTGTTTAATGACCACACCCGCGCCATTATTATCAACACACCTCACAACCCGACAGGCAAAATCTATACGCAGGACGAGTTGGCCTTTATTGCCAGTTTGTGCCATGAATTTGATGTGCTGGCGATCACCGATGAGGTCTATGAACACCTGACCTTTGATGGTCTGCAACCCACCCATTTATTAAAAATGGATGGCATGTTCGAGCGCAGTATCAAGATCGGCAGCATTGGCAAGACCTTTAGTGTGACGGGTTGGAAAATCGGCTGGATTGTCGGGGCGGCCCCTCTCGTTGCAGGGGCACAGCGGGCACGTCAATTTATGAGCTTTGCGGTGGCTCATCCTCTGCAAGTCGGCGCGGCCTATGCTCTCACATCGCCCTCGACCTACTATGAAGGACTCATCAGTTCATTTGAATTAAAGCGTAATCGCTTGGTCAATGTGCTCAATCGGGTCGGATTTAAAGCCGCCACGCCGCAAGGGGGCTATTTCGTTATGGCAGATTTCAGCGATATTTACGACGGGGATGATGTCGCGTTTGCCAAATGGCTAACACAAGAAATCGGCGTGACCTGCATTCCCCCCACTTTTTTCTATAGCGAGGCCAATAAACATATCGTCAGCAAACAAG
Source organism: Anaerolineae bacterium (assembly GCA_019913005.1). Lineage (GTDB taxonomy): Bacteria > Chloroflexota > Anaerolineae > Aggregatilineales > J027 > CFX10. Next base: position 9,600 of record JAIOHL010000179.1, on the reverse strand, counting down.
CTCGTTTTGCCTTTTGCAAATCCGATGCGCTGCTGGATGCCGCCGAAGAAAAACTAGCCTATTTGAAACACGATTAGGTGGGCACATCAATGGGGACCAAATGGGGTCGCATTCTTTGGATTATCGCGATTGGCATCGTGATTGGCATCGGGTTGTTTATTATGAAGGGATGGCCCGATCAACCAGCGACCAATGTTGTTACTGTGCCTACATCACTCTCCCCGGCGAATGTTACGCCGACGCCACTCCCATCTCCAACCACTCCCCTCATGTTCAACAGCATTTTATTTCCCGGCGTTGCCAGCGCAGGTGTGATTGTTGAAGTGCCGCGTGTGCCGAGGGGATGGGATGTTCAAAATCTGCAAAGTTTGGTGGGGCATCTGGAAGGAACGGCATGGTTTGGTGACAGTGGCAATACCGTCTTAGCAGGTCATTTTGAAGATGAGGTGGGTCGCTCCGGCCCATTTCGTTATTTATATGAGGCGCAAGTCGGAGATCACATTATCATACAGTCTGAGACGATGATGGTATATGAAGTCCAACAGGTTTTTTCAACGGCGCCAGATGATCTTGAAGTTCTGCGCCATACCGATGCGCCACGCCTGACCTTGATTACCTGTGATGCTTGGAATTATAAAACAAAGCGCTACGAGGAACGATTGGTGGTGGTCGCCGTACCCCTTTATCAGGATGCTCCGACGACCACCCCCAATTTAAGCAACGGGGTCAATTAAATCTGGGGCTTCATAACGGGCGTTATTGACACGTGGCGATACGGGATAGTAGGTCATCTCTTCCGCCGGATACGAAGTTAACAATGAAGCCAACTCAAAGGGGTTAGTCACCTCAGGATTCAGCCATGTGCTGTACTGCTCACGTGGCATAATCACTGGCATACGCTCATGGATGGATTTCAGCAATTCATTGGGCGTGGTGGTGACGATTGTACACGTCGTCCAGATTTCTCCGCTTTCTGGTTCTTTCCAGCGTTCCCACAAGCCCGCCAGACCAAAAAGGCCGCTGTTCTTCAATTTGATATACAGCGGTGTTTTGGGGCCGTCGGCATTGGCTTTCCATTCATAGAAGCCATCCGCCACCACTAAACAGCGACGTTTTTTATAGGCCTCACGGAAACTCGGCTTTTCCATCAGCGTTTCGGAGCGGGCATTAATCATTCGGGCAGCAGCTTTGGCATCTTTTGACCATGAGGGAACAAGCCCCCACCGCATCTGCACCAGTTGATTTTGGCCCTCGGCGTCTTGCACCACAACAGACATCAATTGGGTGGGCGCGATGTTGTAGCGTGGCGTCAAAAACTCAATCGGTACATTCTGTAGCGAGAATGTATCCGCCAGTTGTTCAGGGTTTACGTTGGTGAGAGTGTATCTTCCGCACATATGTGCTATTATACCACACCTGCTCAACTAATTCCAACTATGAATAGGGCGGTCAACCTGTCCAAAGGAAATCGGTACGGGTGGTTTATAGGCTTCGGCCCGTGTTTTGATTCCTTCCAACTGTTTGCGGCCCATCACATAATCGAGCACCTCGAAATAGCGATTATACAACCATGCTGCCGTACCATCGGTATAGCCACGCATCCGCACCATCAGACGTGTGCCCCCATCCATCGTGCGTTCCAGTGAATAGAGATAGGTTAGGTCAATATTGCCGCCGAATTCATGGGGACGGTCAAATACCCCCATCAATAAATGGAGGTCATGGTCATTGACATCAAATATTTTGAGGCCGTTATCGAGCGTCGCGCCGACGGTCAAGGGGGATAAATCACGGCGCAGATAGGTCGCGCTGGGAATGCCCCAGTTATCAATCCGGTCAATTCCATAAAAGCCCGTTCGTTCACGGCCCATCTGGGTCAACCAAGTCCACACCATTTCTGGCGCAGCATGGATGTCAATGGCGCGGGTCGCTTCCAAATTGGGGCGTGGAATCAGGGTGTCGCCATTCATGGGGCGGTTGACTTCAGCAGGCCGTGCGCCCCACCTCAATAAACGTGGGCGCACCAAGACATGATAGAATCCGTAGAGCAAAATTATCAGCCGCAGCAATGAAGCAAAAAAACTGCTTGAATCTTCTTTTTCCAAAGCGACCTCCTAAATTAATTGCTAAACCCTGTGACTATACCCCAACGCGGGGCAAAATCACACTATCCCAAGCGCACCACTGTCCCACAATAGGTACAGGAGATTTGGGTCATCCCGCGCACAATTGGTTCGGTGAATGTCGCCCCGCAACTTGGACACATGGTCGGGGCATCGGCGACGGCTTCCATTGTCAGCGTTTTGTGTTCACCCACGCGCTCGGCATCAATTTCACCACTGGCGGCCTGTTTCAACTTTCCGGCGAACCATTTGGCATGGAGACCATCTTTGACTTCAAGAGTCGTTTCCCCAAACGGCCCACCCGATCCAAACTTCAGGGTGATAAGATCAATACCCCCGAACATGCCTTTTTTCTCAAAAGTCACATCGGTGATTGCACCAACCGGACTTTCCCAGACGAGGCCCTGTACAGCTTTACCCCCAAACATGCCCAGTTTTTTGCCGACCTTTTCTTTTTGCTCCATGACGACGCGCTGATTGGTGATATACAGCAAGCCATCGGGGTTATCGTCTTTATCCTTACCCTTTTTCCATTCCGCCTCAACCACCATATAAATCGCTTCGCCTGCCAGCAGTGGGAAGGATGCCTCCCCTGCCCGTTCCAGATAGGTTTCGATCAGGTCAATTTGGCTGACGGTCTGGCTTACATTGTTGGGGATTTCGCCATACATGCCTTCAATGCGACGTTTCGCGCCGTCCACCTCAGACGATAAGCGCGACATCGCCCCGTCCAATTGGCTAATCAAAGCATCCGGTTTAGCACCAGTGACCGCACCCGACATCACCCCTTTGACCAATGCTCCACCAGCGGGTTTCGGCGGTTGGGCCATCTGCGAAAGTGACCCACCTGCCCCGCTCGGCTTCACTGCCCCAGCCATTTTCGCACCCGCTCCGGCTTTCTGTGCCGATTGGATAGCGGTCTGCATTTTCGTGCCTAACGAACCTGCTCCGGTTCGGGTGGGTGCGGGTTGTCCGCCTTGAGCAAGGGCAGCATCCAGTTTTTCCCACAGATCATCAATTTCCTCAATTTGATCTTGGGCACGCTGCAATTCTTCTTGAATAGACTGGCTCACGGTGCCGCGTACAGCCGACCACTGCTCATCTAGGGTTGCTGTTTTCTGTTCCAAAAAATTGGCATAGAGGTAGCCTTTATCACGCAGTTGTTTGACTTTGGCTGGTAGCCCCGCAATCGTCGTCGCCAGATCACCCAACTGCCGGGTGACATCATCCATCGCTACCAAGTCCTGAAGACTATCGAGTTTTGTCCGTAATTCAGCCACTTTAGTGTTCAATTCATCACTCATGAGTCACGTCCCTCTCAGCAAAATTAGATAGACAAAGTTTAACAAATATTCCCCACGAACAAAACGTGATTATAGGTTTTTGCAATGCTGAAATCAGCTTTGTATAATCTGTAGGAGGTTAATAGCAAAACTAAACTTTAGGGGTGTTCACCTCATATTCACCCAAACATATCTTGACAAGGAGAACTTTCTCAATGAATCGATTGTTGCGTGGTTTCGTGCTAACTCTCCTGATTGTAAGCTCATTATTGACATCAGCCCTCGTTTTTGGTCAGGGTGGTGGAGTCCCCAGCAATCAGGGCGTCGTAACCAAGACCGATGGAGACCTCGGTATTTACGCTGAACCCAATATCGGCAGTGAGGTTCTGGGTACCGCTCCGAACGGTGCCGTAGTGGACATTTTCGGTATTGACGGTCTGTGGGCGGAAGTCTCCTATGAAGGTGTTTCCGGCTATGCTCTCGCTTCCGATCTAGTAATTGGCCCCGCTCACGTCAATCTGCAAGGAATTGCCGCTACCCAAAGCGACATTGCGCTGCGTACCGGTCAGGATATTCAGGCGGATGTAGTGGCAACCGTCCCATCAGGTGGTCTCGTTGGCATTATGCAAATTGATGGCGTTTGGGCGCAGGTCTATGATGGCGATCATGTGGGATGGACATTCGCCAATCAACTGGAGATCAGTGAACCCACTAGTGACCTTACCGATCTGGTGCAGTCACAGGCCGTAGCCGTCTCCAGCGATGACAGCGCCGTAGCCGTCCGCGCCGAACCCAATATTTCGGCTGAATCCATCGGCGTTCTGGAAAATGGTGCCGCCGCCGCAGTTGTTGCCACCAGTGACAACGGCCTGTTTAGCTATGTCGTGGCTGAAGGTGTCAGCGGTTGGGCATTCACCTCATCGTTGGAAATTACCCCACGTGGTCGCGCTCACGCCACTGTCGCGGCTGGCCCTGCCAACCTGCGTGAAGAAGGTAGCAAGGATTCGGCTCAGGTTACGCTGCTCGAATTTGGCACACCACTGTTGCTGCTGTCCCGCAATGAAGCAGGCGACTGGCTGTACGTCCGCGTTCAAAGCGAAGTCTATCTTGGCGGCGAATTGACCAGCGGTTTTGAAGGCTGGATTTCGGCTGACCTCGTGGATGCTGGTGAGTTCGATCTCAGCACCCTGCCGCTTTTTGAATAAAATCCTTTAGACCTCAACCTAAAAACGGTCAGCCTCCGGGTTGGCCGTTTTTGATTCCAGATACGCTATAATAAAAACACTAGAACATCTATTGCAATCCAGCACGAGTGGTCATGGAAAATCCCCAATCGCCTCCTGTCTCGCAATCGAATAATGGCCTTGTAGTTGCCAACCCTGCCGACGCCACTTTTAACTTCATTGCGGTGTTACAAGGCCGGGCCAGCAGTGCCCACACCTATCGCGCCTACGCCCGTTGGGTAGATCGCTATCTAGCGGACATGACGGGCCTAGCGACCACCAAAGGCCGTGCCCGCCGCGCTCGTATGGAAGCCCTGCCCTTAGCCAATATCCTGCCGATTATGAACTCGACCTTATTACGAACATGGCTGGGGCAAATTTCATCGGAGCAGCAGGGCAAGCAGGCCTTGAATCAAGCCCGTTCAGCGATTATTACCCTATCTTCGCTGCTATCCGAAGCGGGCTGGCTCGATGACTACACTGCTGCCGCCATGACCAATGTCCGCATCCCCCGTGCTGAGACGGGTCAACGGCAAGGCCGCTGGTTGTCAGTTGAACAAGTCAGATTGTTGATGCAGGGGGCGGAAGACATTGCCACTACCAGCATTCAGCGGTCACGTAACGCCGTCCTGATTCGCATGTTGTGTATTATGGCATTGCGCCGTGAAGAATTGACCGAAATCCGTTGGAAAGATTTGCACACCCAAGCAGGTCGCCCCGTGCTGTTGATTCATGGTAAGGGGAGCAAAGCCGCCCTTGTAGATATGCCAAATGTAGTTTTAAAAGCCGTCCAAAATTGGGCGCCGTATATGAGCCAAGATGGTCAACTGCCCTCTCCCGAAAATTTCCTATTATGCGGTTTTTATAAATCGGGTCGTCCGCGTCCGGGGGGACTTACCGCTGATGCCATCTGGCGGGTAGTCAAAGATGCCGCCAAAATCGCTGGATTAGGCAATGTCGCCCCGCATGACCTCCGGCGCTCGGTGGCAGGGAATTTGGAGCAAAGTGGCGTACCGATTGAGACCATTTCGCGGTTGCTGCGTCACTCGAATGTCGCCATCACCCAGCAATATCTCTCCAAACTCCCACGTGAGAACGAAGGCGCGTTGTTGATGGCAGATTTGCTCAACTTTGACCCAGACTAAAAAGCCCCTCTCGGTATTGACCAAGAAGGGCTATCTAAAGTCCCTCAGCCATGCAACGGGGAGGGATTTAGGGTGGGGAGTTGCCTAATCCATCGCGGTCTCAGCAACAACTACAGGCTCACCACGTTTGATACCCGCCATCAACAAACCCAACTGCTCACGGGTGGCAGCTTTAGCCTCCAATGTTTCGATAATCTGCCCCTTGTACATCACGGCGATACGATCTGACAACGACATAATTTCATCCAACTCGGCTGAGACCAGCAGTACCGCCGCCCCCTCATCCCGTTGAGCGATAATTTGCTTATGGATGAACTCAATGGATCCCACATCAATCCCACGTGTCGGTTGGGCAGCGATCAACAAACGCGGCTTGCGGCTAAATTCACGGGCTACCACCAATTTTTGCTGATTCCCACCCGACAGTGACCCGCCTTCGACCAACGGCGATGGGGTGCGAATGTCAAACTGTTCAATCAAATTTCCGGCGTGTTGCACCGTGCCGTCCAAATTCAGCACAAGGCCATTTTTCTCTTGCACCAATTCACGCTTTACTGCTTGATGCCGTAGGACACGCATAATGGTCGAGGCAACCAGATGGGCTACAAGACTAAATACCAGCGTCGTCACCAACAAACTCAAGAGGGCAATCACCAATGGTGTGTTGAGATAGCCCTGTTCGACAGCGTTCATGGCGCGATCACTGGGTACGGTGCGGAAAGTAGACGGCACATCATAACGATCCAAAATGCCGTACCACAGCGAATCTTCCCATACCGAGAGCCACGCAAAGCCTAACACGGCGAATACTACCCCAAAGATAATGGCATAAAACGCGCCGAGGAAAGGCACTTGGATCGGGGTCGGCGGCTCGGAATAAGGCGCTTCGTAATAGTCATTTAAAATCAGGTTTTCGGCGACGGTAAAGGGTTTGACCATGCCATACTTGAGGCGATCTTCCGGTACATGGGCGGTTTGCATATTTTTGACATGACGCGGGGTGATGGAATGCAGCTTTTGCCCAAGCAATTCCACTGTACCCTTTAGCAATGGGCGTAATCCGGTAATGGCCTCAACCAATTCGGTTTGACCATTGCCCTGTACACCCGCGATGCCCAAAACCTCGCCCTCGCGCACTTCAAAACTCACCCCATTGAGCGCCACTGCACCACGATCATCCATCGCCTGCAAATCGGCTGCCTGCAAAACGACCTCACGCGGTTTGGCCTCGGTTTTGTCCACACGCAGCAGCACTTCACGGCCAACCATCATGGCAGCTAAGGAAGATTCGGTGGCTTCGGATGGTGTGGTCGTGCCAACGACCTTACCGCCGCGCATGACCACGATATGGCTGGCAACTTCAAATACCTCTTTTAATTTGTGGGTGATGAAGATGATGGAAACGCCCTGCGAGGCTAGTTCACGCATAATCTTAAATAGTTCACGGCCTTCTTGCGGAGTCAAAACGGCGGTGGGTTCGTCCAAAATCAAAATATCGGCTTTGCGATAGAGCGCCTTGATAATCTCGACACGCTGTTGTGCGCCGACAGGTAATTTTTCGACCACCACATCGGGGTCAACTTCCAACCCATATTGGCGGGAGAGTTCACGCACACGCTGTCCGGCAGTTTGGGCATTGCGCACGCTAAAAGCATCATAAAAAAGATTGACAAAGGCCTCAATAATCTCATCCAGCGTCGAAGTGGAACGTTCCTTGTTGGGGTGCTGCTGGCGATCCCGCACCGTCCATGCAAAAACCGCGCCGATGAGAACAGTCCCGATTATAGTCAACAAGACTTGCATCGTGGGGTTGACATCTTTTAACGCCACATACAACTGCCAGATGTACACGACCCCAATCATTACCATCACTGACCAATCAAACGGGGAAAGCCAGCCGGGGGTAAATTGATGTCCACGCCATGTCTTGATGCCAAGATAGACAAAAGCCAACAGCAGGCCCGCTGTCACAATATCCCGTGCAACCGGGGGCACATCTTCAGCCAGTTGATGCCAAAAGGTGTTATATCCGGCCTGCCCTTTAACAAACGTGCGTGAGGTTAGGCCATCATGCGTATTTTCGTAGGTATATTCCACGCCATAAGTCACATCAATTTCGTCGAGCAACGCATTCAACTGCGCCTGCCGACTGCCTGCCCGTTCAATGGTACGCCATGAAATTTCATTCTCAAATGTACCCGCCGCGCCCCCTTTGCCATTGACATTACCGACAGGTTCGTCAGTTTCGGCAAAAAAAGTGACGTCGTGCTGGAGGATGACAGTGATGATGCCCATCTCGGTGATTCGCAGCATCTGATTACCAACCCAAAACGCCACGATAATCAGGGCCAAACGCCAAGCTGCGCCCCATGCGACACGTAAAACCCCTGTGACGGTTTCCCATTGGTTAAATAGAAAATCGAACACAAACGCCAAGCCTGCGGCCACCACCATCGCGCCTAAAAATAGTGCTAACAATGCACCTGCCGCGCCTAAACCATCTCCGGTGTTCGATTGCAATACCAAAAACCAGCCGGCATAGACAATCAAAGCACCCAACGCAAACAGCGGCCAAGATAGCGGCGTCTTGCTTTCGGATGGTTTCAAGCGGTCTGCTAGAATAGGCGGCAGTATGACCGCCGTACCAAAACCCACCGCGATACCGATAGCAAAGACCACCAATGAACCAATAATCTCCCCGCTACCATCGGCTGCCCCCAGCATCACCCCTAGTGCCGCCAGCAGTTGGAGCACGACAGCAGCAATTGGACGTACACGTTTTAGTGTTTCTCGTTTTGATCCATTCTGACCACTACCTGCGAGCCGCACGAGCCAACGTGCCAACACCAATGGAAGGCCTGCTGCCAGCACTGCAAACGCGAAGATGTTGTAGATGAGGTCATTTTGGAATGACAGCCATACCACGCCCATGCCAAATAGAAGGGCAAAAAAGATAGCAAATAAGGTGCGCCGATGGGGAGCTTCTTTTTCTTCACCCAAAACCACGTTCTCCGCGACGGTCATCACGTTCACCAACTGGAAGTGTTGATGTACCATCCCGATACCACTGTGAATGGCCTCACGGGGACTGGAAAACTTGACTTCTTTGCCTTTAAGAAAAACTTGGCCTTCCTCTTGGTGATACAGACCATAAATAATATTCATCAGCGTGCTTTTGCCCGCGCCGTTTTCACCCAACAGAGCCAAAATTTCGCCGCGCCGTAGTTTGAGGTCTACGCGGTCATTGGCAAGGATACCGGGGAAACGTTTGGTAACACTGCGAGCCTCTAGCACGACCTCTTTTTCGTTTAAATCAGTATTGTCCATTTAAATTCAATCTCACTGGGGGTCAGGAATTTTGGGGTAGAGTATAGCGCAGGCGGGTCATCTGCAACAGCACCTCGTAGCCGAGCGCAGTTCCCCCTATACAGAAGTTCTTATAAAAATTCCCATCCCATCCCTGTATAATGAAGGTACTTTTGTATTGAAAACATCAAGATGGTTCAAAACAGCCTATGTATGGAGACCCCAATCGTCAGCGCCAACTGCGACGCCGCGAACGCCGCCAGCAAATTTCGAGTTTTCAGGTGGTCTTTGTTTCGATTTTGGCGATAGGGCTACTGCTGACAATTAATTTTAGCGCCCGTATCCGTCGCAGTCAGCAAATCAATGACCTACGCGGCAATATGCAGGCGACCATCACAGTGTTGGAAAGCATCCGAACCGATTTGCGCCAAGAACGGGATTATGTCGCCAGCGATGACTACATCATTGAATGGTCACACCGCGAAGCCAAGATGGTGCGCCCGGGTGAAAGGTTGGTGAT
>JAIOHL010000178.1 GCA_019913005.1 Anaerolineae bacterium | reverse complement strand
TTACTAAACAGCTTAAGTGCTTCATCTCCTAAATGATGAGGAAAACCAACCTCACCCTCCGTGCTCCCTCTCTATCGGGCGAGGGGGAGTCGAATTAGGCGTATTCAAGCCCCTCTCTACGTTGGAGAGGGGTTGGGGGTGAGGTAAAAAAGCTCAAGGCATCCACCGCCCCAAATACCCATCAGCATTGAGTTGGGTCATCGTATCACTTGCCAAGTCATAGACCCATAATTCAGTCTTAGGGAATTGGGTCTCAAGGTCAAATCGTTGAATCAGCAGTTGGGTGGAGGCCGGATTCCAAATGTAAAAACTGCTGTTGTAGTTCGGCTCGTCAGTCAGTTGTTTTTGTTCGCCCGTCTGCACGTTATACAACCACACCTGCCGCGCCCGATCCAACTGCCAATCCACCCGCCGCCGACCAAAGGCGATCCACTGACCGTCTGGCGACCATGTGCCCCCCTGATCTTCCTGCGACTCGGCCATCAACGGCGCGGCTCCCGGTTCCCCCTCACCATCCGGGAACGTCGCAACCCATAATTGCGAGGCATACAGGTTTTCATCTACCAATTTGATGTCGGAGTAGACCAACTGCGTGCCATCCGGTGAAAACGTCCCATTATCCCAATTCAGACTGGGAATGGTGTAATTGGTGCCGGATGCCACATGCAGCACCCGAATTTGCTGGATATTGGAGTCATAAAACGCGATCTGCTGGCTGTCCCGACTCCAAACCGCGCCATAACCCAGAATCTGGGTATCTTGGAAAAGTGGCCCAGTCTGCCCAGTCTGCATATTCAGCAACCAGATACGGCTTGGCCCAAACCCACCAATATCAGCCTTTTCCTGCCGCTCATAACTCAGCAGTTGTCCGTCCGGCGACCAAACGGGTCGGCCACAAGCAGCCGGCGCACAATTGGTAATCTGCTGTGGATTGCCACCATCTGGCGTAATCAGGACGATTTCCGAGGCAAGGTTTTCTTGGGCAAAAATCGTCACGGCAATTTCATCACCAATAGGACTCGGTGCGAAATCAAATACGCCATATTGCGAGGTAAAAACTTCCTGCGGTTCGCCCCCCGCACCGGGAACCCGCCATAACCCGCGTATGCTGGCATCACTTGGAGCTAGAAAATAGATGTCTGGTACACGCACCTGAAACGAGAACGAAAAGTCGTCCAAAACATGGAAGCCTTTTTCGCTTTCGGCCCCCTCCCGAATCGTGACCCGATAGGTTTGGTTTGGTGAAAATGCGTAGTCTGGCGAAAAGACCAATACTTGGCTATCGCTTTCCCAGCTAAACCTACCCGGAATCGCTGGCTGAATCTTGAAATGCGCTTGAGTCGAACGATGCTTCATGCGGCTGTCAAAGGCGATACGGATGGGCGTGGTCCCCGGCAATAAATCTTCACGGCGGGGCGAATGGTCAGTTATTTCAACACCTACATGTTCACCAAGAACAACCACCGCGCCGATGACCACCAACAAAATCCCCACAAACCCAATCATCATTTGGTCAAATCGGTCAATGACGAACGACGCTGATACGTTTTGGCTCTCGTCCATAAAAGTTCTATCTCACTGTGATAATAATAAAGGGGATATACCCCCCCCGCTGGTTGCAGGGGACGGGGGGCCATGAGGGGGGTTTAGGCTTCATCCTCATGGGATTTAATCGCCCAAACAGGCAGGTCGAAAATATCGGCAAGGGTCAAGGGAGGCATATTCGGGAACAGGCCGCTGGTATCTATCACATCCTCCATATTGTTGTAAATCTTGACTCCCTGCGCCATAAATTGTTGGACTTCACGGGCACGCGGATAAATGACCCAAACTTCGCGTGTCCCTTTGGCAAGATAGGTCTGCCGTTTTTTAATGACCACCTCAGGGTTGTCATTGGGTGAAACGATTTCGACGGCTAAATCCGGCACGCCGGGATGGGGGGTTTCGGGATTCCAGCCGGGGGGTACATTCTCGTTGAAAATGAAACACACATCCGGCACAAACGAATCTTTCAACCGACGAGCAGGCGAGAACATCAAAAAGGTGACGTTATCCTGCGCCACTGCCCCAATCGGATTTTCACGGAGATAAAGGCGCAATGGAGTACCAATATTCATGCCTATAATCCCGTTGGTCATGCCCCCTGCGGTCATTTCAATCATCTCCCCGTCCACAATTTCGACCCGCGCCTCATTTGCCAACAAATCGTCTAGGGTAATGGGGGGGTGTTCGATTATTTGGTCAGCCATCGCCATACCTCCGTGCCTTGCCGTCGCTGTTCATTATCATAACATGAAAGGCGTGGATGAGGTTATTGATACAAATAGGGCTGTTCCGGCTGTTCTGTCGGCGTAATCTCGGTGGCATAAATCGCAGGCATGGCTGAATCCTCAAAGGTCGTCTCTTGGAACGTGCCCTTGATCTTGACCCACGAATCCATCGTGAAATCCGCTGCATTATCGGCCTGCACGATCACCCCCACCGCCAGCGCATCGGCTACACAGCAGGTCAGCGTAAAGCGAGCCACCATAAATTGATTGTCGGCAAAACGCGAATCCCGATAAACAAACCCAATGACATCCGCTTCCTGTCCATAAAATTGTTCAGGTTCGGTGGTGGCCGCAATCGCCCGCGCCCAATCCAAGACATTCCGCTGGCTCGGTACAATCGTCAAACTTTTGGCGGCAGCATCCGACGACACCGCGAAATCCGTCGAGATACCCCGATTCTCAATCGCGTTCGCCCCCAGTGTTTTCGGCGCAACCATAATGCCCAACACCAGCGGAATCGCTAGAACCAGCACCGAAAAAAGATTGCCGTGCGAGTGGTCATGCCCGTGCTCGTGATCGTGTCCATGTTCATGGTGGTCATGATCGTGGTCGTGATGATGGTCATGCTCATGCTCATCCTTCTCATCGCGTTTCAGCAAATTGAAGGAGGCCGCCAGCGCAAAACACAGCACCACTGCCACCACCGATAACCACCAGAAACGCGGCGCGATATAAAAATAGAGCTTGCCTGTCACAAATCGCTCAAAAAAGAACAGGCCCAACCCAATCAGGATGAACACCTTTAGCACATCCAGCGAACTTTGTTTAAGCTGAAATCTCGCCTTCATAATATTCCATCTCCGCTTTCACTCGCTAGATCACATTACTACGGCGGTGGTCTCTAGCCGCCTTCAAAACGTCATCTACCAACTCTTTTGTCTTTGCAGCATTTGGAGTGCCCAAATGAGGGCTATCCAGATAGATACCCATAACTCGTTCCGCGCTATTGAGCATGACTTCGTTTGTTATTCTATAATGAGGTATTCTCGCTATATTGTTTGCAAACATCAGCGGGTCCGGTGAATCACTAAGAATACCTGTCAGCATTATTGCCATATCTGACATGATATGATTCAACACATATCTGGCAAGAGACCTCCTCTTGCTATCTTGAGAAAAATCATCGGATTTTAAAAATGCTTCCAACTTTTTCCTAATTGAAGCGCATTTATAATAAAACTCAGGATCATAGCTGCTATTGAAAACTAAAGAATAGTTCTCATTATTCTTGAGAAATGATCTTATCTGAGCACGAGCCTCGTTTGGTTTTTGTAAGATGATTGATATCACGGCTTGAGCTAAGGTCTGCATATCAACGATGTCAGCTATTTTTTTCCCTCGATTCTTGTAATAGCTTTTACGTCGTTCATAATATAATGGTGGGCTAGAGCGCTTGAAGTAATCTTCCATATCGTGATGAATTGTCTCAGTAGCATGTAATAATAGTGGTGAAATGGGTGTTTGACTATTCGTGGCTCTAATCACATGATCTCTTAAATATTCATGGGTCTGGTCAAGCTGGATTATCCGTACCAAAATATGTCTGGAATCGTCAGATAAGCTACCTCCATTTGAAAAATGTTCATGAATAGTGTAGGAAGTTTGGAGACCGTTTACGATTTCGGGATTTTCTATATACAAGCCTTCTCCTCTCCTTGTAATACGATCAGCCACTATAGTAACCCCGTTGTTTAGCCACCAGAAGTCGGCATTAAGTGATGTATTTTTGAGAGTTTGGGAGATTTCTGCATTTATAGGATTAGCACCTTGGTAATCTCGTACATTTGCTTCAAACATATTCTCTCGGATGGAATTAGCCTCTTCATCGTGAATAAAACTATAGAAGTGGCTAAGATTGACCAGACAAGCGAAGCCAACTTCATCGTAAGAAATCACATCTCGACTGTACTTAAGCAAAAATTCTTGTTTGGGAACGTGACGAACCTGTTGAACCAATCTTTGAGGTCCCCAAAACTCTAGATGTACCTCAGCATCAAAAATATGATCTTTGACGGCGTCTACGAGTTGACCTTTTTTGTTACTAAGCTCGATGGGAACCTCGTTTGCCAAGTGAGCAATGGCAAATGAGAAGTGTATTTGAACACCTGTGCGGCTCAACTTATATATGTCTCGAAAATTCTGAAATGTGTCAACAAAGGCAGCGTCATAGCGTTCTAAGATTTCTTCGGACTGAAGCTGGTTTTCAAAATTGAGTAAATCTCGCATAGATATTACTAATTTGTTGATGATTTCCTCTGGGAGTCTATCGGTGTATTTGCATTGAAAAATATATAGCCGTATCTCAGAAACTGGTCTTCTTATATCTGGCTCTGACCCCGATTGAATAAACTCACCGTTTACGAATAAGTAAAGACCATCAATACCACCATCTCTACCACCACTTGGCAGTCCTGATGAAATTTCTGTATCATTTAGACCGTGATCTTTCAGAAGTTGACCTGCAATAAAGAATTCAAAAAAATCATTAATAGGTGATCGAGGGTCTCGTTGCTTATGTTCTTCTTCAACAAAACTCTCCAGTAGCCCTCTGACACCTGTGGAAGGTTTTCTCGCTGACATAAAATAGGATTTCCTTTCTGCACAAAGCGAAAATCGTTCAAATCCCCACATTCAAATTGATGAAAATCCCAATCAGCAGCGTCATCAAAAACGGCAGTAAAATCAGGTACAGCACGATTTTCCGGTTAAATACATTCAAAAACATCATGGTGCTTTTGATGTCTACCATCGGCCCGAACACCAAAAACGACAAGATCGAACCCGTCGTAAAGGTATTGCGGAAGGCCAATGAAATAAAGGCGTCTACCGTTGAACACACCGACAGCACAAACGCCAATAACTGCATGGTCAGTACCGAAGACACTGGCCCCGACCCCAAATCGGTCAAGGTAGATTGCGAGACCACCGTCTGCATTCCCGCCGCCAGCATCGAACCTATCACCAGATACTTGCCCATGTCAAAAAAATCATCGCTGGCAAAACGCAGCGACATCTGCAATCGTTGGTGCATCGGCTGTTTGACCTGCACCAGATTCATTTTTTCAATATGTTTGGTGGCTTTATGAGGTTTCTGGCTGGCCTGCGGTGATGCCCCCGCGAAGGCCGGAATACTGCCCGGACGCAAAATACTCAGCGGGCGTGGATTGAGCGAAAACAGCAGTCCAATCGAAGTGGCGACGAGCAGGCCCATCGAAAAACGCAGCATGAGCATGTCCCCAAACCCATAGGCCGCATAGGTACTTGCCAGCGCGACAGGGTTGATAATGGGCGCGGCCAGTAGAAATGCCACCCCCATCGAAATCGGGATGCCCTTGTTAAACAAACGGCGCACCAATGGCACCACGCCGCACTCGCAGACCGGGAAAACAAACCCCATCATGCCGCCGACGATGGTGGCGCCGATTAAATTGCGCGGCACGACCCGGGCCATGTCATCTTTGCTGATAAAAACTTCCACCAGCCCCGATGCCAATGAACCCAATAACAAAAATGGCGCGGCCTCGATAAAAATTCCCAGAAATATGGTGGCAAATGTTGTGAGTTGTTCCATTACGTCCCCTTTCAGTCCGCCCCCCATTATATACCGGGTTGCGGCGAAAGGGTTGGTATGGGGTGTTCAACTATTGCTCAACGCTTCACTGACCTGATCTATCAGGCCCTGTGGTTTAAAGGGCTTGATGATATAACTATCTGCCCCAAGGGCCATGCCCGTATGGATGTCGTTTTCACGGTTGACGGCGGAAAGGATTATAAACGGGATGTGCCCCAACTGTGGGCTAGAGCGAATAAGGGTCAACAACTCGAATCCGTCCACAAACGGCATAATGATGTCCGAAATGATGAGGGCGGGAGTTTCTTCACTGAGGAGTTCGATGGCTTCTTGCCCGTGTCGTGCCCCTACCACGCGGCAAAATCCATCCATAGAAAGAATGTCCATAATTCCACTAAGTAAGCTCTCGTCGTCTTCAACTACCAGTACCAGTGGCAGTTGCGCCGTTGATTCCTTCCATGTCATAGATACCATTACCCTTCCACACTACTCTATTTTCTTAGAGTACAACTAGATGCACAAAAATTCAATCGTACTCCACCGGAATTCGGTTATTTTTAGGCCGTTTCTGAAAAATGTAAACCCGATTCAACCTATTACGAGGGCAAGGCGTGTTATAATTAATCACTGAAAAAAATTTCAATCAACAGGAGTCCGCATGAGCATCTCTGACACCATGACCATCCCGGCCCGCGCCGATATTCCCCTTGAATACACATGGAACGCCGAAAGTGTTTTCCCCAGCCGTGAAGCATGGGCCGCCGAACTCAAAACCATCCAAGAACGCCTGCCCGAACTCAGCCAATATCAAGGCCGTCTTAAGGAAGGCCCGGACGTGTTTTTGGAATGGATCACCATCCTTGAAGAATTTTATCGCCGTGTCGGGCATCTCTTTTTCTACGCCATCATGTCACAGTCGGTGGACGCCAACGACCAGCAGGCGACGGGCATGGCGGGTCAAGCGCAGGGTGTCTTTGCCCAACTCAGCGCCCTCGCCTCCTTCGCCGACCCCGAATTGTTGGAAATCGGGCAGGCCACCATCGAGCAGTGGGTCAAACAGGACAGCCGCTTGCAACTCTATGCCCATTATTTTGATAATCTGTTCCGTACCCAAGAACATATCCGTTCGGCTGAGGTTGAAGAAGTGCTCGGCCTTGCGGGTGATCCCCTCTCTGGCATCGGCAACACGTTCGAGGTGCTCACCAGCGCCGACATGAAATTCCCCTCCGCCACAGGCAGCAAGGGTGAATCCATCGAACTGGGACAGGGCAGCATCGAAAAAATCCTCGATGGCGATGACCGCGAAGCCCGCCGCACCGCATGGGAAAATTACGCCGACACCTACCTCACCCTGAAAAACACATTGGCTGCCAGCTATATCGCCTCAGTCAAAAGCGATGTGTTTCAGATGCGCGTCCGTCGTTACGAATCGTGTTTAGCCGCCTCCCTATTTGAAAATAATGTGCCGCGTGCCGTGTTTGATAACTTGCTCGAAGTCCACCGCAAAAATCTCCCGACATGGCACAAATATTGGCGTGTGCGTCGGCAGGCCCTCGGTGTGGATAAATTGCACCCCTACGACATCTGGGCACCTATCACCACCGCCAAGCCCGATGTGAGTTATCAGCAGTCGGTGGATTGGATTTCGGAGGGCCTCAAGCCACTGGGCCGTGATTATGTAGATGTCCTACGGCGCGGTTGCCTCGAACAGCGATGGGTGGATTTGCTGCCGAATCAAGGCAAGCGACAGGGTGCATTCTCATTCGGCTGGAAGGGCACTTATCCCTTTATCATGATGAATTTCACCCCCACCCTCGGCGGCATGAGCACCCTTGCCCACGAACTGGGTCACTCCATGCACTCCTATATGACATGGGAAAATCAGCCCTTTGTCTACTCCAATTATTCGCTGTTTGTGGCGGAGGTCGCCTCGAATTTTAATCAGGCCATGACCCGCGCCTATCTGCTCGAAAATAATCCCGACCCGCAGTTCCAGATTGCCGTGATTGAAGAAGCGATGGACAACATTCACCGCTATTTCTTCATCATGCCCACCCTCGCCCGCTTTGAACTCGAAGTCCATACCCGCGTCGAACAAGGCGACAGCCCCACCGCCGATGACCTTATCAACCTGATGGCGGATTTGTTCGAGGAGGGCTATGGCGGCGAGATGGAAATTGACCGTGAGCGTGTCGGCATCACATGGGCGACGTTCGGGCATCTGTATGCGGCCTATTATGTCTATCAATATGCCACCGGGATTTCAGCGGCCCATGCGTTAGCCCATCGCATGTTGTCCGGCACACCCGGCGCGGCGCAGTCGTATGTCAACTTTTTGAAATCGGGCAGTTCGCTCTATCCGTTGGAGGCCCTCAAGGTCGCCGGGGTAGACATGACCACGTCTGACCCGGTTGAAAAAGCCTTCGCCATCCTCGCGGGTTACGTGGATCGCTTGGAAGCATTGACGGCGTAGATGGTACGGGGTTAATGACACGGGGCTAAAGCCACCGTGCTGAATCTAGCGATGTAACCTAAACCATTCGTAGAGGGTGCATCTCGACATATCGGGGTGCATCCTATTTTTTGCCGATCTTGAAACGCGGGGATAAATCCGCCGCGCTCAATTTAGCGATTTGTTGCATCAGGTGTCATGATTGCGTTACCATTATTATCACCATTGCCAACGAGGGGAATAAATCAAGACCCCCGACGGCGCACATCCTAATTTCAGCACGGTGGCTTTAGCCCCGTGTATGACGAATATTGGGTGTCCTCAATTGAGCCAATTTTTGCACCCATCATCCAAATTGCGTTACCATTATTATCACCATTGCCAACGAGGAGGCTAAATTAGCACCTCCAACGCCATCTATCCTAATTTCAGCGCGGCGGATTCATCCCCGCGTGTATATGGCCCATGCAAATACTCAAAAGGGACAACGCCATGCCCTATTATCGGCTGTTTTATCATTTCGTTTGGACGACCAAAAACCGCCTCCCCCTCGTTACCGACCACAACCGCGAGGCCATCTATCGGGCAATTATGGCGAAAACGAAACAGCTAGACGGCATCCCCCACGCGCTCAACGGCATGGACGACCATGTACATCTCGTCGTGACCTTACCTCCCACCCTTGCCTTAGCGGAGTTCATCGGTCAAATCAAAGGGAGTTCGTCGTTTGTGGCGTCCCGTCAAGCCAATGGGGAGGCGTTCGGGTGGCAAACCGAATACGGCGTCTTATCCGTTTCCGAATCCCACCTGCCCTATGTCATCGAATACGTCAAAAATCAGCAGGCCCATCACAGCCAAAATTCACTCGATACCAAACTCGAAACGCTTGATTTATCCTAATTTCAGCGCATGGAGTCGCAATGTTCAAGATAAAAAAGCCGAAATATAACGCTCGGTGGCACTATCTACGCGGACGAGAGCTTATCATAAAGCGCGACTATGGTGGTCAAATTGCCCACTTCACCGACGCCATCAACCTAGACCCCAAGTTCGCTGAGGCTTACCTATTCCGAGGAAACGCCCGCCGCAACATAGGCGATGCCGATGGAGCGCTAGAAGATTACAACCAAGCCATTTTGCTGCGGCCCAAACTCCCCCAAGCGTATCATAATCGCGGCATGGTCTTTGTAGAAAAGGGGATGTTGGATCAAGCGTTGGAAGATTTTAGTCGTGCGATTCAGCTTGACCCGCACAATTCGAACATCTATATGCTGCGTGTTCAGGTGCATATCAAGCAAGGGAATTTTCAAGCCGTTATTGGTGATTTGAACCAAGCACTGAGACTCAAGGGATTGGCCCTAGAAAGAGCGGATATACTTGAGATTAGGGGGCTGATGCAGTGGGATCTTGGCAACTTTGACGACGCCATCGCAGATTTCACCTCGAACATCAATTATGACCCCTACCGAGCCGCCACTTATTTCCATCGTGGCAGTGTCTTTCAGGCCCAAAAGAAATTTGACGAAGCCATTGCGGATTACAGCCGTGCCATTGAACTCACCGAAGATTATGCCGATGCTTACTATCGCCGCGCTGATGTTTATTCACAGATGGGCGATTCGACCCGCGCCCTTGCAGATTTAGCGATAGCCATTGAAATCGAAGACGACAATCCTGACTATTATCTGTTTCGGGGGCGCATTCTTCGCCGCAATAAGGACTATGACGCTGCAATTGCTGACTTCACGAAGGTCATTGAATTAGCCCCTGATAACCCCGATGGGTTTATAGAGCGTGTACTGGCATTGAACTCTACAGAAGATCATGCCTCCATAATCCGGGATTTAAGTGCAGCGATTCAATTAAAGCCAACTGAATGGAGTTGGTTTACTGATCGGGGAGTATCCCGAAACAAAATCGGTGATCTGGATGGCGCATTAGCCGATTTCCAACAAGCACGCACGCTAAATCCTAGCAGCGCACTAGTTCATTCAAATCTAGCAAGCATCTACATCCATAAAGACGAACTCAACACGGCTTTAGAATATGCTGAAAAAGCCATCGAGCTAGACCCGGCATATCATAATGGCTACAACAATCGGGGTGAGGTATACCGTTTACGTGGTCAATACGATGCAGCTATCGCGGATTTTGGAAAAGCCCAACAATTAAAGGCTGAATCGCAATACTCGTATCTTGGACTCGCCCTCACCCACTTCAAGTTAGGGAATCTTGAACAGGCGCAGTCATTTTGGAGACAAGCATTGGCCTTAGAACCACGTTATGGCGACCTCGAATGGGTACGGAACAATCCCGCCCACATCAAAGCCTTTACCACTGATGTCGAGGCACTATTGAACGCCATCAATCGTGACGAAAAATAGGCCTATATCCTAATTTCAGCGCGGCGGATTCATCCCCGCGTTTCATATATCCAAAGGACTACCTCATTGAACGCCCTTGAATACCTCGAACAAGCCAAAGCCCGCCCTGAAACCGACCTCGATGGACGCATTGCCGATCTATCCGAAGCAACTAGGCTCGATCCCAATCTCGCAGAGGCTTACCAACTTCGTGCCTACACCTATGCTAGAAAAGGCGACTTTGTACAGGG
This sequence comes from Anaerolineae bacterium, assembly GCA_019913005.1. Taxonomy (GTDB): domain Bacteria; phylum Chloroflexota; class Anaerolineae; order Aggregatilineales; family J027; genus CFX10. The sequence continues at coordinate 5,897 of JAIOHL010000178.1, read as the reverse complement.
TGTCAAAGATTTGACGGAGGCTATTAGGGTTGAGCCAGATAGTGTGGTTAGCTTTGTTAATCGTGCGCGGATGCGATACGAATTGGGGCATATTGCCGACGCGCTTACTGATCTTGATAACGCGATTCAACTTCTGCCAGACTATGCTATCGCCTATTATCATCGCGCTTATATGCGTAAAGATCAGGGTGATACTGAAGGAGCAATCGCCGATTATAGCCAGAACATCCAGCTTGACCCCGACTCCAAGTTTGCTTACTACAATCGCGGCCTTTTATATTTCGAGCAGGGTCAATATGAGAGGTCTATCGCGGACAACACGGAAGAAATCCGATTACAACCGACCTATGCCCAAGCCTATCACAATCGCGGCACCGCCAAACAGCGTCTCGGTGATATAGAGGGTGCATTGCAGGATTTTGCCCGGTCTATTGAACTGGAAAATCCGGAAAAAGTCCTCTCACACGAATGTATGGGGCGCATTTATCTGAAAAAGCGCGATATGGACAAGGCGATTTCCCATTTTTCAGAGGCCATCCAGCTTGGTGTATCATATGCGGGGACGTATGCGAGCCGAGGTTACGCCTATGCCGAACTTAAACAATATGAATTGGCTATCACGGATTATCTGGAAGCGATTCGTCGTAACCCCGACCTAGCCGATGCCTATTATGATTTAGCGCAGATTTACCGAGATATTGGAGATGAAGCGAAGGCCACTGAATATGCCAAACGTGCCCAAGAACTAGACCCCACCCTAGAACCACCGATAACGATAACCGTTGAAACTGAGGGTTCATTCATGAAATTCCTGCACGAAAACCCAGATATCACGGAAACCTTGCGAGAATTACTGACCAAAAATGAAAAACTTGCTAAATTATTGTCTGATGATGACACCAAAAAGGATTAATTTTTTATGGATTTCACCTACGCCCCCCATGTCCAAGACCTTGTGCATCGCGTCCGCGCCTTCATCGAAACCGAAATCATCCCCCTCGAAACACACGCCCATGAACACCGCGACGGCCTTCACCCCGACACCCTGCGCGAACTCCGCAATCGGGCTAAATCCGCCGGGGTCTATCTGCCCCAACTCGCCCCCGAATATGGTGGCCTCGGCTTAAATTTGCAGGAAATCGTGCCTGTGTTCGAGACCGCTGGACGCAGTTTGCTTGGCCCGTTATCGCTCAACTGCGCCGCCCCCGATGAAGGCAACATGCACCTGCTGCACCTCTTCGCCAACGAGGAGCAGCGCGAACGCTATCTGCACCCCCTTGCCGCTGGCGAAATCCGTTCGGCCTTCTCGATGACCGAACCCGCCCCCGGCACTGGCTCCGACCCGGCCATGATTAAAACCACCGCCACCCGCGATGGCGACGACTTCATCATCAACGGGCACAAATGGTTTTCCACCGGGGCGGATGGTGCGGCCTTTTTCATCGTCATGGCGGTCACCGACCCCGAAGCGGATTGGCGGCTCGGCTCGACCATGTTCCTTGCCCCGGCAGGCACCCCCGGCATCGAAATGGTGCGGCGCGTCCCGGTCATGGGTGCGGAGGCCCCGGGCGGCCACGGCGAAATGAAATTCCATGATGTGCGCCTACCTGCCAGTTCGATTTTGGGGAACGAAGGCGCGGCGATGATGCAGGCCCAAGCGCGACTCGGCCCGGCCCGTCTGACCCACTGTATGCGCTGGCTCGGCATTGCCCAACGCGCCCTCGAAATCGCCACCAAACACGCCACCGAGCGCGAGGCCTTTGGCAGCAAACTCAGCTATCACCAAGCCATCCAGTGGATGATTGCCGATTCCGAAACCGAGATTCACGCGGGCCGTCTGATGATTCAACAGGCCGCGTGGCTCATCCACGAAAAAGGCGACCCCGGACGCTCCGAAACCTCCATGACCAAGACGTTTGTGGCGGAGACGGTCAATCGTGTGTTGGATCGGGCCATTCAAATCTGCGGTGCAAAAGGCATCTCGCGTGATCTGCCCCTCAGCCAATGGTACGAAGAAGCCCGCGCTTTCCGCATTTACGACGGCGCATCCGAAGTCCATCGCATGGTCGTCGCACGCCAAGCCATCAAGAAATACACCCGCTAACTGTTTACCTCACCCCAACCCCTCTCCCATGTGAGAGGGGCTTCAATACGCCACTTTCGACTCCCCCTCGCCTGTTGGAGAGGGGGCTGGGGGGTGAGGTAAACAATTTGGCCGCCTTACATGCTCCGATCTACCTCATCGTTCATCTTAGGCTAAACTCAGCGCGGCGGATTTATCCCCGCGTGCAAGAGGACAACGCCGTTTCCCTTTCCCGCCCCATTTGCCTATACTTGTCCACTAGGCACATCTCAACGACAAGGCAACACCACATGGACGACCCACTCATCGGCAATTATCTGGACGAGTATCAGATTACAGAATTTCTGGGGCGCGGCAACATGGCAAGTGTCTACAAGGGCCATGACACCACCCTCAACCGCGAAGTCGCCATCAAGGTCATTGATACACACGGCGGCTTGGAGGCCTCCGATTTACGAATGCGCCTCGAACGCGAAGCCCAATCAATGGCCCAACTCGATCACCCCCATATTGTGCGGATTTACCGCTTGGGTTATGTGCGCGATGCCGTCTATTTGGCGATGGAATATATTCAGGGGGCGGATTTTGAAACGGTGCTGCGGGCCTATCGGGATGACGGCGAATTTATCAAGCCGGATGACATGCTGCGGATTATCAACGAAATCTGCGACGCGCTGGATTACGCGCACAGCCGGGGCATCATTCACCGCGATGTCAAGCCGTCGAATATCATGTTAGATCGTCTCGGCAGGTCGGTATTGGCCGATTTTGGCTTGGCGCTGATTCAGAGTATCGGCACACGCGGCAATGTCGTCGGCACCCCCCATTACGTCGCGCCGGAGCAGTTTATTTCATCGGCACGGGTCGTCCCCCAGACCGATTTATACGCGGTTGGCATTATGGTGTATCGCATGTTGACGGGTTATCTGCCGTTCGATGGGGATAATCCGATGGAGGTGGCGATGATGCGCCTCGACCAAGACCCGCCCGACCCGCGCACCTATCGCCCCGACCTCAGCCACGATCTCTGTGCGGTGGTCATGAAAATGCTGGCCCGTGATCCCCAAGACCGCTACCCGAATGGCGGTGAATTGGTGTCGGCCCTGCGCAATGCCCTCGGTCTAACGCAGTATCCCAAGCCGATTGTCGAATCTGCCCGCGACCAACTCGCCGTCCTGTCCAGCCAAATTGAGGAACTTACCGCCCAAGTCACCACCCTACAGAATCAAGTGGCGGCCCAATCCAAAAGCCTCAGCGATCTCACCCGCGCCTTACAAGTATTATTGGATCGGCTCAAAACAAAATGAACCCGTCCGAACCCCTTACAGGCGGCAACAGCAACCAAGTATTTAAACAGGGGCAAACGGTGCTGCGCCAAACCGGAGCATGGTCGCCCTTTGTCCATGCCCTGTTGCGCCATCTGACCGCGCATGGCTTCACCGAATCACCTGTGCTGTTGGAGGCCACCCCCACCCACGAACGCCTGACCTTCATCGAGGGTGAGGTCGGCAATGACCCACTGAAACTCTATATGCAGACCGACGGCGTGGTGATCGAAGCCGCCCAACTCCTGCGCCGCTTCCATGACCTGACCGCCAATTTTGTCATCCCACCCGATGCCCAATTTATGCTGCCGGCCCAATCGCCCCACGAGGTCATCTGCCACAACGATTTCGCGCCGTATAATCTTGTTTTTCAGGGGGAACACATCGTCGGGATGATTGATTTTGACGCCGCCGCGCCGGGGAGTCGCCTGTGGGACATCGCCTATGCCGTCTATCGGTTTGCCCCGCTCGTCACCGATGCCCATTGTTTGGCGATGGGGTGGCCGCAAATTCCCAATCGGCAAGCCCGCCTGAACCTTTTTTGTGATGCCTATGGTTTGGAAAATCGCGCCCCACTCATTGAAACGGTTACTCAGCGCATCGAGGCATTGGTCAAGTACATGCGTGACACGACCTCCAATCTCGACCACATCCCCATCTATCTCGCCGACCTCGATTACATCCGTGCGACCTTTCTGAGCCAAAGCTGAACTACCCGTGTGTCTCGACCTTATCAACGGTAATCTTATAAATTCGCCGCACCATGCCCTCTGGCAGATCATATCTGGGCTTGCCGCGATATTTGAACTCCAGTTTATCAATATGCTCTCGACCCCCCTCCTCGGTAATCTCGACCACCCGCCCACGAATCGCCACATAACGATAGGGATTATCGGGATCAATGATGTCTACCGCGACGTGGGGGCGCTGCTCCATATTGCGATCTTTCACCCGCCCCTTGGCCGAATTGACCAGTAAATATTCTCCGTCAAAATCAATCCACACCGGGGTCACTTGGGGTGTGCCATCCGCCATGATGGTCGCTAAATGGGCGAACGCCTTCTTCTCAAACAAATCCAAATATTCTTGTGGAATTGGCATTTTTGATGTGTCCTTTGCTGCGATACGATCTCACCAATCACTACTCGTATCTGATGGGACGGGTTGACGCCACCCACCCTTACCCATTTTTTATCTACGCCTAATCTAGTGGTTCAATCGAGAGGATGTAACCGCGAGGAGTGTGCTCTTTGTCGAGCCAGTACCAGTAGAACACGCGATAATACGTCCCATTATCCAACACCGCAAATTCTTCATCTAGCAAATACAGCTTTGCGCCCTCTACTGGAATGGCTTTTTGAAGCGGCTTATCATCATCAAAATTCACAACATTCCGTTTGTTAAAATAGTCAAGGCACTTCAATTCCCCTTTATCAATCAAGGCAATTTCTTCAACACCATCCTTATAAACTTTATACAGTGTTCGCCAACATCCCCATACCGCCCAAATAGATAGAATTCCCAAGAAGGCCGCTGATCGGAAATTAACATCAATCCAAGCGTAGACGACTGCCGCTCCTAAAAACAAAGCCAATCCTGCTGTCGTCCCGACCAGAAGCCGTCGAGCACTTGACAGCCCATTCTCCATCTGCCCTTCGCTAAGAAGACCATTTCGATTCGCCTCAAGGTCTTCGGCTGTAAAATCAAAGGCCTCCTGCAATCTGGTTCTATCCATCGCTCCCACCGCCCTTTCAAACTCCCACCCGCCAATATCGCCTAAATTCAGCGCGGGGATTCATCGCCGCGACCCCCCATCCCCATCACAACCGCGACGCCTTAAACAACCATTCCCGGATATTATCCAATCCCTCAATCTTGCCATCATCCGCCCAAATCCACTCGGCTTTTACAGTCTCAACCCCGATTGCGCCGCGCAGATCTGTCCCATCAAAGCTGGCATTGTGGATTTCCGCGCCAGAAAAATTTGCCTCCCGCAAATCTGCTCCATACATGAAGGCTTTAAACAAATCCGCTCCCGAAAAATCCACGCGACATAGTTTAGCCCGATGTAGATCAACTTTGACAAGGTTTGCCCCTTTCAGAATACAGCCTGTCCAATCGCTCTCCCCTGCCTGAGCTTTTACCAAACATCCCTCTGTAAAATCCGCCTCTATAAAAGACGCTCCCCCCAAAAATGAAGCTGATAAATCCGTTTTGATAAGCCTGCAATGGTCGAATTGCGCACAGTGGACTTCCATCCAATGGAGGTTACGCCCCGATAAATCCATGCCACTCAGGTCAAGATATTCCATCTTAAGCTGCTTGCCTGAATCAGGAATCATGTTCGCCCACATTTCATGCAACCGCAGCAATTCCATAATTTCGTCTTTTGTAGGTTGTGTCATGCTCCCACCACCCTTTCAAACTCCCACCCGCTCATGTCGCCTAAATTCAGCGCGGCGGATTCATCCCCGCGTTTCATATATCCA
>JAIOHL010000177.1 GCA_019913005.1 Anaerolineae bacterium | reverse complement strand
ACACTCAAATAGGGGCGAATATGGTTTTCAAACTGCTCTTCCGTTACACTTGTTGGAATCTGGCTCATCGGTTTTTGCTCTCCTTAGTCGTTGAGCATTATACCTTTGAGCCAGCCCCTAGATAAGTTTGAATCACTTCCTCTTTAAATCAGCTTCGCCTCAGTCGCTTGGATGGCTTCCATGATGGTTTGGAGGCCAGATTTCACATCGCCGGAGATGTGCAGGCGAACGACGCGGCGGTGACGCTGACGCAGGGTTTCGAGATCACCTAGCCCCTGTGCCTGTTTCAAAATGCTGAAACTAAATGGCTGACCGGGGATGGGTAGTTCGGCGTCATCATCCACCGTAATCAAGATAAACACGCCGTTGTTGGGGCCACCCTTGTGCAGTTGTCCGGTGGAGTGCAGATAGCGCGGGCCATAACCGAGGGTCACAGCGCGGCAGGTGGCATGGCGCAGACGACGGCGGATCGTCTCAAGGGCAGTCTCGTTGTCGTCATTGGCATCCATGTAGGCCAGCAAAGCAAAGTAGTTACCAGATCGGGCCAGACTGATGAAAGCCGCCAACATGCCGGCCAGATTGCTGACATCGTAGTGGCGCTGGGTGCAAATGCGATTGAGCATCTCGCCAGTACGGGCATCGGCATAGAGGGCGACACTGCCTTCTGAAATAACAGGCTTTTCAGCCGGGAAGCGGCCTTCTTTTTGATGAATATCGAGCAAGGCTCTGGTCGCTTTTTTGGCGGAGGTGACATCGGGTTCGTCAAAGGGGTTAATCTTCAACATCTGGCCCATGACCGCCGTCGCAAATTCCCAGCGCAAAAACTCCCCTGCCAAGTCATAGGCGTCCTGCAATTCCAGCAGGTAGACCGGATGACCCGCCTCACGCAGCGTTTGCACCTGCTCATCCAGCGAGGGATCGTTATCGAGGCGCATATAGACAAACATGCGGTCATCATCGTAATCGTGGGGATGGCCCACCGTCGCGCCAACAACAGGCAGGAATCCGACGCCTTCTTTGCCCGTGCTTTCGGCAATCAATTGTTCGGTCCAATCACCAAAACTTTCGATTTGGGGTGAGGCGATAATGGTGATTTTGTCGCGGCCTTCTTTGGCAATCGTGCCCAAGACCACTCCCAACCACAGGGCTGGATTGAATTTGTGGGCCACTGCTTTGTCAATCGCATCGGTCATGCGCTCGGCACGGGCAAAAATCGTGTCAAGGTCGAGACCCAACAGCGCGGCGGGCACAAGGCCGAAATAACTGAGGGCGGAATAGCGTCCCCCAATATCGGCGGGATTTTCAAAAATGTCATAGACCTTGCGCTGTTGGGAGAGCGTCACAAGTTCGCTGCTGGGGTCGGTGATCGAGATAAAATGCTGACCCGCCTTGTCCGCGCCGACCAATTTGACCAGCTTGTCATAGAAGTAGTCGAACATGACGGCGGTTTCGATGGTTGTGCCGGATTTGCTGGCGACGATAAACACCGTTTGCTTGGGATCAATCTGCTTTTCGATGCGCTGGACGGTGGCTGGCACAGTGCTATCCAGGACAAGCAAATCGGGATAACCTGCCTGCTGTCCAAAGGTCTTGCGTAACACTTCCGGGGCAAGACTGCTACCACCCATACCAAGCAGAACGACGTGTTTCCAATTATTGCGTGCTTTGGCTTTGAGGTTGTGCAGGCGTTGGCGGTCAATGCGACCATCTACGGCAATCGTCAGCCAGCCGAGGCGATTATTGATGACTTCTATGTGGGCAGGTTCGGGTTTCCACCATGCGGCGTTGCGTTCCCAAATCTGCTTGGGGGCGTCCTTCATACGATCCATTGTTTCACGTACATCGGGTTCATATTGACCGACCACCCCTGATTGCCGCTTGATGATGCCTGCCTTGAGCATCTTGCGTTTGCCTTCGATGGCTTCCAAGAGAGCGTTATAGGAGGCGGTGAATTTTTCGACGCCATCCAACAGGAGGTTGTTGGTTACTAGCGCCATATCAATGCCGACCTCGGCCAGCATATCCATTGTGTCGGCGGCTTTATCCAAATCCTGTTCGAGCGTGGCGGCGACCGTGCCATGATCTTTAAAGGCGACCAGTGTTTCCGGCGGGACGGTATTGACAGTATAAGCGCCAATCAGGGTGTCCACATACATGGTGTCGGGATAGGCGGGGTTCTTGGTGCTGGTGCTGGCCCACAACGGACGCTGAACTTGCGCCCCAGCCTCACGCAGTTGTTTAAAGCGTGCGCCTTCGAAAATGTTCTTAAATTCGCGGTAGGCGAGTTTGGCATTGGCGATGGCGGCAGTGCCCAACAATTTACGGTTGGCGGCGACCCGATCTAATAAACGGCCCTGCGCGGCACGGATATTGCTGTCTAGCTGCTGGTCTACCATTGAGTCAATGCGGCTGAGGAAGAAACTGGCGACTGAGGCGATTTGGGTGACATCCTGCCCTTTGGCAAGGCGTCGTTCCAAACCGCGAATGTAGGCTTCCGTCACGCGCTTATAGTATTCCACTGAGAAAATCAGGGTGACATTGATATTGACGCCGCCTGCAATGGCTTCCTCAATGGCCGGGAGACCCGCGTCGGTGGCGGGAATTTTAATCATGACGTTGGGGCGGTCTACCATCTCGAACAGCCGGAAGGCCTCGCGGGTGGTGGTGGCGGTGTCGTTGGCGACGAGGGGCGAGACTTCGAGGCTGATATAACCATCCGCGCCATTGGTGCGGTCAAAAATCGGGCGCAAGATGTCGGCGACGGCGCGAATATCATCTTTGGCTAAGGCCTCAAAAATGCTGTTGGCGTCGGAATCGAGATGTTGGGCAATGGTGGCGTCGTAGAAATTGGAATTGGCGATGGCCTTTTCAAAAATGGTCGGGTTGGAGGTCATGCCCAGCACGCCATCTTCATCCACCATACGCTTGATTTCGCCATTCTGGATGAGTTGGCGGCTGATATTGTCGTACCAGATGCTTTGTCCTAGCTTTTGGACATCTACCGGGGGATTGCCTGTCATAAGGTGTTACTCCTGATGAAAACCATGTTGTTCTTGTAACACGGGGCCAGAGCCGCCGTGCTGAATTCAGATGAAGAGGCGACCCTTTTAACGAAAAGCCACCTCATTAAAAATGCGATTTATGCTTGTTGCAGCGCCACTTGCATCTTGGCGGCTTCGACGACGGCTTCAGCGGTAATGCCGAGGTTTTGATAAATTTGCTCATAGGGAGCAGACGCACCAAAACGATTGAGGCCGATGAAGTGACCACCTTGCAAATATTCTTGCCAGCCCTGTTTAACGCCTGCTTCGACTGCCACCCGTGCTTTGACGTTCGGTGGCAGAACGGATTGGATGTAATCCGCACCCTGCGCCTCGAATAGTTCCATCGAGGGAATGCTGATGACGCGGGCTTGGATGCCGTCTTGGGCCAATAACTCTTGGGCTTTCATAATCAACTGGACTTCCGAGCCAGTGGACATCAGCAGAACATCGGGTTCACCTTTGGAGTCGGAAAGCACATAGCCGCCTTTCGGAACGCCTTCCCAGACGGCGGACTGTTCCAAAATTGGCACATTTTGGCGGGTAAAGACCAGCGTGACCGGGCCGCCTTTATGTTCCATTGCCACTTTCCATGCGGCAGCAGATTCATTGGCGTCGGCAGGGCGTAGTACGATGCTGTTGGGGATGGTTCGCAGGGCCGCGAGATGTTCAACGGGCTGGTGGGTTGGGCCGTCCTCACCCAAACCAATGCTGTCATGCGTAAAGACGAAAATCGGCTCGATACCGGACAGGGCAGCGAGGCGGATAGTCGGACGCATGTAATCCGAAAAGACTAAGAATGTCGCGGTGTAGGGTTTGATGATGCCGCCATGCAAGGCCAAGCCATTGGCGATTGACCCCATCGCGTGTTCACGGATGCCAAAGCGTAGGTTACGCTGATCGTAGCCATCCACGCCGAAATTGCCTTCGCCATCAATCAAGGTCTTGGTGCTTTCGGCAAGGTCAGCGTCACCCCCCATAAAGGTTGGAACACGCTTGGCGATGGCATTCAAAATTTGGCCGGAGGCATTGCGGGTGGCTGCACCTTTGGCGTTCGGGCCATATTTGGGAATGTCAAAATCCCATGCATCAGGGAGTTGACCTGCTTGAGCGCGTTTAAATTGTATGGCAAGATCGGCGAAGGCGGCTTCATAAGCGGCAAAATGATGCTGCCAATCGGCTTCGGCGGCTTTACCACGTTCGACAGCGCCGAGGAAATGTGCCTGAACGTCTTTGGGAATCAGGAAATCGGGTTCCAGCGGCCAACCGAGATTTTCTTTACTGGCCTTGACCTCATCCGGGCCAAGCGGTGAGCCGTGTGCATGATACGTCCCCGCTTTTTTGGGGCTGCCGTAGCCAATGATGGTACGCACGCTGATTAGCGAGGGCTTGTCGGTGACTTTTTGGGCGAGTTGGATGGCGGCAGCAACTGCGTCTAGGTCGTTGCCATCTTCGACCTTGAGGGTGTGCCAGCCATAGGCCTCAAAACGCTTGGGCACATCTTCGGTAAATGTGACATCGGCGGGGGCGGCAAGGGTAATGCGGTTGTCGTCATAGAGCATAATCAGCTTGCCGAGTTTAAGATGTCCGGCAAGGGAGGCGGCTTCTTGGGCGACGCCTTCCATCACGTCGCCGTCGCTGACAATGGCATAGGTGTAATGATCTACCACCTTATGGCCGTTGCGATTAAAACGGGCTGCTAGGAATGCTTCGGCGACTGCCATCCCAACGGCATTGCCAAAACCCTGACCGAGTGGGCCAGTAGTGGTTTCGACGCCGGGGGTGTGTCCATATTCGGGATGACCGGGGGTTTTGCTGCCCCATTGACGGAAATTTTTGAGTTCATCCAGCGGTAAATCATAGCCCGTGAGATGCAGCAGGGCGTAGAGCAGCATTGAACCATGACCCGCCGACAGCACAAAGCGGTCACGATCAGGCCATTTGGGGTTGGTTGGATTGTGTTTTAGAAAGCGCGTCCACAGCACATAGGCCATTGCCGCCGCGCCCATAGGTAGGCCGGGATGACCGGAATTGGCTTTTTGAACAGCGTCTACTGCGAGAAAACGAATCGTATTGATTGCGCGGTTATCGAGTGATTGGGTGGTCAAGAAAGGGGACTCCTCATAATTGACATTGACGTGCCCAATGATTGGACAGTCGGAATAGGCGAAATGTTACGTGGGCGACGGGCAGCACGCGGACATGAGTATAACGCGAGATGGCTGTTTCCTAAATATGTCGAAAGCAACAAGTCTTTGAATAAAATGTCTTTTTGAATATTAATCCATGTCTATTGGAGTGGTTTGGATGAGGTAGCCTTCGTTTGAATAAGTTATACTTTTCCCATCCGGCGTAAAACATATTGAGAAATTATAAAAATCAGTTTCGATAGTTTGCACAATTTCCTGTGTATCTACATTCCATATTAAAACCCCAAGATTCTGAACACTTGCAGCAAGTAAGTTATTGTCCCAATCAATGTCCCAAACGCCATATGAGTCAAAAGGTAATTCTGCTATAACTTCACCTCTCTCTAAATCCCAAATCAAAATTGATGCCCCTGCAATAACTAGGGCCGTATTTTCTGCATTCCATTGAATATCAGAAACGTAGCCGGAAAATTCCGTAATCAGGTCTACCTGTCGTTCTGAGGCGACATCCCAAATTCGTACAGTCTGATCTAAACCCCCACTAGCGAGTCTTGACCCATCTAAACTAAATTCTAATGCTCCGATCTCTCGTGTATGTCCTTTAAGAATGGCTTTTTGTTGCCATATAGTGGTATCCAAAAGAACGATTTCATCTTGATTAGCAACTGCTAACAAAGTTCCATCTGGACTCCAAGCTAAGGGCACAGCAATTTCATTTCCGTTAGCTTGGATTTCATCATTCACGATTTCCAAAGTCGGAACTTCAAGGATATACGTTTTAAGAGCTGCAAATTCATATACAGCTATTTGAGAACCATCGGGTCGCCATACTATTGAATTAACCATATTCAAAGCGAGATGATCGATTTCCTTGCCAGCTTTGTTATATAGCCATAAACCGTTAATACGGCCTGCTGCAAGTATTTCACCTGAGGGACTCCAAGCAAGTGCAAGTACCATTTCAGTCGAATTTTGCTGACTCAATGCAACAGGGATTGTATAGGCCTTAATTGGCACAAGGGCGATAAAAATCACGAGTAGACATATCAGTTTCCGCATTCTTACTGTGTCCACCCCTCAAACGCACGGCAGTTGGGCCAATCATAACAGGCGGTGGAGAGTGGGTTGCCCTGTGCATCAAAGCGCCCAATTGAAAGATCATTGAGGTCAATGACGTCCCGATCATTCGGCAGCACACAGGCCGACCCACCCGCTGAATTCGGCGGGATACGTATGGTGGCTAGGGGTGCATCGGGATTAAAAAAGTTGTAGACGAGGCGCGAAATTTCCCCAATTGCCATCCAACGGGCCAGCGCATAGGAATCAAACTGGTCGAGACGGTCATCCCAGATATAAACGGTCAAAATATAATCACCGCCGGGGGAAAAGACGATGCCTGCGTCACCTGCGGCCTCCGCGCCATAACCGACCTTATGGGCAACCCGCACCCCCTCCGGTACACCCAGTTCCATCATGTGATTGAAATTGGTGCCGAGCAGCAAATTTATCATCCACTGGCACTCTGTCTGGGTGATTTCATCGGGGAAAATCTGCGCCAGCCCTGCTCCAAATTCCGAACATTCATAAAGTTGACTCAGAAAATGGCCCATATCGGCGGCGGTGGTATGCAACTGCGGATCAATCACGGCGCTCACCGAGGTATCCACCGGACTGGCAGCATCAGCGAGACAGGGAGTTGCACCGACGGAGGCATAATAATCGGATGGAACTGCGCCGTCGCCCGCATCACCGATCCAGAAATGGCGGTCTACCAGTGTATTGCTTGCTCCACTCCGACAAAAGGTATCGGACGTGCGGCGGATGCCACTTAAGGGGTCAGCCGGGTCAGTAGATTCCATCAAGACGTTGGCATTGGCATTGGAGGAACAAATCACTGTCGCGGCAAGGCGGAACTCCATATCTTGATTGGGCGGCTGATAAACATAGCGGAAATAATTGGCGATGACCCCGATTTTGGCGGTGCTGACGGCGTTTTGCAGTACATTTTCTTGGATACCCATCGCCGCGCCCGTTTCCAAATCTTGCACATAAATTGAAACGACACTATTCGGGCCATTGTAGACGATGCCGCGTGAAGCCAGATAGGTCAATATCTCACGTTGCAGAGTCGTAAAATCAAGGCCGGGAATAGTCGCGGTGGGAGTTAGGGTGACGATGGGTTGCTCGGTGGTCGGCGTGGTTGTGATGGCGGCGGCATTTTCAATCGGCGTGTTGGTGGAGGGACGAGTAGAAGGCAGCGCGGCAGGGTCAATTTGTGGCAAGCCTGTGCGATCACCGGTTAGCGCCACGACGCTTTGATGCACCCACGCATAACCGTTCGGTGAGGTCGGAAATTCAATCAGCAGCCATTCAAAATAATAGCCCCGCACGGGATAGGATTCGCCGGGTTGAATGCTGGCAATACGCTCACCGTTGATGTTGGGCTGATTGCGGATATTGGCGTTGGGATTAAGAGCCTCAGCAAAAACGGTAGCGGTTGAGGTCGGTGTGGCAGCGGATTGGCGGGTCGGACTGCTCCATGCCGTTGGGAGCGCCACAAATAGAATCACCAAATTTGCCGCAATCAATACGAGCCAAAATCCACGCTGTTTCATATTCGCCTCAAAATTTGAATACACCTATCGAACGGCGACAAATGATAATCGCTGAGTTGTTGAAAAGAAACACTGCTTGCCTGACGAATTGCTGTCCGCTATTTGACAATACCGTAACAATTGAACCGTAGTGAACCCTAAATATGCTTATTGACGTTTAGATAGGTTTTGTTATATCATAGATTCTGGTGGGCCGATGTGTTTGGGTTATCATTACCCTGTTAAGGTAAAGCGATGCTTGCTCCCAAATGCGATTTTTGCCCACCACCTCAGACGGTTTATTGTTAAGGCGGTGCGGTGATGAAGAAATATTTGACACACCTGATTACCAAAGAACCCACACCGCAAAATGCGCCCTTGCCGGGGACAACGCAGGTTGCAAACTCGGCAGGTGGGTATAGCTGGGCGGTGGATGAGTGGGGTCGCCTGCGTCGGTTTCTCATTTTGGGGAGCGAAGGCGGGTCGTATTATGCCAGTGAGCGTGCTCTAACGCTGGAAAACGCCAACAACGTCCTCAAGTGTATCCAAACCGACGGGGTGCGTGCGGTCAATGAAATCGTAGCGATTTCGCAAGAAGGCCGTGCGCCGAAAAACGATCCGGCGATTTTTGCCCTAGCGTTGGCAGTGACCAAAGGCGATGAGGCAACCCGGCAGGCGGCATTTAAGGCATTGCCCGAAGTGTGCCGCACAGGAACGCATTTGTTCACCTTTGCGGAACTGGTCAATGGGATGCGTGGCTGGGGGCGCGGCTTGCGTCGAGCGGTAGGTGGTTGGTATTTGGCGATGGATAACCGTTCGCTGGCTTACCAACTGGTGAAATATCGTCAGCGCAACGGCTGGACGCACACCGACACCCTTCGGTTGGCGCACCCGACACCCGCCAATGATACACAGGGCGCGATTTTCAAATGGGTGACGTATAAGCCCAAAGAAAACGGCACGGGCGAAACAGGTGAGGCGGTCACTAATCCGCTGGAATGGGCCGAGGCTTTGAATGTGCCGGAAGATCAGGCTCTTGCGTTTATCTGGGCGTTTGAACGAGTCCAGAAGGCGGCTGATGCAGCTACGGTGGTCAAGCTGATTGAAGCCTATGATCTGCCGCGTGAAGCACTGCCAACCCAATGGCTGAATGACCCGGATGTTTGGGCGGCGCTGTTGACCAAAATGCCGATGACTGCCCTCATCCGTAACTTGGGGGTGATGTCGCGGATTGGCCTACTGAAGCCACTCAGCGAGGCGGAAAACACGGTGGTTGAACGCCTGACCAATGCCGATGTGCTGCGGAAGGCACGAGTTCACCCCATCGCGGTGCTGATTGCGCTGCGGGCCTATTCGCTGGGGTACGCGCTCAAGGGTAAGGTCAATCGTCGGGGGCAGGCCGGGGCTGAAAAATCGGCTGGTTGGACGTCTACCCCACGTGTCTTGGATGCGCTCGACATGGCTTTTGAACTAGCTTTCAAAAACGTCGAGCCGACTAACAAGCGCATCATGCTGGCATTGGACGTATCGGGTTCGATGTCGGGCGGGATGGTTGCAGGTGTGCCGGGGTTAACGCCGCGTGAAGGCAGTGCGGCAATGGCAATGGTCACGGCGCGTTCGGAGCCGAATTACACGGTGATCTCGTTCCAAGACAAAATCGTGCCGCTGAACATCTCGGCGCGGATGCGGTTGACAGATGTGGTCAGCATAACGAATGGGTTGCCTTTCGGGGCGACAGACTGCGCTCAACCGATGCTGTATGCGCTAGAACACAAAATCGCAGTGGATACGTTTGTCATCTACACCGATAGCGAGACGTGGGCGAATCCTCAGCTACACCCAGTTCAAGCTCTTGCTCAATATCGTGAGAAGATGGGCATTCCGTCGAAACTGGTCGTGGTCGGGATGGTGTCGAATGGATTTACAATTGCCGACCCGAACGACGCGGGGATGTTGGACGTTGTAGGTTTCGATGCCTCGGCTCCGGCGTTGATTGCGGATTTTGGTCGAGGCGCCATTTGACGTAAAATAAAATTGGTGTGGGCCGGAGTAAATGGGTTATCAACTGAAATGACCCCATTTACGGCAACTTGCCCACACCACCTATCACCAAAATTGGCCACAAGAAATGTTGGTTTGATAGCCCGATGCGCTTTCTTGGCAAGAAAGAAGGCAGGCTTAACCAAAATTTTATGCGGCAGAGTTGAGAGTGATGGTGACTTCGTAGATTTCGGTCTGCTCAGACGCTATCATTCCGAAACTCTCAAAATTGAATATCTGAAGATGTGGGCCGTTGTGTTTGGGTTATCGTTCGGGACGACGAGGTGTGGGTTCGACTCCCACCAGATTCAACTGAATCTGTAGCTCAATGGCAGAGCGCGATTCCAGATACGCTCCTTTGCCTGCATCTTCCAAAATGCTGAACAATCGGTGTGGGCCGACGTGTGTGGGTTATCGGTTAACAATGGTTCGACTCCAGACCGCCACCCCTAAACTCATGGTGGCGGGACTTCACTAGGCAACTGGTGAAGGTTTACCCATATGCACCTTTTTGTCCGCACTGGTTTTTAACAATCGAATAGCAAAATGGGTGTGGGCCGATAGATATTGGTTATCGGGCTGACTTCCCCCTATAGGGTCTGTTACTCTATCGAAGGTTCGAATCCTTCCGGTGTTGGGGTGACTCAATACTGTGGCTGAGTGGACGATAGCAGGAACAAATTTCCAATGTCGCCCCTTTTGTCCACACCCTCTCACATAAATCGGATAAAGTGGTACGGGCCGCTGTGACTGGGTTATCGTCTCCAACGATGGGGTGCGGGTTCGAGTCCTGCCTGATGCTTCGGTATCAGTAGCTTAATTGGATAGAGCTTTTACCAGACACGATTCTTTGCCTGTACCACCCTCAGATTTGATTGTAATGGCATGGGCCGATAGATATGGGTTATCGGATCATTTGGTGGATGCCTTCGAGGGTTCGAGTCCCTCTCCTGTGCGGGATGCTGCACGGGATGTCCCGAGTGGCAAAGGGGAATGACATTCTCCCATATCACCCTTTTTGCCCATGCCTCACCATAAAATGTTGATAGATATGAGGCGCGGGCCGATAGAGGTGGGTTATCGGTGGTTGTGAGGGCCAAGCACTCTCCCTCCATATCTCATAATAAGATATATCCCACAGCGTCCCCTTTGCCCGTGCCTTCCGCTCGACCCCACAATCCACTGCCAAAGTTATGCCTTTAGTAACCCCATCATGGGCCTCATGGCTTATTGACCCGCGATATTTCAAGGCTGTATCATTTGAGTTAAAATGGGACTGAGAAACACACCACATCTGTCAGTGAGTCGGAGAGAAAGGATGGGTAGTTTCGCGGAGGGCGATGCTACCAGAACAATTACTATGCCAGTAAAAATTTTAGTGGTTGAAGATGATTTTTATTTAATGGAAGGGATAAAAGACATTCTTGAACTCGATGGCTATCAGGTTCTCACTGCTGGTAGTGGTAATAATGCCCTTGACGTACTGCGCAAACAAAAAGAACTGCCTGATTTGATTGTTTCTGACATAATGATGCCGGGCATGGATGGCTACGACTTATTGCGGGAAGTGCGCGGGAAAGCCCTCTGGAACAAAATCCCCTTTATTTTTTTGACGGCCAAAGGTGAAAGATCGGATGCCAATAAGGGCAAAGAACTGGGGGCGGATGATTATGTCACCAAGCCTTTTGGCCCCGACGATCTGCGCATTGCGGTGTCCTCCAAATTAGAACGGCATCGTCAACTACGCCAACAGCATGAAAGCGAAATTCTGAACCTCAAACAGCGGATTTTAGAAATGCTGTATCACGAATTTCGCACCCCGCTGACCTATGTGGTGGCCTATAATGAGATGCTCAAGCAGGATGCCGACGCTTTGAGCGCCGAAACCCTACGCCGTTATTTGGTGGGAATTGATGAAGGGGCTTCTCGGCTACGTCGGCTTGTTGAAAATTTTATTATGTTGGTAGAAATTGAGACCGGCGAAGCGGTGGATGCTTTTAATCTGCATCGTATCGTCATCAAAGATTATGCAACGCTGCTGGCTGAAGTCACCGACCCTTTTAGGATGCGATTGGACGCTACCCGCCAGTCATTGAAGGTTGAAGTTGACCCTGATACTCCACCAACTCAAATTTATCACGATCATTTTGTGAAGGCATTACAGGCGCTTGTGGACAACGCCCTAAAATTTGGGAGAGATCGGGATTATTTTGGCAAAGACCAAGCCTTTAATCAGGTTGTGGTGCGTGTAATGCCGATGCTGGTTGGAGATGGCGAACAAGCACAGGAATGTGTGTGTTTTGAAATATCCGACACCGGACGCGGCATTGCCCCGGAAGAAGTCGCCAAGATATTTGATGTATTCTATCAGATTAACCGCAAGGAATTCGAAGATCAGGGCGGTGGGGTTGGTTTGGCAATTGTCAAAGGCATTGTACAGGCGCATAATGGCGAGGTGGTGGTGGAAAGTACCCCCGGCTCCGGGACAAGTGTATTGGTGTTGCTGCCTGCCCAACGCAACTAACAGAACGATATGTAAATGCAACTTTTGGATATTGCCCTGCGTACTAGGTGCATAGATTGATCCTCAAGCATTATTGGGAGTGAGAAGGGTTTAAAATGGCCTCTGTGCTGCAAAAAGTGAACACCTTGATTTCTGCGAATCTTCATTCAATGGTAGACCGTGCATTGGAGACCCATTCATTGAAGGTCATGGATGAATATATCCGGCAGGCGGAAACTAATCTTGAGGAATTGGAAGACACGGCGGCAACCATCGGCGGCACGGTCAAAACCCTCAAACGCAAGTATGATGAGTTTATGGCGCAGGTCGAAAAACTTGACCGCGACATTGATACTTTGCTGGTGAAGGGCAAGAATGAATTGGCGTTGGCGGCACAAACCGACCTCAATAACAAACGCCAGATTGCACAGGAATATCACGACCAATGGCGCGGGCAAGAAGAAGAATATCGCAAGATCATGGATGCCCGCCTGAAGCTGGAAGCCCGTTTGGTGGCAATTCAGCAGCAGCGTGAACAACTCAAAGCCCTGATTGAATTAACCGAAGCTAAGCAGTTGACCAATAAATCTATCCGCAGTATTGACGACTTGGCAGGTATCGGGGATGAAGACATCAAGCGCCTCGCCGACCAGATTTATGCTCGGTTGGATAAAGTCGAGGCTGAAGCCGATATGGTATCCAGCCGCCTGCAAAATCAGGTAGAGGATGTCATCGGGCAAAGCGAAATTGAGCTTCAACTGGAAGAACGCCGCAAACGCTTAGGGATTTCTGAGTAGGTATACCCATGTCATCTAATCCTACTCGTGATTCTATTCGGCAGCGGGCGCAAAGTGCCATCTTTTTAAATGCCGTAAGCAAGCCCCAAAGCCTGACCATCATCGCGCTTGCGGTGATGTGTTGGATTTTGGGGATCAGTTTTTTAGGCGTGACCTCAGCCATTTGGTTAGCGTTTGGCGCGGTGGCCGAACTGATTTTTGTGCTGGCGACGGTCAGTGATCCCCAGCAAAACGCTGAGGCAGTAGAACGGATTTTTGCCCAACAATACGATATAAACGAAGTACGAAACCATCATGCCCGTCAGCGGGTGGCACAGGCGCTTGAATATCAAGAAAACATTCGAGCATTGGCCCAAACACGCGGTGGGGCGATGCGGCTGCAAATTGAAAGCACCGCCGATGAGGTCAATCATTGGTTGGAGCAGGTTTTCAAATTGGCCCGGCGGATTGATGACTATGAATCAAGCGATATTATCAGCCGTGACCGCGTGCGTGTACCAAATGAATTACAGTCACTCAGGCTTCGGCTGGACAAAGAACAAGACGAACGGGTCAAGGCTGAACTGCGGGACGCTATTCGCAGCAAAGAATTGCAATTGAGTCATTTGCGAGATTTGGAAGCCAATGTCAAACGGGCTGATGTGCAGTTGGATAACACCCTTGCCGCATTGGGCACGATTTACACCCAGATTCAATTGCTAGATGCCAAGAGCATTGATGGACGCAGCACCAACCGATTGCGCCAAGAAATTGTGGATGAAGTGTTGTCGCTGAAGGACACTTTGGAAGCCCTCGAAGAAGTGCAGGCGACGGGGATGTACGCCGTTTCCTAATTCCATGAATTCACTGGCAACCTACCGAGATTACCAATTGCAGCGGGCGACTCTCCAGGATGTTTGGAAAATCCGCCAATTGGAAAAGATGGTATTTCCGCAAGATGCCTATCCACTACTAGAAATCGTGATGTTGATTTTGGCTCCCATTAGCCGGAATTTTAAAATGATCGCTCCGAATGGCGAGATGGCTGGGTTTATTTCTGGCACGGTGGGCACCATGGGGCGTTCGGGGTGGATTATCACGTTAGGGGTAAATCCAAAATATCAACGCAAAGGGTTGGGGCGGTTTTTACTGCAATGGTGTGAGCGCGAGTTGCAGGCTGAGTGTATTCGCCTAACGGTGCGGGCAGGGAATATGGCGGCCTATACTCTGTATGCCGAAACAGGCTATACCGAATTACGCCGCCGTCGCAGCTACTATCGAGATGGCGAAGATGGCATCGAAATGGAAAAACGCCTTAATCCTCAACCAGTTCTTCCATCGTCTCCCCTGCCGCCAGCCTCATAATTTTCTGGCTCGTCTCGCGCCAGCTAATTTTGCTGAGGCCCATCTTCTCGCGCAGGGTTTCAAGGCCCATTCCCGCTCGATAATCTCGCACAGCACATGTCCAACGCAGGGTTTCAAACGACATGCGCGATTCAATCCCTGCCGCCTTCGCCGTATCGGTGAGCACATATTCCAAATTGCGGGCGGTACAGTCGAAGATGCGTCCGCCTTTGGGTTTATGTTCGGCTAGATAACGTTCCAACATCACGGGCCAAGTGGGGTCGAGGGGAACACGCCGTTCTTGAAAGATGTTTTGGCGATTTTTGTGACCGATGACGAGCATAGGCTGACGCGGGTTAGTGCGCTCAATATCCTCAGTAGTCATTTGCACCGTTTCGCTCTTTTTAATCCCTGTATCCAGCAAAAGTTTAAACAGGACATAGGGGCGCGAATCGGGTTTTTCGGCATAGGCCAACGATTCACAATAGACCAGCATCTGCTCGATTTCGGCTTCGGTCAAGATCGCTTGTAAGGGTGCAGGGCCAGACCGCTGCAAAATTGGCTCGGCAGGATTGTCACGGCGGACTTGATCTTCTTGCAGCCATTTGAAAAAGACCTTGAGGGTCGTCACACGCCGAGCGTAGGATTTGCGACTGCATGGAATTCCGCGTCCGTGCTCCAGCCAGTGCAAAAATTCATTCAGGCGTGCGGTACTAATCTTGCCAAGCGCCATATCTGGCCCGAAAAATTCGGTCAGCACGCGCATATCCGACGTAAAACTGATAAGGGTGTTTTGGGTTTTGCCTTCACCGCGTAAATAGGCTTGAAATGGCACTACGGCTTCGGCAAGTGTGCTGCGACCAGTCAGACGATGTTCACGCCCGTTGGCTGATTCAAACAATGGTAACTGTCGTGCGCCCATCGGCCACCTCCCAAAAAACATCTCCAATAGCCACAAAGCGATAAAACACTTGTTCTTGGTTTATTACAGGGTAACAGAACGTTTGTTTTGTGTCAAGAAGTTTAAAAAAGCCTAAACCTCTATATTATGAATCATGAGGCGTAGGGAAATCGGTGGGCGGGCAGGCGGCGCACATCCATCGCTGGTTACGTCTATAATAGTAGACTGTATCGTTAGTGGAGCAAAATCGTAACATCGAATAACACAGTATATGAATATCATCCCTCATCCAGCCTCGACTCCTTCAAACCCACCCCTTCGACGCCCCAATTCAACCGCATGGTTATTGATGGCGGGCGCGGTGGTGATGGGAACAGTTTTGCTATTGGTACTTTTGGCGGTGGGGGTCATTCTTTATCTAAACCAAGACGATATTGCGGGTAATGTCACGGTGGCAGGACTGCCAGTAGGTGGTATGTCGTCGAATGAGGCGGAAACCTATCTGTCTCAAAACATTCCGGCCCAACCGCTGCTGCTGACCGATGGCACACGCAGTTGGTCACTGCAACTAGCGCATTTGGGCATCAACATCAATGTAGATGCCACACTGGACGCGGCCCGAAATGCCAGCGCGGGTGAAAACGTGCAGCCGTATTACACAGTGGATTTGGTTCAAGCCCAGAACGGCTTTATCTATCTCAGCGACCTTGCCAATATCCCGGCTTCTACGAGTCCGGCCCAAAATGGTCGGGCGATTGAAATTCCGGTGATGTTGGAACGCCTGCGTGTCAACCTAAACGCGGAAATCGCTGACGGGGTGTTGGATTTGAGCATGATTGAGGTCGCGCCGCCTGTTCAAGAAAATGTACAGGCCAATTCAGGGCAGACCACTGTGCATGTGGTGGAGCGCGGTCAGGAATTAGGCTTGATTGCCAAAGAATACGGCGTCTCGATTGACGACATCTTGGCACTCAACGATTTGGATAACCCCGATGTGATTTTTGTCGGGCAAGAACTGATTATCCCGGCAGGTGGCGTCTACGCTCCCTCTGCTGCTGATGCTCCGCCTGCCCCGACAGGTATCGGCAAAGAGATCGTGGTGTCTATAGATTATCAGCGCATCTATGCCTACGAAAACGGGGTGCTGGTACATTCGCATCTCGTTTCGACGGGTCTGCCCGATACACCAACGGTGTATGGGGACTATCATATCTACGTCAAACTGGCCGCCGATGACATGGCTGGGCCGGGCTATTATCTGCCCCAAGTGCCCTATACCATGTATTTTTATCAGGGGTACGCGATACACGGGACGTATTGGCACAACTCCTTTGGTCGCCCCATGAGTCATGGCTGCGTGAATTTACCGACCAGCGAAGCCGAGTGGTTTTTTAATTGGGCCGAGGTTGGCACATTGGTCCGTGTAATCTAATGCTCCGTAGTTAATCCAATCCGGTAGGGTGGGTATCACTCACCCTAACCGCCTCATTCGGACGCAAGCCATACAGCGTCCGCACCTCCCCGACGATAAACATAGATCCCGTAATGCAGACCAACCCTGTTGAGCTGGCTAATTGTTTGGCACGTTCAATCGTGGTGGGTAAATCGGCAATGGTTTCGATGGAGCCAGTAAACCCTGCATGACGCGCAAAGTCAATAAGTTGATCGGGGTCAACCGTCGCGGGATAGACCGAACGGGTCAATATCAGATAATCTGCCATTGGGATAAGCTCACTGAGGGTACTGTCAATATCCTTGTTTGGTTTCGAGCCATAAACCAACACGAGGGGACGTTGGGGAAACATTTTTTGGATATTTTCGCGCAGCCAGCGACCTGATTCGCCATTATGGGCTGAATCCAACAATACAATGGGGTTCTGGTCAATGATTTCCATGCGTCCGGGCCAGTTGACATTCCATAATCCAGCGCGGATGGCGGTCTCCGGTATAGCAAAATTTGCCTCTTTGACCCGTTCCATCACCCCCAACACGACGGCGGTATTAATCGCTTGGTGCTGACCAATCAAGGCGCTGGTATAGGTTTTGGGCGGTTGATTGGGATACTCGATACTCACACTCTGCCCATCTAATGAAGGAGGCAGGGCTTTGAAGGGTAGATCACGCCCGACTCGTGTCAGCGGTGAATGGCGTTCGGCGGCGATTTTTTCAATGACCAAACGGGCCTCGTCTTTTTGTGGCGCACTGACAACGGGCACACCGAGTTTGATAATACCTGATTTTTCCCACGCGATTTCAGCCAGCGTATTGCCAAGCAGGTGCATATGGTCATAGCTGATGCTGGTAATAATCGAAGTGATGGGGGTAATCACGTTGGTTGAATCTAGCCGTCCCCCATAAGCGACCTCGACCACCGCAATGTCCACCTGTTCCTGCGCAAACATATAAAACCCCAAACTGGTAATAACCTCCGGCCAGCGGGCTTCAGGAAACCTATCTAAAGTAGGATTGATTTCCGCAACCGCATTGGTTAAGGTTTCTTCGCTGACCATTGCTTGATTAATCTGGTAGCGTTCGCGCAGTTCTTGTAAGTGAGGGGAAGTCAGCATCCCAACGCGATACCCCGCCGCCCGTAGGATGGAGGCACACATGGCGCTGACAGAACCTTTGCCTTTTGTCCCCGTAATATGTAAGGTGGGATAACGCTGGTGAGGGTTGCCCATGAGTTCCAGTAAATAGCGGGTACGCGCGGGGCGGGCTTCGTCTTGTTGCGGGGGTTTTTTGCCCCCCCGATCAATGTAGCTATAGAGGAAGTTGAGGGCGTCCTCGTAAGTGAGGCGTTTCATGATGAAGTGAACTGTTCCTTAGTACATAGTCAATGTGCAGTTAGCTATGATAGCCTTGAAGCTATGCTGTAACGGTAGTATACTACTCTAATCAAAACAAACAGATGTTCTAGGTTTCCCCATGACCAACACCACCAAAAGCGAATTCAACGTTCAGAATGCTAAGACCTATAATCATTCCAGCACCACCGTCTGGTTATTGTCACATCTGGCACGCCATTGGCCCTTTGCTCTCCTTGCCGTTGCCGCTTCAATCATTAATAGCGCGGGGCAGGCTGCCATCGCATTTTTTACTGGCAAAGCCTTTGATGTCATCAATCAGGACTCACCTGATCTGGATAAGGTTCGCACCTATGTCCTGTATATCGGACTGTTAGGGTTATTCTATGCAACAGGCCAACTTTGCCGCAATTACTCTTTTGGATTGCTGGCTCAACGCCTTGAACGTGATACCCGCGAAGAACTGTATATCAGCCTTTTGGGTAAAAGCCAGACCTTTCATGACCGCCAGCGGATTGGCGATGTGATGGCCCGCGCCACTGACGACGTGCGCCAACTCAATATGATGCTCAATCCGGGCCTAATGCTCATTGTTGGGTCGTCTATGAGCTTGATTGTGCCGCTGATTTCGATTGCCCTGCTGCGGACGGAACTGCTGCTCTCGCCCGTCGTTTTCACCGTGCTGTTTTACATCGCCCTGTGGGACTATACACGACGCCTACGCCCTGTGACCACGCATTCCCGTAACACCTTTGGCATCATGAACGCCGGATTGCAGGAAACGATTAGTGGCATCGAACTGGTCAAATCTTCCGCCCAAGAACAACAAGAACAGGCCAAGTTTATCCAAAATGCCCGCAAATACCGCGATTATATGGTACAGCAGGGCGAAATAGAAGGGCGCTATCTGCCGCTGCTCATGTTGAGCCTTGCCATCACCGCCGGATTTTTACACGCGGTTATTTTATATGATCGGGGTGAAATCCCGGTGGGCACGATTATCGCCTATATCGGCATTTTTGGGATTTTGCGATTCCCGACCTTTATCAGCATCTTCACCTTTTCGCTGGTGCAGTTGGGGTATGCCGGGGCGACCCGTATTTTGTCGCTGATTAAAGCCGAAGCCGATATTGATGAAAATACGACGGGACATCGGGCCACCATTCGAGGCGATATTGAATTTAAGGATGTCAGCTTTGGATATTATGGCGCGGATAACCCGGTGCTGAAAAATGTCTCGTTTAAGGTGCAAGCCGGACAAACAGTGGCGATTGTCGGGCAGACGGGCAGTGGCAAAACCAGCATCACCCGCCTTATCAATCGCATCTATGACGCCAACTCTGGACAGGTTATATTGGATGGGGTGGATGTACGCGATTGGGCGTTGGACAGTCTGCGTTCTCAGATTAGTGTGATTGAGCAGGATGTGTTTTTATTCTCCCGCACGGTAGCTGAAAACATCGCATTTGGCGTGCCGGGGGCGACCCAAGCCGACATCGAACGGGCTGCCCAAGCTGCTCAGGCCCACGATTTCATCATGAAATTTGAAAGCGGCTATGAAACGATGGTCGGAGAACGTGGGGTTACGCTCTCCGGCGGTCAACGTCAACGCATCGCCTTGGCACGGGCCTTTTTGACCAATCCGCGCGTCTTGATTATGGACGACTCGACCAGCGCCGTAGACAGTGCCACCGAAGATGAAATTCAAAAAGCGATTCGGCGGGTACAAGAAGGGCGCACGGTTGTGTTGATTACCCACCGTCTGAGCCAAATCCGTTGGGCCGATATAATTCTGGTCGTCAAAAAAGGACGGATTGTGGCACAGGGATCACATGAACATCTACTGGCGACCAGTGCCGATTATCGCAGTATTTTTGCGCGTTATGAAGTGGATCTGCCACCTCTGATGCAGGCCGAAGCTGAACCCGTTGCCTAAGGGCCAAATAGATAAAACAAGAGGAGAACGATCACAATGGGTTTTATCATGGATGGCCTTGAGGCCGAGAGCTATGATCGCAGCTACACCGACGGGGAGCTTATCCGCCGCATCTGGGCATTTTTCCGTCCACAATATCGCCGGATGACCATTGTCGGGATAACGGTTTTTCTGGCGGCCCTGTTTGACATTGCCCTGCCGCTGTTCTTCTCCCGCAGTATTGACCTATTGGCGGAGGGAGCTAAGATCGGCACGATTGTTCTGCTGGTTGGGGTGATTAGCTTTTCGGGGGTGTCGTCGTGGGTATCGAATTACATCCGACGGCGTACCTCGGCCCGTGCGGTCAATGATGTGGTCTTAGCGCTACGTGAACGCGCCTTTAAAGCTGTCACCGAACGCGACCTATCGTTTTATGATGAAAACCCGACGGGCAAGATTGTGTCGCGCGTGACTTCCGATACGCAAGATTTTGCTAATGTCGTCCAGCTTTCGATTGACTTGATGAGTCAAGTGATGCTGGTGCTGTTTATGACCATTGTTCTATTTATTATTGACCCCATCCTGTCGTTGTTAGTCGTGTCCTTTGCCCCATTGGTGGTGATTATCGCCCTCGCGTTCCGCCGTTTTGCCCGCTGGACGACCCAACAATCGCGCCGTATTTTGGCGGAGGTCAATTCCAATATTCAGGAGAGCATCAGTGGTATCTCGGTGGCGAAAGCCTATCGCCAAGAACAAGCCATCTATGACACGTTTAGCAATGTCAACCGCCGCGCCTTTCGCATTAACCTGCGGACAGAGTTTACCTTTAGTTCGATTTTCCCCCTGCTAAATTTCACGGCATCGGTGATTGGGACCACTTCGATTGTCTATTTTGGGGCATCTCGGGTAGTTGACGCTCACCTCACCCCCGGTCAATGGTATCTATTCATCTTGGGGCTTGAGCAATTCTGGTTCCCGTTGACCAGCATCGCGTCATTCTGGAGTCAATTCCAAAGCGGGTTGAGTGCCAGTGAGCGTGTGTTTGCCTTGATTGACGCCGAACCCAAAGTTGTGCAGACCGATAATCAGCCCGTCAGCAGATTGCAAGGTGAGATTGAGTTCAAAGATGTAGATTTTCGCTATACCGCCGAAGAAACGGTGCTGGAAGGGTTTAACCTCAAGATCAAACAGGGCGAAACGATTGCGTTGGTGGGGCATACGGGCGCAGGAAAATCTAGCCTCGGCAAGTTGATTGCCCGGTTCTATGAATTTCAGGACGGGCAGTTGTTGGTTGATGGGCGTGACATCCGTACCTTTGATTTAAGTGACTATCGGCGGAATCTGGGAATTGTGAACCAAAGCCCCTTCCTGTTCAGCGGCACGGTGCGTGAAAATATCCGCTATGGTAAACCGGAGGCTACTGACGCCGAAATTGAAGCAATGACGGCTCAAATCGCGGGCGGGGAATGGGTCGAGACCCTGCCGAATGGCCTTGATACCGAAGTGGGTGAACGCGGGACGGGCATCAGCATGGGGCAACGCCAATTGGTAGCTCTCAGTCGAGTGCTGCTGGAAGACCCCTCCATTTTTATCTTGGATGAGGCGACGGCGAGTGTTGACCCGCTGACCGAGGCGCAAATCCAAGAAGGGTTGGATTTGGTACTGCATCATCGCACCTCGATTGTCATTGCCCATCGCCTCAGCACCATTCGCAATGCTGACCGCATTATAGTGCTGCGACAGGGGGAGATTATTGAAGAGGGTAATCACGATTCGCTATTGGAATCCGGTGGACACTATGCCGAGTTGTATAACACCTATTTCCGCCATCAGAGTTTGGAATATATTGAAAAAGCCTACGCTCTGGCAAATTAAGCTCGGAGGATAGGAAAGGGGTAGAAATGTTGACCATTGAAATCGTGCCGTCCAAAGATGCGACGATCCTTGTCCCCATTTTGCATGAAGCAGAAGAAGGCGACGAGCGTATTTTAAAGGCGATTGAAGACCCATCCACTACCGCTTACCTTGCCCAAGTTGGGGATAATATTGTTGGGGCAGTGGTCGTGCGATGGACACCAGCCGAAAGCGAAATTGTCTATATCGCTACCGAACCTGCGTGGCGCGGTCAAGGGTATGGCAAGGCGATCATGCGCTGGATTATCGAAGAAGCACAGCGGCGGGGCACAGCAGAAATTCTCGTAGGTACAGCCAATGCGGGCTTGGATAACATCGCCTTTTACCAAAAGTGCGGCTTCCGCATGGATTCGGTACGCAAGAACTTTTTTGACTATTTTCCGACCCCTGTGTATGAAAACGGTATACGTTTACAGGATATGTTGATGTTGAAGCTGGTTGTTGCTGATTTGCCAGACGAAAGTACCCGCCTCTGATTATTGGCTACCTTAATTGCTTGCTCCAATGCCCAAGCAATTGCTGTAAGCTGTTCCGTTCGTTGCTTCTCGCCAAAAGTGACTTGGAAATTTTCCCTTCCACTCTAACCGCTATACACTCACATTGTTGACTCGGCATGAAATTATCCATAGGCCAATGCTTGATGACCCTCCCTCCTCCCACAAAACTATGGCTGGCGGCGTTGATTATTTTGCCACTGGCCTATAATCCCCTAAGTCGTTGGCAATATGAACCGGATAAGGTGGCCCTGTTGTTAGCTTTCACAGGTGTTTTGTTGGGGGCAGTTTTCTGGCAAGGGATGAGTCCGCGACCTTCCAAAAATTATGCTGAAAAGTGGTTGGCCGCCTTTTTGCTGGTCAATTTGCTGGCGGTGTTTGGTTCGGAGTTGCCCCATTGGAGCTTATGGGGTGATCCGGCATGGCGCAACGGTTTTTTATTGACGCTTGCCAGCGCCATTCTATTTGGTTTGGCCCGCCGCCAGCTATTGTCCACTGATACTCAACGCCTGTTGCTGCAAACCGTCGTTTGGACAAGTGCCCTTGTTTCGCTATACGGCATATTGGAACAACTGCGCCTCAATCCCCTTATCAATGATGAAGATACCGTGCGTGCTTCGGCAACACTGGCCCATGCGAATCTGCTGGCCCTCTATCTGGCGATGACGATACCCCTCACCCTGACCCTGATGCTGAATCGCTGGTTGCGGTTGGAAATAGGTGTGGTGATTTTGCTTGGGCAGGGGGGGTGTCTTATTTTTACCTATTCACGGGCAGGTTGGCTGGCGACATTGGCAGGGGTCAGTATTTTGGGAGGATTGTGGCTATGGAATCGAGGTCGCCAAAATCTAGCCCGCCTCCTGTTGATTGGGACTATCGCTGGACTCATCCCCTTGTTTGCTTTGAGTATGCTGCCACCATTGCCCAGTGATGTGCCCCATGTGCTGCAAACATTGACTAATATGTTTCGCTGGAAAGGCGCGACGACACAAATCCGCTTCTTGGGATGGGAGGCGGCTGTGGATGCCATCCAAGAGCGTCCGATTTTGGGGTATGGGCCTGCGAGCTATGGCATGGCATTAGAATGGCATCTCCCG
This sequence comes from Anaerolineae bacterium, assembly GCA_019913005.1. Taxonomy (GTDB): domain Bacteria; phylum Chloroflexota; class Anaerolineae; order Aggregatilineales; family J027; genus CFX10. The sequence continues at coordinate 77,591 of JAIOHL010000177.1, read as the reverse complement.
CCAGAACTTGCTCCCTTTGGCGGTGCGGAGGCATTAGGAGGCCGCCCCCACAATCGGCTGATTGAAATTGGGATTGAGACGGGTGGCGTGGGTTTAGTGGTCTATATCGGCTTGCTGGTGGCCTTGTTTATGCCTCTCATTAGGCAGGTGTTGACATCTGCCCCATCTGCCAATTCCATAAAAATCGGCCTCTTGGCAGCGTTGAGTGCCAATGTCGTCGGGACACAGCTTTCATTTGAGAGCGCGGCAACCGTGTTTTTGTTTTGGGTATTAGCGGGCATGGCTCACACTGAAACGACGCCGATAATGTTACCCACAACCCGCAGACTGCCGATTATCGGAGTGGGGATAGCGTGGCTCGGAGTGTCGGCAATGGGCCTGATTATCATTCCGGACATGTTGGCCTATCGTGGGGAATCGCAGTGTGGTAAGAGCGCGGATTGCGATCCGGCCCAAACGCTTCAATGGGCAGTTGACCTCTCCCCAACGCCCGAAGTTTTTGAGATGGCCCTAGCGAATGCCTCCGCCGCTTCAAACCATGAGTGGCAGGCAGGCGGTGATGCCCTGCAAAAATTGGTAGACCGCTACCCGACGATTGTACAATTCCGCCAAGCCTACGCCCTCTATTTGCGCCGCTGGAGTGCCGCCGAACAGAATAACGAAATCGCCGCTGATGCGATTGATGAATATTCTCATGCTCTCGTGTTAAGCCCCCGCGACCCCGATTTGTGGCTGGATCGTGGACTAGTCTGGTTGCAGATGGGGGAACCGAATTTTGCGATGGCGGATTTTCAACAAGCCAACATGCTATTGGACGACTACCCCCGCTATTACGGGGCGATGTCGGTCTATGCCTCTATGCAAGGGGATGTTGCTGCCGCCCAAACATGGCAGCAGTTGGCGCTAGAGGCCCAAGAAAAATGGGATAATTGGGTATGGCGCCGGTAGATACCCAACAAGTCAACCGCCACAGCCGCCAGTTGATGGGGTTGCAAATTGGTCAAATCGGCATCGGGATTCTGAGTCAGGTTATTTTATTGGCTCGTTGGTCGCCCCACCTCGAAACCGACTTATTTTTGGCGGTCAGTGGGGTTCCTTGGCTGGTCAGCGCGGCCCTCTTGATTTCCGGCCTCGAAATGGCCCTGCCAGCGGCCTATCATCGCACCGACGATACCGGCCATTTTCTGAACCTCCTGTTTGCCATTACCCTCATCATCGCTCTAGCTGCATCGTTTATCAGCGGGGGTATCATTTTTATGTTCGCGCAGCGGGCCGATTTACCAATTGCGACCAGTTTAGGCATGGGGGCATTGCTGGGATTTCAAATTCTGCCCACCGCGTTGACATGGCTTGGTCGAGGGGTATTGGTGGCCCGTGAACGACTCAGCGCGGCCCGCATGACGTTATTCATCGGCAGTGTTGTGACGATGTTGGGCTATTTATTGATGGGAGGGCGACCTGCGCTGACGTTATCGGCGGTGACATGTGGCGCGGCAGTCATAGCAGCAGGATGGACGTGGTATCTATGTGGCGGATTCGGATTTAACATCAGCCGTAGCCTGCTCCGACAATTTTCGCCGGAACTCAAATTGCTAGGGCGGGCAATGGCAGGCATTAGCGCGGCGGCGGGGTTGGTACATCTGCAATTGTTGGTCGAACGAGGGGCGATTTTGTCATTAGGGACAGGTTATGTCGCGGCGTTTAATGTGGCGGGGCGCGGTTATGAGGCGCTGATGGCGTTGGTCGTGTCCGGTTTTGTCATGCCCGCCTATCCCCATTGGGCCAAAAATGCTGACACCCAGCGACTATTGGGATGGTCATTTAAGCGCGTTGTGGGACTAGGCACGCTGTTGAGTTTGGCAGCAGCGCTTTTTGCTTTGTTAATGCTCACGCTCATAGAAAATCGGTGGACGGCGGGACGACAAACAACACAGGCGATTTTGATACTGCTGCCGCGTTTTTGGCTGCTGACCAGTTTGCAGCCGCTGATTTTGAAACATTTCGCGCAGGGCCATACATGGCCGCCGGTGATTGGCAGCCTATTGGGAATTGGGATTATGGTAGGCGGGGCGGTGATTTTCTTGCCACAAGCGGGGTTGTGGGGCATGGCAATCTTGGCGACAGGCAGTGTCGTGCCGGGGTGGATGATTTTAGGTTGGCGCGAACGGGGTAGTCATTAAATGCGGTTGTTGTTTATATCCCCCTTTGTGCCCCATCCCGAAATTTTACACGCCGGGGGACAGCTTCTTTATCACTTGATGCACGATCTCGCCCCCCATCATGAACTGCATTTGTTGGCCTATGGGCGGGGTGAATCGGCAGAACAACTTGTAGCGATTCGTGGACTGTGTGCATCCATCACCATTATCACCCCTGCCTATACATGGCGTCAAAAATTGGGGGAGGCGCGGCGCGGTTGGCGGCATCCCCATAAACTTGGTAGGCGTACCCACCTTGAAATGCGAGATGCCATTCGGCATATTTGTGAATCGGCCCAAATTGAGGTGGCGCATCTAGCATGGACAGAAATGGCGCGTTATCTGGATGTGATTCCGGCGCAGGTCGGCACAGTGGTTCATTTACACGATATTGAAGCGGTTGTTCGCCCCCGTGAGTTAAATCTCTATCCATTCGGATTGGCGAAATTTCAAGCCATGCGCCGTACCCACAAACTGATTCGCTTAGAGCAGTTGGCGATGCAGCAAGCCGATCATCTAGTGGTGTGTTCTGAAACAGATCGGGCATGGCTGTCGGATAGGATAGACGCTCGACGGGTTTCAGTTGCGCCAGTGTGGTCGGAATCGGAATGGAATCCCCTGCCAATGGAAAAAATTGTGCTGGGGCGGTTAGTATTTTTCGGTGCGATGGATCGGATAGCGAATGGGGCCGCCGCCGAGTTTTTGATTCAAGAAGTATTCCCGCTGGTCATCGCCGAACATCCTAGTGCAACCCTACGTATCGCTGGGGCGAATCCATCGCCAAAATTGGTGCGACGCATGGCGGATCATCCTCAGATCACAATTGCAGGGTATGTCTCGAACATCGCGGCGGAATGGGCGGCGGCGGATGTAGCGGTGCTGCCAAGTTTGATTGGCGGTGGGCAAGTCACCAAGATTGTTCAAGCGATGACGGCCCGTCGGCCTGTTGTGACGACCCCTTTTGGCAACGAGGGGATTGGAGCACCTGTCGGAATTGCGGTAGAGTTAGGGAGGGATGCAGAGGATTTTTCTGCTGCGGTGTTGCGTCTTTTGCGTGATCGTTTGTATTGGGACACCATCGCCAGTGGGGGATATGAATTTGTACGTCATCAGTTTGACTGGCAAACTTCCATCCATACTTTTGAGGCGGCCTATCGTGCTGCCCTCGCCACTCAAAGGGAAAGCACTTGATTGGTATTGTGATTGTGACATGGAACGGCCTGCATGACACGCTTAAATGTCTGACTTCGCTACGCCACCAAACCTATCCCCAATGGCAGGCCGTGGTGGTGGATAACGCCTCGCAGGATGGCACACCCGATTGTATTGCCGACTATTTTCCTGAAGTGTGTCTTATCCAAAACGAACGCAACACAGGCTATGTCCATGCCAATAATCAAGGCATTGATTACCTGATGGGGCAGGACTGTCAATGGATACTCCTGCTGAATAATGATGTTGTCATGCAGCCGGACGCATTGGCCGAGATGGTGCGGGTTGGCGACGAAAATCCCCAAATTGGCGTGATTGGCCCATTGATGCAGCGGACTCTACGCCCTGATGTGATTGACATGGGAGGCGACCTTGATTTTCGATGGGGGCGGGTGCTGTTGCGGCGCTGTACCGATGAAACCCCTATTGCTAAAAATTGGCTACCAATTGATTATGTGTGGGGCTGTACGCTGATGGCCCGCCGCGAGATCATGGAAAAGGTGGGTGGGTTAGCACCGATTTACGATGCCTATTTTGAAGACGCCGAATTGTGCCTGCGGGCTAAGAAATTAGGCTATATGACGGCGGTGGCACTGCAATCGAAGGTGATTCATGCGGTAGGCAGTTCGGGCGAAAAACGCTTTTTGTGGCAGACCTATCTCCGCACGCGCAACCATGCCCTCTTTTTCCTGCGATTTAGTCAACCGCGTGACTGGTCCACTTTGCTCCCGGCCCTGTTTTTATGGCAGCTTCCGGAAATTGTCGCCCGATCTGCTGCGCTGTTCCTCGCCCGCACCCTGCGCCGCAAAAAATACGTCACCCGTCCGATCAAATTATGGGGCTATGTTCCCTCTGAGCGACCCCCCTCTATCCAAATTCAGGCTTGGCTGCAAGAGGCAGGCTATTTTGAAGGACCATCATGAAAAACCTGTATTTTTCGGTTATTGTGACTACCCATAATCGCCCCGCACTCGTCACCCGCTGTATTGAAAGTCTATTAACTCAGAATTTTCCCGCTGACGATTTTGAGATCATTGTAGTGGATGACGGTAGTCGGCCCGGCACTGGCAAAATCTTGATGCCCTATCATCAATCCGGTCTCATTCGTTACCTCCGTCAATCCCAGCAGGGATGGGGGGCGGCGCGATTAAACGGTGTGCGGCACAGTCGAGGCGAAATTATGGTGTTTTTGGACGATGACTGCCAAGCCCCGTCGGACTGGTTAGCGACCTACGCGGCAGTTTATGAACGGCTTGCCTCGGCGGTTGGTGTGGGAGGGGGACTGCAACATGGCGACAAAATGAACGTGGCGGGTTGGAAGCAGTATCGTGGGCACATGGCCTATTTTGACCGTCTCAATGCCCCGCTTGGCATCACCAATGCCCAATCTGGACAGGCATGGTTTACGTTTGGGGGCAATCGCAGTTTTCGCAAAGATGTCTGGTTAGCCGCGCAGTCTAAATCCAATGACTGGTATTTTGACGATTACTCTATAGACCTGCGACTCCGTGAACAAGGGGTACTGGTTTATTATGAGCCTGCCGCATGGGTCGAGCATTATTATTTTTTGAGTTTGGGACAGCGGCTGCGCTCGACTTATCGTTATGGGCGGTCAGAAAAATCACTAGACCGTGATGCACAAACTCATACCCCCATAGCTCGGCTTGGACTGGGGAAACGCTGGCGTCGCATGAAATCGGAAGCACCAGAAGCCAGCAATTGGGAGCATGTGTGGTATGCACTCACCCAACCTCTCACATGGGTGGCACGGCGGTGGGGTCGCCGTAGATGATTAATGTATAGATATGGTTGCTACAAATTTCTGGGGTCGTCACTTTTTTGCCCATTCCCTATTGAGAAAGGTTTATCTGTACCTATGAACAAGCGTCGCTTTTTTATTGTGTTTTTGCTGGTGATGTTATTGAGTGTCAGTCTTCTTTCAGCCGCTGATCAATCGGCCAAAGCGCATGAGGGTCGGCAAGTCGGCCCCTACACGGTTGAACTAGGTTGGGTGGTCGAGCCTGCTTATGCTGGTGTCTATAATGGCGTAGAGGTGCATATCAGCGTGGATGAGGATGAACACACGGATGAGGCCACCGATGAACATGTCGAAGCCGAGCCAATTGAAGCCAATCTACAAATCGAGGTAAGTTTTGGGGATGCCACCAAAGTGCTTGATCTCGAATTGGCCGGAGATGAAACCAATCATTATATCGCTGCCATCATTCCCACCCGCGCCGGCGATTATACCTTCCACCTGACGGGCACGATTGGCGAGACCCCAGTAGATGAAACCTTCTCCTCGGCAGATGGTGAATTTAGCTCGGTTGAACCCATCAGTGATGTGCTGTTCCCCGAACCCGAAGCCTCGATTGAAGGACTGCAAATTCAGATTAGCCAACTGGAAGCCCTCATCGCCGAATTGCAGGCCCAATTGACCGAACTGCAAGGCCAGTAGTTTTGCAGGGAAAAATCATGCTGAAACGGATTTCGATTCTCATCGGAATGATCGGGGCGGCGCTGTGGGTGGCAGCATCAGTACAGGCCCATGCCAATCTCTATCATTCCAATCCGGCGGCGAATGCGGTATTAGAGGAATCGCCCACCGAAATTCGCTTATGGTTTACCGAGGCATTGGAAGCCGATTTTAGCAGTTTTTCGCTGCGTGACCGCGAAGGAGTAGCGATTCAAACCCCACCTTCCCAGCTTGACCCTACCGATTCGCGCCAGCTTTTTATGCACCCCGACCCCCTGCCGGACGGTTTATATACGGTGTCATGGCGGGTGGTGTCATCAGCGGATGGACATCAAACACGCGGCAGTTTTGCGTTTACCATCGGCGAACCGATTGCAGGGGCAGGGCTGGCGGGTCAGGATAGTGGCGCCATTCCGACGGACAGCGCCGCCATTCGTTGGCTCAATTTGATAAGCCTCGCCCTTATGATGGGGGGGATTGGATTCTGGTTATTTATATGGCAGCCTGTGTTTGGCGATACACAGCCCATCATTGAATCCCGTATGCGGAAATGGATATGGGTGGGATACTGGCTATTGGGCTTAACCGGGGTGCTGATTCTCCTCCTACAAATTTCGCAGGCAACAGGCAATGCCGTTTTTAGCCCTATCAGCCAGACCGTGTTGAAACAAATCGTCATGGAAACGCGCTTTGGACGCTTGTGGTTGGCGCGTATGGGGCTGTGGGGTGTACTTGGCATTATTCTGTGGTTGGCGAAACAGGATCGGCGCTTTTATTGGAATGCGCTGATTTTGGGCGGGGTGATTTTGTTGACCCACAGCCTCTTTAGCCATGCCAGTGCTGCTCAAGAACAAACGGCGGCGGTTGCGGCGGATTGGCTGCACTTATTGGCATCGGCGTTGTGGCTCGGCAGTTTAGCGCAGTTTATCCATGTGCTTGGCCCGCTGCGCCGAAATTCCGCTGATATGGGGCAGATTGCGGCGTTGGTTGGTTATTTTTCCAATATGGCGCGGGTTACGGTGATGGCGCTTATCATCACGGGCAGTTACGCGGCGTGGCTGCAAGTCGGCTCGGTGGATGGGCTGTTGGATACGCAGTATGGACAGGCCCTGTTGGTGAAATTATTGCTGATCTTGCCGCTACTCGGCATCGCAGGTTTCAATCTCATTTGGACGCAGCGGGGATTACAGCAGGGTCAAAAAATCTGGGCAGGGCGATTGCAGGGATTGGTTGGACTCGAAATTGCACTGGTGTGCGGGATTTTGATAGTTGTTGGCGTAATGACCGCGATTGCTCCGGCGCGGGGGGTGATTGAATTACGGGAGGCCCAAGCATCTGTTCAGACTGAACCCCCGCCGAACCCGATTGCTGAAACCCAAACGGTGGATGGCATGAATATTGAATTGGACATCCGCCCCGGTTATGTGGGGGGAAATACATTCGCCATACACCTGACTGACCTCAGTGGCAGCCCGATTGAAGATGCCAGCCTCATTCGCCTGCGTTTTGAAAATCAAGCCGAGAATTTGGGCGGTAGTGAACTCAACCCCACCTATCAAGGGGACGGCGTTTATAGGGCCTCCGGTAGTAATCTCAGCACCCCCGGCGATTGGCAAATCCGCGTGAATATCCAGCGCCCGAACGTTTATGATACGGTGGTGGATTTTAACCCCCAAGTGAATCTGCCTCCTGCGCTTGCTGCCCCACCGCTGCCTGATACCAGTGCTCCCTTATCGCATCAGGGTATTGCCGTCTTATTGACTGGATTGGCCGCAACTGGTTTAGGTGGATGGGTCATCGGGCAAAATCGGCGACAGTGGCTTCGCGGCGAAAAATTAGTGGGGGCGGGTTTGGTTATAGTCGGCGCAATACTACTGGTCAGTGGGGCGATTAGCTCAACCGATATGGTAGAACCTTCGACCAAAGCCTCTGCTTTTCATCCTGCCCCCGGTGCGCCAATTCGGATGATTTTTACCAGTTCGGCGGGTTATCCCTATCTGCTTACCGCCGATGGGGTCATTTTGCGACCTATCGAATTCGATAATGATGGCCCGCAATGGCTACTTGTTCCGTTTGAGATACCTGTCAATGACCTGTATGTTGATCCGAACGGTGTGTTATGGGCCGCTACCGACAAAGGGTTGCGGGTCAATCGAGATGGAAAATGGACAGTAGTGGACGATGTACCAGCGCAGCTTTTGGAAATGACACATGGCTATCTATTTTCGATGGGCATGGGCGAAATGATGCGCGGGCCGGATCATTGGGCACTGCTGGATGTTCCCCTCACTGACCAACCAACGGGTGATCTAGTGATGATGGGCAATCACACCCATATCCTGCAAAATGGCGATCAGCTTTTCCAGACACCGGATTTGGGCTTGGGATGGAAGCCGATTAATGCGCCTGCCCCGGTTAAATCCATATGGTTTGATGAGGATGAGAATTTAATAGCCGTTACCACACAGGGGGTCTATCGCTGGAATTATGCCGACGCGACATGGAGCAAACCTATTCCCTTGCCCGACAATCAGCCGATTGACGCGATTCGTCAATTGAATGGGCGATTTTTTGTGCTGGCGGGTGGCAAATTGTACGTCTGGGCCAATGGGGAATGGCAGGTCATCAAAATCCCAGATTCAAAGAATGCCTACTTTTATGGGTTGGGGATGACGGGTACACTCTGGGTATTGGATTCTTCCGGCGCGGCGTTGTGGTCATCACCCGATGCGGAAACATGGACAAAGACCAAGGTGGTACAGGTCGCGCCCTAAACACTGGAAAGGGATTCGACCTTGTTAATCGCGGTGCTTTCCATACTGACGTTGATTTCAGGTGCTTTGCATATCCGGGCCGAATATTTTGGGCCACAGAAGCATATCTATCTTTTTAAACCCCTAACAATGGCGTTCATCATTGTCATGGCGCTTTTGTTAGACCCCATCTCGGACACCTATAAAATCCTAATTGTAATTGGCCTGCTTTTTTCCGTCGGTGGCGATACTTTCTTGATGCTGCCCCAAGATCGTTTTGTTCCCGGCCTTGTCAGCTTTTTGATTGCCCATATTTTTTACATCGTCGCATTTGCTGTCGAAGGCGATTTGCCAATTGTATTGTGGGTGGCTGTCCCACTACTGATTTTCGGCGCGGGCATGGTGGCGATTTTGCTGCCAACGTTGGGGGAGATGAAAATCCCGGTTATGGTCTACATGCTGGTCATCTTGACGATGGGGTGGATGGCGATTGGGCGCTGGGTTGATACTGATCAAACTGGGTCATGGTTGGCGGCGCTGGGGGCAACGCTGTTTATGGCTTCCGATGCGGTGCTGGCCTATAACCGCTTTAAACAGCCCTTCCATCTTTCTCGTTTAGTAATTTTGGGGACGTATTTTTCGGCGCAGTGGTTAATTGCCTTGTCTATTATGCGGTAATCAAAAGAGGGCGATTGTTACACCGCCCTCCCTACAATTTATGGCGCAACAGGTGGCACAAGCGCGATCTCCGCCAACGCCTGTGTAGTAATGCCATCGGCAGAGATTGTCAGTGGCACTTTGACCTCACGGCGATCTACAAAACACAAGGTTTCATTGACGGCCTCGCACCAATAGATGCTGAGATTGAGCGTCATCGTGGCTTCACCGGGGCGAAGGGTAATTGGAATCACAATGGGCAGCTTAGGTTCGATTGCTTCAATTTTGGCGTCGGCCTCAGTAATTGAAACGGCACTGTTATCCGAGCTAAATTCACCAACAAACGGGGCAAGGTTGTTAAATTTATAGCCCTCTGGCATCGAAATATTTAAGACCAGACGCCCTTCACCGGGGGAGAGCTTTTGGGTAGGAATCGTTTCCGATTGAATTCCGCCGGGGTTAGGGTTAATGGTCACGGGGCTTAATGCCGCCGTTGGGGTCAGAGTGGGTGATGTTGGATTGCCATTGCTGCCACCGTCGGAAGAATCGTCGTCATTCTGGCACGCCGCCAAAAATAGCTGCAAGGCGATGAGCGCAATGAAAAGTGTTTTGTGTCGCATCCCGAAAATTTCCTTATGACTAAACCTATACCTGCTATCAATACCCACCTACGATACTAAAAACTTGGTTCGCGGGTGGCAGGCGCGTTAAATTCAAACACTTGGAAATAATGACAGCGGTAAATCATGGCCTGCCGGATTTCATCCACGATGACACAGTGTTCATCCACAAAATCATAAATCGGCTTCAGATTTTCAACATCACGCCGCCCGCCGGAACGCCACCATTCATGGCGCAGGGCTGGATCAAGCGGTGGGACGCGATTGCCATCTTGCAAAGTGGTATCAATAATCATTTCTGGCGGATTTTCATTTAAATCTTGCAGCAAATCCGCCACATATTCTTCGCTGATTTCACCCGGCACAAGCAGTGGATAAGCATAATGCAAATTAGTGGGACTGCGGCGATCTGATTGGAAATTGATGCCACTGGCGGCCCCCCAGACCAACACTTTGTCGTTTGGGTCGGTGTGGGCTTCGGCATAATCTGCTAGTCGCCATTCAATAGCCGGCCCGAACAAATCCCCGTTACGCTCAAAATAGACGAAAGTCGAGATAATCAGAGCGGCAAGGCTGATAAAGACGACGGTGGTATATGACCATGCCCCGACTCGAACGACCCGATAGACCGGATGTGACCAATGCAGTTTGGATAGGGCGATCAGGCCCATCAAAATTAGCAAGGTCATGGCGGGCAGGGGTGTAATGTAATAGTGGTAGTAGGTGCGGTTGGTGATGTTGGCAGCTACGAAGTCCAGCATAAAACACAGCGCCACCCATACCTGAAAGGTCATAAGGGTCAGCGATTCAGCATTATCCGAGGCACGCCGCACCGCCGAACGAATAGCGACCACCGCGCCTGTCAGATAGAGCGGGGCCAATGGGAACAGCAGCGATTGAACGAGTTTATTCGTTAGTGAGGTATAGACCGTTTCCCAAATCGGCACATTGCGGCGGCTAATCCAGCTATGCAGTTGGGAGGGGGTAATAAAAATGGCTTCAACGCCCTCCACCAATGCCTGATTGTAGGCCAGATAAAGCGCCATCACGCCCAAGCCTGCCAGCGTGCCCAGTCCCATTGCGGTTAACCATGTCTTGCGGCGGGGCGAATGAATAATCTCATGGCGGGCCAGAAAAAGGGCGGGGATGAATACTACCGCGACCCCAGCACTGGTTTGTTTTGCCATAAATGCGAGACTGGCAGTCAGGCCGAACCAGAAACACCATTTGGCAGCGGGTTTTTGTAGAAATTGAAAGCCAAAAATGAGGCACAGCACCTGAAACAGTAGGGCATAACTTTCGGTGTAGTTCCCGTCACCGATCAATTTGGGCTGACGCATTAACATAATGAATAATAGCGTGCCGAACAGGGCGAACCACTGGCGTTTATAGAGGGTGTGGACGAGATTAAAAAACAACAGACTCGTCACCGCCAGCATGATAATTTCGATTATCCAGATGGCCCAGCGATTCACCCCGAACATCGAAAATGCTGCCGCGTTCAGCAAATAAACCAGCGGGGGTTTGTTGTCCCACGCATCGCGGTAAGGTGCGCCACCTTCCTTGACGACCTGCCCGGTATAGGCAAAAATACCGCTGTCCCGGCCCTGTGGTCGCAGTGAGGGCACATTGGTCAGCGAGGTCAACAGAACAAGCACCGCCAGTCCGATAAAGATAAAGGTTCGGCTGTTACGGACACAAAACGCGATGAAACGGGAATTCTGGAATGGCATATCAACCTATGGGAATGAATGGATTCGATAATGACGGATGATGGTGATTACAAAATTTAAGCAGGGTACTGGTAACGATTACGATTCTTAAATGAATTTTAACACGCTTAAACATTATAGGAGGGTTTTATAAGGGGTTCAAGCCCACGCCACATCAAAAGGGTGTGAGGTTGAGCATAATCCACAAAAGCCGCACAAATTTTAGACAAATTCGCTGATTAGACCCCCATTAAATAGGGCTGTATTGGGCTTGAGGTGGGTACTACACTCGATATTAGATGGATTAAGTTCGGGGGTAATCATGGAAAAGATTATTGGTATTGCTTGTCTGAAAACTGGTCTGATATTTTTTGTTGCTCTTGTGTTTATCCGCTATGGAATAATTGGCTCGATCAAACGAGAACAAAACCGATTAATTGTCCTAAAGCCATGTAACTATTGGAACAAAACCCTCTTTTTTAAGTCATTTGAATCACTGGGTAAAGATGTCAGATTAGAGGAATATCACCCCTACTCAGCCACCTTGTATGAGCCATCCAACTACGATACTAAACAACTTATCAAGTACCCACGACGAAGTGCGCTTTTTCTATTCCTCTTGACGACGATTTTGATTGCTCTAAGTGTTTTGTGCTTGACGGTTAGAGATAGCCTTATCATCAAAGCCCATGAGTTTTACACATGGATTCCAACACAGGCTACGATTCATGACATCGAAACACGTCAGGATGATGGTAGAGAAATCAGGAAAATCTATGCCTATGAGGTTGATGGGATCACATATGACAATCGTTATTCCATCATTCACGAATGGGAGTATGTTCATTTTGAGGGCGGGCAAACACTTGCAGCGTTTCGTGCCGAAATTATTGGATAACCTTACAGCATCGTCTATAACCCTGAGGAACCTCACGAAAGCATTGAGCAGCAGATACCCTCAGAATATCACGACATTCTGTTACAACCAGAATTGCGAAGTAAATCACTCTACGGGACTTATCTCTCTGGAATTTTAGCCGGGGCTGTGGTATTTCCCGCCGCGCTCAATCTATTATTTGCACGATGCCAGCCCCGACCTAAAGTGAACAAAACAGACGAGGATGCTAAAACTTATTCCAGCCCGTTGAGACCTTCATAGAAACGATTGATGGCGGTGGCGGTACGCTCCGGTGGCAGGACATAGGAGAAGCGCTACTGGGGGACCACGCTGCGGAGGATTTGCCCGTTTTTGTAAAACAGGTCGCCATTCAGAAATGCCTGCAACGGTTTATAATGAGCGAGATTTTCCTCAAATTTCGGATCCCTGCCCCTTCCCAATTCAGGGCCCTGATTCCGGCGGTAGATGTACGTCCGCGACGGTGAATTGAGCGCATTGAGTAATTCCCAATGCGTGCCACTTTGATAAAGTGTTCCGTCTTTGTCCGTGAACGGCGTGCCCAAACGGGACCAAAAAAAATTGTGTCGGTAATGTCGCATTGGCTCGGTTGGGGAAGCCTTTTGTTGATAGCGGCTTGCGAGGTCAGGGAGGCTTCCGTCAGCGTGCTGCTGGCGAGGTCATCCCATGCAATCACGGCCAATTTGACCTTGTTGCGAAAGACAGGCTGATTCGGCAGTTCTTGGATGACCTGTTGGGCCAGACGGCGTTCTTCAGCAACATCGCCGAGTGAGGAGAGAAAGATACGAATCAGGGGAATGTTGAGTGGCATGGAACATCCAAGCCCAATGTAAACAGTAGATGGTATCTCCTATAATATTACGCACCCCTACAGAGAATGCAAAATTATAGAAACTCGGCGCTAAGAAAGCTAGTAAGCCAACTGAAAAGAGGAGATTTAGGAAATTGACCATTTCACATCTTGATCTCAACCCATTATCGCTGTTGAGTGCCAAATATCAAGACTACTGATTACGGTACCCTCCGTCAAGTTATGATTTGTATAGGTAAACTGGGTCTTGTAGAGTCACCAAGCGAAAACCGATTTCATGTCGGTAGTAGTCAGGCAATGGAAACTGGCTTTCACGATGATAGGTATAAGCCTTTTCAACCGGGCGAAGCCAGCTTCCTCCTCGAATAATGCGTGGTTCCTTAAAGTCCTGCGGCATGAGCGCTTCTCTTGATCCATCTGGAATATAGGGTAGCGGTAGTTCGATTGATAGAGTCCAGTTCCAAACTTGGCCCACCATATCTTGGCATCCAAAGAAACTTTCACTACCAGCGATACCACAGTCCTTGGGTTCTAAATTAGGCGTGGAACCGATTTTTACATCTGCACACGAAGCGTTCCAATGATCCCCGAATGCCCATCGTCTTTTGTCAGTGCCTCGGGCAGCTTTTTCCCACTGTGCTTCGGTCGGCAGAATAAATGGGTGATCAGATATCACCGACAGCCACTTACAATAGGCCATTGCTTCATACCACGCCACACCCCGCATAGGCTGTGATGGTTTATCGAGCGCAAATTCTTCGAAGTGATCAAGGGTAGAAAACCAACGGGGAACATGGTTCTCGGCTAATGCGTGAGAACCCTCGATCCAAAAGGTATCTTGGTCATATCCCCCAGATCGGATGAATGTGGCATATTCGGCTACACTGACTGAGTTTTGGGCCATCCAAAAACCTTCAATCGAGACAACATGCTCTTCGGTGGGTGCCCCCATCGTGAATGTACCACCCGGCACATATTTAAATTCGCGTGGCAAGGTGTAGGAGCGCGGTAAAGAAGATACTTTGACGAGTTTTTTCAATGTTGTGGGATAGCCGTCCCATCGAACATTCAGCTTGATGTCATATTCTTGCAAAATTTCTGGGAGGAGGCTTATCTCGACATCATCGAGGATGACCACAATGATGGGTTTCCCTAGATGGTGAGCAAGGGAGTATTCTTTTTCCACCGGAGCAGACATGAGGGATGGGTGACTGGCGAACAAAATCAACGCTTTGGATTGATGAATAGCCGTTTCAATTTGCATCCACCATTTATCGCCAGTTTCGATCTCTTCAAGATCCATCCAAATGGACGGCATCCCATGTAATTTCAGGTCCCTGTAGAATTGCTGAACAATCGCTTGATCAGCGCGGCTGTAACTGAAAAAGACACTTTCCAAATCCATCATAACTATCTCCTCGCTGATACAGCACAATCGAGAGAAGAAATAAGATGGTCAGTGAATTCAACTGTGCGGTAAAGTACAGCAAAACTGTGATGGAGTTCACTATCTTTAGGATTGATCACAAACTACTGTCAAATTCTTCGCTCGATTACATAGGTAATTTTAATACCATACCCACAAAACTAACAAAAAGTCAGAAACCCCATCCTGTAACAATGCGTTATACTCAAACAAATAGCCTTCTGGAAAAACATTTTTTTGGGAAGGACTTTATATGAACTCCTTGACGAATATTGACGAAATTATTCTCCGAGAATTTCCTTATCCCATCGCCTTAGCCTATCAACATTTATTGACGACTGAAGATGCTCGTGCCCGCAGTCTAGAATGTGTCCAGACCTTCCATTTCACCATTCGAGCGATTGCTTTTGCAGCCATCATGCGTTATTTAGCCGAGCCGCCCGAAGTCATCAACAATGAGCAGTTGAATAAAGGAATTCAAGACTATCTCAAAACACCCCGCACCAAGTATTGGGCTGATCTCCTCCAAAAGACCTTGCAGGCCTATCAAAATCGCAAAGACCTTTTGTTTGTGCCAGAACTTTATGATCTTTATTGGGATACAAATGAAGCCGAAGCCACGCCCAAACAAGAGACTTGGCAATTGCTACTTGAAATGGCGCGGTTTAGCAATGATGTACAGGATAAACGCATTGACCTAGAAGCAGCAGCCGATGAATTACAGAGAATGCTTCGCCGTGTCCTAGAACAATTCGTTTTTCTGCGTCATTATGAATTATGGTATCTCCACGAGATCCAAGGTAACCGATTGACAGTAGAGGTGTACAAAGGACAAGAAAAGAGCATCCGACACCCAAGGCTTGAAGATATTTCACTCGATACGATGAGCCGCCTTGAACTAGGCCACTTCTATGTTCGAGATAGACAGAACCGACTCCTAGAGTTACATCCGTTAATCATCAGTGGCGATTACCTGCGCCGTCTCGGAGATCGTTACCGCGACGACACAGGTGTATATGAGGAATTTAGAGATAAAGATACGGAAGACGTTGAAGACGATGAGATTGTCTACTTTATGCTGGCAACCAATGAGGCAAAGGCTGTTTCAGGCGATTTGGTTGCGATGTTCCGGCATTTATATGACCACGAGTTGGCAAGAAAACAACAGGCGCTAACCGCAGTACGTCCAATTAATGAATTGAATTTACGCTTGGCCTGTGAGGAATATACTGAGCGACAGACCATGACGGCTGCCGGGAAGTATATCGAACAAGCCTACATCGAAAGAGATGAATTCAATCAGCTCTTAGACAGCTTCCTGAATACCAAAGAGCCAATCATGGTAATTTCCGGAAATGCAGGCGTGGGCAAGACCAACTTAATCTACCATTACTATCGAACGGTACTCAAGCACGACTCGCAATCCATCACGTTGTGGCTCGATGGCGCGATTTTGAAACCTGACCTCAGTTTAGCCGAGACCATTTTGTCAGCATGGGACCCAGTATTTAATTTTAACCCGGCATCGGAAGATGAGACACAAGCACTCCGATTCCTTCGTGAAATATTGACTACCCACCTTGCGGATAAACGCTTGGTGTTGTTGATCGACGGCTTGAATGAGAACAATCATCCATTACAGGTATTCAATCGCGTCAACGATTTAGCTTTGGAGTTTCCGGTAGGTGGGCCGATTCGCATGGTGGTGACAACTCGTCCGCAGGTTTGGACGCACGCCAAAAGCAAGGTGCTCCAACTGCGTTTTAAGAGTTATAACTACATGACCCACCTCCCAGAGGGTTTAGATAACACCCTCATTAAGGCAGAAAACGATAGTTTCGTCATGACCCCTTATCAGGGGAGTGAGTTGGTGCGTGCCTTTGACAAATATGCAGCCTACTATCGGATAACAGAACCCGACTTGGAGCACTTGGATAAGTCATTACAGCGAGCAATGCAAGAACCCTTGTTGATGCGGTTTACGTGTCAGGCTTTTGAGGGCAAACCAATTCCTAAAGAGATGCGTTCGGACGAAATTATTGAACGCCTTATTGAAGGCCTTATCAGCAATCAAGAGGTCAATCTTTATCATGAGGATTTCGAGTTTCTCCAGAAATGGATCGTGCCGCAGTTTTTGCCAGAAGGGAAACTCCCACGTGCTGGACTTAGCAAGAGTACGCTGCAGAGTGTTTGGGTAGAAGACGTCGATGTCAATCGGAGCCTAGATGCTTTGGTGATTGACTCCACTGAATACACAGACGGGACCACCGTAAATGCGCGTGTCCAACGCCTAATGCGCACGGGCTGGCTTGCATTTATTGGTGTGCCAAGCCGATATGAACTCCGTTTTCATTACGAGTATTTCTACGACTATTTTGTTGGTAAATACCTGTTTGACCAATACAAAACTGCTGCGGATCGACAGGCATTTTTCAGACTGCACATGCGATACCTAAATGAAGCCCCATTTTTATGGGGAAGTATGAGCAACCTGTTGGTCGATCTGCTCAAGCAAGGGGAATATACTTTAATTGAATCGCTAGGCTATACCAACGACACGATGCAATATGAATTGCTTTCGAGT
Organism: Anaerolineae bacterium; assembly: GCA_019913005.1. Taxonomy (GTDB): domain Bacteria; phylum Chloroflexota; class Anaerolineae; order Aggregatilineales; family J027; genus CFX10. The sequence continues at coordinate 60,226 of JAIOHL010000177.1, read as the reverse complement.
ATTTTATCGCAGCAGTATGCAACTCATAAGGCTCAAATCCATGCTGTACTGCTGAAGTGGTTCGCTTCGAATGAGCATAGTAGCCTAGCCCCGCGTCTGGCCGCGAATTTGGCCGTCAACTGTAAAATCGAAGATATCCTGAACCTCGCCTTGCGCGACCCCCGCGATACGGTGCGTTATTTGGTTGTACAGGATATTCAGCTGATTTGGAAACAAGATCATCAAATCGCTGCCAACTTAATCACGAATCTGGCTGACCGTATCCGACTGTGGCATGTGCGCACTTTCCAGCAGGATATCGAAACGTTCATTCGGTGCTCCTTTTTGCTCTTGTTGTTTGACTACTGGTTTGAAGGCGACAAAACACAGGTTATTCCTCTACTCCAAAATCTATGGAGACAAGTTATCAACCGGTTGATGCTTGTCAGCAATGTGCGCCCCATAGAACTAGGCCTTCGTGCCTTACGTAGGTTGATATTACGCCTGTTGGTGAAACGGATACGGGTTATTATTCGAAGTGCTGGCGGAGCAACGGGTGAGATATTTTTTGATTTTGAAGATTTTGAATATGCCTTTACGAGCGCAAAAGGCCGTGAGGAAATTTTTGATTATCTACTCAAGCATATCGATGCGGCGGCTGGTTTTGCACCGACAAAAGTCGATCTATTTGCTGATTACATACACAAGTTAGCTGCCGAGGGTTACAATGATTTTTTGACGATTGGCCTAGCTCTCATTGGGATGGCATCCCACTTTTTTAATGACCCAATAGCGACCACGCACGCTTTAAACAAGCTTCAACATCGATTCGACGATTTATATCAACCAACCACTGACCCCAAAATCCCTACCGCGAGCTTATGGGCGGTTATGATGACCGTGCCTTTTGGCAATATTATCAATTTTAGAGGGCAAATAGACCGGGATGCACTCCAGTCAGTCGTACTGGAGATTATGGATACAGAGTTTTTACATGAAGAACGTTATTGGGGTGTCTCAAAATTGAGCACAGGTTCTTCATTACGGAATGCAGTTCTGCCCGCCAGTATGGTGAGCGCTTTTGCTTTTGGGTTTTTAGATTTGGGTATCGAGCAGGTAAAAAGGCTAACAGAGCTATTCCTAAAGCGCCAAGAGGACAGTCGACTTGCACAATTGCCGAGTCGGCTAGCCGACATGATTCTTCCTAAAGAAAGCGCTGAGGGAATTTATACAGCAATACAGACCATGAAACCTTACCTGAATCAACTAGAGAATCCACGTAGGGATGCGCTTTGGAACTTGCTGACCGATGGAATATTACTCTATACGACTAATTTAGGGGAGCACTATGACCAACTCGTGGCTCAAATCCAGCGAGATGACGAGATTCCACTAAAAGTAAGGCAACGTCTGGGTTCTGCCAAACGACAGGAGAATTTTGATGTCATATTTGGCGTTGCTGCGATTCTGTTTGTCGTGGCTGCTCTCAAAAACAGAAATATGTTCATCTCACAAAAGATTTTAGCTTGGGGGTTTCTCAAAGCCATTGAAATTCCCGATTTCGAAAAGTGGTTGTATGCCTGTACGGTCTATGTTGGTAATTTGGTCTATGGTGATGAAATTTTGTAATTGGCAGCGCTTGACCGTAAATGCAAAAGAAGGCCATCCGATAGGTTTTTTGCCTACCCCTGCCGTGGGTCTTGGCCTGCTCGGAGTGAGGTTCAACAAATGCCTTAGTCATGGGCTGACGACACGCCTTGCAAATCAACACAAGATCTTTCCGCGCCTCTGGGCTATTCCGCTTGGATCAAACTCGCCACCATCTCGCGCAGCACTTCCAACGTCGCCCGTGCATCCCCTGCGCCAAGTGGTCACCACCCGGCGCGGCTGCCACCGATACGACCCCCAGTAATCACTTCAATCCCCGCAAAACTGGGCATACCACCGCATCGCGCACGACGACTTCTCAAATTCAAACGGCGCACAGTCCCATTCCTTTCGGGTGGCCCGGAGGATGGGAAGATCAAAAGCCTTGTTGTAGATCACCACATGTTTGCCATGCAGCGCCTCATAAAGTGCCGGGTAAATCTCACCGAAGGACGACGCATTCGCCAAATCTTCGGGCCGGATACTATGAATATAGACTGCTGCAACGCCTGTGTCAGGATCAGGCTCGACCATGCGCCCCGGTGTGGTCTAGGACGGCAATCTCGACTGGCTCGGCGTCGTACAACCCAGTGGTTTCCATGTCCAAGATGACACAGCCGTCCGCCAGCACCCGCTTGGCCCACTCCGCTGTCTTGACCCCTAACCAGCAAAACTCACACAATCCAGCACTCAGGTCGCGCTTGAAATACTGAACGTCTCCGCACGGGTACAGGTACGCGCCTTGAGTTCATCCGCTTTGCGCTTGGCCTGTGCCGCGTGTTGTTTCTCGGTGGGTGGCTTGCGGCGATAACGGCCCGCTATTGGCCGCGTCCATCAGTCAGGTGATTCGGCGTGCGTCTTATACTACGGAAATCCGCAGCTTGCGATCTCATAGCCTGTGACACCGGAATGGATTCCAGTCGGCAGATGCACGGGGCGCGGTCACTGTTGTGGCCCAGCTCTCGGCCATGAAAACCCCATGACCACGATGGAGAACTATTGGCCCAATGATTACGAACATGCCGAGCAAGCCATCCGCGAGCTAGTGGTGAAACCTGAGGAGGATGACATCCAACCCTCAAAAATCATCCCTATCCGAAAGGCACGATAACCTATCAGGGTGTCTTGGCGACGCAGAGGTCCGCGGTTCGATCCCGCGCACCCCGACTTTTTGTAACATCAAAAACTATTCTACCTGCTCACCCAATGGGATTGAGCAGGTTTTTATTTCTGAAAACCATTGAAATGATACAAAAAGAGCCGACCATCAGGCCGACTCTCTTGAAAAACGGATGGGCTATCACCCGTCCAGTTATTTTTAGCTACCGTAGCCAGTCGTCACTTCACCAGCGGCCAGATCAATCGCCAGTTGTTCCAGTTCAGCCTGCACTTCGGGGGCAACGGAACCAGCCAGATCGTGGAAGGGCGCGAGACCCACCTGACCCACAAAGTTGCCGTCCGCAATGGTGCCGTTGGCAAATTGGAGAATTAGGGTCGCCACGCCAGCATCCAACAGCTTCATCGCGCTGGAAATCAAGCAGGAATGAGCTTCAGGCACGGTATACCATTGATCCGTGTCTACACCAATGCAGAAGGGAGCGCCACCGGGGGTGGAAACCGCACCAGCGACCTCAATCAAGCCGCCATTACCGGTCTTACCGCCAGCGGCAAATACCACGTCCGCACCTTGATCGAGCGCTTGGCGGGCCGTCGCAGCACCCCACGCGGGGTCAGTGAACGCCACATCTAAACCACCCGGATGGTAAGTCAGCAGGACGTTGATGTCGGGGTTGGTTGCCAACGCACCGAGGCGATAGCCCTCAGCGAACGCGACAACGGGTGGAACTTGGTCAGTCCCCAAAACCGCCGCAATCGTGCCAGTCTGGTTTAGACGAGCAGCCAAAACACCCGCCAGATAACCCGCCTGATCTTCAGGGAAAATGAGGCCCGTGACGCCGGGGGTAACTGCGCCTTGGAATTGGTCAACGCCGATAAAACGGATGTCGGGATAGGAAGCAGCGGCTTCGGCAGTTGCCTGACCGAGAGCGAAGCCAACGGTCACGATGATGTCCACGCCTTGTTCGGCAAATTCAGCAATGTTGGTCGCATAGTCGGCGGCATCTTGGGTTTCGATGAAGTCAACGGTGGCACCGCAGCGGCTAACCGCCAGCACGCCGTTCCATGAGCTTTCATTGAAGCTGCCATCGTCTACCTGACCCACGTCTGTAACCAGACCAATGCTCAGTTCACTTAGATCGAGGCCATAGCAGGTCAAAACCGCGCCAGTCCGCAGACCATTTTCGGCTTGTTTAATCAACGCCTGCACTTCAGCCGGAACCGAAGCCGCGAGGTCATGGAAGTCCGCGAGGCCAACTTCGCCAAGATAGTTGCCGCTGGGGATTGCACCTTCAGCATAGGCTTTGATGAGAGTCACAAGACTGACATCAATCAGTTTGGTGGCGCTGGAAACGAGGCACGGGTGCGCTTCGGGTACAGTTAGCCACTGGTCGGTGTCAACGCCGATGCAGAAGGGCACTTCACCGGGAGCGGTGACAGCACCAGCGACTTCAATCAAGCCACCATTACCGGTCTTACCACCAGCGGCAAATACCACGTCTGCACCCTGATCAAGGGCCTGACGGGCCGTCGCAGCACCCCACGCGGGGTCAGTGAACGCCACATCTAAACCACCGGGGTGATAAGTGCTGATGATGCTGAGTTCTTTGCCGAGTTGTTCAGCACCCCATTCCGCGCCAGAGCGATAGCCTTCATTGAAAGCCACGACTGGGGGAACTTGGTCGGTGCCCAGTACGGCGGCAATCGTACCGGATTGAGTAAGGCCGGCAGCCAGCACACCAGCGAGGAAACCGGATTTATCTTCGGGGAAGATTAGACCAGTCACATTAGGAACCGCTTCACCTTGGAATTGGTCAACACCGATGAAATGAACATCGGGATAGTTGGCGGCGGCTTCAACGGTTGCCTGTGTGAGGGCGAAACCGACAGTCACGATCACGTTGTAACCATTGTCAGCAAATTCGGCGATGTTGGTGGCATAATCGGCGGCATCTTGGGTTTCGATGTAATCAAACTCAGCGCCGAGTTCTTCACCAGCCATTTGCACGCCATTCCACGCACTTTCATTAAAACTACCATCGTCTACCTGCCCTACGTCGGTCACAAGACCAATTTTGAGCGGGGCTTGACGGGCTGTGCGCGAATTCAGGGTACTATCATCGGCAGCAAACGTTGGGGTAAGGCCGATTACTGCAATGGCTATCACAAGCGTGACAGCAATTACACTAGAGAAAAAGCGTCGCATTGTCAAAGCTCCTTGACTATTTAATTAATTACTTTTTTACGACGCTTTAGATTATAGTGCGTCTTATAGAAGCGGCAAGGTATGAATTATCCCCCTAATTCGCTTAAAATGAGCAATTCTGACCAATCATTTTGTGAATGGGATAGTGTATAATAATAGTGATTTTGAAATGTAGCTCTACAATCAAATTCGCCGAACTTTTCTCAGCAAAAATAGCTCTATATTAAAATATTGAAGGTGTTTACGCTGCCTTGTTTATAAAAAAGTTACTCAAGGCCAAATTTTAATCCACTGGTGGATTTGCATGGCAGCAAATTAGGGTTCGGATATTAAGGAGAGGTTTTCAATGTCTACCAATGGTCATTCCGGCAATGGGGTGCAAAAAGGCACCGAGACAGTCAAGCGCGGACTTGCCCAAATGCTCAAGGGTGGGGTGATTATGGATGTGGTCACGCCAGAGCACGCCAAAATCGCGGAAGATGCCGGGGCCGCTGCGGTCATGGCACTCGAACGGGTTCCGGCTGATATTCGGGTACAAGGGGGTGTTGCCCGTATGTCCGACCCCGATATGATTGAAGGGATTATTAACGCTGTGACCATCCCTGTCATGGCGAAGTGCCGTATCGGGCATTTTGTGGAAGCCCAAGTTTTGGAAGCCATTGGGGTGGATTACATTGACGAAAGCGAAGTATTGACCCCCGCCGATGAGGAGTATCATGTCAACAAACACGCCTTCAAAATCCCCTTTGTCTGTGGTTGCCGTAATTTAGGCGAGGCGCTGCGTCGCATTGGTGAGGGTGCGGCGATGATGCGTACCAAAGGTGAAGCAGGGACTGGGGATGTGGTCGAAGCCGTCCGTCATGCTCGTGCTGTGCTAGGGGAAATCCGCCGCCTACAAAATATGCCCCCCGAAGAACTCATGACCTATGCCAAAAATATCGGGGCACCCTATCATTTGGTGGTCGAAGTGGCGGAGACAGGTAAATTACCTGTGGTGAATTTCGCGGCAGGTGGAATTGCGACGCCTGCGGATGCCGCCCTGCTCATGCAAATTGGCGTGGATGGGGTGTTTGTTGGCAGCGGCATTTTCAAAAGCGGCGACCCCGCCAAACGTGCCAAAGCGATTGTTGAAGCGACCACCCATTACAACGACCCGGATATTATTGCGAAGGTCAGCCGGGGGTTGGGTGAGGCGATGGTCGGCATTAATGTCACGCCAGACACACTGGTGCTTGGGAAACGTGGCTGGTAAAACATCCAGCGACTTTGGGTGTGGCGGAGTAATTTCCGCTGCACCTTTCCCTATATCTAATTGTACAGTTTCTGATTCAAATCACAAATTCATAATCTAAAATAATTGCCGTAAAAAATCTTGCCCTAAGTATGGCTGCGTTGCCGACGATTGACTTCAACTACTCCAATAATTTGACCTTGTAGCAAAAGCAATCGATTTTTCCCCATAAGGCGATGGAGCACCTGATTGATGAGCCGACTTTCTTGTTGCCAAAAGGCTTCGAGTGTGAGTTCAGCTAATTCCCCTAGCGTTGTATGCTGCGACGTAGTTTCTCTTTGGAGACTCTGTAATTGAGTCTTGAGCATCGTACTGGTTGCCTTCATGCTTTTTAGTCGCATATTGATTTGCGTCATTTCTTCGTCGTAAAGATGACGGATCTCGTCTCCAACAGTTAATCGATCACGAATGAGCATTTTGGCATGTAACTCCTCCTTTTCTATTTCAGTGGTCAAGACTTCGATACGACTATCTAGTTTTTTACGGTCATCGGCTAAGGAATCGAAGACGTTGGTTGTATCATGCTGAATCATCTGATGTAGATAGGCGTTCATCAAAGCGATGACCTTTTTCTCGTTGATGACTTTCCCATTGCTACACTTTGGTAACCGCAAAGACTTCGATTTTGCCGCAGGGCAGATTAACCCACGATAATCCTTTTTTACAAAGGTTGATAAGAAGCTCCCGCATTCGGCGCATATACCAAGTCCGCTAAAGCGATGGGTAAACTGTGGATCGGCGTTGCCACGAACCGCATTCGACCTCCGCAGTAATTCCGCTTTGACAAAATCGGCTGTATCGCCTGTCCATACCGCTGGGTGGGTATTTCTAAAAACCAGTGCGCCTTCAGGAACAGGTTCACCAATTTCGTAGATCCACGATCCTAGTCGATAACCATTCTTACTCCTTGCGCTATGGTGATAGCGTGCGATGTGTCCCCAAAAACATGGCTTCATGATAAGTTTGTACATGAAGCCTGGATAGTAGGGGTCGCCATTCAGATCTATGTGACCAAAACGGTGAAAGAGTTCATACTCGATTTTTTCCCATGCGACCCCCTCAACTATGAGTATTGCTAAATCATCCCATAAGCGGCTTAGATCTTCATTGACTTCAAGACGTAGGGCCTTGCCTGTCACTTGATCTCGGATGAGTTTATGAGAAATTGGGATCCGACTACTAACTGGAAGTCCTCGTTTGGCACGGCCAGTCATCGCGGAATCCCGCTGCTTAATTAGCCGATCAATATCTCCTGCAGATTTATAACCTGACATCGCAATCCATAGACGATAATTGGTATCGTCAATCCAACCATCATGTAAAGAGTAAATCCGAGCACCAATTGCAATGGTGCGTTCTGTGATATAAGCATGGAGTGCTTGAGTGCGAGCAAACCTATCACCATCACGGACGATGAGAATATCAAAGTCCCGATTTTCCCAGTGGTTTTGAAGCTTGTAGAACGCATTTACACCTTCTTTTGCGGCATGATCTGCTAATTCATGGAAATCAATGTAACGCCGACTATGCCCCGACACCATCATCAAATCTACAATATCCCACCCATTAATCTCAGCAACCGCACGAGCATCAGCCTCTTGCTGTGGTAAACTTATTTTGTCCGGTTGATGTTGGGCATGAGACGATACTGCACACCATATAACTGCTCGAACCATTTGGGGTCTCTCTTTCTTTTATCCTGAACGAATGAACCAAAGACTTCAGCTGCGGAACCTCCTTTCGCTAGATTGCAGATACGTATGAGCCTAATGAACTTGCCCGAATATCGCAATCTTTTTTTCAATCCACCATACGAGTTTCGACAATCGTTCGGGCGAGACGTATTAGCTCATGTGCTGCTCTAATATCCCCACCAAAGAAAGATTTCAATTGCTCGGCATCCAGCGCAACATCGGTTGGGGGAAGAGGTACAAAACTGGACTGAAAATCGGGATGAAGGCGAGATAACAGCGATTCCATAGAGATTTCAGCCTGTTTGACCTGAGACTGTTCATTGGGAAAATCTGCTAAATGACTAGCCATTGCTATTTTCAGTTGACTTGCGAGCCAGATGGAAACGTACTGCTTGAATAACGAAATGTCGGGCGAGAGTAGAAGGAGCCACATTTAAAGCAGCGGCTAATCCCTCGATCCATTGTTTTTCTTCTGTGGTCAAACGTATATTGAGTGAAGTGTTACGCTTCGCAAGTGGTTTGGGGAGACTGAGTGGGTTTTGGTGGTTCATTACAAGCTCCTCTGCGTTGTTTTATTTGTTCTACAAAGGAGCTTACTCGCACAAACTTCTATACCCCCTCAAATATTGGTAGTCTAGCCCGCCAATATTTGCAAATTTGTGAAACACCATGCAAAATTTTCACCCGAAAAAGCCCGTTAGGGCTTAAATGCAGCACTTGAATCGCGGCTTCAAAAATGACGATACCCAAAGAAAAACGTTTGTAGCGATGACAGGTCTGTTCAACATACCGCCATGCCACAGATTTTTTCTAGCGCGGCATAGCACAGATGGTCAACCGTCCGGGGGTCGCCGCTGGGCAGGTGCTATTGCGGTCACGAGTCACGGCGTCAATTTCAAAAGCCGCTGCCCAAAAAATGGTATTAGGGGCGAGGTCTAGGCGCGTCAGGACATCACACGGCTGAGGGGTGTTTGGGTCAGCCGGAGTGCCATTGGTGAAATAGAGACACTGACTGGGAGCAAGACGATCAATGCGACCATAGACCACCGGATTGCCATAGAGGGTCGGGTCGCCAATCGCTAGTGGAACACCGGGCTGCGCCACCACATTATTGACTAGGACTGTTCCCACCAGCGGCATCCATTGGTCAGACGAATTGTTCATGATAATCAAGCGGTCAGTGGTATAGGCCAGATAGATATAATTGACCTCATCGCTTGGCGTTCCGGCTGCCTCCAAATGAAAGTCACATCTTTGTGCTGCGATCACGCATACGCCCATCAGTAGGTTGTTTTGCACGACCTGAAATTGGGTTGCGCCATTGTTGCCTGTCCAAAAATGTTCAGCTACATTGGTCGTGGTCAACCATCCCTGAATAAACTGACAGCCCTCTACAGCTTTTGGCCCATTTCGCCCCACCGACCATAATTGCATACAGCGATTCTCACGCAGGCTCGATCCCCAGCGATTCGCCGCAAACGAAGCAATAGAGGGTCCATCAAGATTGGAGAAACTCACATTACCGATGTCGAGGGGGACACCCGCATAATTAATCAAGGTAATGTCGTTGTCATCGTAAACTAGTGCTGCATTGGGTGTACGCGAGATGGCTATATCTACAGGTGTGCCCAGTGGCAGCACTTGACCGGGAGTTACGGATTGACCGCCGGGGCCAATAAGATTGGGGGGAATGGGTGAAGTGGCTGTCCAATTCACTGTGAAAACGTTCCCCAACACAAGGCTATTGCGATTTAACTGGGCTGCTGCTTGGGCGGAATTCAACCCTGTCAAGTCGGGCACAAGCCCCGGTTGCGGAGGAGGATTTGTGCCATCCTGTGCCCGCAATGGGATAGATGGATTCAACAGAAACATAGTTAACATTACCAAGAGAGCCAAGCTGCCGCAGTGTTTCAAGTGTGTCATGGCTGTCCTCTTTTTAATCATCATTGTCACCCATGCCCATGCCTTCAGAAGGGGGTTGTCCTCCTTCACAGCGGGCACGCCACCTATAGGCCGGTGCCCAAGCAGGAGGTGGTGTATCGCATGGGGCATCATCACGGAAGATTTCACCACTGTCGCTGATGTAGACCTCAACCTCTATTAGTACCGTGACCGTTGCCAACACAACAATTCTATTCCCGACAACACCGATTTCACCTTCCACATGCAGCAAATCGCCGACTCGGATACTTGGCGTGAGGGGGTCATGGGGGTCAAGTTGAACCAAAATATCATAAATGACCACCGTTGTGCCATCAACTACCTCAACTGGCCCTTCAATCACCAGTGTACCTACTGGCGCGGGCGTCGGCGTGATCGTAGGGGGCGGTGTAACGGAGGCTGTACTCGTCAAAGAGGGGGTAAAGGTGGGTGTTGGGGTAACAGTGCTAGAAGCTGTGACCGTCGCAGTAGCGGTTAAAGTCGGAGTATCTGTGGAAATCGGTAGGTTGGTGTTGTCGTCAGGATCGGTATCAAAAATGACCCATAATAGAGCCGTTACCAGCATCACTGTTGCAGTGGATAATAAAATATGACGTCTACCCCAACGCGACAGGCGAGGTCTAGGTGTACCCAGAGTCAGAGCAGCATCCCGTAGACGCGCCTCAATACTGGCAACCGAAGACTCAGGCAACGTCAGTCGGGGTAGTTCAGTAATGCGTCGGGCAATTTCAATCAGAGGGTCATTGTTTTGAGAAACAGCACCCGCTTGATTGGGCGGAATAAGTTCGTCCAAGCGCCCTATCAAATCAAAGGGATCATCAGGTGGTATTGTCATGATGCCCCTCCAGATAAAGATGGAGACTCAGTTTTTTCGGCACCGAGGATTTTAGCAAGTTGCTTGAGGGCACGATGTTGGGTTGTCGCAATAGACTCAACTGTTTTACCAAGCAGATGGGCGGTTTCTTGATGGCTTTTGCGCTCGACAAAACGTAGAAACAAAATCGTCCGCTGCTCGTCGCTCAAATTGGTTAAGGCCGACTGTAGTTCGTGAATTTCTTGTTGCTTTTGCACATTAAACTCCACAGGGGTGCTTTCGCTACCTATCGCTTCATGTAAGCTGGCCTGCGGATGGCGCTGGTGATGCCGATAGTAATTTGCTACCTGTGCTGCGGCGATGCGATAGAGCCATGCCTCAAATGGCGCTCCGGTAGGCCGATAACGCGGGAGAGCCTCCACCATACGCAAAAACACCTCGGCTGTCAGGTCTTCAACGACGGTGGCATCCGGAATACGATAGCCAATATATCGTGCGATGGACTGAACATAGAGGCGATAGAGTTCGGCTACCGCATCGGGTTCGCGTCGCCGTGCCCCCTCAAGCAGGGTGGATGTCGTATTGGTTGCCATACATCCCCGAAAGTGTTACCAAACCAGCGACCAACACTGGACTTACCCAGATTCCTAAACGACCCACCAGCATAAATAATAAGGTCGCACCAACTAATCCAATGATAAAACCATTATTTTCTTGAAAAAACAACCGGCGGGCTTGATAAATGGAACTCATGCGGGCGAAAAATACGCCGGGATAGATGCCCATGAGAATGATGAGGAGAGCATATAGTATGCCGAATGTGGTTTCAAATGGCCTTAGGTGCAAGGCCACACTACTGATTCCATAAGCCAACAGCGCGATCAGAAGAAAGCCATTTGTTGGAACAGCCCATTTGGTGGCAACTCTTAATCCCAAAACACTGCCCACTAACCAGCATATGACCATCATGACGTAGGTGCGAAAACTCGACGAAAATGTAAAACTCAGTTGAAAAAACAATCCCGTTTGGATAAAGCCGAGGAATAACCCGACTAGCAGAGGATAAACACGATGCAGCAATTGAGAATTAGACATTTTGTTGCTACTCAAAACGGCTTTTGATTCGGTCAAAACTGACCCTCAGTACAATATTCATTGAATCGAGGGTAATAGGTTTGGCATCGCCCACGACGGTTTCTACAGCAAGGGTATCATAAATCACGTAACCCGTTTCATACCGGGCCTGCAATGCTGTCTCAACCTCAGCGCGGCCAAACGGCATGTCGTTGCTGGCGTAGGCAAAACTCCACCCCGCCGAAGGAGCCGTAATGACCATGACCTCATCAAAAACAACTAACAGCGACGCTGCAATCCGCCGAGAGACTAAATCATCCGGCGCGAAGGTGCTGGTTAATCCCACCACTAAAACACCTTGAGGAGTTAAATGGTCGGCAATAGATTGATAAAATGATTCGGAATAGAGGGTAGCGGTTTGAATCGAAAAAGCCGCTGGTACATCGGTTGCGACTAGGTCATAGCGGGCATGGGTATTTGCCAAAAAATGTTTGGCGTCATCAATGATAAGGCGATGATTGGTTAGGGTATCCATGTGGTTATAGCGCGTAAAATAGCGTTGGCTGACCTCCCCCACCATCGGGTCTAGCTCTACCGTCGTGACGTATCCAGTGTGTTCGGCAATGAGGGCTTCCATCTGCATCGAGCCTGCCCCGACCACGAGGGCATTTGGGGGCTGTAACAAAGCGGCTGGAATTTGGCCCATGACCACATTTAATCGCTCGCCGCTATACGAGCCGAAATGTTCGAGGCCGTCTAAATAGAGATAATGCTTTCCATAGGGTGTTTCGAGGACATCCACTTTTTGATAGGCACTGTAGCCGGAAAATAATGTTTTGCTTCCCGCTGGCAAATTCCGTAACTGAACATACCAAAGGGTATTGCTCCATGTGTTTAATGTTGGCAGAACCACTAACCAGAGACCCGCCGCAACGGTCATGAAGGCCAGCCAAGTTCGCTTGATCTTTAGTGCCGCGAGGATTGCCAAGAGGCCCGCGCCGTACAGGATATAAACGGTCTGTAATCCAAGCCCACCCAGCATTACCAATATCGCAACACCACAGACCGACCCCACCAATTCGAGGCTGTAGAGTTCGGTTAAACTGCCCGATTGATGATCTATCAACAGCGGTAAAAAGATGCTGTAGAAAGCCGAGACAACAAAGGGCGTCAGCAAAGGCAGCAGCACAAACGCGACTGGATAGGCTCCCACCCCATCCAGCCCAGTCACCATTAATCTAAACCAGATGGGCAGGGTTAAATGCACGATCAGGGTCAGGACTGCCAGCGGCTTTAAATGATTCAGGTGAATGGGTTTTGATAGTACATACCCCACCGAAATCCCCAGAAAATAAGCGGCGCTCACTAGCAAGATAACCAATTCGGTACCAAACAAAAGCGCGGTGAGTTCCCGCACCAAAACCCACTGTATCAAAATAAGATTCATGCCACTGAAAAATATCAAAATCAAAGGGGCAAAGGCCATCCGGCGCGAAGCCAGATAGCCCTTGATGGAAAACTCTGTTGATATACTTTGTATTGGCCTAGTTGTCATCAATCGCCCATACCCATACCATCATCGTCACCCATACCGTCATCATCACCCCCTCCGCCTTCACAGCGGGCACGCCATCCATGCGCGGGTGCCCAAGGTGGCGGTGGGTTGCTACAATCGGAGTCATCGCGGAAGAAGTCATCGTCCAAAACGAAGACATCTACGTCTACAAAAACGATGACCACCGCAATGATGACAACGGTGTTATTGCTGGCTACCGTGAGGTCGCCTTCAAGATGCAGCATGTCGCCGATCTGGACTGCGGCGGACAGCGGATTATTGGCATCTAACTGAATGGTCAGGTTGTTAATGACGATCACATTGACGTTAATAATCGTCACAATACCTTCAACAACGACAATAGGCGGAAGCGTGCCTATAGAAGTCGGGGTGGCGGTTGCAGGCGTGCCGCTGGGGGTGGCTGTTACGGTTTGTGTCCCTGTCGAGGTGGGCGTGGGTGTATTTAAACAGCCGCCAAGCCGCCCATTATTATAGATATCCAAAATGCCTGCACCTGTAACCATTACTTGCCCTTCGGGGGATGATGGAGCAACACCATAGGGTAATCTACCCGGATAGCCCGCTAAGATGCTATCCATCTGAGCAATGGTCGCACTCACCTGATCAGCACCAAAACCCTGCGCCACATTCAATTTGGCAGCAATCAATTGATGAGCGAGATTGAGACTGGCATCACTTGAGACTTCCATATTAAGCAGTGCCAATAGTTCCGCTTGACTATAGGTTTGGCTGCCGAGGGTCAGTGATGTTACGGGCCAAATTGCCCCATGATTTTTCCAATAGCCTTGCGTTTTAGGGCATTGCTCTCTGTCGCCATTACCATCGTCATCATCACCATTACTGGGAGGTAGTCCTATCGTCGTGGTCGAGGTTGGGATTGGCGTGGTCTGCGAAGTAATAATGATGGTGATACTTTGGGCAACCACAAGGTTCGCCTGAACTTGCACCCCTTGTACGCGGATGGTCATACCGACTTGCAGGGTCGAGGTAATTTGCACATTGGCAATATCCACTGAGATGCCATCAATCACCACAGTATTTGTGGTAAGCGAGTCAATTGTCCCCACAAAGTCTACTGGAGTGCCGTTTTGTGGGTCTTGGGCTGTCGCATAATGGGTAACAAGCAATGAACCAAAAATAAGGGCTGATAAGATCAAACTTAGGATGCCGATGCGTCGAAAAGAGGATGGTGTGTTCATATGCGGCAAATCCCTTTCAATTTTTAATACCCGACAGAATTCGGGTCTCGACATAAGGTAAACCGCGTTTACACCTCAAACATTACAGTGGAATTGTCAGCATTTTGTTAAGATGTCAATTTGCACATAAGCCCATCATTGGGTTGGGCCTGAATCTAACGGCCTCAAGCCCCATCTAGCCAGCAAATTTATCCACCTTCGCTATAATCTGTAATGAAGCATCACCAATCTCTAGGGAGCCGCCAAACTCTCATGGACTTACAGGCTACTTTTACCCAAGCCTCAATCAAAACGAGCCAAAATCTAAAAACGATTGCGCGTGAATCGGCTGTCCGTGAACTCTCTCAACTGTCGCTGCCGGAAATTGATGCAGTAGCGGACTTGGTAGCGCAGGTTGTGCCAGCAGGCAATGTACCGGGCGTGATTCTAAGTGGCCTCGCCCGTTTACCGAGCCGCCGATTACCCTTACAAAACGTCCAGCGCGACATCAATCTGTTATTTAGAGGGGTGGAACAAACTTTAGATAAAGTCGTGTATGGGGCTTTTTTTGCGGGGCCAGCCGCCGTCATTTGGGGGTATCAGAATCTGCTGAAGTTGGCTGGAAAAGACCCGGAAGAATCTTTTCCAGAAGGGACATGGCAGTTCTATCTGGATTATGCCTTACGTGAAGACACGGCCCGCCATGCCAACGAGACACATGGTTTTGATACCGCGCTCAAGCAGCATAAGATTGATCTATCTTTGGTTGATCGGGCGACTGCATGGGCCATGACCGCGATTTATACCCTCCATCAATATCCTCGATTGTTGGAAAATGAATGGCGTGAGCGCATCTATACCTCCATCCTGCAAAACTTGACCACCGATCTGCCGGATGCCGCCCGTTACAAACGGGTATATAGTGAATGGGAAAAACAGCGGCCCTATGGGAGAGGGCGGGATGCTACCTCAGTTGAAGACTACCCCCAATATCGCCGCCACAAATTTGACCAATTTTGGGCCAAGATAATCGAGCCTCTGGATGGCACACTAAAGCATGAACTCGAACAGTGTATTAAAGTTGTAGAGAATGAATCTCTGGCCGACTACCAGCGGCAACTCTCCATATTGGCCTATTTGGAACCGACGGCATATGGTGAAAAGCGGACACCAATTCGACTTGAGGAGGTTGCTATTGGGGTAATTTATCGTGGCTTTTACTACCTACTGCCAGTTTGCCAAGCAGGTACGGCACAAGTCGCGGATGTCCATCATGTCCGGAGGCACATGGCAACGATACTATCACAGCCAACGAACGGCACATCAGATGGCTTATCGTACCTAGCAAGTATCAAGCGTCCGGTTTTGGGTGGCCTCCGTTCCAAATTAAGTAAGGAGTTCCAGCAAGCACTCGAAACACTGCGTTTTGCACCCATACTTATTAACCTTGATCGCCGCCCTCGAAATCTTCCTCTAAGTCAAGTCCGACAAGCCGAACGCGGAGTTGGGGATCATGCCCTCACTATTTTTGATACAGGTGAGACGATGGTGTTTGACCAATCACACATCTTTTTTGATGGCGCGTGGGGATCGGCGTTGGCGGAAATAATGACGAATGAGGCATTGTCATGGGCAGTCTATTTGTTGAATTTGCCTCCTGCACAACCCAAGCAAACACAACCAATGTCTTTGCCATTTCACCTCACCACTGCCGACAGAAGACTGATTGAGAATCAGCCGCATGTGATGCCAGAGTCCAATGCAGAAACGGATAGCATCAAATTGAGACCCATTCTGTCGCTGCGTAATTTATTCAAACAGCGCAGTGATCTCATTCAACTAACTGTCAATGATCTGCTGATTTTGTACCGCGCCTTACATAGCATGACTTACGAACCGTCGTCTACCCTAATCGGCCAACTAGAGGAGCTAAGTCCCCGTATCAGAGACATGAAAAGGGTTTTGGAGGTCATCAATGAGAGGCAAAATCCGGTTATTCTCATTCCAATTGATGCCAGCCCACGATCCCCACGTGATCGCCTTCACCCAATGACATTTGAAGTGCCACTTGCAGAATTGGATTTTATGGGACTGCATGATGAGGTGATTGGCGCACTAAATGCTTACGAAAGCGCCACTGGAGACCGCGCCCCTTATTATCAGCGATTTGATGACTTACAGCGGCAATATTTGGCGATGCTGGCAGGGTTTGGTGAAATCTTGGGCCGTGCTAAAAAAATTGCCATTGAAGGGGAGAGCATGAGTGTTGGTACTATCAAGCTCCTCGCCCATATTCCGACCCCTTTACAACGATTACTAGATGAGGTTCCGGGGCGGTTTGATATGCTGAATGATCTTATTAAAGGGCGGGAGGTATTTTCAAACGTCGGGGCAGTTGTAAAATCCAGCACTCTGACGCGGTTTATCAGTGCGAAAGACGACAACGACAAAAAATTGTTGGTCTGGGGGGTGATTACTGATGCCAATGGCGTCATGCGTTTATCATTGCGTGATTTTCGGGCGCATGTTGGGATTTTGCAGGCCGCAGGATGTCCTGAACTCGCTCAACGTATCACGCAGGATTACCTTGAGAGCTATGCGATGGGCTTGAATCACTATGTTGACGATTTACGCCGAATCACGCTCACGAGCCGCGAAACACGCATTCAAAGATAGGATTAGCACCCATTGAACGACCCTTTAATTGGTAGACAGGTAGCAAATTTTCGTATTGAGCGAGTGCTTGGACGGGGCGGCATGGCACAAGTCTACTATGGACGAGATGTTAAACTGCAACGCCCTGTCGCGGTTAAAGTCATTGACGCGAGTTTTCGCGGCAATCCTGCTTATGCCCGCCGCTTTGTTCAAGAAGCCAGAACCATTGCCACATGGCGACATGAAAACATCGTGCAAATCTATTACGCCGATAACGAAGGCGATTTCTATTACTTTGTGATGGAATATATTGATGGTCTCGATTTGGCGGGGTTGCTTGCACGATATTTGCGTAATGGCGAGTTAATGCCTCTAGAGGATGTCATACGGATTGGTCGAGCTATCGCCAGCGCATTAGATTATGCCCATCAAAAAGGAGTGGTTCACCGCGACGTTAAGCCATCAAATGTGATGGTGGCGACAGATGATCGTATTGTATTGATGGATTTTGGCCTCGCCTTAGACTCTCATCAAGGCACAATGGGCGAAGTATTTGGCACGCCTCACTACATTGCACCTGAACAAGCCCGCAATTCCAGCAATGCCGTTCCTCAGTCCGACCTTTATTCGTTAGGCATTATCTTGTATGAAATGTTGACAGGCACTGTTCCGTATGATGATCCTTCGCCCACTGCTGTTGCCTTACAACATCTAACTCTGCCGCTTCCACCGCCACGTGAACGCAATCCTGCCTTAAATGTAGAGACAGAAGCAGTGTTGATTAAAGCCCTGAGCAAATCGCCCGCCGAACGTTATCAAAAAGGGTACGAATTGATGGATGCTCTGGAAAAGGCCCTTGGTACCCAGTCCTTTGCATCCCCCATTGAACTGCCTCCACTCCCCGCTGGAATGGAATTCCATCCTCAAACATCCCTATCACAGGTCAGTGTTGCAGATTGGCTGGCTCGCCATACCCAAGAAACCCAAACTTCGACTGCTTACCCAATCCCCGGCCTCCCTCCTACCCGCCGTAGCCTTCAAACATCAGAAGTGAGCCGACAAGCCCTCCCTCCGAATATGGCCTCGTCTAGCAAAAAATGGGGATGGTTGATTGGTGCAGGTTTAGCATTTGTTTTGATTGTCGGGTTAGTCATCACAGGATTCGTTTTGTTGAGCGGTGATGGAGATGAGGAAGAACAAAATGTCGGTGCTACGGCAACCGTAGAGGCTTCAATAACGGTTACTATCGGAGATTTAGCCCCACAAGGCAATGCAACCTCTATACCAACCTTTACTGCAAGTCCAACGGAAGAAGTCAGTGCAGTCGGGATACAAACAGCCGCTATTTCTTCTCCCACTCCCACAGCCACCCTCACAGCAACGGCTACTTCAACAAATTCGCCTATTCCAACAGCAACTACGAGCCTTACTCCAACAATTGAACAACTCAGTGTTTCTGCCGTCCCAACCATTAAATATCCGAATGGGCGGCGTGTGGTGCTGCTCTATAATGCAGATAGTTTTTATATTCTAAATGCCTCAGGTGGCAGCCTTCAGGTAACTTCATTTGGGTTCGAGCGCATTCTCAATGAGGGTAACTTTTCGAATCGTTTTTACGGTAATCAATTGGCACGTTTCTATCCAACGATTGACTCCAATTATTGTGCTCGGATGGAAATTTTGCAGCGAACGGGGTATCTCCGACCAAGCGACTGCCGGGGTTACAATAGTAGCATCACCCCACAGGCACAAGACAGCTTTGTATTTTGGACCCCTGACCCAAGTAGTATGCAATTTCGTGTCTTATGGAATGAAGAAGAAATCGCTCGATGTGAAATTAGCGCGGAGCGTTGCGAGGTGTATTTGCCATGACAACACCGCATATCCCAGATTCCCTGCCGGGGCAAATGCTAGATGATTACCTGATTGAGACATTGTTGGGGCATGGGGGTATGGCGCGAGTCTACCGCGCTTGGGATACCAAAGTACGCCGTTATGTGGCGATTAAAGTCATTGACAAACCCTTCCGTGGTGAAGCGGATTACATTGATCGGTTTGAACGTGAGGCACAAGCCATTGGGCAGTTGCAGCATCCCAATATCGTTACCTTATATCGCTATGGTGAAGCCGAAGGGCTGCTTTACATGGCGATGCAATACATTGAGGGAGCTGATCTTGCGACACTGTTGGAACAATTTCACCATAAAGATGAATTCATTCCACCAGAAGATGCCAGTCGTATCATGCGTGAAATATGCGCCGCTCTAGATTATGCTCACAACCGAGGGGTAATTCACAGAGATGTTAAGCCAAATAATATCCTTATTGGCAAAGATGGGCGGTCTTTTCTGACGGACTTTGGACTCGCTCTGCTCACGGAAGTGGGAACACAGGGCGAAATTTTTGGTTCGCCGCATTATATTTCACCAGAACAAGCGATTTCCTCATCGGGGGCTATCCCGCAAAGTGATTTTTATTCATTGGGTGTCGTTTTATACGAGATGTTTACAGGGCAAGTTCCCTTTAATGCCGTCAACCCGCTAGACATTTCCATGCTGCACATGACCGAGCCGCCGCCGTCACCTCGGCAATTGCGCTCAGAAATCGCACCGGAGATTGAAGCGGTTATCCTGAAAACACTGGAAAAAGAACCTATTAATCGCTATCCGAGTGGCACTGCATTAGCAACTGCGCTTGATCATGCTATTCAGCCGAATACTTTGGCTGTACGTCAGAGTATTCTTGAGGCGGTCACCTTAGAGGTTAAACGTAATCCACTCCCTCCCGCACCAGCCATTGCAAACGCACCACTCCCAACGCGACCAATTCCACCCAAATTGGCAACCGTTCCAGCCACCTCTGCTGCTACCACTATGCCACACCGTAAGTTAAATCAGCGGTGGATATGGGCGGCAGTAAGCGGAGGCGTGGTTTTATTGCTTTTATTAATTGGCGGACTCGTTCTATTGCTGACGAACGATGGTGAAAAAGAACCTGACGAATCCCAAGGTCAGAATCCTGAAACCTTATCCCTAAGGCCAAGTGAGGCTGTTATTGGATCGCCTGCTCCCACTGTGACACTGGCCGTTGGACAGCCTTCCGTTTTACCTGCTTCAACCACCACACCATTCCCTACTCTAACCACTTCCGCAGCAGCCACAATTCCGGACCCCACCCTCGCCCCAACACTTACTCTGCCTGTAACAGTGAGTTCTGAGGTCTCTATTTCCACACAGGTCATACCACCCGTTGCTGGAAATTACGCTATGACGATAGCACAGGGGAAAAAAGACAGTCTAATCATTGCCAATAGTAGCCAAACGCTGCTGAACCCCGCTTTATTGGTATTTCGAAGTAGTAAGAATAATCTTGAGGCTACATTCCAAGACATTTCGCCATTATTTAACGGTCAGTGCCTTGCGATAGTAAAACGCGCCTCCGATTCCATCAACCAACAAGATGTTAATTGTGCTTTGGCCGCTAGCCCAGTAGTGATGGAAGGCAAGGAATTTTGGAAAGAGCCGTTTGCGGTTTATTACGATACGGTACTGGTCGGATTTTGCGAATCGGACCCCTGTTCACTTGAGTTTGCCCCTCAACAACCTATAAATGAACCACAAATTGGTTATGCGCTGATGATTGGTCGGGATAAAGATAGCCTTGCCGTTTTTAACTTGACAGTGGCAGGACTACCATTAGCGCATTTGAGCCTTGTCAATCAAAATGGACAGTTGAGTGGCGCACAATGGCAAGTTACCGTGCTAAATAATGGGCAGTGTGCTGTAGTTCGTACCAAAGATGAAGCGCATTTGCCACCGGGTTTGTGTAACGACCCCAGTGAAGTTGTAGGTGCCCTTACCCAAGCGGAAAATTTCTGGGAACAACCTTTTGCAGTCTATTATGCTAACCGCATGATTGGCTTCTGTGGTGAGAATACCTGCACAATAGACTTTGCAATCCCCCTGTCTTTCCTGATTCCACCAGACCGAATGAACGTGCCACCGGGGAGCGTACTGTTGACAGGTGGCATCGGCCTCTCGACAGGTGCACAGTTGTCACCCGGTGATATGCAAATTGAAGGATATTGTACTGGCTTAGGCTATACCGCCGACCACACAGAGACAGAGTGGTTCTGTAAGGACACGTCGAATAATGCGGTTTTACCAATAGGTGTAAACGAACTAGATGCAATTTGCCGGGCGACCTACAATCGGCAAACTGCCTTTGCACTACTTCAAGGTAGTAGTCCTACTATAGCTTTTAATTGGAGATGTTATGGCTACTAACCATTCTAAATCTCGGGGCTGTTCTCAATATCTCAATCTACAGTGACAGGCGTGCCAGCGGTGACAGGTGACAGCGCGACAGCTATGGGGAACTTTTGTCGCACTGTCACGTTGTCACAGGCGTCACCACTGTCACCTAAATTTAGAGACTAGTGGGTATGCTCGGCAGCAACATACCACTCAGCACCATCTAACCGCTGCTCCATCACCAGTCCGGCGCGGACAAGGTCTTGGGCCAATTGACGGGCACGTTGAGCCGTGAGGTGTAGGGCACGATAGAGCGTGCGCAGGTTGCTACCATCCTCACCCGCTCGTCGAATGGCATTTAGTAACGCATCTTGTTGACGACGTTCGGTGATGGCCTCCCCACCCCGATCCATCTGGGTCAACAGGCGATGGGCACTCAAACGCCATGTTTCGGCTAAGGTCTCCCCCATCTGCCAATGGGTGGCGGTCAGGGTGGGCACAGCGGCCTCGGTCTCGATCCAATCCAGTGCTGCGACCAGCGTAGCTAACTTAAAGGCTTGGATGTGCAAACGTCCATAGACACCCTTAAGGCGCTCATCCAGTTCGGTATCCT
Organism: Anaerolineae bacterium; assembly: GCA_019913005.1. Taxonomy (GTDB): domain Bacteria; phylum Chloroflexota; class Anaerolineae; order Aggregatilineales; family J027; genus CFX10. The sequence goes on along the minus strand of JAIOHL010000177.1, from coordinate 38,189 downwards.
GATCGGGGGCACAGTGGCGGCGTAGGCGCTCCGAGTAGGCTTGGCATTCCGGCCAACACTGTACCTGCATCTCAAGGGCGAGAGGTGGAGTCAAACCATGTTCGGTTTGTTGTGGTGGCGGCAGCCGTTCATGCAGGCGGCGCAGGCCTTCAACCAACAAAGCCGGGGGTTTAGGGAATGTCGCTGAGGGCTGACGCTCGGTGTAATCCGGTTCAGGCGTCAATAACGCAAACCGCACCAGTCAATCGGCATCACTTACAGCGGTGGACAAGCCCGCCGGGGTAGTCACACCCAAAATAGACAAAGCGGCGTTCTCGACAATGGTCACCCCGGCTTGAGTCTCTTTATCAGAGTAATCCGGGCAGTCGTAGAGTTCCATCAGCAGGTCTTTCATACCGACCATGTAGTCGCGTTTGTTGATGGTGCCGAATAAACCCGCCACCTCATCCTTGAGCAGACCGCGCTGGGAAGCAAAAGGTAAAGCTTGGCGCAGCCGGGCCTGCTGGGTTGGGGTGAGTTTGTCAAAATTGCTGGGCAGTTGGCCGGCCAGCGCCTCCTGAAAGCGTTCCGGCGAACCGGGTGTGGGCATGAGCATATGCGGAATGGCTTCACGAGCAATGCGTTCGGCGAGTTTGTAGGCGGTGGATTTGCGATAGTAGGTTGTGCCAGCCACGAACATGAGATAGAGATTGGGGAATATCTTGCTACCCCAAGGTGCTTCACCAAATAGACGCCGCCCAATGGCAAGTGAGAGTAACCACAACCCAGCCGCTTGATGGAAGATGACCGGCGTCTGGTTACCCGCGGCGCTGGCCCACTGCACATAGGTTTCCAACCAACGCGGGAGTGCTCCGTGTAGGGATTCACCAGACAGTGGAACAGAGGGTGGCGGTGGAGCCGAGGGTTGTTCGAGAGCGTTTGGGGTGATAGATGGCGTGGGTGGCGGCTGTGATGACGGGCGGTTGGGCCGGGGTCGCAGTGGACGTGGGGTTGACTCAAATAAACCACCCAACGCGGCTGGATGCACTCCCACCTGGGCACACAGGTCTTTTGCCAACAGCGTTCCACACACAAAACAATGTCCATAACCGGTCAAGGTGTTGAAGCCGAAGCTCGGATTTTGATCCCCATGCCGATGGCGCTCCGGGTAGACACACGGGCCGTGCAGCCACTCCCCATGCACCCCATAGCCTTTGGCTCGAAAATATTCAGCCAACGCTTCGAGGACACGCGGATTGAGGCTGGTCGTACCGCCACTGGGGGTAGATGGGGCGGCTGCCAGACGGTCGGCATGGGTTTGGGGCGGAAACCCTCGACCCATGCCACCACAGCCTGCAAATCAGCGGGCTGCAATATGTCGTGGGGCAGCCACACCCGATAGGGTTGGTGGGTCTCAGGGTGGATGCTCGGGGGTAGGACGATCTGATAGCCATCCCCGCGCAGCTCGACATGCCCAATGGGGGTGTTCATGGCACGCACCGAGGGCGACAGGGTCGTGGGTCGAAAGTAGACATGGCGTCCAATGCCTCCTCCAGTCGCCACCGTATAGGTTTCAGCCAACTGGGGAAAGGTCGCGGCAAAGGTCGGATACCCGTCTTCGCCATCCAAATCCAACACCACCAGATTTTTGGACACTGGGCCACACACCACCCCAATATTCTCCAGCAGCCCTCCCTGCTGCCAGCGCCGGATGATGTCGGGACTGGCGGCCCGGTTGCGGTAAGGCAGCCATGAGTTGATCGCGGGTCGTTTGCCTTGGAGGGGAATGATGCTGAAGCCAAGAGCGGCATAGCGCAACGCGGCTTGTAACAGGGTTTCGGATTGGGCGGCTTGCACGATGGCGGGCTGAGTCATGGTATTCATGGGAAGGCTCCTTCTTCGTTTTTCTTCTGAACTATCGCAGTGAAACAGGCGGTAAAACGGAAAGTGGACAGGGCCAGCGGGATGATGTATCCTGAAGTTGCCAAACTATTGGGATACATCACCCCGCCGCGCCGCCAGTAGGTTATTCGACTGGCGGTTCGTGCTTCTGGCGTTTGTGATGGGCTTCATGCAAAGGGGACTGCCAGTCATCCGCCATCGCATAGGTGAGCATGTAGCCCATAATGTCTTCCTCGGCAGGTTTTTTGCCCGTTTGGGCTTTGAGAACCACCGCCATCAGATGTGCCACCAACCGAAACATCACCGAGAACTGCCAATCCACATGATCCAGGCGGCGCTGGAAGGATTTGGCAAAAAACTTGCGACTACCGACCAGATCCTCCTGTTGATCCATGAAGGCACGCAGGGCTTCCCGGGCCAGTTCAGCTTTGGACACACCGCGTAGTGTTGCCAGTTGCGCCAGCCGCTCGTGCATGGCGTGGGTGACTTGGATGTTCAGACGATTGTCATAGATGAGCGTGCTCTTGTTGGACATGCTGTTGCTCCTTTACCTCCAAATGATGTGGATGGGTTGATCGTTCCATTTACCAAGCGCGGCAAGACATGGGCGATGGGTGGATCACGTGCCCCCGGACGACTCGACCACGAGGCGTGCCCAGCCCCCCCGGCGTGTGAGGGGCGAGTTGGCATTAAACTCGCTACCCATCCGGCGGATCGGGTAGGGTGTCCGGGCGCCACCCCAGTGGGTGAACCACCATAGGGGTTTACTGGCCCGGACACCGCGTGCGTCTCGAGGACGCTCGCCTCAGGCGCAACCGACCGGGTCGGTTCGAAAAAAACACCGGGACTCACCGCTCGATCTCCAACGTCGGTAGTGTGTCGAGACCCAGATACTGCTCCAACGACACCTCCCGCAGGGGTTCGACTGGTTCCACTTCGCGTAGACGCCGCCAGTCGCGTCCCAGCGTGCGATCCAGCAAGGCCTCAAATTCCTGTCGGGCGATGTGATGGAGATTGTCTGAACGCTGCAAGCCCCCGCGATCGGTACACACCTGCTCACGTTTGACCCGATGGGATTCCCGCTCCCCAGCGCTATTTTCAATCGTGCCTGCCACAAAAACATGCGAATGCAAGTGTTGGAGACCCCGCTGATCGTTGGTATCTCGATCATGCAGGACATACGAATACTCAGGGATATCCAAACCACGTTCCAGATGCCACGTCTCAATCACCCGTTCGGTGACTTCCCGTACCAACTCGGCTCGTTGGATTTCTGGTACCAAAGCCATGAGATCCGGTGCGGGCGAGATGACCAGATGGTGGGCCAGTACATATGGACCGGCCAGTTGGGAGCAGTGTTCATACACCGCACGCCAGTTCGCCCCCAAACCGACATCTGTCCAGCGCTCCGCCAGCGGCAGCGGACGATGGTCGGGTGATTCCCGGTGGCTGACATATTTCAGCAGTTTTTTCAAGCCGCGCTGCCCACCCTTGTTCGGTTTTTGATAGTGCCTGTTCGGGATTATCGTTGGTTTTGGCATCGTGTTCTACCACTTTGTCTGTTTAATTCTTGCAGCGCGACGGTCTGCTTCCGAGTGACTCAAGGACGATTGCGAAAGATCATCCCCAGCTGAGAAATTGGCTTGCAATGGTTGAGATTGAAATTTTGCTGCTGGAGAAAGTGCCTGTTGTGATTTGGCTATCAGCTGTTCGAGATAGTTAGGAATTCCCTGCATAGCGTCGCGGATCTTCAGGGTTTCCGTTCGTAGTTGGGCAAGTTGCACGCTGTTTGCGAATGCAAGGGGATCGTCTTTTACAGATTGGGTCACAATTTGCCCCGTTAGGTAAGACCGAATGAGAGTTCGTAGGATATGGCTTCGTTCGCCATTTGGCATTGAATCCCACCATTCCAAAATATCACTATCGCAATCATGAAAGGCTTTGAATCCTATGATTTTGCTGGTTCGAGCCATCGGATTTGCTATTGGCATAATGACTTGCTCCTTTGGATTTAACCGTGTTGAACGATTTTCCCATTCAACCTTGTTTAACTGGGGTGACGTTCTGTAAATAGGGCGTAGTTCAGATAACCACGCGCATTGGCAAGTTGTGGCTCTCGAACCAATCTAGTTTGGGGATAAGCCTCTGTTACTACTTCACGCACAAGCTCTGCCCCACCCCCAGAAAGGAAGATTACATCAACCGTTGTCCCCGATTTCCACTTGTCCCCTAAAAGATTAAGGGTGGCACTTCTAAGGGGAGCAAGGGCCTCTTCAACTTCGGCACTGTAATCCACTGGTTCACCAAAAGCCCTAAACTCGCCTGTTCGCAAAACGCTTTCGATAACTCTATAGGGCATCTTCTGGCGATAATCACGTTCTAGGGCTGAGGCGATACGTTCTTGTGCTGTAAAAACACCACTTTCAACGCTGCCACTTTCAGCGTCTATGTACTCCCCATCGTCATCAAGGGTAAGGTCCACTGTATAGGTGCCAATATCGCAGACCCCCGTTCGGGTATAGGTATGATGGCGATTCACATCACCGGTTTCCGTTAGTGTAGAAGCGTAAATTGTGCCATACGGTTGTGGCATAACCCTGACTTCCGTAACATTGGCAATGACTTCAGATGAGTCTGTTTTGATGAGATGCTGACCAAGCAGTGCCATTTTCAAAGCCGAGGTGTCGCGCATGTGATCGACGGGTAAACCAGTTGCGATGCGGATATGGGCAATATCCCCATTCTTCATTCCCATAAGCAATTTTCCGATGACCGCTTTAGCAAGCCGCAAACGGAATATATTGCCAATAGTGGCTTCATTCGCAGTCCGACCACGCAGGCGAAGTAACTCACCGGGTGGAAGTTGGGTCAGGGCTAAATCCCCTATAAACCATGCCCCTTCATCATCAATCAACTGATCGCCCGGATATTTCGCAGTGATGTCATCTTGACGGAATTTAATCTCGCGGGCGTGACCCATCACTGATGGGAAAGTGATAGTGGCATCTGGTGTGACCGCTTTGACCACCCCATAGCCGATATCAAGCCCTATTACAAGGGGTACGCCTGTTAAGGCATCTGGACGATTGTTGCCATTTGAAAGTCTGTTCTTGGACATATTTTTCTCCTCGATTGTATTGGGTGTCAGACTTTTTGGATGCAAAAAAGCCGTTTGACGATGCAGCGACGCAAGGTCAAACGGCCTATGGCAAATTTCAGAATATGAGATTGTGCGAAACTCAGACTGTTTTCTTTAGCTAGAGGTGATTGCGACATTGATCCTGCCTCCGAAATGATAGATAACTCGAATGAGTTGTCTACCAATCAGATGGCGGGCATTAATGTCACGCCAGACACACTGGTGCTTGGGAAACGTGGCTGGTAAAACATCCAGCGACTTTGGGTGTGGCGAATGTCAAAAAATCGCCGCACCTTTTTCTCCTAATCATTAGAGTCGCACCAACCGATAGCCAACCCCCGGTTCAGTGATAATAATCTCAGGTAAGGCGGGATTTTCTTCAATTTTTTGGCGAAGTTGGGCAAAGTATACCCGCAAATAATGGGTCTCATGGACATATTCTGGCCCCCAAACTTCACGCAAAATTTGCTGATGGGTCAACACTCGCCCCGCATGTTGAATCAACAACCGCAACAAGGCATATTCGGTGCGGGTTAACTTGATAGGTTCACCATCTACCGTGACCACACGCCGTGATAAATCCACCTTAAGGCGACCACTGGTGAAAATTATTTCGTCCTGTTGGGGTTGGGCATGACGTTGGGCAGTGCGGATACGGGCCATCAGTTCATCCGTACTAAAGGGCTTGGTCAAATAATCATCTGCACCCGCATCCAGCGCATCCACTTTGTCTTGATCGCTGTCCCGTACCGAGAGGATAATGACGGGGGTTTTTGTCCACTCACGTAGATGCCTAAGCACCTCTAACCCGTCCAAATCGGGGAGGCCCATATCTAGAATGATCAAATCGGGGCGTAGTTGGGCACTTTTGAGAATGGCATCATGTCCAGTAGCCGCCTCATGAATACGATAGCCGTTGGCCTCTAGGCTGATGCGCAGAAACCGTCGAATCTGCGGCTCATCATCCACTATCAAAATCTGCGCCCCCTCAGCCATGCTGGGCCTCCTGTACTGGCGGTGGTGAACTGTTTAATGGCAACCGCAGTGTAAATCTTGCCCCTCCTTCCCGCAAATTTTCGGCAGTCAACGTTCCACCATGCGCCTCGGTCAGCCCGCGACTAATGGACAAACCCAAACCTGTCCCCCCGGTTGGCGTGCCGGGTAAACGGTAGAACTTCTCAAAGATACGCTCAATCGAGTCGGGTGGAATCCCTTTGCCCGCATCGCTGACTGTCACCTCCAAGTATTGATTATTGGTTTTGGCCTCAATGGTGATGGGTGTGCCGGGCGGGGTGTAGCTGCACGCATTGTCCAAAAGATTGACAATGACCTGCTCCATCAACACAAAATCGGCTTCCACAAGGGGCAGGTCGGGCTGTACATGAAGTTGAATCGGGTGACTACTGTTGCAATAATCAATACTTTTGACGGCGACCCCAATCAGGTCACTTATATCACACCATTCCTGCTTGAGTTGCAGGCGACCACTCTCCAAACGCGACATATCCAGTAGGTTTTCGACCAAGCGATTCAGGCGATCAGCGGCACTTTGAATATCTTTGGTCAATTCCAAACGGGCTTCTCCATTCGCGTCGGTTGCCAAGAGGCTGCTCGATGCCCCTTTGATAGTCGCAATCGGGGTACGCAGTTCATGAGAGATGGAATTCAACAGGGTGGTATATAACCGCTCGGATTCTTTTAACATCGCCGATTGTTCTGCCGCCTCATCTAACAATTCGCGCTCGATCACAAGGGCAATCTGATTAATAAAGGTCTCCAAAAGCGCTTCTTGGTCAAAGGAGAGCCGTTCCTGCTGGCGCGTGCGGATACCAATCACCCCGACGGTGCGCGTGGGGGTGTTGAGTGGAATGAATTGAACCGTCGCTAGTGGCAGGGTATCGGTAAATCGCCCAGCGGGTTTGCCATTTTCGAAAGCCCACAAGCCAACACTGTATTCTTTGTCATCGAGCGTGAGGGTGCTGGATGGATAGGGCTGGGGGGCTAACTTTTTTTGTTCAGCCAAGAGTATCGCTACTTGGGCATCAAACACCTGTCCAAGCTGTGTCACCCCGGTTTGCAGCACATCATCCATATTCACCGCCCCGGCAATTTCGCGGGCAAGGGCATATAGGGCGACGGTGCGATCCGCATTGTTGCGGGCTTGGCGCTCTTGGGTGCGTAATCGGGCCGTCAGGTTACCTGTAAAGATGGCAATCGCAAAATATAGGGCAAACAGAATGGAATCCTCGACTTTGTAAATTTCAAGCGTAAAGCGTGGGTTGATAAATAGATAATTCCACGAGAGGGCACTTAAGACCGCTGCCAAAAGTGCAGGCCCACGCCCAACATAAATGGCGATGAGCAGCACAGTTAGTAATTCGAGCAGGCCGATGGCTTGATAGCCAATATAGGGCAGGGCGATTAGGTCTAAAACCGTAATGGCCGAAACGATCACCATTGCGATTAGGTATTGGAGCCATACGGAATGCGAGGTTGGAGTGGGAAAATGGATGGAGTGACCGCCTTCCGGCTTGTCCCCCGTGACGACATAAATGTCAATATCCCCACTCGCTCGAATCAACCGATCCACCAACGATCCACCTCGTAAAATGGATTGCAGTGGATGACGCAGTGGTTTGCCAACGATGATCTGGGTGACATTGCGCTGGCGGGCTAAACGCAGCAGCCCTTCGTTGATGTCCGCCCCCGAAACGACCACCACCTCGCCTCCCAAACTCCGTACCAGCGACAGATGGTTGGTAAGACGCTGTTTTTCTTCTGGGGTCGGTTCATGCGGTGTTTCAACATAGGCCGCCAACCACGGGGCCTCCAAGTTATAGGCCATGCGCCGCGTCCAGCGAATTAACTGCTCGGAAAATGGACTTGGGCTAATGGCAACCATCAAACGTTCACCAGACTTCCACGGGCCGGCGATCTGTTTGAGATTCATATAATCCTGAAGTTGGTGATCCACCCGTTCGGCGGTCAAGCGCAGCGCCATTTCCCGCAAGGCAGTGAGGTTGCCAATGCGGAAAAAGTTATTGGCAGCGGTCTCCACCCGCTCGGCAGTATACACTTTGCCTTCTTGGAGGCGTTGGCGGAGTTCTTCGGGCGAGAGGTCAATCAGTTCAATTTCATCCGCCATATCCAAAACGGAGTCGGGTACAGTTTCATGTACCGTGATGCCTGTGATTTGAGCAACGGCATCGGCACGGCTGGCGAAATGCTGCACGTTGACTGTTGTATAGACGTGGATGCCCGCTTCTAAAATTTCTTGGACATCCTGATAACGCTTGCGGTGGCGCACACCGGGAGCATTGGTATGGGCAAGTTCATCCACCAACACGATTTCAGGGCGGCGGGCCAAAATCGCATCTGTATCCATTTCTTCCATCCACGTGCCGCGATATTCGACCCGCTGGCGAGGGACAATTTCCAACCCTTCCAACAATAACTCGGTTTCAGCCCGTTTGTGGGTCTCGACATACCCAACGACGACATCTACCCCTTTGAGGTGCAGTTGTTGGGCAGATTCCAACATGGCGTAGGTTTTGCCGACACCTGCCGCCATGCCAAAGAAAATTTTGAGTTTGCCCCGCTGCTGACGGGCCTCATCTTTTTGGATGACTGCCAACAGCGCGTCCGGGTCGGGTCTGAATTCGTCCATATATCTACCCTTTGATGGGTGAATTCCCATTATTGTAATTCATCTAGCGCAAGATTGAGCAGCAGCACATTGACACGCGGTTGTCCCAGAAAGCCTAACTGTGGCGATTCTACAAAGCCCTCCACCAAATCCGCCACCTGTTCGCGGGGCAGGTTACGGGCATTCGCCACACGGTCAATTTGGAGGCGGGCCGCTTCGGGGCTGATATGGGGGTCTAGGCCGCTACCGGACGCAAACACCATTTCGGCTGGAATATCGGTACCCTCGCCTAATTGATTGGCGGTGCGGAAATCAGCGGCACGTTGGGCGACTGCTTCCTCCAAAGTGGCACTGGTTGAGCTTAAATTGCTACCACCAGACGGCAGTGGGTTATAGCCGACAGCCGATGGGCGTGACCAAAAATAGCGTGGGTCGTTATTCATATTCTGCCCAATGAGTGATGAGCCGATGGCTGTGCCATCAACCTCTACCAGACTCCCATCGGCCTTTTCAGGGAAAACGACTTGGGCTAGGGCGGTGACGGTCAGGGGATAAATCACTCCCGTAATCAGCGTCAGCAGGGCCAAAATAGCCAGTGCTGGATATAGTTGTTTTAACATCTTGGGCTTGTCCTATTCTTCGTACCAATGGTCATCATAATGCTCTTGCAGCCAATAGCGATCTCCATCATAGAGTTCTGGCGGCAAATCTTCGAAATCGGGTGGTGCATGGAGGGGCATGTCAGCATGGGATACACTCCAGATCAAGACTCCCCCCAATGCCACCCCAATCCAGAGTAGCTCCAAGAGGAAGTGGAGGTCATCAGACAAGGGCAGCCACACTTGAATGAACAATACCAGCGTTGCCAACACCCCAACCAGCAATAAGCCAACATACGGCAAAAGTTGCTCTCGCCACATGCTCCACCTCCCTTTTAAGCCAATCCTAATGCCGCGATGAGGAGGTCAATGAGTTTGATGCCGATAAATGGCGCGATCAAACCCCCGACCCCATAGATCAAAAGATTACGCTGCAAAATGGCCGCCGCACCCATCGGTTTATAACTGACCCCGCGCAGGGCCAATGGAATCAGGGCTACGATAATGAGGGCGTTGAAGATAATTGCACTCAAGATGGCACTCTGTGGGGAGGCCAGTCCCATAATGTTGAGGTCAGCAAGCGGGCCATTGCCGCCACCCTGTGCCGCATAGAGTGTTCCAAACAGCGCTGGAATAATGGCGAAATACTTAGCGACGTCGTTAGCAATACTAAATGTGGTCAGTGCGCCACGTGTCATCAGCAGTTGTTTGCCGATTTCGACGACCTCAATCAGTTTGGTGGGGTCGCTGTCCAAATCCACCATGTTACCCGCCTCACGCGCGGCCTGCGTTCCAGTGTTCATCGCCACCCCAACATCGGCTTGAGCCAGTGCTGGTGCGTCATTCGTGCCGTCCCCAGTCATCGCTACCAAGTGACCAGAGGCTTGTTCGGAGCGAATCCGTTTCAATTTGTCTTCCGGCGTGGCCTGTGCCATAAAGTCGTCCACGCCCGCTTCGGCAGCAATGGCAGCGGCTGTAAGGGAATTATCGCCCGTAATCATGACTGTCCGAATGCCCATCGCGCGGAGTTGGGCAAATCGCTCTTTGATGCCACCTTTGACAATATCCTTGAGTTCAATGACCCCTAGAATGTCTTTGTTTTCGGTGACGACAAGCGGTGTCCCACCCGTTTTGGCGATGGTATCCACTGCGGTTTGAACATCTTGGGGGTAGATACCGCCTAGAGCTTCAACGTGCTTACGTACCGCGTCCGCCGCCCCTTTGCGAATACTGCGGGCCGATTGTCCATCCACCGCCGCAAAATCCACGCCGCTCATGCGGGTTTGGGCCGTGAAGGGGATAAACTCGGCTTTGAGATCGTGCAATTCTCGGCCCCGTAGTCCAAATTTTTCTTTTGCCAAGACCACAATGCTACGCCCTTCCGGTGTTTCATCGGCCAGCGAGGATAATTGGGCGGCATCAGCCAAATGCTGGGCTTGGATATTCGTGGCTGGAATAAAGCTGGTTGCCATGCGATTGCCTAAAGTGATCGTGCCTGTTTTGTCGAGCAGTAGCACATCAATATCCCCGGCGGCTTCAACGGCCCGTCCACTCGTCGCCAGCACATTGCGCTGAATCATTCGATCCATCCCACTGATGCCAATCGCACTGAGCAGTCCCCCGATGGTTGTTGGGATAAGACACACCAACAGGGCGATCAACACGGGCACAGTAGCTGCGGTTTCTGCAATACCTGATTCACCTTCACTGTAATCGGCAAAGGCCCGCAGCGAGACGACTGCCAGCAGGAAAATGATCGTCAATCCTGATAGCAAAATGGTTAGGGCGATTTCGTTGGGCGTCTTTTGCCGTTTCGCGCCTTCTACTAGGGCAATCATGCGGTCTAAAAAGGTGCTGCCTTGTTCGGAGGTAATGCGAATCACAATGCGGTCACTTAACACCCGCGTGCCACCCGTCACCGCACTGCGATCCCCGCCGCTTTCACGAATTACAGGTGCGGATTCCCCCGTAATAGCAGATTCGTCCACGCTGGCGATGCCTTCAATGACTTCCCCATCTCCCGGAATCTGGTCGCCCGCTTCACATACCACACAATCACCTTTTTTAAGTTGCGAGGCGGACACATGTTCCTCTTTGCCATTGGATAGCAAGCGCCGCGCCATCATCTGCGTGCGGGTTTTGCGGAGACTGTCGGCTTGGGCTTTACCGCGCCCCTCGGCCATTGCTTCGGCGAAATTGGCAAAGAGTACCGTGAACCAAAGCCACAGGGTAATTTGCAGATTGAAGCCAAATTCCTCGGTGCTGCCCTTCACTAAATCACGGATAAGCAGGCCGCTTGTCATAACCGCCCCTACCGCAACGACCAGCATCACCGGATTTTTTAGCTGTTGGCGTGGGCTAAGTTTGTGTACTGCATCTACGAGCGCCCGTCGGACAATGGCCCTTTCAAATAGAGGTCGTGCTTTGAGGTTTGTTTGGATTGCCATGTGATTTGATGCTCCTTCGTTCTTAAAACACGCGCCCGCTGTTCATCAACAGATGCTCGACGATTGGCCCCAATGCCAAAGCGGGGAAAAAGGTCAGTGCCCCTACAATCAGAATCACTGCTGTGAGCAGGCCTGCAAAAAGAGGGCCATCGGTGGGAAACGTGCCGGGCGAAGGGGGGGTGACTTTCTTAGAAACCATACTTCCGGCAATCGCCAGCGCAGGTACAATGACCCCAAAGCGCCCAATCCACATGGCGATCCCCAACAGGAGATTGTAAAAATCGGTATTGGCGTTGAGGCCCGCGAAAGCACTGCCATTATTGCCCGCTGCGGAGGTAAAGGCATACAGCATTTCACTGAATCCATGCGGCCCTGCATTGGCGCGACTGGACAGGCCTTCATCCGTCACTGCTGCCACTGCCGCGAAGAGCAGGATCGCGGCGGAAGGTAGGAGGACGGAGATAATCGCCATTTTGATTTCACGGGCCTCGATTTTCTTGCCCAAATATTCGGGAGTGCGCCCAACCATTAACCCGGCGATAAAAACGGTTAAGATGACAAAAATCAACATGCCATATAAACCCGCGCCAACCCCGCCAAAAATCACTTCGCCAAGCATGATGTTGAGCATCGCAATGCCGCCGGTGAGAGGTGAAAAACTGCTGTGCATGGCATTGACGGACCCGTTGGAGGCGGCTGTAGTGGTAGCGCCCCACAAGATGCTGTTGGTGATGCCAAAGCGCGTCTCCTTGCCTTCCATCATGTCTGCCGAATCGGAAAACGGCTTGGTGCTGTATTCGCTCACCAACATGACCGTTAACCCCAGCAATAGCAGGCATAACATCGTGGCAAAAATGACCCAGCCCTGCCGCGCCGAACCCACCATCTTGCCATAAGTCGCGGTGAGGGCCGCCGGAATCAGCAGAATGGAAAACATCTGGAGAAAGTTGCTCAAGGGTGTTGGATTTTCATAGGGATGGGCGCTGTTGGCATTAAAAAAGCCTCCACCATTGGTTCCCAATTGCTTAATCGCAATTTGCGATGCAGCCGGGCCTTGTGGCAAGACTTGAGTTTCACCTGTCAGCGTGGTCGCCTCAACTGGATCGGAAAAATTTTGTACTACGCCTTGACTGACGAGGATAATGGCGAGGATTAGTGCCAGCGGCAGCAGGATGTAGAGGGTGGCGCGTACCATGTCCACCCAAAAGTTACCGATGGTTGTACCGGAACGGAGGGTGAGTCCACGTATCAGGGCGATGACCACCGCGATGCCCGTCGCCGCACTGACAAAATTTTGTACGGCGAGGCCAGCCATCTGTGTTAGATAACTGAGGGTCGTTTCCCCCGCATACGACTGCCAGTTGGTGTTGGTCATAAAACTGGTCGCTGTGTTAAAGGCCAGCGCCGGCTCTACGTTGGGAAGCTCCGCCGGATTGAGTGGCAAGGTACCTTGTATCAGTTGCAGCAAGAACACCACCAAAAAGCCCAGTCCATTAAACATCAGCAGAGCCAGCGTATAGGTTTTCCAGTTCTGCTGTTCGGTGGGATTGACCCCAGCGATGCGGTAAATCCGATTTTCTACTGGATGAAAGACCACGCTTAATATGGTGCGCTCCCCAGTAAAGACCTTCGCCATGTAACCACCCAATAGCGGTACACAGGCGATTAGGGCGCTGAAGTAAAGTACCAGTTGTAATACCTCTAAGGCTTCCATTGCCTAGAACCTCTCAGGATAAATTAACGAATACACCAGAAAAATTAGCAGCAAACACGCAATCACCCCTGTGAGAGCCAGTTCTCCATCCATCGTCATAACTCCTTTGACCTTTGTATTTTATTGTCGGCGAAAGGACATCAATTAGGGATCAAAATATCGGGGGGATATATCAAAAAAATATCAAAAAAATGAACCGTACCTTTTGGGCGCGAATGATGACGATCAACAGTGGGGTGTTCGTTTTTGTGGTAGTATATTGATTGTGATTTTTTGCACATGATTTTGATGCAAAAAACTACTGAGTGCGGAGAGGGACGCAGCATACACTATGGATATATTCGGATATGCGAATAAGCAAAGGATAAGCTGGTGGCGATTCCTTCCTTAGATGAGCTAGACCTCCTCCATAGTCATATTTGCACAGCCGTTGGAGATCCCAAACGCATTCAAATCCTCTATGCTCTATACGAGCAACCACGTAATGTCTCGGCATTAACAGAGGCATTGGCAACCCCACAACCAACCATTTCTCGGCATCTCACCGTTTTACGAGATCGGTCAATCGTGGTAGCCAAACGCGAAGGTCAGTCCGTTGTTTATAGTCTATCTACCCCCAAGATCATTGAAATATTGGACGCCATGCGCCAGATTTTGCGGGATTCGTTAGATCATAAATCCAATCTACTGGCAAACGAGGATTCAAGCGAGGCGATCACCGGAGAAACTATCACCGTATAAAGAACGCCGCTGTCTTATCCCTGCTCCACGAAGGGATAAAGATAGGGATGAAGCATTTCAAATATGTCTGGGCTATCGGCCTGATAGTCACCGGACTGATTCTAATCGTGCCCAGTCTGCTGTTTCTCACGGACTCCAAAACCGAGGCGAACGCTGACCCTTGGGATCATGTGCCGGAGCGGAATCCGGCGGTGAGTCATGCCTCACTCATCAAAGGGCCATTTACAACGGGTTCGGATGTTACCCGTGAATGCCTGACTTGTCACGAAGACGCGGCCCATGATGTCATGCAGACGACCCATTGGACATGGCTGGCGGACCCGGTACCAGTCGAGGGGCGTGATGAACCTGTTGCCCTCGGCAAAGCGAATGCAATTAATAACTTCTGCATCGGCATCCAATCCAATTGGACAGGCTGCACACGCTGTCATGCGGGGTATGGCTGGAGCGACGCCAGTTTTGATTTCACCAACCAAGAAAACGTAGACTGCCTCGTCTGCCATGACCAATCCGGTATTTATGTCAAAGCCTCGTCTGGGCAGGTCGCTGAGGGCGTGGATTTGGTGGTCGCGGCCCAAAGTGTCTCCACCCCTGACCGTGAAAACTGCGGCGGCTGTCATTTTGATGGTGGCGGCGGCAACGGTGTCAAACACGGTGATCTTGACGAAAGCCTCTATTTTCCCACCGAAAATCTTGATGTCCACATGGGCAAACTCGATTTTATCTGCATTGACTGTCACCAAACTGAAAATCATGACATCACCGGACGCCTAATGTCACTCAGCCTCGAAAACTCAAATCAGATTTATTGCACTGATTGTCATGAAGATGCCGTGCATGAAGATGACCGCCTGAATGCCCATACGGATGCGGTGGCTTGCCAAACGTGCCATGTGCCAGCCGGGGCGCGACGCGAACCGACCAAAATTGCATGGGACTGGTCAACTGCCGGACAAGATTTGGAAGAAGACCCCCACGAATACCTGAAGATCAAAGGCAGTTTCATCTATGAGAGCAACATTGTGCCTGATTACACATGGTACAACGGCAATCAGAGTATTTATCTATTGGGCGATCCGATTGACCCCACGGTGCCAACCGTATTAAATGCCCCACAGGGCAATATCAACGACCCCAATGCCAAGATTTGGCCCTTTAAGATTCACTATGGCAATCAAATCTATGATGCGCTGTACAACTACCTCTTGCAGCCCAAGACGGTTGGTGAGACGGGTTATTGGACAACCTTCGATTGGAATTCCGCGTTAGAGCAGGGTTCAGCCGCCACAGGTATCCCCTACAGTGGTCAATATGGCTTTGCCCCGACCACCAGCTATTGGCCTCAGACCCACATGGTTGCCCCCGCCGAAGATGCGCTGCAATGCGTGGATTGTCATGGCGAAAATGGGCGCATGGATTGGGAGGCACTTGGCTACCCCGGCGACCCCATGATTTGGGGCGGGCGTGATGCGGAATAGGAGAGGCGATAACATCATGAAATCAATCTTCAAACGGCTATTCATTTTCGCCCTCATCCTCATCGGGGCAGGTTTGGTTTTGGTGGCGATGCAGGGGGCGGCGGCCCAAGAACCGATCCCGATGCACCCGACCTATGCGCTGTTGGATGCAGACGGCAACCATGTTTTGGAATCCAGCAAGCCTGTCTCGACCCTCAAAACCTGTGGGCAATGTCACGACACCGAATATATCGAGCAGCACAGCGGACATACCCAAGTCGGCCTCGATCAATTGATTGCAGGTGAAACCCCTAGTAATAGGCGTGATTGGGAACTCACCTCGGCCTATTTTGGTGAATGGGATCCGCTTTTGTATCGCACCCTTACCGCAACAGGCGATACTTCGATTGACCTGACGACCCCCGATTGGATCAAGCTCTATGGGGTGCGACATGTCGGCGGCGGGCCAGCCATGTACAGCCGAGCAGGCGGGTTACTGACTGACCTCCCCGCCGATGAATTGACCCCCGAAAACGCGACAGTTGACCCAACCACTGGGGAATTAGTGGTATGGGATTGGGCACAGTCGGGCATGGAAGAAATGAACTGTTTCCTCTGCCACACCGCCACCCCCGACAACACAGCACGGACAGTGGCTTTGCAGTCGGGCGAATTTGGTTGGGCCAACACCGCCACCCTGAATGGAACAGGTATTGTAAGCGAACAGGATGGCGAATGGGTTTGGAATGCCGACGCTTTTGACGTCGATGGCAAGTTGCTGGCCGAATATGTCACGGTGCAAGACCCACGCAGCGATAACTGCGGTCAGTGTCATGGGACGGTACACGGTGAAAATCAAGTGCCACTGACAGGCCTCACCTGTGACGCCTCGCAAAACAATACCACCCTGCGAACAGGACAGGTATTCTCATCGCAGTTGATTTCTAAATCTGGCCTCAATTTGTCGAATAAGAGTGACCTCAATCGTTCTTGGGATATTCATGCCGAGCGTGTGGTCGAATGTACCGACTGCCACTATGCTATGAACAATCCGGTCTATTATAAAGAGGCCGCTTCGGACAGCCCCGAACATCTGGTATTTGACCCCCGCCGCCTCGACATTTCCGAATATCTGCGCCGCCCCTTGCACGATTTTGCCAATGGACAGCCGGAAACGGATGCCGCCGGAATTGCCTATCAAAATGTGATTCAGCCATGCGAAGCCTGCCATGATACCGAAGTCAGTCACGAATGGCTGCCCTATGAAGAACGGCATATGGATGTGCTGGCCTGTGAGACCTGCCATGTCCCCAAGATGTATGCCCCGGCTTTGCAAACAGTGGACTGGACGGTAATTCAACCCGATAGTTCACCCGTGTTGACCTGTCGTGGGATGGATACCAGCAGTTCCGGTAATCAAATCATCAATGGCTTTGAACCAGTCCTGTTGCCCCATGCCAACCCTGACGGCTCGACCATCCTCTCTCCCTATAATCTGGTGACGACATGGTTATGGGTCTATGGCGACCCAGCACAACCTGTCCCACTGGTTGATTTACAGGCCGCTTGGCTGGATGGCGAAAATTATGCCGCTGACGTACTGGCGGTGTTTGATGCCAACAGTGATGGCACAGTGACCGACGCCGAATTAATGATAGACAGTGATGCCAAAGAAGCCCTGATTACGGAACGGCTAGCGACGCGGGGTCTGGAAAATCCCCGTATTGAAGGCGATGTCCAACCTTATAGCATTAATCATGGAGTAGCGGGAGGCGATTGGGTCACAAAGGACTGCGATAGCTGCCATACCGATGATTCGCGGGTAAACACCGCCATGATTTTATCGGATTACACCCCCGGCAGCACGACCCCCACCTTCCATGAAAGCGACGGTGCAAAGTTTAGCGGCGACTTTGTGGAAGAAGATGGCAAGCTGTTTTATCAACCTCAGACCAATACCGACGTGACCGATTTGTATATCTTCGGGCATAACAGGGCAGGTTGGGTGGATTGGCTAGGGCTGGCGATGTTCTTGGGAGTATTCGCGGGTGTGCTCACACACAGCGGCCTGCGCTATCGGGCAGCACGCAAGATGGCGGGTCAACACAAGCACAGTGCCGAACTCCATAAGGTCTATATGTACTCGCTCTATGAACGGCAGTGGCATTGGCTTCAAACGGCGGTCATTTTTACGCTGATTTTCACGGGTCTGGTGATTCACAAACCCGACCAGTTTGGCATGTTCAGTTTCCGCTATGTCGTCCAAATTCACAACCTCATGGCGATTATTCTGCTCATCAATGCAGCGTTGGCGGCCTTCTATCATTTTGCCAGCGGGCAGATTCGCCAATTTTTGCCACGCCCCTACGGTTTCTTTGACCAAGCCTTTGCACAGGCCAAGTTCTATCTAAGCGGCATCTTTAAGGGCGAACCCCACCCAATGGAAAAAACGCCCGAACAAAAGATGA
Source organism: Anaerolineae bacterium (assembly GCA_019913005.1). Taxonomy (GTDB): domain Bacteria; phylum Chloroflexota; class Anaerolineae; order Aggregatilineales; family J027; genus CFX10. The sequence continues at coordinate 20,097 of JAIOHL010000177.1, read as the reverse complement.
ATCCGTTGCAACAATTGACCTACTTGGGGCTGCTCAATGTGCTGCTGCCACTGCAAATCTTGACGGGTGCGATGATGTGGGGGATACAACGTTTCCCCGAACTTGCGGATGACTTGGGTGGTCTGCCATTCCTCGCGCCTATTCATACACTGGTGGCGTGGATGTTTGCGACCTTTATCGTGATGCACGTCTATCTGACCACCACAGGACATCACCCATTAGCAGGCATCAAAGGCATGATGATGGGTTGGGATGAGGTTGAAACACACGATCAAACACAGACCAATACGCCTGAAGCCCAAACTTCGGCGGCGGATTAATCGGGAGAAAAATAACGATGGTAGTTCAAGGTTCAATCAAAAAATGGGTGCGGGTGCCGGCCCGTACCGCAATTGGGGTCAAACGACAGGCCCGCGCCTATGTTAACCCCTATCTGGCAGGCATTTTGCTTGGCGTGGTTTTGTTCTCGTCATTTTTCCTGACAGGCAATGGGTTGGGTGCGTCCGGCGGCATGAACCGGATTCTGGTGTGGGGGCAAGATCAATTAGTGCCCGATCACGTAGATCGCACCGCCTATCTGTTGGAGATGGCAGGCGGCGACACGAACCCGATGGATAGTTGGGTCGTGTTTGTGATGCTTGGGGTCATTGTCGGCGGGTTCACCTCTGGTTGGCTGAATGGTCGTTTTAAGATCGAAACCAATCGAGGGCCGCATGTATCGGTCAAAATGCGCTGGATGCTGGCGTTTATCGGCGGGGCATTTATGGGTTATGGCGCACGTATGGCACGCGGCTGCACTTCCGGCCAAGCCTTGTCTGGCGGGGCAGTGTTGTCGGTGGGGAGTTGGGCTTTTATGTTCGCCGTGTTTGCTGGCGGCTATGCCCTTGCCTATTTTGTCCGTCGTTTGTGGCACTAAAGGAGGAATACCATGCCATTTCCACTCAATTTTGAAGATTTGTTAGGCCACTGGGAATCCTATTTAGTTTCACTGGCGATTGGGATTGCCTTTGGCGTCGTTTTGGAAATCGCTGGCTTTGGCGATTCGCGCCGCCTTGCCGCCCAGTTTTATCTAGGCGATATGACCGTTCTGAAGGTCATGTTCACGGGTATCGTCGTCGCAATGGTATTGGTATTTGCGGCATCGGCAGTCGGCTTGCTCGACTTTAATCTGGTCTGGGTCAACCCCACCTATCTTTGGCCCGGTATCGTCGGCGGGTTGATTATGGGGGTGGGGTTCATCATCGGCGGTTTTTGCCCCGGCACGTCGTTAGTCTCTGCCGCAACAGGCCGATTGGATGGATTATTTTTTGCCATCGGCGCATTCTTCGGGATATTCCTTTTTGGTGAAACAGTGGGTTCATTTGAGGATTTCTGGTATTCCTCCTATGAAGGCCGCTATATCATCCCCGAATTTTTGAATATCAGCACGGGTGCGACGGTTGTGATTTTGGTGCTGTTTGCGCTTGTGGCCTTCGCCTTTGCCGAACAAATGGAACGTATTTTTGGCGGGGCTGACCTCAAAAAAGCACCTAAGTGGCGGTATGGGGCTGCCGGAACACTGTTGGCGGGCGCAGTGGTTGTCATGTTCATTGGTCAGCCGAATACCGAAGATCGCTGGAACACAATTAAGGACGACAAAGCCCCCGTGTTGGCAAAGCGTGATGTGCAAATCCAAGCGGGTGAAGTGTTGGCTTTGATGCGTGATGACCGTATCAATTTGATTTTACTAGATGTGCGTGATGAGGCCGATTTTAACTTGTTCCATCTGTTGGACGCGGTGAATATCTCCGCTGATGAGATTCCAGACCACCTGAAAGAATTCCGCGCCAAATCTGCCAACACGGTCTTTATGGTGATTGGCAACGATGAGAAGGCCGCGACTGAAGTTTGGAAGACAATGGTGTCGGAGAGTGTTCCCAACGTCTACGTGTTGGAAGGCGGTATCAACAACTGGATTACTACCTTTGCCGATGAAGAGTTTAAGACCACTAGCCTCATTGAAAGTCATGCCCATGACACGCTGGCTTATACCTTTGCTTCGGCATTGGGCAGCCGTTATGCAATGGCGAACCCCAATCCGGATGTGTTCCAATTGGAATACACTTCCAAAGTCAAATTGCAAGCAGCACGCGGCGGCAAGAGCGGCGGCTGTGGATAATGTTCTAATTGCCTAAACCACATACACGATTTTGTAGTACGAGAGACAGCACCCTCTCGTACTTTTTTATAGATTGTGGAGGGCTGGAAACTGCTCGGCAAGATGTTTAAGGAAAGCCATGGTGATAGGGCCAAACGGTTTTTGCCGATTCCAGATGAGTTTCAACACCCGATTGAGTGAGACCCCCTCCAATGGCAGGGCACGCAGCAGCTTCGACTGTAGCTCTAGTTGTAGAGTGTAATCAGGCAAAATCGTGATCCCCATGCCCGCTATGACGGCTTGTTTGAGGGCTTCGGGGCTGTCAAATTCGGCGGCGATTTCCGGCACCACCCCATGTTTCGCCAACTGACTTTCGAGCCAGCGTCGGGTCTGGCTATCTTTGGAGCGCATCACAAATTTTTGTGTATACAGGGCTTCCAGTGGAATGGTTTCTAACATACACCACGCATGTCCTCGACCCACCACCACATACTGCTGGACTTCTTGCAGGGCTACATAACCAAGCCAGTCCCTTTCTTCCAACTCACCTTCGATAAACGCGAGGTCAAGCCGATCCTGCTGCAAGAGTTCGACAATACGCTGGGTGACATCAGTGGTGAGTGAGAGGGTCAATTGGGGGTAGGCCTTGCGAAATGACTGCATCCACATTGGCAAAACATAGCTTCCAATCCCCGGCGTCGCACCCAACCGAATCTCACCCCGTTTCAGATGGGCGACATCAGTCACGGCGACGGCGGCTTCGGTGACCAAATCCAAAATACGGCGGGTGTAATTCGCCAAGATTTGACCGGATGGCGTAAGCGTGACCCCGCGCCGACCCCGTACAAACAATTCTGTGCCGACACTGGCTTCTAATTCTTTGATGTGCTGACTGACAGCGGCTTGTGTGAGAAATAGACGTTCGGCGGCAAGGCTAAAACTGCCAGTCTCAACCACCGCCTGAAAAATTTCGAGTCTATGGAAATCCAGCATCCAGCATCCTGTTATAAGTTTTACTTATGGTAGATGATAACCTATTCACTCTGCCTGACCAAATCAAAATCAGCGATGATGATGTTACACCACATACAGGGGGATACCAATGGAGTTATTCAAAAAATTGTTCGGTCAAAATTCAACCACATCACTTTCAGCCCAAGAAGCGGAGCCGCGTCTCAAGGAATTTCTGGTGTTGGACGTGCGTCAACCAGCAGAATTTCAAGTGGGCCACATCGCCTCTGCCAAACTGATTCCGCTTGATAAGCTGAATCAACGCCTGAATGAGCTTCCTAAAGATAAAGCTATTCTGTGCGTATGTCGTTCAGGGGCACGGAGTGGGGTAGCGGTTCGCCAACTGCGAGCGGCAGGTTATACCGCGATTAATCTACGCGGCGGCATGGGAGCATGGCAGCGGGCCGGATTATCGGTCAAGAAAGGTACTCGATGATTCTGACAGGCCTGCTATTAGGCTTTGTCATCGGGCTGACGTTGGGTCTGTTAGGTGGTGGCGGCTCGATTTTGACCGTGCCCGCTCTTGTCTATCTGGTGGGTCAATCGCCCCAAGTCGCGGTGACGACCTCACTAGCAGTCGTCGGCACGAACAGCGCTATCGGGGCTTATTTCCATCGCGGTCAGGGCACCATGAATTGGCGTGTGGCGCTGCTGTTTGGCGGTTCTGGCATCGGAATGGCCTATCTTTCGGCGGGTCTTTCCGAACATTTCGCCAAGTCGCTACTCCTCACGATTTTCGCTTTTTTGATGCTCACCATCGGCCTGTTGATGACCTTTGCACCCCGTCCCAATACATCCGCAAAAAAAGAGATGAATTGGGTGGTGATCGTGCTGAGTGGCGCAGTAGTTGGGCTGTTAACGGGGATATTGGGAGTCGGCGGCGGCTTTCTGATTGTACCGGCCCTTGTCATGCTCATCGGACTGCCTTTTCAGCAGGCGGTGGGTACGTCGCTGGTGGTTATCGCCATGAACAGTTTTGCCGGATTTGTTGGGCACTTGGGCCATGTCTCATTGGATATAGGCTTGATGCTCACTTTTATGGCGTCGGGTTTAGCAGGAACATTCGTTGGGGCCAAGTTCGCGCATCGCATCAAAGCTGACCATTTGCGCCAAGCCTTTGCCCTTTTTGTTATCGGCCTAGCACTTGTGCTGTTATTCGACAATCTACCGAGTTTACTGTAAGGAATCACACATGTATATCCAACAATTTTTCATCGAAGGTATTGGCTGCGCCTCCTATTTGGTAGGCTGCGAAGCGCATGGGGTTGCCGCTGTGGTTGACCCTGACCGCGATGTGCAGAAATATCTCGATGTCGCCCAATCAAAAAATCTCAAGATCACCCACATTATCGAAACCCATCTTCATGCCGATCATGTATCCGGCAACACCGAACTGGCGGATCGTACCGGGGCGACCATCTATGTCCACGAATTAGGTAATGCCGAATTTGAGCATCAAGCCTTACATGGCGGGGATGTGATTGAATTAGGCAATATCCGTCTGCATATCCGCCACACACCCGGCCATACCCCCGAAAGCATTACCGTACTGGTCGCCGATACCACCCGTGCGGATGAGGCATGGATGGCGCTAACTGGTGATACCCTATTTGTTGGGGACATTGGTCGGCCCGACTTGGTGGGTATTGAGGCGGCACGCGGTCTAGCGGGGCAGATGTACGACACGCTGCACAACGAATATTTCACCCTCAGCGATAGCGTGGTGATTTATCCCGGTCATGGGGCGGGGTCGCTGTGTGGCAAATCTATCGGTTCGGTTCGCAGCACTTCGATGGGTTACGAAAAACACCATAATCCGGCCCTTGCCCCACGTGAGAAAAACGAATTTGTGGATTACGCCACCAGCAATTTGCCAGAGCAGCCTGCCAATCACACCCGTATTAAGGTCATGAATCGCAAGGGGCCGCGTGTGTTGGGTGAATTACAGGCGCGAGGTCTCTCCATTCAAGATGCCATTCCCTATTTCCAGCAAGGCGCGGCGTTGTTAGATACCCGTCCCAAAGCCGACTACGTAGCAAAACATATCCCCGGCTCGGTGCATTTGGAAGCCGATGACCAATTGTCTAATCGTATTGGTTTTGCCCTGCCGCCCGAAGTGCCTGTTATTCTGCTGCTGCAAAATCCTGAAGATTATGCCCATGTACGTTACAGCCTAGCGCGGGTCGGGTTTGATGAAGTCGTCGGGTATCTCGCCGACAGCCTTGCGACGTGGGAAGCGATGGGTCTGCCAATTGCCAGCGGTGATGTGCAGGACATTGAACCCACCGAACTGAATGAGTTACTCAATTCCGCCGAACCGCCTGTGGTGGTGGATGTACGCGAATCGTGGGAATATGCTCAGGGTCATGTCCCCGGCGCAGTGTTGATGCCACTTGGTCAATTGACCAAATTGATTGATACCCTTGATCCCGAACATCCAGTGGCCGTAATTTGCGCGACAGGCACTCGCAGTCAATCGGCCACTGCCCTATTTGGCAAAAAAGGGTTTAAGACGATCTACAACGTCTTGGGCGGGACGATGTATTGGATGCAAAATGGGCTACCGTTGGAGCGCGGCATGAAGGAGGCCGTTCAGTAAAAATGGATAAAACAGCATTGGGGTTTAAAACCCAACTTCACACTGATATTGTGACAGCGCAGACAAAAGTCACAGATGCGTTAAAATCACAGGGGTTCGGGGTGCTGACGGAAATTGATGTCAAAAACACCCTCAAACAAAAGTTGAATGTGGATTTCCGGCCCTATAAGATATTGGGCGCGTGCAATCCCAATTTGGCCCACCAAGCCCTTGAGCTAGAGCCAGAGGTTGGGCTGCTGCTCCCCTGCAACGTCACCTTGTCGGAAGTCGAACCCGGCGTCACCGAAGTGGCAATTATTGACCCACTGGTAATGTTGGGTGTGGTGCAAAATTCGCAGATGCAGCCTATTGCGGATCAGGCTCGTCAGCGCCTTGAAAAAGTGATGGATGCCCTACAAGAGGAATAATTGAAATGGCTTCAAAAACAAAAACTCAAGCTCAACAGGCCCATCGTCGCAGTCGCCGTCCTGCCAAACAAAGTTTTTTTCAGAAAAATGCCAAGTGGCTCATTCCGGGTGTCGGGGTGTTGTTATTGGTCATTATCGGTGCTGTCGTCTTGCTAGGCGATGACAGCAAATCCGGCAGTCTGGACCGGGAAATCTCAGTCAAGGAAGCCGCCGAAATGCGCGATGATGGGGCGTTTATCTTGGATGTGCGCGAGCCGTCGGAATGGGACGAATTCCATATCCCCGGCGCGACTCTCATCCCCCTCGGTCAGCTTGCCAGCCGGGTGGATGAACTACCCAAAGACCAAGACATTGTAGTGGTCTGTCGCTCCGGCAATCGCAGCCAAGAGGGGCGTGACATTTTGTTGGACGCGGGTTTTGATAAAGTGACCAGCATGGCGGGCGGCGTCACCGAATGGCGCTCGGCGGGGTATCCCATCGAATAAATACGGCCGACTTGACGGAGGCGGTATGAGCATTGACCGCCTCTGTTTAGTTTATTCGGGTACATAATGTCCATACAACTGGGCATAGACGCCGTGTTTCGCTAATAGCTCATCATGTTTGCCCACTTCCACAATCTGCCCATTTTCTAGGACGATAATCCGATCCGCATTTTGCACCGTCGAAAGCCGATGGGCTACAACAAATGTGGTGCGGTTTTTCATCAAATGCTGTAAGGCTTCTTGGATGAGAGCTTCCGAGGTGGTATCCAGCGCGGAGGTTGCTTCATCCAACACCAGCACACGCGGGTTGCGGATGAGGGCGCGGGCAATGGCAATCCGTTGGCGCTGTCCCCCCGAAAGCCGTGCCCCATTTTCACCGATCAGGGTATCTAGCCCCTCCGGTAATTTCTCAATAAATTCGGCAAGGTTGGCGTCGTGAACGACCTGCTGCAATTGGGTGGGGTCATATTTGGAAATACCATAGGTGATGTTATCGCGCACTGTACCTTCAAACAGCACTGTTTCTTGTGGAACAAAAGCCAAAAAGCGGCGGTAGGTGCGTAAATCTAGCCCTTTCATGTCCTGCCCATCAAGGATAATCCGACCTTCACTGGGACGTAGAAATCCAATCACTAGATTGAGCAAGGTTGTTTTGCCCGCGCCGGAATGCCCCACAATTGCGATGGTTTCACCGGGTCGTACTTCCAGCGAAATATCCCTGACCGAATATTCCATACTGTCGGGGTAGGCGTAGTCCACATTTTCAAAGCGGAAGTGTCCATGCAGCCCATGAACGACCTGCTTACCCTCATTGTGTTCCATATCGGGCGCTTCAAGAATTTCGCCCAACGAATAGATGGACTCAAAACCACGTGTGATGTCTGGCAAAATGTTGGTAATCTGCATCACGGCGTTGGTCAGACTGGTGAAATAGCCCGTCACCATGATGACATCTCCAAGACTGACCGAGCCATAATTGTGATAGGCCATGTATGCAGCAGTAACTAAACACAGCAGTTCAAACAGACGAAACACCACCCATGAGGATGCCCCAAAAATGGCGTTAATCGCATCCAGCCGAATCCCTGTTGATCGCACCCGATATAGGCGTTCTTCCACCCGTCGTAGTTCTTCTTCTTCAAGGCCATGTGCGCGGGTGATGGGGATGAGGTGAATCATTTCAATTAGGCTGGACGACATGCCCTCGACCTCGACGCGGAATTCTCGATTGCGCTGTTTTAGGACATTGCGCAATTTTTGAATAAGCAGGGCAGCGGCGGGCACGGTCAAAACGAAAAATATCAAGAAAGCTGGGGCACGGATAGCCGTAACGACCAGCGCAAAAATCAGGGTAAAGATGGCGGCGGGAATGGTGTGAAACACTAATGAGATGGTCTGTTGCAGTACCTCCACATCCCGCAGCATTTTGCTATTGAGCCGACCACTGCTTTGTTGGTGATAGAACTGGATGGAAAGTTGCTGCAGACGCCTTGCCACCGAGGCTCGCAGGCGGGTTTCGATATTCCGGGTGGCGGTGCTGAGGTTGAGAACAAACAAATAGTGAGTGGGGATGTTTTGCACAAAAATAAACAGCAAAATGGCTGAAAAAATCCACAAGCGCGAAATCGGTTGATGGTTCGCCACCACATCAATCACGCTGGCCGTCACGAGGGGCATGGCCCAGACCCCACTATGTTTGATGATATACCAAATGATCGCCAACCCCAACCGTCGGCGTTCTTCTTGAACAAGGTGAATAACGGTGCGGAGAGGGCGGCGCTGACTGTAGGGATAACTGAGCAGTCGGTCAACATCCCGACGAATATTGGTAGATTCAGGCATACTACTTCAACTACTCTAATCTTGAACGTATCGCTAATGCGGCTATCCATTTTCGCACGTATCACCCGCCCCCGGCATAGTCATTATTTACCAAAGGCGACTCAGCAAAAAATAAAACCGCCCCTTCCGATGTTCAGAAGAAACGGTTTTTGCAGGCATGTTTTTTGTGCTATGCTTCGTCGGGCATCTTCCAATCCCGCAGTAGCGCCGCAATCAGGGCCGCACGACGTGGCAGGGTGCTAATGACGACATGCTCATGGAGGGCGTGCATCCCTTTGCCTTCTGGCCCAAGCCCGTCAAGGGTCGTATAACCAGCCCCCGCCGTAAAATTGCCATCCGAGCCGCCGCCGGAAAATTCTTCGCCAAATTTCAGACCGATGCTTGCCCCAATACGTTGGGCTTGTTCAAACGCAGCGATCATCTTGTCATCGCGCTCCATTGGAAGGCGGTCAATGAATCCATGTACTTCCAATTTTGCCCCCGGCACAACGGGATCAAGCGCCTTGACCTCATCATCAATGCGTTGGGCCTCGCTCGACTTGATGAAGCGCACATCAATATACAGTTCGGCTTCAGCGGGAATGACGTTCATGGCGGTGCCGCCGCTCATTTGCGTGACGGAAACGGAGGTGCCATTGGGCAGGTCGTTCAATTCGTGCAGGCGGATGGCTTGATGGGCATTGTCAATTATCGCGTTGATGCCTGCTTCGGGGGCGTTGCCGGAATGGGCCGCCTTGCCTATGGAGCGTACCCAATAGCGTGAAATCCCTTTGCGACAGGTCTTGACCGCCTCGGCTGAACCTGCTGGCTCTGTAACCAACACCAAACCCGTTTGTGAGGCCACTTCCATAATCAGGTCTTTGCTGTGGGCGCTGCCCGTTTCTTCATCCGTCGTGACCAGCATCCAGATGGGGCGGTTCGGCATCTGGCCCAGATTTCGCAAGCCGCGAATCGCTTCTAATGCGCAGGTGATACCACCCTTCATATCGAGTGCGCCCGGCCCATGCAGACGACCCTCTTCAATTTTCAACAGCACATCTTTTTCCAGCGTGCCTTCACCCCATACGGTATCAATATGCACCAAAATGAGGATGGGTTTGCCGGGGGCGTTCTCGTTCCATTTCGCCAGCCGAATATCGCCAGCTTCGGCACGCGGATAGACGGTGACATCCGCCCCAAGTCCTTCCAAAACGCCGCGCATGTAGGTACCGAGTTGGTCAACCAGTTCTTTGTTGCCTGTCGGTGATTCATACTTCACCAGATGTTGAAGCGTTTCTACCATGTCATCGGTGCGTTGATTGAAATAATTCAGTAGATCGGTCATCGAAATATTACTCCTGACGTGAATTCTATATGCAAAAAACGAGCCGGTGGTGTCCGGCCCGCTGCCAGCTAATTTAGGGGAGGGCTCCGAATGCGAAGCCGCTTAGAAAATCAGTTGCCGGACGGTGTTAGGCCGCTTCCCAAAGGTGAGGTTGGCGAAATCTGGTTGATGCTTTCAATGCAACCAAAGAAATTAGCAATGGCCTCATTTTCGGAAGAGCTTGGCGTGCCATCGCGGTTAACGGTAAAGACTGCCTCATAGTCCACCGTGCCATCGCCATCTGGATCGTCGGTGGTAGACCACGAACCCGCTGGCCCCTTCATTTCGCCTTCAATAGTCACTGAATCGTTTTCGGTATTAAAGGTGGTGAAATTGATGGTCACGTCACTGCCGTATTCGGCTTGATAGGCAAGGCTGAATAATTCTGCCTGCGAATCTTTGCAAACGACGCTACCTGTTTGGTCAGCTTCCCCGTTGTTCGCTAGGCTAATCCATAGGAGCGCTGGAACGGCTGGACGGAAAGCAAAAGCAAACGCACCGACACCACCGACACAGCAGAGAAGGCAGACGCCTACAAGGACAAGGATAATGCAGCACGGTCCACGGCGACGACGGCGTTTGGGTTCTTCTTGCACAAAACCGCCGTAGGGTGCTTGGCCGAAACCATAAGGCTGCTGCTGTCCGAATTGGGGTTGTCCAAAGGGCTGCTGTGGCTGCTGTCCAAACTGTGGTTGTTGTTGCTGCCCAAATGGGTCATTTGGATTATTGGGGGGTGGAAAAGATTGCCCAGACATGGGTTATGTATAATCTCCGTTTATTTAGAACTTTAAATTCTGCTAAATCATCGCTGATTTTTCAAAATATCGCAATTCTTGAGTGTTAGCTATTCTACCAATTAAAACGGACAAAGTTCCGTGACGGCATAAACCCGATTGGCATAGCCATAATTATTCAGAAAGGTCACAACTTCTGGTCGGCTATTAGCAGCACCCAACGTCACTTGACAGGCGGTGGTCAGGTTGTTGCTGGCTCGGAAGTCATTCATAAAGGCTAACCCCATATACGAATAACCTGCCCCCGGAGTTCCCTCTGGATTTTCCGCGACCAAGACTGCCAAGATGGATTCGGCCCGTGCATTTTCGCGCAGCCGAGCATAGGTAATCACCATCTTATACGCGGCATAGGCACGCAGCATTTCACGTTCACCGGGGAGTGTCCACGCCAACAGGGCTTCATCGTCGCGGACACGGCTGTAGTTGGTGATTGCCGTGCGCCAACTGCTGACGCCAAAAGCAGCATCCGCATCGTGGAGGGCATGGATACGATAGCGCGGCTCATCGGCATTACGTACCGCCAAGATATAGTTTTTACCTGTCCAATCCCATACATCAATCTGGGCACGGGTGGGGCCAGAGGCGCTATCACTGAGCGGATTGCTGCGGGCCGTCAGTTCAAGGATGCCATCACCATCAATATCGAGTACCCCCAACCGACCATTGATTGCCACAATGGGAGCATTATTTAACGGCTCAAAAGCACCTGTAATGGGATTCCATGTCAAAATTTGGCCTTCGCGGGTGCAGTAAGTTTGACCGCAGGATTGGACATCATAAACCAATTCGGCTTTGACATCACCATTCATATCCCCCACCCGATGCAAAATAGGCAGCGCCAAGCCGGGGCTGTTGGGGGTGGAATATAGCAGGCGATAACCGCCATTGTCACAGCCATAAACCAGCAACTGCCCTGAATTTAATGGTGAATCGGGATTATAGGTGAAGGGATTAAAGAGCGTGATGAGCACCTCTTCGACCCCATCCCCGGTCAAATCAGTATTCGCCTGTACCACCCCCCCTGCGCCAGTAATTGCTCCCCAATTGCGAAGTTCGCTTTCCATCACCGCCGTTGGGCCGCCATCACTTAAATACGTTCCAATCGCTGCGGGGAAATCGGCAAAGGACGAAGGGCGCGGTTCGGGTACACGACCACTCGGTTGCGGGCAATTGTTGGGCTGGAAATTTGGGGCACTCGCAGGGGCAAGGGCAGTTTGGGTGGCGGCGACCAACGTTTGCACAATCGCTGTCGCCGTCCCAACGGGTCCAATAATTTCACCCGGATTATTCGGATTGGGTGTCCCGACTTGAGCAATCGCTTGGCCTGTGGGAGAGACAAGCCAAACCGAAATCCGTCCGCCGGGGGTCGCTGTGCGAAAAACGACGGATGTCTGGGTGGGATCGGGCCGCTCACCAATGCGATCAAGGGTATCACAGGCGGCCACGATTGAGGCCAATGCCAATAACAATAGGGTCAGCCAGATAGAGGTGCGTTTTTTCGGGGAAGTTGGGTAAATGAATATTCTGTCCATGTGTTTCAGTATAGCGCAGGGCGGCAAATGTTACTTGACTAAATTTGAAATGAATGAGTGGATAGCAATTCGCGGTATCGCAGGTGAACCAAGAACGCTTTATAGGCTGGCCTCGGGGCGATTGCTAACCTGAAGCGGTTGGTGCGAAGGCGAAACCTCCCTACGCTTTCCAACCACCTAGTTTTCAACCGTGTCTTCTTCCCGCGCACTACCCAGTTCCAGCGACAACAACTGCTTGCTCTGCGGCAGATAATAGATTACCGCACCTTCACCTTCGGGAATCGCTTCTAAAAGTCCCTTTGGCACATCAAAAAATTCTGATCCAATGCCGACGTACTGGCCCATCCGGCGGCCTTCGACTTTTTTCCCCAAAAACCCTTCGACATGGGCAATTTCGCCTTTTAATAGTTCGTCATTGATTAACTGATACTGCCGCTGAATTTGCTTGGTGGTAAACCAACCACTGACACTGGCGATCAGTAGGCCGACAATCAGCACAAACAAGAAAATTTGCCAACCAAGCAATAAACTAAAGAGCAAAAATGGCCCCAGTAATGCAAACATCAAACATCCCAACACCAGCCAAGCCGAGCGCAGTTGACCACGAATCCGAGCGATTTGCGTTTCACTAATCACCCCACGCCGATTGGCTTCAATATCGGCTTGTGTGATGTATAAATGTTTGTGTAGCGCTGCCATCAATTGATCTGACTGGGGATTAGACATCGTTTCACCTGAACCCGAATTGCATATATGATGTGTATTGATGGGGGGATTATATCGAATAAATTTGTGGAGGGATGGCAATGCCGAAAATTCGATTCCTATTCATCATCGCCCTAAGTGTATTGACCTATTTCCCACGACCCAGTTATGGGCAAGAGGACTGGAAAGAAGTTCGTTCTATGCTCACTGCCCGCTCCGAAATGCCTGCGGCTGTATTAGACGACAAGATTTACGTTCCCGGTGGTTTCGGCGGCCTCGATACGTTTGAGGTCTATGATACGGCGACTGATATATGGGAAACGCTCGCACCCATGCCCGCAGGTCGTGACCATTTGATGGCAACCGCCTATGATGGCAAGATATACGTATTCGGCGGCTTTGTACGCTGGCAACCCCAATCTACCGCTTTTGTCTATGACCCCACCGCCAATGAATGGACAGCCCTTACAGATATGCCGGAAAATCGTGCGGCGGGTGTCGCTGTCGTGGTGGATGACTTTATCTATGTTGTCGGCGGGGTATCGGATGATGAATCGGTTGCGCCGCCCCTTCTGCGCTACGACCCTGCTCAGGATGAATGGACGACCCTAGCCCCAACAAGTGTAGTACGCGATCACCTAGCCGCCGTTGTACTAGAAGGTCAAATCTGGGCCATTGGAGGTCGGAGCACCGGAGTCGAATATCACTCGGTTGAGATTTATGACCCCGAAACGGAGACATGGGAAACCGGCCCATCTCTGAATGTCGCACGGGCCGGGTTCAACGCCACCGTTATGGATGGCAAAATTTATGCCGCCGGGGGTGAGGTTTTTGCGGTATGCCCAAATGATGATTGCCCCCAAACCCTTGATACGGTAGAAGTCTATGACCCGGAAACGGAGCTATGGGAAATCATCACCCAAATGCCTGTGCCGCTGCATGGCGTTCCCATCGCCAGTGTGGACAACGCACTTTATGTGCTGGGCGGCTCCAAAGAAGCGGGCGCGATTTTGAACGATGGGCGGGTGTTCGTTTATCGGCCCTAACAGTGACTTTTTTGGCGAGTTTATGGCAAAGGGAATGGCGGGGTTTTTCTGAGGGCCAGATCGCCACGCACCTTTTGCATTACTCGCCACGCCTCATCAATTGTAAAAGTCAGGCGAAGTTGTGGCAGCAATACGTTCCGTCTGGCAACTGTTTTAAGGTCAAAAAACCAATAAATCGGCATTAAAGGGGAAATATTGAGAACACTTTCCTCCGTGCGTTTGGCGAGATGATAGTTCCCATATTCTCCCCTTACGGCTGAAATCACCGAGGAACAAATGACGCTGGTGTGATCCGGTTGCTGGTCAAAGGTATACATCACTGCCCGTTCATAACTTTCACATAACATGGCATCGTCTTTGAAAGTGCGCTGACCCCCTTAAAGCCATTGTCTTTGGTCAGTTGGGCGATATTCTCAAAGAGATGGGCATACCCAACCTCATGCTCAATGCCCAAACCCAGACAAGCTAATCCTCTAAATTTTAGGATTCGCAATTCGTCAACGGCAAGGATAGATAGCGAATCTTCCAGCATCGTGCCCGGTTCAGGTTCATCGCCAAACATCAGGCTGTCTATCCCCCCATCTACCAGCAAAATCGCATCAATACCTAGATGTTCGACTAATACACGGTAATTTTTGATAAGTGGCCTTGCCCCGGTTTTTTCAAAACACCAAATCGTGATGTACTCATTGCGCTCTGCTAAAAACCATTGACTGAGATAGTATTCGGGGAAGTAATCGGTAAAAATCTCCAAATCTGCACTCACCCCAACGAGCGTATCGGTTAGTTGCTCACCATCGTTTAATCCGGCAATATCCGAAAAGGAAAGGTTGGCAAGATGAACATCGAGACCACGCTTTTCCAGTTCAAAATAAATGGGTAGTCCTGCGAAAACATCAAAACCGCCACCTGCCCCTGCCAGGAGAATACTTTTACATTTAGAAAGCTCATGGAGTATCGGCAAATTCAAATTCATATTTATCCTCCCAGAAAAAATGACGTACTCATAGGCTACATCGGTTTTGATATGAGCTATATCAGCCAAAGACGCCAATTGAAGCCCGTCCGTTTTTGTAATATCATGAAAATGAATTCGCTAATTCCCCCTACCACCACATTTCTCTGCTTCGCGTTACAATCAATCCGCAAGAACCCCATATGCAGTCCAATTACAAGGAGCCTTTCTTGATGGACACTCAGGTAGATACCAAAACCGCTTTTTTGGCGGAGCAACTCGATGAATTACGCGAACTGGGCTTATTTAACACTGTTCGCACGATTGAAAGCGCGATGGGTGGACGCATTGTCGTGGATGGCAAGCCCGTCATCAATTTTTGCGCCAATAATTATCTCGGCCTCGCCAATCACCCCCGCTTGGTGCAAGCCGCAAAAGACGCCATTGATCGGTATGGGATTGGGCCGGGCGCGGTGCGAACCATTGCCGGAACAAACAGCCTGCATGTGCAATTAGAGGAACGACTGGCTCAGTTCAAAGGTGCGGAGGCGGTACTAACCCTGCAAAGCGGTTTCACAGCGAATCTCGGCGCAATTCCGGCATTGGTTAGCAAGGGTGACGCGATTTTTTCTGACCGCCTTAATCACGCCAGCATCATTGATGGTTGCCGCCTCAGCCGCGCCCAAATTATCGCGTATGAACACAACGACCCAGCCGATTTGCGCGAAAAAATCAAAGAGGCCATCGCCAGCAAAGAATACACTCGTTATATGATTATCACTGATGGCGTATTTAGCATGGATGGCGACATTGCCCCCCTGCCTGCCATCTACGAAATCGCCCGCGAATTTGACATTCTATTGATGGTAGACGATGCACATGGCGAGGGTGTACTAGGTAAAGGCGGACGAGGGATCGTGGATCACTTTGGGCTGCATGGCAAAGTGGATATTGAAATCGGCACGATGAGTAAGGCGTTCGGGGTAGTCGGTGGGATTGTGGCAGGCCGCAAAGTGATTATTGATTGGCTGCGTCAGCGTTGTCGTCCCCTGCTATTTTCCAGCGCCATGACCGTCCCCGACACAGCCGCCTGTTTGGAAGCGGTTGACCTATTGGAAGAATCTACGGAATTAGTTGAGCGACTGTGGGCCAATGCCGATGTGTTCAAGAAAGGCATGAAAGCCCTCGGTTTTGATACAGGCCAGACCCAAACGCCGATTGTCCCGGTCATGTTGGGTGAAGCGAAATTGGCGCAGCAGTTCAGTCGCCAGTTATTTGAGAATGGCGTATTTGCGATGGCGATTGGCTATCCAACCGTGCCACAGGGTAAAGCCCGCATCCGCGTGATGAATACCGCCGCGCATACACCCTCCGACATTGAAGAAGCCCTCAGCGTGTTTGAAAAAGTCGGCAAGAATTTAGGTGTAATCTAAATATTCCCCTAGATTCAGTATGGCGGCTTTAGCCCCGTGCCCATCAAAAATTTGCTATTGAATCAAAAACACCCAGTCTATTTATTAGACCGGGTGTCTATTTTTGTTGACAGGTGAACGGTTTAGTTCATCGGGGCGGCTTCTTGGGCAACTGCATCGCCCACCGCTTCACCCTGACCCGAGGCGAAAGTAAGTTCTTTCGTCTCGGCATTGAGGTCAACAACCACTGTGCTGCCCTGTTCAAAGTTCCCCATCAGAATGAAGTCGGAGAGCTTATCTTCGACCAAATTCGTGACCACACGGCGCAGCGGACGTGCCCCAAATTCGGGGTCATACCCTTGGTCGCCGATAAAGGTACGGGCAGCATCGGTCACTTCAAGGCCGAGGTTATGTTCCTTCATACGGGCGCGAACTTCATGGAGACGTAGTTCCACAATTTCGTTGATTTCCTCACGGGTCAGCGAGCGGAAGACAATCGTGCCGTCCAAGCGGTTGAGGAATTCGGGGCGGAAATTGCGGCGCAGTTCTTCGGTAACACGCTTGCGCATTTCCTCATATTCTTCGGCCTGCGACATTTGCTCATCTTTTTCAAAGCTGAAACCGAGTGTTGTACCGCGTTTGATGGTGTCTGCGCCGATATTACTGGTCATCACCACAATCGCGTTGCGGAAATCTACTTGGCGTCCGCGTGCATCGGAGAGATGGCCTTCTTCCATAATCTGAAGCAGCATGTTCAGGGCTTCAGGGTGGGCCTTCTCGATTTCATCAAACACCACAATGCTGTAGGGACGGCGGCGGATGGCTTCAGTCAACTGGCCGGCATCCTCGTACCCCACATAGCCGGGAGGCGCACCTGTCAGGCGGGCGACAGTATGGCGTTCCATAAATTCACTCATATCGAGTTGAATCAGGGCGTCCTCGCTACCAAACAGGAATTCCGCCAGCGCCTTCGAAAGTTCAGTCTTGCCGACCCCAGTTGGGCCGAGGAACAGGAATGAACCAATTGGGCGGCGGGGGTCTTTAAGGCCAGCACGGGCACGACGCACAGCTTTACTAATGGCGGTAATCGCTTCGTTTTGCCCGATGATGCGTTGGTGTAGGGCGTCTTCCATGCGCAGCAACCGCTGAGATTCTTCCTCGGCGATGGTGGTGACCGGGATACCCGTCAACATGCCCAATACTTCGGCAATGTCCTCAGAGCTAAGACGCGGCTTCTGGGTTTCGGGGTTCCAACTGGAATGGAAGGTTTCGAGCTTGATTTCGACTTCGCGCAATTGCGTCTTCATATCTTCGACAATGGCGGGATCAACCTCGGTATTGCGCTGAACATCATCCAACTCGTCCAGCAAATTCAGGCGTTCACGTTCGGTCTTACGATAGCGGGTGCTGTCGGGACTCTTGTACATGCGTACCCGGCTGGAGGCTTCGTCAATGAGGTCAATCGCCTTATCCGGCAGGAAACGATCTGGCAGATAACGGGCCGAAAGGTTGGCGGCTGCCTCAATTGCTTCGTTGGAAATTTCAAGGTCGTGATGTTCTTCATAATTGCTCTTGATGCCACGTAGAATTTCGATGGTTTGTTCAATAGTGGGTTCATCTACGCGCACTTTTTGGAAACGGCGCTCCAATGCGGCATCATTTTCAATGTGCTTGCGATATTCGTCGAGTGTCGTTGCGCCAATACATTGCAGTTCACCACGAGCCAGAGCGGGTTTCAAGATGTTGGCGGCGTCCACACTGCTGCCTGCCGAACCTGCCCCTACTAGCATATGCACTTCGTCAATGAACAGGATGCTGTCGGAGGATTTGAGTTCTTCCACAACCCGCTTTAGACGTTCCTCAAACTGGCCGCGATACATCGTGCCTGCCACCAAACTGCCGACATCCAATTGAAGAACGCGCTTATTAAGCAGCGGGGCAGGGGCATCGCGGTCTACAATACGCTGCGCTAGGCCTTCGACAATCGCGGTTTTACCCACACCGGGTTCGCCGATGAGAGCCGGATTGTTCTTGGTACGGCGGCTGAGGATTTGAATCACACGCTCAATTTCCATCTCACGTCCGATGACCGGATCGAGTTTGCTATCCTCGGCAAGGGCGGTCAGGTCGGTGGCGAGTTGGTCAATTAGCGGGGTGGAACTCTTTTTCTCACGGGGGCGTGATCCACGCGGCCCGATTTCAGGGGAACCGCCACTGGCTGACGACGATGCCGATGTCGAACTGCTAGAACCTTCCCGACGCGGCGGAAATTCGCGGCGATTACGGTCAGGGTCTTCTTGCAAAATCCGGCGGGTTTGGCGGCGCACGTCTTCAGGGTTAATGTGGAGGCGCTTCAACACTTCAATGGCAACCCCATCTTGTTGGCGTACCAAGCCCAACAGGAGATGCTCGGTACCAATATAGTGATGACCCATGCGGCGGGCTTCATCTACGGCTAATTCCAGCACTTTTTTAGTGCTTGGCGACAAGTCCATTTGAACAGGGCCAGTGGTGCGATTTGAACTGGTCATGCGTTCGATCAGTTCTTCCACACGACGTTGGTCGAGACCGAGTTCACTCAAAACACGACCCGCAACCCCACCCTCTTCACGCATTAAACCGAGCAATAGATGCTCAGTTCCGATGTAGCTATGTTGTAAGCGTTCGGCCTCTTCTTGGGCCAGACTCAGCACCCGGCGAGCACGCTGAGTAAAACGCTCCATTTTGTTACCACCTTGATTTCGCTCCGCCATGGGATTGTCCTCCCTTTGGACATGTTTTAAATAACTGCCATAACTTCATTGAATGAAACAGCCTATGGCCTTTTACAAACCACCCAAAACGCCCAATAGGGCACAACTAATTTGAACTGTCCCTATTCAGAACTCTACCGGAAATTAGTCCGTTACGCTAGATAGAATGTCACTTGCAAACCATACCTTAACGCCTTTTTTTCAAATTTCTATTGTACAAACCACCCCATCCCAATTTGGATTGTTAACATCCCTACACGCTCATACGTTAGACGTTTCTCCCGCTGGAGAAGTTCAGATAGAATTGGAATTTCTCAGAGGAGAAAATTTTTATAGGTACAGCGCGGCTAATCTCAATTATAGGGGATAGTGGGGACTGACAGCAACAGGCTTAGGTAATTCTTCATGAACCATTTATTTATCGCAGTGCAGTGGTAGGATACTTTTTCACACGCTTCCTCACATCTTGCCACAACTTGACAGGGTCAAGCCCAACGCTTTTAATCATTTGGATTGCAATAGTGTCTTTGCCGCGTAAGACTCCTAACAAAAGGTGGGGAGTAGCAATAAAAAACGAATCCTGCCGTCTCGCCTCATCAACCGCGTGTTCAAGTAGTTTTTTGGTTGGCCTAGAGAGAGCTAATTCGGCTTCCCCACTTGGATAGTCTGCTGTAAATTGCTCAAGTAGGGCAGTCAAACGTTCTTCATCTAATCCCAATTCAATGAGCATTTGATTAGCAGTTCCGTCTTTCTCTTTGGAAAGGCCGACTAAGATATGCTCCGGGCCAATGAAAGTATGCTTCAGTCGTTCCGCCTCTTTCTGGGCAAGATAAAGGGTTCTTCTTGTTGGTACTGTAAAGCGATCTATAGGTTTTCGCTTCAACATACACTTTCCCTCAGATGATGATACTATGCCATAGAACTCATTTAAACTTATTGGGTTGAGCAAAGGTGTGGCGCAGATTAATCAAGGCAAAAGCGAGATGATAAGCACCTAAAAAGGCCGTATCCAAACGATCAAAACGTAGTAACAAAGCCCGAAACTTGTCCATCCAA
>JAIOHL010000176.1 GCA_019913005.1 Anaerolineae bacterium | reverse complement strand
CTATAAACCAGCGTCGCAAACAGCGCCAAGCCCGTATCTTCAATAAGAGCCAATTCGCCAATCGGCGCGTCAAGTGCCAAAATGAAGAAATCCTGCTCGCCCACCTGAATCACCGCTTGCAATGATTCAATCCCGCGTGTCGAGTCCACACTCCGCATGACCACCGCCGGATACGCCCCAATGCCGATTTCAATCGGTTGCTCATAGACAGTCGTTGGGCGGGCATCGGCCAGCATCAAATTGGCGACTTGCAGCGCGGTTGTGGCTGTCACGGATTTACCAGCCAGATAAATATCTACATAGACTGGCGTCAGGATCAATAGATACATTTGCCCCGGCAGTAGCGTCACGCTAACGGGGTCTAGGCTGACGAGGGCGGAATTATTGGCAAGGGCGATCACCCCCGGATAACCCAGCGGCCCTTCCATGATTGACCAAACGCTTGGATAGCTGAAAAAGACGGTGCCATCGGAGCTTATGAAGTTCGCGTCGAGCGCCAGTTGACCAGCTATTGGGGTAACTGCAACCGTTACGCTTGGTACTGGTGTCGCGCCTTCGGTAATCAAAGCCAATGTCGCCATCAACGCCAGACCTGTTGGCTCAACTGAGTCCAACTCTCCGGCGGGGGTATCTAGTTCTACGACAAAGTAACTACCCTCTCCCACTTGAATCACCGCCTGCAAGATGTCGAGTCCGCGTGTATCGTCCTGACCTCGCATCAACGCCGCGGGATAGGCCCCAATGGTTGTTTGAAATGGTCGCTCAAAGACAATGGTTTCAGCCGCATCCGCCACCATCAAATTCGCTAGTTGCAAGGCCGTCTCGGGCAGTACCCCAGCGTCACTGAGCACTGCGTTTAACATCGCGGGTGTCAAAATCAGCATATACAGTTCCCCCGGTGCCAAAAAGACATCCGAAGGCGAAATGGTCGTGTGTACCGCATTGTTGGAAAGGATAATCAGGTTTTCCAATCCGGCGGGGGCTTCCGCCACTGTCCACGCGCTTGGATACCTAAATGTGACCGTCGCCTCTGCGTTGGTAAAGATCGCGTCCAGTGTCCCATCACCGGACGGAACAGGCGTGACTTCGGTGGGTGTTTCGGTTGGAACATCGGTTGCCGTTGCTTCTACTGTCGGAATCTCTTGGGTAGCCTCAACGGTTGGCTCGGTGGCTTCGGCAGTCGGCGTTTCCTGTGATGGGGCCGTCGCACCATACGTCAGCGTATCCAAAATGGCCTGCGCCGTCGGTTGGAAGACTTCCAATTCTCCGGTGGGCGTACTGGTGGCAATCAACATAAACGCGGCAGGCCCAAATTGAATCCCCGTCAAATAAGTGTCAATGCCCGTACTGGGGTCAGAAATCACCGGGGTCGTCACCGCCGGGTTGTCTTGAATCGTCGTCTCCGTCACCCCTTCTGGTACCGCCACGCCCAGAACCACCCCTGCCACATTCAGCAAGTCCAGCGGCGTATTGATCGTTGCCCCGGTTAGCGCGGCGGCATCGGCAATCGCATCCGGCGTGAAAAACAGCATATACACCTGCCCCGGCAGCAGCACCAATCCGCTTGGTTCACTGTTTGCCAGCGCATCATTATTAGCAAGGCGAATCTGGCCTGTATCGGTATCCTCCGCCACCACAAAACCTGCTGGGTAGCTGAAGGTGATCTGACCATCCGTACTGGTAAAGGTTTCATCGAGAGGCAGTGGCCCTTGCGCCAGCACCGATGACGACAAAATAAAAATCCCTATCAAGGTCATTAACGCGAATAATCGAAGCCGCGCCATATATTTTTCCTTTTCGGTATGCGGTTGCAATCCACAACCGACCCTCGCAAGTTTTGGTGTCTATAGTATAGTCAAAACTCTGGATTTCAGAAATTCCACAATTAAGTTGGACGCACCAGCCGCATCTCATTGGTCTGGGCAAATCCCAATTGTTCATACAGAGGCCGCCCAAACTGGCTGGCGTGTAGGGTAATCACACCCAGATGTCGCGCCTCACAAAAATCCAACACCGATTGCATCAACTGTTTTGCCAAGCCCCGTCCACGATGCTCCGGTTCGGTATAGACATTCAAAATATAGGCACGTTCGGCGGAGGCATCCAACAAATGGGGCGGCCATTCCATAATCCAACACCCTGCCCCAGCGACAACCTGCCCCTCGGCATTTTCCATAAAAAATCCGATGTAAAGGCCCTGTTCCAATTTGCGCCGCACCCAGCCTTCAAACGCCCCCGCCATCTGATTCAGCGTTTCAACCTCGGCGGCGTGGCCCATATCGGCGAACATGGCCCGACGGTGATGGGTAATAATCGCCGCGTCATCAGTCGTCGCCAGTCGGAAAGTGAAATGTTCACTGGCTTCATGTACGGGTTTCATAATCGTTGGAACATCCTTTCAATTCAGTAAGGGAGACCAAATGGCATTTTCCAGTATAACATGCCGCCAAAACCGCTTGATGTCCTTGCCTGTGCCCTAACCAATTGTAAAATTCGCCTAGCAAATCCCTATCAAACCATTGTCAATAAAGGGAATTCGTCGTTAATATAGAGTCATTAGGTTTAAGGATAGTATTAACCATGATGGACAGCCGCTATACGCAGCAGGCGGCGCAGGCCGTGGTGCAGCACCTCGCTAATCACCATTGCGACAGCCGCCTCACCATCCTCTACATTGAACTCCATTGGGAAGACCATCGGCTTCCCCATCAGTTCGATGCGTCTGGGGCCGAAAGCGTTGTCTCCAATCTCTTGACGAACCATCTCAAATCCTTGCATGGGCAGTTAGTCTGGTCAGACGGCCACCGTTGGTTAGTGCTTTTTGGTGCGCCCTCCCTCTATGACAACAACGAATGGCGGGCAACACGCATGGCCCTCTTGATGCGGCCCAATCTAGGCTACAGCCTCGCCAATGCTTCGTTCGCACCCTATCAAATGACAGATATAGTCGCCGCAAGCCATGTGGTCTGCGTCTTGCATACCTTTTCCCAATTCCAACTGAATGCGACCCTTGCGGAAGATCGCCCCTTTGAACATGAACTGCATCAACTGACAGAGCTACTTACCACGCATGACAACGGGGATGTCATCCTTGAAACATCCCTGACCCGCAGCCATACGATGGACAATCCCGGCATCAGCCTCAGCTATTCATTGGGCACGGTTGCCATCGCCCCCAATGGCCCCCCCACCGAAGTTTACCGGGTGGAGGAAGCCATCCCCGTTGGCGGTGAGGTTTGGGTCTCGTCCAGCACTGGCCTTTTTTCGCCAATGATAGGCCGCGATCAAGAATTCCGCACCTTGACCGATGCCATGCAACTTGCGGTACGTCAATCGGTGGGTGGGCTGCTGACGATTTTTGGTGAATCTGGTATTGGTAAGTCGCGGCTGATCTTTGAACTACACCGCTGGACGGGCAGCCATCCCAACTATGGTTTTTGGATGTTCCATGCCCAAACCACCGAGCAAATGACCTCCCTGCCATTCTCGCTCATTCGGCGCATGTTTGCGGCCCGTTTTGAAATCCGCGAAAGCGACCCCGATGCCCTCGCCAATCAGAAACTGGTGACCGGGTTTACCGCCTTCTTGGGTGACGACACAGAGGATGAAGCCCATTTTATCGGCCATATGCTCGGCTATGATTTTTCGACCAGCCCCCATATACAGCCGCTTTTGGCTGACCCACGCCAAATCCGTGACCGCGCTTTTCATTATGTTGTCCAATTTTTCCGCAAGATGGCGGGGATTAATGGGTGGGCTGTCGTCATCACACTGGAAGATATTCAACTGGCCGATGTCGGCTCACTCGACCTCATCCACTATATTGCCCAGCAGACCGCCGATGTACCACTGGTCATCATCACCACTGCACAGGCCAGCCTCATCGAGCATTACACGGGTTGGGGCAGTCTTTTGCCCAATTACATTCACTTACACTTAGAACGTCTTTCAACCGCCCATAGTCAAAAATTACTCGAAAACCTTTTACATAACGCCCCCGATATTCCGCCTAATTTTATAGAAACCATTTTGGCAAAGGCGGCGGGCAATCCCTATCATTTGGAGGAACTGGTGAAGTCGCTAATCCAAGCCGACATCATTCAACCCGGCAACACTGAGTCTGAACCGTGGAAAGTCCGTGACGTATCACTGGTTGGGTCACAATTTCCGGCTACCCTGCCCGATCTTGTGCGTGAACGGGTCCAAAGCCTGCCAACCGAACAGCAATCCGCTTTGTTGTGTGCTTCGGTGATTGGGCGCGTCTTTTGGGACAGTGCCGTCGCTGATTTATGCGGCTGGTCGGCCTCCGAGACACGCCATATATTAGAGGAACTGGCACGGCGGGAGATGATTTTTGAGCGCGAGGTATCCGCCTTTAATCGCACCACCGAATACACCTTTTCCCACGAAACCTTGCACCGTGTTTGTTATGACAGCATCTCCCCCAACATGCTGCGTCATTACCATGCCCGCGTGGCAACATGGCTGATTGGACGCGGAATGGAGCGGGTTGGGCAGATCGCTGGCCTCATCGCCGAGCATTTCGCACGGGCCGGGGAAACCCAGCGGGCCGTTAAATGGTATGGCCTTGCCGGACGCCAAGCGCGTGATACCTATGCCCCCGAAGCCGCCATTGATTACTTCCAAACCGCCCTCTCATTGCTGCCCTATGAATCCGACGACGTGGAACAGCGTATGGCCCTGATGGAAGGGGTCGGGCGTTCGCTTCAGGCCATCGGGCAATATGCGGCGGCGGGGGTGGTCTATCGGGACCTCGCGTGGGTCGCCGGGGCCGAGGGCAATTTACCGATGCAGTCGCGTGCCCTCAGTCGTCTTGCCACCGTCCAAGATCGGCAGGGTCATCCCACCAATGCACTCGAAATGGCCCGTACCGCCGTCAGCTTGGCCGAAGAAGCAGGCGAAGAAGGTCAGACCGAACTCATCACTGCCCTGCTCAGTCAAGCCTCGGCCTGTATCAGCATGGGCAATTTGGAGACGGCCTTTGACCTCTGCACCCGTGCCCATGAAATCGGTGTCGCCATCGAAAACCGCGAACAGATTGTCTACGCCTTGAACTTGATTGGCGTGGTACATTCCACGTCGGGCCGTTACGCCCAAGCCATGCAGGTTTTTAATGAGGCGATGTGGCTGGCCCGCGAAATGGGCGATGTGCGCCGCGAATGTATCCTGTCCAACAATCTTGGAGAGTTGGGCCGACGACGCGGGGAATATCGTAAAGCACTGGCCCTGTTCCAGCACGCCGCCGAAACCGCCCGCAGCATCGCCTATCGTAGCGGCGAATTGGTAGCCCTCAACAACATCGGGGTCATTCGGGTCTATTTGGGCGATTTTGATGCCGCCGAACAGCATCTGCGCTCGCTCGTACCCCGCCTTGAGAAAATCAACCACACCGAATTGCTGGCGGAATCCTATTGTTATTTGGGTGAGGCGTTGGATGGACAGGCCCGCTATTCGGAAGCGCTTTTTTATGGATTGCAAGCGCTTGCCACTGCCCGTCAAGCCGATTTCACATTGGGCATGGGTGTGGCATGGCGTACACTAGGCCGCATCGCCTATCACATGGGTCAACCGATTCGTGTGGATAATAAAGTCATGCTGCCAATAGACTGCTTTAAAGAAAGCCTGCGTGTCTTTACCGAAGGGCGGATGGAGGGTGAACAAGCCCAGACCCTCCGCACATGGGCACATTATGAAATCATCGGTGGCGACTTCTCCAAAGGCGAAAAGATGTGGTATCAGGCCCGCGCCGTCTTTACCAAAATCGGGGCCGATGCCGAAGTCCAGCGTATGGAACGCCTGCCACATGACCGTCGCTTGATTTTATAAATGGCCTATCACCTATACTTTCGTCAATTAAGCGCCGAAACTTCGCCACTACTTCGACTTGGTGGCATTGCACAGCGGGGGTTTGGGTCCCAGCCATTCACCATCATGGGTCAATAGATGGTATGTCATTCCCTGCGCGTGGAGTCGCCAAGGGTTGCGCCCGGGTTTAACCTGTTTGTGTTGCCAATGCGCGATCCCGGTACTGGGTGTTACGATTTTGACATGGTGGTGCGGGCCTAAGTTGAAAATGTAATCGAACGACGCACTGATCACGGCGCTATGACAGACTACGACCACCGTCGTTTCTATGTTGGCTTGATTGTTCCTGTTATCGCTGTGGCGAGCAATCATATCATCCAGAAAAAGGCCGACGCGCAAGCGGAACAACAGCCAACTTTCGCCTGTTTTGTTAATCGGCGTGTGGGGGCATTCTGTACCCCAATAGTCTGGGGGGTAGACTACCGGCATTTCTTCAGGCAAAACTGGCGATCCGTCGGCATGGCAATGACCAATTTCGCGCAAGCGGTGATCGGGAATGACTGTCAAGTGGGTGGCCTCCGCGACATAACGGGCGGTTTCTAATGCACGTGCCAGCGTACTCGCGTACAGGACATCCGCTTGTACATGCTGTGCCATCCATTCAGCCAGACTCGCTGCTTGTCGCTTACCGAGAGGAGTTAGGTCCGTGTCCACATAGCCGCCATCCCAATCCTCCAGATTGACAAAACTTTCGCCATGCCGTATCAGTAATAAATGCATGTTATTTACTTTCGTACAGCGGTTCTCCCGCAATTCAAGATAGGTTCTTAGTTTCTCACATTTGGCGGCGGCTTACATGGTATGCTCGTTCGCCCTTTTAACCGTTTCGCCACGCAATTGGCGAAGGTATTGGTCACATGACCGCCGCTTGATTTTATGAAAAACCGACTGACCCGACTGAAAACCGAGATTGTGGCACTTGCGCTTGCCTATCGTGATCCACGCACTCCCCGCCTTGCCAAATGGATGGCGGTGGCGGTGGTCATTTATGCCCTCAGTCCGCTCGACCTCATCCCCGACCCTATTCCAGTGCTGGGTTATCTGGATGACGTGCTGCTGTTGCCCATCGGCATATGGCTGACCCTGCGCCTGATTCCCGCCGACGTGATGCACGACTGCCGTGCCCAAGCCACGACGACCACCCTGCCCTCATCCGGCCTGCGTGGTATCCTCTTGATCGGCGGGGTGTGGCTCGTGCTGATCGGGCTGGTCGCTTGGCTGGTTTTCTGATGCCTCATCGAGTGTGGGGGCATTCGGCGGCTCCATCATCACCACGCTGAACAAAAAGGCCAACCCCGCTGGCACGACCCAACAGCACAACAAGGCACTGATGGCTAATCCCTGTGAGATGCCTACTTTATCCACATCTTCGCGGCTGGCCGTCAACAAATAGATCAACGTCCAGATAATCACCACCAGCATATAAAGTGACCACACCCATGCAAAATGCAGTGCTACGTTGGAATCCAGATCACCTGTCGGGGCTTCCCGTGTTAATGTTTTGCGCCGTCCCAGATACATCGGAAAATAAAGCGGCCCCAAAATCATGGTGCCACCCGTCCACACCAGCCGATTTTCGCCCCGCTTCTGGCTGTCCAAAAATACATACACCGCAAAAATCACCGACAGCACAAAAACGCTTACGATACACAACCAGACAACCATCATGCACCCTTTCGTCGTGATGGAATTACCTGCCCCAAGTTTAACCGCTACTCATTTTATCAGCACTGTTTCGACATTAGGTATCATGATAGGGAAGTGAATTGGAGGCACAAGATGACCAACGATATGACGGGCAGAATCTGTTTAATCACCGGAGCGAGTTCCGGCATCGGTAAGGAAACGGCACTTGGATTGGCGCAGTTGGGCGCGACAGTGGTCATGCACGGCAATCATCCCGTCCGCAGCCAAGCCGCCCTCGATTATGTCCGATCCACCAGCGGCAATCCGAACATTGACCTAATCCAAGCCGACCTCTCGCAAAAATCGGGTATCCAGCACCTTGCCGATACCTTCAAAGCCAACTATTCTCGGCTAGATGTCCTGCTCAATAACGCTGGAATGCTGCGTACCAGCTATCAAACCACCCTCGATGGCTTGGAATACACCTTTGCGCTCAACCATCTCGCCTATTTTATGTTGACCCATCTGCTGCTTGATGTATTAAAAGCCAGCGCCCCGGCCCGCATCATCAATATCTCCTCCGACGCCCATACAGGTGGCAAATTTGACCCCGCAAATCTCCAAAGCGAACGTGGCTATAACCCCCTCAATGCCTATTCCAATTCAAAATTATTTAACCTTTTGTTTACCTATGAATTGGCCCGCCGTCTGCAAGGAACATCGGTCACCGTCAACGCCCTCCACCCCGGTTTTGTAGCCTCTCGTTTTGGCAAGGGCAATCCCGGCTTACGGGGATCGTTGGTCGGCTCATTTATGACCCTTGTGCGCCCGATTGCCATCAGTGAAAAACGCGGTGCGGAAACCTCAATTTATCTCGCCAGCAGCCCCGCCGTCGCCAATGTGACGGGCATGTATTTTTACCGGAAACAGATCACCAAATCATCGCCTAAATCATATGATGCAGAGGCCGCGCAGCAGTTGTGGGACATCAGCGCCAAACTAATCGGGATCGCCTAAAACGTCTCTGTTGCGCCTTTTCTACTGAATTCAGCACGGCGGCTTTAGCCCCGTGTTCTGATAGGCCAACGGACTTGGGCATCGCCTGACAATCGGTGTTGACAATACACACAGCGGCGCGTATTCTTTAAAGTGTGTTTACCAAAAATACCTGAGGTCATCACCTATGACCAGCGCGGAACTGGCAATTCTCAGCATTCTTGCCGAGCGACCCTATCACGGCTACGAAATCGAAGAGTTTATCGAACAGCGCGGCCTACGCGATTGGACGGAAATTGGCTTTTCGTCTATTTATTATCTGCTGCGTAAATTAGAGCAAGACGGCTACATCGAAAAAGAATTCGCCAAAGCGACGCGCGGCCCTTCGCGCAAGGTCTATAATCTGACCCCCGCAGGCCAAGCCGCCATGCAAGCCGCCGTTGGAGATTTTCTTTCCAACCCGCGTCCGCTTTACCCACCCTTGCATTTGGGTCTGGCAAACCTCAACGCCATCTCGCCCACCGACGCCCTCAATTCCCTGACCCTCTACCGCGACAAATTGGAAGAGCGCGTGGAGCAGTTGGAGATGCAGCGCCATACCAACGGTGCAAAAAATCCCAACGTGGACGCCCTCTACGACCATCATATTCATCTGTTGCGGGCCGAGCGGGAATGGATTGAAGGGTTTATTGAAAGATTCGCGGCGCGGCTAGAAACCGTACAAGTACATGTCGGCGGCAACGCTCATAACTAGAAATCAGATACGCCTAAAATAGCCGTTTCGATATTCTTCATCCCACACCACGATGACAAGATTATGGTCAGGTGGCAAACCTGAACCTGTTCTACCCTCACCACAAGCTGCCCATGCGGAATGTTCACGTCCCTCTTGGTCTACCAATACGATTTTGTAGGCGAGAGGCTTGTAGTTCCACATGTGCCGCCGCCCCTCGTCGAAAGGGCCTCTATCGAAGCCACACATTGTCACATCGCCTAGTTGGTAGCCATTCTCTTTTGCCCATTTATTGAGCATTTGCCGCGAATGCCTATCTTTGTTACTCATATAAGTAATGACGACGGTGAGCAACAGGATTGCCATGATGATGCAAGTGACGGAATCTCCCATTGTGCCTATTCCATCTCAATCCCCGCGAAAATCTCAATCACGGTGATTGAAAAACCGGGCAGAATATCCCCAGCGTCGAGCCGATCCACTGCGGTAAATTTGCGGAGATTCAGGCTGCCATCCCCTGCCGGACGATAGACCCACACCGTTTTTGTATCGGGGTAAACAATCCACACCAACTTCGTGCCATAACTGATAAAGGTTAGGGTCTTCTCCAATAGCTGTTCTTCGGTATTGCTGGGCGACACAATTTCGACAGCGATTTCCGGCGCGACGGTCAAACGTGATGGAATTTTGGGCAGGCGCGTTTTTGAGATATAGGCTACATCTGGTTTTAAGACTACCCCCGGCGCAAGATCAAAATCATTGTTATCCCCGAATACGTAGCCGAGGGCCTCTTGCACAAGATAGGCTTTAAATAGATAGAGAATTTGGGAAATAATCAGGCCATGCAAGGGGCTTGGAGATGGCATTTCGTAAATCACTCCATTGATGAGTTCAAATAGTTTGTCAGCATTTTCGGGTGCCTCACAAAATGCTCGAAACTCTTCATTGGTATAGGTGGTGGTCAGCACATTGCACCTCGTTTCAGCGGGGCGTGATACACTTCTGATTATATAATCAAATGCTTATGTATGGGGAAAATTACTTCGGGGCAGCCAACGCATCCCGCAGGGCCTGCCGATTCGGGGACTGCAACCCGCCCTCATTCAATTCGAGCCACGCCCCCAACGTCAGCAGCCACAATTCCCACCCATCGCGCTGGCGGATGGTCTGGCGAAAAGCGCGGGGATATTGGCGCAGCATCACTTGGGCATTGTTGATAGCAAGCATAACCTCAAATGGAGAATGTTCTTTTTCAAATTCGCGCAGCCACGCCGGGGGGAGCATCAAAAACATCGTGGAAAACGCCAGCCAAAACGTTGGGGAGATACACAGCAACATGGCGACCACCGAACCCGGCATATGCGTCATTTGGGTAATCGTGCCAATGCAGCACCACAGCACCATCGTCGCGCCTAACCCTGCAATAAACGTCCATGTGCGGCCATACAGCAAATAAAATTCGCGCCGCTGCCCGCGATAGAATTGGACGACTTGCAACATCAAGCCGATGCCCACGACCACGCCGACGATCAAAAAAACCATTGGTTGTTGCCCCTAAAAAAATGATTGCAACCACCCCCATCCGGATACGCCCGTTGGGGGGGTCGCAACAAACCCGTGTATCTTTTTGCAATAGGAGATACACGCACAGGCCAACGTTTACGCACCAACTTTTCGCACAAACCGGATGGCCTCAATCCCCGGCGTCAATTCCAATTGGGCCGTAAACCCACCAATTGTGCCATCCAGTGCCGTGAAGAAATTCAACTTGATATAGCGGTTATCCTCATATAAATCGTTAAACAACTCAAACACGTCATAATGATAATGCGTCAGCGGCGACGGCATATTATTCAGTCGCACCTGCAAGCGCGTCTTGGCCTCATCCGCCCATTCAATTTGCGCCAATCCATATCCCGGATGCTCGTACACCCCAACAAAATCCGCCAGCGGGTGCGACGGGCGTGTATCCTTCACCCGTGCCGCCCATGAGACCTCATGTGCTTTTTCCTGCCCATCCTCAAATTCACTGTTCAATTCGCGCAGCCGCCCATTCCAATCACGCGGCTCCAAATCGAGCAGATGATCGAGCAGGGTATACATCAACACCCCCGGCAGCGACGTCTCATTTAGATTACTGAATATCACAACACCAGTTCTTTTGGCGGGCAAAAATCCAAACTGGGTGATAAAGCCGTCAATCCCCCCACTGTGCCGAACGATCGTATGCCCCCGATACGTCCCCACAAACCAGCCGAGCGCATAGGTCAGGAAGTCTTCGCCGGTGATCTTTTTATAGGCGGGGTCATGAATCACCATCTGCGGTTTGTGGATTTCGGCGAGCGTCTCTGGTTTAACAATCATTCCATTCGCGTGCTTGCCCTCATTCAGATTCATATGCAGCCACGTCACAAAGTCATTCAAATTGGAATTGATCGAACCCGCTGGCCCACAGTTATCGAGGTTATAAAAGGGGATTTCCTCCGGCGTCTCACTGCCCTTGCGGATAAGATAGGGCCGCGCCGTATCATGGAATTTTTCCGAATCATCCACCGAAAAATTGGTGGCCTTCATGCCAAGCGGTTTTAGAATCCGTTCGCGGGTAAAGGCTTCCCATGTCTGCCCGGTGATGGCCTCGACCAAATAGCCCGCCGTCACAAACATCATATTTTGATAATGCCAAACAGTGCGGAAATCATAGGCAGGTTGCAGATAACGCAGGTGGTGAACCAATTCGGCGCGGCTGGCCGGTGAGTTGTACCACATTTTTTCATGGCGGGGCAGACCGCTGCGGTGGGTAAGCAAATCGCGTGGGGTGATACGTTCGGTGGCAAAAGAGTCGTGAAGTTTGAAGTTTGGCAGATACTCACGGACGGGTGTATCCCACGCCAAGCGCCCCTCATCTACCAAAATACCCAGTGCAGTTGCTACAAATGCTTTGGTGGTTGAACCCACCGCAAATAAGGTTTCGGGGGTAACGGGTAGGCCCTTCGCCACATCGCGTAGGCCAAACCCTTCATTTAAGATGGTCTCCCCCTCATGTACAATCGCAACGGCGGTTCCCGGTACCCGCCATTCTAACCGCAGTCGTTCAATCGTTTCCCGAATCCACTGAAGCTGCATGGGGTTTCGCTCTCCTCTAAGCAAGAATAATTCGCTCAGAGGATACCCTCATTTGATCGCATTGGTCAGGGGTTAGTC
Source organism: Anaerolineae bacterium (assembly GCA_019913005.1). Taxonomy (GTDB): domain Bacteria; phylum Chloroflexota; class Anaerolineae; order Aggregatilineales; family J027; genus CFX10. The sequence continues at coordinate 4,388 of JAIOHL010000176.1, read as the reverse complement.
TTCGATAAACCCCGCCAGCCAGTCCAGTGCTGCGTCTCGATCTACAAACACATTGACTTCGGTCAGCGGCTCCACTTTAGCATTCCGCAGGTGCTGCATGGTGATCTGGCCCGAAAGCTCATTGGAAATGACCAGTGCCAACCTTACCTTGAGGTCTGGCCGCCGCGAGATGAAATGTTCAAAGCGCTGCCGGCCCATTGCGTTCCCCCCCGGTGTAAAGATGTGATAATTGTTTAGTACCACAAACGCCATGCTGACGCCGCTGTTGGAAAGATCGTGCAGCGCGAGGTATTGAGGGTTATCGGCGGGCCATTCTTCTAAAGTGCTCATAATCGCATCGCCCCAACGGGACATGGACGCCATATTCACGTCATGAATCGTATAAGCCACGATCTGGCCTTCATAATACCACTGCCTGATAACACCGTAAGTAATGCTCTCCATCGCTCTGCACCTCGGGTTACATAATGAGTATCGCACCTATGAATCGGTCTTACTATAAATGTAAACCTAATTCAATCTTAACTCAATCCAATAGCGTAAATTTTGCATGAATTATTCGTGACTTTTTTCTGAACGACATATAATGAGAAAAAGGCCGTACAACCAAGTATTGGAATATGTCTTATGGGAATCCTTAAGCGAGTGACATTTTCGCTCATCGGTGGCACACTCTTCCTACTGACCGCCTTCCTATCTTTCGCCCGCACCGCCGCACCTGAATCCCCCGGTATTGTGTTTATGTCCGAGCGCAGTGGCGACCCCGAAATCTACACCATGCGTCCCGATGGCAGCGATCAGCGCCGTCTGACCTACCGCCAAGCCCTCGATGTCAATCCGGTCATCTCACCCGACGGCGGGACAATCATCTTTTTGTCTCAGCATGAGATGGCATGGAGCCTCTACGCCATGAACCGCTTTGGTGGCAAGTTACAAAAACTCACCGACCTAAACGTCTATCGTGAAGAACCCAGTTTTTCGCGGGATGGCAGTTGGATCGCCTTTACCGCCCTGAACAGCGGCAACTCGGATGTCTATCGTATCCGTGACGACGGGACTGCTCTGCAACAGGTGACAGCCTCCGCTGATAACGAAAAATCGCCGGAATGGTCAGCCGATGGCAAATATTTGGCCTACACCTCATTGCAGGCGGGGCGGCCCAATTCCACCTATGTAATGCATAGCGATGGCATCCAAAATGTCATTGTGACCAACACCACACGCTATGGGCAGCCACGCTGGTCACCGGATGGCAATTGGCTCATGTTCACCACCAGTGGCAGCAATTGGGATATTGTGCGGGTCAACATGCAAGACAACCATGTCGAGTCATTAACCAACTCCCCCGGTTTCGATTGGGGCGCACGCTGGTCGCCCGATGGTCAATACATCGCGTTTATTTCAAATCAGGATGATAATGCCGAAATCTATGTCATGCGGGCGGATGGCAGTGACCCGCGACGCCTCACTTTTGAGATGGGGGATGATTCGGTCTATGACTGGTCTCCCGATGGCGAGTGGATTCTCTCTACCCATCAGCACCCTTCTCTGTCGCGGCGCGGCATGGATATTTATCGCGTCCGGCCCGACGGCACAGATCGTCAACGCCTAACCTTTGCGGATGGTATTGACAGTTCACCGACGTGGCTGCCGATTATTGACCGTGTATGGAACCGCGAGGGACTTGGTTTGGCGAGCCTTGTCATTCTCCTAAGATCAACCCTCCATCATCGCGTCCGCCGATCATTTGCAAGGCGGCCCGTATGAGATTCATTTTTAACCTACCCCTGCTGATTTTCGGCCTGATTCTAGGCATCGGCAGCCTCAGCCTGTCCGCGATTCGCCTGCAAGCGCCACAGTCCCCCGGCATTCTGTTTATGTCCGAACGCACCGGAGACGCCGAGATTTATCTGATGCGACCCGACGGCAGTGACCAACGTCGCCTGACCTTTCGCCCCGGACGCGATGGAGCACCGATCCCAAATCCATCTGGCGGCACCGCCATTTTTTCATCCAAAGTAGGCCGCATCTGGAATCTGATACAGATTTCATTGTTTGGGCACAAACAGCAACCTTTAATTCGTCTCACGGCTCTATTGAAAGACCCCACCGTCTCCCCCGATGGCAAGACCATCTTTTTTGGTGTGACCTTCAGCGAGCGAGTTGGCCCAGTCAACACTGCCATTGCCGCCATTCGCCCAACCACCGATGAATTTCGACTCATGGCCGATACCGATACGCAAAAAACACGCCTCAGCCTGTCTCCCGATGGTCAATGGTTGGTCTATGCCGTTCCGCAAAACGGCCTTACCGACGATCTCTATCTTATGCGCAGCGACGGCACGCAGCTTTCCCACCTGATGCAAGCCACTGCCTTTAGTGCGGCGCGTTGGACACCCGACAGCCGTACCCTGTTGGTCGTCACTGCTGATGCTGGCAATTGGGATATTCAGCAGTTGGCATTAGGGTCGAATCAACCCACACCCCTGATGAACAGCACCGCCTACGAATGGAATCCGCATGTTTCGCCCGACGGTCAATGGCTGTCATTTCTATCAAACCGCGACGGCAACACCGAAATCTATCGGATGCCCCTCATGGGAGGGCATGTCGAACGCCTTACACACGATGCAGGGGAGGATTTCATCGCGGAATTTTCACCCGATGGTGAGTGGATTTTGTATACCAACGACCCCGACGGGCCGGGCAGTTATACACCGGATGTGTGGAAGATGAGGGCCGATGGCTCAGATAAAACCCGCCTCACGCATACGCCGGGTGTAGATGCGTCCCCCGCGTGGCTACCTGTTCGAGATTTACCCTTTACCGCATGGGGGGTCGGTTTTTTAGGCCTATTGATGCTGGGATTTGGACTATTGCCATTTCGTAGTAGCGCATAGGGAATGATTTAGCCTGCTCTGTTGCGAAGTTCAAAATTGGGCAGGTCTGAGCCGTAGCCAATGGTGTAACGATGGGGTTTCGTAGGGGATGGCCCTGTGCCATCCCGCTTTTTAAATCCGGGCGCACACGGGGTACGCCCCTACCAAGTTGCTTGCGGATGCGGCTTCGTAGGGGTCTGGCTTGGACTGACCCGCCTTATAGATTAGGACTTCGCAACAGAGTAATTTATCCCGTCGTTTTGGTATCCCCATCATCCTGCCAAAGCCACCACGAAATTTCGTCGTTAGTACATCCACAGAACTCCGGCTGTTTGATGTGCCCACATTTTCTTCACGATTCATTCATTTTTGGCTAAAGATGCGTTAACCGTGTCATGGCAAATTGATACAAGGTATTCGCTACAGATTACACAATCTAATTGGAGGCTCTTGTAATGCGTAAGTTTAGTTTGTTACTTGTATTGCTTGCCCTGCTCGTGGTGGCTGTCGCCCCGGTCAATGCACAGGATGAGCCGCAATCCATTGCCGCTATCGCCGCTGGCAATCCGGATTTCGCCACATTGGTCGCTGCCGCCCAAGCTGCGGGTTTGGTCGAAGCGCTGGATCAAACCGGCCCCTACACGGTGTTCGCCCCCACCAATGACGCCTTCGCCGCCGCGATTGCAGCCCTCGGTACAACCCCCGAAGCACTGCTCGGCAACACCGACCTGCTGACTCAGGTGCTGCTCTATCACGTCGTCCCCGGCACATTCATGGCCGAAGATGTCGCTGGTGCATTGGCGATGTCCGCTGAAATGGAAATGGACGGATTCTCGATTGCCACCGCCAACGGTCAGGCCGCCACTATCAGCACCGATGGCACCAACATTTTCATTGACGGCGCGACCATCGTGTCTACCGATATTGTCGCCAGCAACGGGGTTATCCACGTCATTGACGCGGTGATCCTGCCCGAACTCGCCACTGAAGAACCCGGCGCGGAAGCTACCGAAGAACCCACAATGGAAGAACCCACTGGTTCAATTCCTGAAGTCGCCGCCGCCGCTGGCACCTTCTCTACCCTGCTCGCCGCTGCCCAAGCCGCTGGTTTGGTGGATGCCCTCACCAATGGTGGCCCCTACACCGTGTTCGCCCCCTCTGATGAAGCCTTCGCCGCCACGCTGACCGAACTGGGTCTGACCGCCGAAGCCGTGCTCGCCGATACCGAATTGCTGACCGCCATCCTGACCTATCATGTGGTGCCCTTCCCCTTCTATAGTGAAGAAGTAGTCGGCCTGAATGGTGCGTACATGGGCACACTGCTCCCCGGTTATGCGGTTGCCATTACAGTGGATGAAAGCGGTAACGTTTTCGTGAATGATGCACAGATCGTCGCGGTAGACATCGCTGCCACCAATGGTGTGATCCACGTCATTGACAGCGTACTAATTCCTGACCTCAGCGAGGATATGTAATACGGAATTCGGGTGATGGATGCCTGTCTTAAAC
>JAIOHL010000175.1 GCA_019913005.1 Anaerolineae bacterium | reverse complement strand
GCTTGCGGGGAAGGGTTGGGAATGGGGTCAACTTCATCCTTTACGCCGACGGGAACTGCACATCACAATAGTGCGTGATGGCCTGCTCCAAAAACGCCGGTAAATCGGGGTGCAGGTCGGCGAAATTGGCATGGAAGGCTGGATCATCGTTGTAATGATGGCCCAGACCGCGCAGAATTTCGGGGGTCGGCTCATAGAAATAGCGCAAATGCTGATGCCACCGCGCCACAATCGCCTGAACTCCCGCACTCGTCGCGTCCTGCCCTATCGCGGCAAGCATGTCCTGATAGATGACCTTGCCCTCTTGCATAATCGCGGCCTGTTTCTCTTTGCCGTAGCTCTTCCACAATTGCATGGAGGCCTGTACGGTTTCCGCGCCATATTTTTCGCTGGCCTCTTGTGCATACCGTTCTTGTTCTTCTTCGGTGAAGCCCTCAAAGAGTTTTTTCTTGCTCATATCCACCTCTCCTGTGAGATGTGCTAAAGTCTGGTCAATGGTGTGAATGAGGGTCTGCAAACGGGCGATTTTGTCTTGCAGCGCCTGCCGATGTGTCACGAGCGTCATCATCAGGTCAAACTCCGGCTGCCCCATGATTTCCTTGATCTGGAGCAGACCCAATTCCATTTCCCGGAAAAATAGAATTTGCTGCAAGCGATAAACTGCCTCCGCTTCGTAATAGCGATAGCCATTGTCGCCAACCGAAGATGGCTTTAGGAGGCCGATTTCGTCATAGTAATGCAGGGTGCGGATGCTGACGCCCGCAAGGTCGGCTAATTGCTTGACGGTGTAACCCGTTTTGGTCTCGGTGAGCATTTCAAACTCCCTCATTCGTATACAGCCCACATGATAAACCATGACGTAACGTGAGGGTCAAGGGGTTGGCGGCGATTGCCTGAATTTGCTATCTTTGAGATCGTATGGGTTGGTTAATGGCAGATTGGGCAGGTCTTAGCCCTGCCCCTACGAGTAAACAGGTACTCGGTAGGGGTCAGGCTTAGACTGACCCGCATTTGGCTTAGGAATGGCAGAATGGCCGCATTGAATCCAATCGAAATCACGGAAGAACAGGGACGGCGTATCCCACGTATCGCAGGAACACGGATTCGCGTTTCAGAAGTGGTTATGATGCACCTACGGAATCATTCTTCGATTGAATGGATTCTCGAAAACTATGAAGTCTTGGATCATGCCAAAATCTATGCGGCATTGGCCTATTATTATCAACATCAGGCGGAACTGGACGCTGAGATGGAAACGCCCGTTGATACCGCTGATGGTGTCTTATTGTCCGACTTGATTGCGAAGGCGAAGCGGAACCAACCGTAGGAGATTCATACGATGCTGGTGTTTCTGGTGCGGGACAGTGTAGCGGCGGGCGATGATGTAGATGCCCCACACGAGAGTATCATGACCCTCCCCGATGGCTTAAGCATCGAGGACATCATTACGCAGGTGGCGAAATCGGGCTATCTGGCCTCGATTCAGGGCGGTAAGGCCACATGGTCGGTTGGGTCAAAAGTGCCGCTGGCCGTCGTCGCGCAACAGTGGGACACGCCTAAAATGCTGCTGCAAACCTCCGTCGGAACCAACCATCTGGATTTAGTGGATGATCGCTTGCGGCTGCACTTTACCTACTATGCCCAACATGACCCCGACGTGGTGTACGATATTTTGCAGCGCTGGCTGCATCGCACGCGGCATTCGGGCTGAAAGTCCTCAAACGGAGATTGATCCGGAGTCCCTCAATTCAGGCAACTCGGCAGGCGTACAAAGTGGCAGATTGTGGTGAGGCAGCAGCGTGGTTAACTCAGTTCAAATGTAACGTCCAAAATGGATTGCAAAACCTCTGGGGTCAAGCCATTTGCGGATGCTTGGTCGGCAATATCCTCCATCATTTCCTCAAGGGTACGCTGCGGGCGACCCGTCACCTCTTTTGACCAAAGTTGCAGCATGAGTTGTAGACGCTCGATCTGCTCTTGAGATGCCACTTCATAGGCTTGCGCCGTTTCAGCATCAACTTGAATCCGAATAGTTTCCATACACACTCCATTTTCCCCATGTCCGTTTTTATAGTATAACATGCCTCAATTCATTAATCATGGCCTGTGAAAGTTTAATTATCATGAAAACAACACACCCGACACTGTATATCGAAGAGCACCCCAACAAAGCCAAGTGGATCCGCTGGGGCGTGCTGATTGGCGCACTTTTCATTCTCACACTGCTTGGCGTGGCTGTCTGGGATTTGACCGTCGCATTTTTGGCGTTGTGGTTATTTGTAATCATTCCGGTGGCGGTGATCTGGGGCATTATTTGGGTGGCGCGGTATCGCACATCTGGATGAGGGACCGTCTGAAAATGATCCTTTAATGTAACCTCACCCCCCGGCCCCCTCTCCATCTGGCGAGGGGGAGTCGAATCTGGCCTATTGAAGCCCCTCTCACAAGGGAGAGGGGTTGGGGGTGAGGTTGGTTTTTTGTCCTTTGCCCCAAAAAGTGTCGGAGCCTAAACCCGTAAACGGCTGAAGGGGCGACACTAGGGAAAGGGCATGGTTGGCCGAGTCTTAGCCTCATGCACGTTCGGTTAAGGACAATATATGGAGAGGCCGCCTCCAATCGCCGAGTGTCACAAGCATGGCCGGCTCACTCCTATTTTCGTTGGGGCCGATCAAAGGGCCGCTGGATCCTCAACTATGTTCTTGATGGCCTACTAACAACCCGGATTGACGCCACAACCAGCAACCCACCACATGCTCACTTCTCTGATCGGAAACAACTCGACGCCCTGTAAAATCTCCCTCGGCATCTCATCTTGCAGCGGGTCGAAGTGGAAAATATAACGAACCGTCGCCTCGCCTTCGCCTTCACGTCCGCCGATCAACAATGACCCATCCGCCAGCAGTGCCCTACTCCCAATTTTCAATTGTTCATTCGGCGGGGTGGGCACTTCAATGAGTTGACCCTCAGTGAAGCGATATAATAAATTGGTCGGTTGCCAGACCCCCACACTGGCTGGGCCAAAAACAACCCGTGTATACCCAGACGCCTCCCAAGCAAATAAGCGTTCGTGACGTGCAAACGAATAAACGAAATGTTGGGTCGGGTCGGTATCGGCGTCTGCCAATACGATATAGGCGTGGTCGGGTGACAGGTCAATGGTTTCGACGGCATAACCGATCATTTCCGCCGCCGTGTTGGGCGGAATCAGGCCAATTGCCGCAGGGTCGGCCCGGAAAAGGAGTTCGCCATTCACGAAATTGCGAAGATGCACCGAGGTCATCGGCAGCGCGTCGGGCAAGGGGTAGGCGTTCCATGTGGCGGCGGAGACGTGTCGCGCATACAGGACGCAATCAGCGGGACAGGCCATATCCACCTGATAGACATGATCGTCGAGCAGGCCCGTTTGGATGTCGGCCCCGACCAGCGGCGAGGTCACCGTTTCCACCTGCCCATTGACGTTGACCAACAGCGCGGTACTGACCAGCGGCGGTCTAACCAGCCAAAATTCACCCGTCTGGTCGGAACGAATCGCGGGTAAATTGCTGGACGCCACTTGGATAACATTCGACACCTGCAACCGTCCGCTGGCTAAATCGAGTTCGTTGAGCCGCCATTCATCCGGCAGATTGTTGGAACGGGTCACAAAGCGGAGGGTCGTGCCATCGGCAGAGAGGCGTGGGCCACCCGCGCTATCCACTGGCGCAAAACGTTTCACCTCGGCCTGATCCAAATCCACCACCAAGAGGGTCGGCTCCAGCGAGGCAGGATCAAACAGGACAAGACTGTTATGGGCATAAACGACGGGGAAGGGCCAACCGTTTGGAAGGGAATTCCAGCCAATCAGGTCGGTAAGCTCGCGGCGGCTTTCGGCGGTCATCAGCCAGATGCGATAGTCCTCGCTGTTTTCAACCTGCAATATCAACAGGAAAGCCTGTGGCCCCAAACGCCAAGCATCCAGCAACGATTGGCCCGGCTCCAACCCCCATTCCATGCCAATTTGGGCCGCGCCGTTTTCCACACCAAAAGCCACCACGCGCCCGGTAGTGAAGCCTAAATACCAGTCGGGGGTCGTTTGGCTTACCGCAGGATGGATGGGCGCCAGCATCCCTGATAAGAAGATGGCGGTCATGAGGACTATGGTCAAGGGTTTGAGTTTCACAGCAACACCTTTCACGTGGAATCACAGACCGTTTGAGAAGCAACCAATCTCACCCCCTCTACGCAAGGAGCAAAACCACTGTTAAGCGCCCTTCCCTTTGTTATACCAGATTCGGGTGAAGGGTAGGTCTTAGCCCTACCCCTACGAAATAGCGTGGTAGCGGGGTTGGTAGGGGTCAGTCTGAGCCTGACCCTGTTTTTCACCCATCAATCACCCGAATCTGGTATTAGGGGAAGGGTTGGGGATGCGGTTCTTTTTTGCCGGATTTAAACTGAAATCCATCAAAATTAGAAAATTTGTTCTTGTTTTTGTATCCCAAAACCTCTATACTAAGTTTACTTGCACTTTGCAGGTAAATCCACGCTACCGATGGGGGAAAGCACCAATGCGAAAACTAATCTTGTTCATGAACATGAGCCTTGACGGCTATGTCGCCGGGCCGGGCGGCGATATTATGGCCTTCCACAACGGTGGGGATGATTTTGAGGCGTTTTCAGCGGAGGGCAGCAACCAAGTGGATGCCATCCTGCTCGGTCATACCACCTATGAGATGATGAAAGCGTATTGGCCCACACCTGAAGCCGCCGCATCCTCCCCCGAAATTGCCCGATTTATGAACGAGCGCCCCAAATATGCCGTCAGTCACCAGCCCTTTGAACCGGGGTGGCAGCATGTGACGGTCATCAGCGGTGATGATGTGATCGGCGACATCCGCAAATTGAAGACGCAACCCGGCCAAAACATCATGATCTTTGGTAGCAACAACCTGTGCGCGAGTTTGGTGGCGGCGGGAGTGCTGGATGAACTTCAAATTATGCTCAATCCATTTGTATTTGGCGGCGGGACGTCTTTGTTTGAGGGCCTCTGCAATAAAATGGATTTTCGCTTGGTAAACACCCAGCAGTTCCCCTCTGGCAATCTGTTGTTGAGCTACGTGCCGAAATGACGAGCACGAGGCAGGCGCGGCGACCCCGACACTACTGATCGTGTCAACAGGTTCGAGTACGCAGTCATTCTGAATCTGAGGGATGAAGGCGATGTTGTCTCATCAACAACAGGGCTTAAGCGAATGATGCCCATATGCCGCATGGCAAGTACGAATCCAGTCAGTAATTCGCCTCGGTGGACGATTAATACGGCCTTTCATGGCGGTTAAATTGGATTTAGACATGCTTCGCAACCCTATCTTATAGTTGCTCTGTTGCAAGGTTGGGCATTGAAGGCAGGGCGGGTCATAGACCACGCCCCTACAAGGCCGTTTTCCACCGTAGGGGCAAGTCTCAGACTTGCCCAATTTTGAACCTCGCAACAGAGCACTTATAGTTAACACGAGTGATAGGATACGATATGGAGGCTGCACAATGTCCAAACTGATCTACTTTATGCCGATGTCACTGGATGGCTTTATCGCAGGTGAAACCGACAGTTTGGACTGGTCGGTGCCGGACGAGGAGGTTATGGCTTTCATCAACGATCGGCATCGCCCCATCGGCACCTATCTCTATGGACGCAAGAATTATGAGGTAATGACGGTTTGGGAAACGCCCGATGTTATTCCTAGTCTGACGCCGGCCATGATGGACTTCGCGCGAATCTGGCAAGCGGCTGATAAGCTCGTCTATTCCAAATCGCTGGAGACTGTCTCTACAACGAAGACGCGGCTCGAGCGCGAATTTGACCCGCAGGCGGTGCGTGACCTGAAGGCTCAATTGCCTCACGATATTTCGGTGGCTGGTCCGAACCTAGCTGCACAGGCGATCCGGGCCGGACTTGTTGACGAGTATCAACTGCTCGTCGTACCGACAATGCTTGGCGGCGGCAAGCGGGTTCTACCCAGCAACGTAGACATAAAGCTGGATCTCCTAGATGAGCGCCGTGTTGGTAATGGATGGGTTTATCTTCACTATCGCACGCGGGCCTGATACCAAATTCGGGTGAAAGCCAACCCCATCCCCAACCCTTCCCC
>JAIOHL010000174.1 GCA_019913005.1 Anaerolineae bacterium | reverse complement strand
GGCTTCAGCAGGCCGTTTTCTTCCGCTTCGCTACTCGGTGGAGACGGGGTAATACGGAATTCGGTTAATTCGTGGGTTTTTGGAACAATGGGTTTAAACCCATTGTTGCGGCAATACAGCCATAGTTCACCCGGATTTGGTATAAGGGAGTGATGATAGGTTAGTCTTTACCCCTATTCCGCCTTGAGCATCGCTTCAACCATCGCGTAGGTTTCGGCCACGCCGGGCAGTGGATCGCGCCACAGGGTTGGCACATGCAGCACCAAGCCGGGTAGGGCAGGCGTGCGATAGTTGCCATCAGCATCCACCGGACAGGAAACAAACAGCGGCGGGTCGTTTGGATTGGCGCGTTCGGCTTGGCGATAAAAACGGGCATCGCGCCGCAGGTGGTCAAGGATCCAATATTCCCCCACCCCACCCTTTTCATAGTCTTCCAATTTTTCGGTGTAATCGCGCTGCAACCTCTCTGGCGACACAATTTCGATGCAAATATCGGCGGGGCCAATCATCGCGGTTGGGGTGTAATGACCGGGGTTGGCATCGAGGATAACTTGAATATCCGGCTCACGCGATTTACCCAGTTCCGGCAGTTCCATCACAAACGGGGCGTTTTCGATTTTGCCAACGGGATGCAGTTCGTTATAGCTGTCGAAAAGGCGCCGCAGGTAGCGCGTCAGTTGATTATGGCGCGTATGAATGGGTGACATCTTGATGGCCTTTCCGTCAGCATATTCATAAAATTCGGCGGCGTAATGGGCCAGATATTCCTCCGGCGTACATTCGATTTCCGCAGGCCACTCGGCTGATTTGGAGAGCGTGGGGGGTGTGATTGGCTGGTTCATTGCGACGTCCTTTCCACCTACCCCAACTCTACCGCGAATCGAGGTTGGGGGCAAAACAAAAAGGCGATTCAGTGCGTTGAACCGCCTTTATTCGATGCACATTAGTTTTTACATCGGGGCTTCGGTGTTCACGTTGAGGGCGGCGTCGTGCAGGATACGGAATACATCTGCCGCCGCGACGGGCTGACCCACCGGAAGATCATAGCCCGTCTCGACAACGGCGGTCAGAAATAAACCATCGGCGGTGCGTTCGCCCACAAAATAGAGGCCGAGCGCCGGGATTTGTACCAGAAAGTTGTCGGCGGTCAGGCGATTCTGGGCGACGGCCTGCATCAAGGTGGCCGTGCCAAACGAAACGGGTGTCCAGCCTTCTTCCGCGCCGCCTTGAATGCCCACTGATGAACGCACATCGGTCTCGACCAGCACCGGATAATAGACCACCTCGGAATCCACCAGCAGTTGATCGGGGTCGCCCTCGCCATCAAAGGATTGTAGACCATCCAGCGGCACAAAATACAGGGTCAGCGGTGTGCCAAGCGTGGCGGACTTGACCTCATCGCGGGATCGAAAGCCGAGCGTGGCATAGTTGTCGTCGTTCACGAGGTCTTGCAGAATGGCTAGGGCGTTATCAGCGGCCTCTTGTTGATCGGCTACCGTGTCAGGTTTACCCACCCCTTCCTCCTCCTCACGGATGAAAAAATACCAAATGCCACCAATCACGATAATCCCCACCAACAGCAGGATTCCCAAAAGCATAGGACGGCGCGAACGTCTTTTCGCAGGTTGTACAGGCAAATTCGCCATGACTAATCCTCCTTCGTCACATTATAGAAATCATCCCAGTGGGTGTGGTGGCCCGGCGACGTGTTGTAGTAGTCATAGGTGTAGATGGTATCCGTCCCCATCCCGACGGGCAACGGGTCATACACCGAGACGTAATTCACATTATTGATGGTCGCATAGCCGTACACCACCATCATGTGACCGCCCCCGCCCGGCCAATGCCAGCTAAAGGCAAACGGCTTCTTGGAGCAATGAATCTGGAGTCGAATATCCCCCCATGTGAGCGCGGTGTTGGAGGTGCGGTCAAAACGAAAATCGTTCTCCGCAAATTCGGGCCAACCCGTCGTGTTGCAGCCGTTGGGCAGCGGATTATTGCAGCAGTCATTCCGATTCAGAATGGTATTGGCCTGCGTGCATTGGTTGACATTGGTGCCCAGAAAGCTCATAACCATCTGGCCGCTGGCCGCCCAGCACCAATTGGAATTTTCTTGGCCGCGCAGTGTCACGGACTGGGACGATAATTGGGGTGGATTGCAGGTGCAGGCACTGAGCGAGAGCGCCGCAATCACTCCGATGATGAGAATCACCCATCGTTTACGCATTGACTTCTCCTTTGAACCGTTTACACATTTCACAAGTTGGGTTCTATAGAACATAAATGCGTCGTTTGGGGGATTATCACATGGGGGGCGGGGCTAATGACGTATAACAAATAAAACCGATAACGAAGCACCCCATCCCAAACCCTTCCCCTAACAAAGGGAAGGGCTTCAATACACGGGTTATTCCCCTCCCTATGTTTGGGGAGGGGTCAGGGGTGGGGTTGAACAGTCAGGAATTAGCCGGAGACTGGCACGGCGTTAATATCACCTTCGGCGGTGGCATATTGGGTGGAAATCCAACCCTGCCCGCCACCGTAATCAATCAGCCACCACGTATTGTCGGCGTTCTTGCCCAAGAGTGGATAGCGTGTACCGAGACCGACGGACGCCACCCGTGCGGTATCTACCGACGGCCCTTGACGCACATTCAACGCGGCGACGTTGGGCGAGGCATAGACCCCGGTGGGAGAATTGGCCGGTGGGGCTTGGGTCGTTACACCCCCGGCGGGCGAAACTGGCACTGTCCCAGTAGCCCGATAGCTGGCGATCAGTTCACGGGCCAAATCGAGATAGAACGTGCCGTGTGTTTGGCTCGGCTCAATATGGCTGTTTTCAAAATACTCATTCCAACTGGTGATGATAATCATGTGGGGGTTGGAGGCCACCGCCCCGGCAAAACTGCGGCGGAAGTAATCGCCATTGCTGCGGTCACGAATTACCGTCGCGTCGCCACGTCCCATGCGGCTGTCATCAAAACCGGGCATGGCCGTCGCTACAAAGTAGCCCCCTGCTCGCTTGGTACGATTGGCCCAAGTCGCGTTGGTGCCCGCCGGATTGCGACTCCACGCGATGTTATAGAGGTTGCGGCCATCGAATGTTGGAAGATAGCCGCTGGCGACACCCTCGGCAATCCAGATAGTGGTATGGTCGGGATCCACTTGGGCGCGAATGTCCTGCCATTGACTGACACTGAAACGGCCCTGATTCCAAAAGAAGATGACGGGCTTACCGTCATAGCGCAGATACGCGCCGTGTGTCACCACGCTGCTCATCATATAGCGCATGGCGTTGAGGGCGGCATCGGTGGTGTTGAGCCAATTGCTGCTCATGTCTACATCGGCGGCAACCGTGAAGCCCTGTGCGGCGGCGGTATCCAGCAGCCCAAACAGATTGCCATTGGTCACGCCTTCATCGGGGCCGAACCAACTCATCACAAAACCGTTGATTCCGGCGGACTGGGCCTCGCTGATTTGGCGCGACATCACCCCGCGATCTCCGGATTCATAGGGGGCGGCGGGCCGGTCACTCAATTGACCGCTGTTCCATGTTTCGCCATTGAACCAGCCGTAGTAATAGGCCAAGACGGTGGGGCTGCCAACCGCCTCAACCTTTGAGGTGGGGTGATTGACCCCCAGCAAAGTCGCCATCAGGAGTAGAGCAAGGATGGCCGACAGGATGTGCTTGTTGGGAATGTTTTGCATAGAACTCCTCAAAAGACTATGAACAAAGCGCTCATGACGATAGCCCAATGGTTTGTTTGGGAATTTCATTCATGCAGAAGCGCCTGTTTTTGGACTACGACGTTTGGGAAAAACGTCTTTAAACTTGACAAGCATCATACTCGTTTACAAAATTCATATCAAGGTTAATAGACCAAGCGTTCCGATTTTCTAACACATTATTAATCTTAGTACATGGAGGATTCTAAAATTTCTACGCACATAGATTCGCCCAGTGGCATTTGCTACAATCGGCGCATCTACGGAAAGGATAACCCCCTTATGCAAGAGAATGGCCCGGTGACCGTCACGGTGGCGCGGCGGATTAAACCCGGCATGGAAGCGGCCTATGAAGAATGGATTCATGGCGTGATCGAGATCGCGGCCCAATTCCCCGGCCATCAAGGAATGCAGATTTTGCGCCCGCCGATGGATGCCAATGGTAAACCGCTGCGTCAACCCGCCGAATATGTGCTGATTTTTAAGTTTGATACCGCCGAGCATCTGCAAGCGTGGGAGTTTTCGCCAGAGCGCCTGTTGTGGATTGAAAAATTACGCGGAATGGTCGAGGACGATTCCAAATGGCACGTCACGACGGGGCTGGAATATTGGTTCACGTTGCCGCATGTGCCGGGGATGCCCACCCCACCCCGCTATAAAATGGCGATGGTCAGTTGGCTGGCGATTACCCCCATGTCGTATCTGGCCGGGCAGTGGATCGCCCCGCATCTGAAATTCCTGCCGCCGTTCGTCGTGACGATGGTTATCACGGGAGTGCTGATTGTGTTGATGACGTATGTCGTGATGCCGCGTTTGACACGGTTATTGGCGCGGTGGTTGTTTCGGTGACGTTGTACGAGATTCGGCTGAACACTAACCCCATCCCCAACCCTTCCCCTAACAAAGGGAAGGGCTTCAGCGATTTTCAGACGTGTTAACCTCACCCCCCGGCCCCCTCTCCATCTGGCGAGGGGGAGTCGAATCTGGCGTATTTGAGCCGCCTCTCACGTGGGAGAGGGGTTTGGGGTGAGGTCGGTGTTTCTTTCGCTACCCAAAACGTGTCGGAGTTTGAACAGCCTGCAAGGAGGGCTTTGAATGAGCTTGCTAAAGAGTGGGCATGGTAAAATAGAGATGGGTCGGCCCGACTGATTCGATGGGGGACAGGCTAGTTGGGAGGGAATATAGAAAAATGGGTTACGAGTGTGTGTTGTTCGCGTTTGACGAGGCTCGATTCACAACGACCATTGTGCCCGCGTATCAAAAACTGCGTCAGACCTATCTCGCTGATGCGTGGATGCAGGAGCGTATCCTCGATTTTTTGGAAGACAACGAGGTGTGGGATCCTGTTAATTTTCCCGTCAGGGTGGCCGATCAAGACGTAGATGTGCGCGAATGGCTGTATCTGGTTGAGGACGCCGATGAACCGATTCCGGTCAACCGCGTGCCGATCAACGCCGAGAACGCCTATAATGAGTATCTGTTCGACCCCGACGCTGGCCCGGATTGTGTCATGCGGGTTGGCCCCCTCTGCCTGCACGAGCTTTGGCAAAATGAGTTGATTCGCTGCTGCGAGACCCCGGCGGTTTTTGTCGCCAAGAGTGCCTATGCTGACAATTGGGCCAGTTTCGCCGAAGAGCTTTTTAAAATCCCGCGCCGCCATCGTCTGGCCGAATTGTTTGAGCTATTGGGGACACGCGCCCTCGAAGATGGCTGTGGCGATTGTATAGATATAGGGGGTGTGCAGGGGTGGCTAACGGCGGAGGAAACACGCGAACTGGTCACGGTGATGGAGGCGTTTGAACTGCCCCGTTTTGCGGATTATGCCGCCGCGAAAGACGCCCGCAACGAATTTTGGGCACGGCCAGACAATGACTATGACCATGACGACTTTATGCGTTTGACGCTGGGGATTATTCGTTCCGCCGCGACGCTTGCCAGTGAGAAGAATCTCGGTCTGCTGCATGGGGTGGATATGGGGCCGTG
>JAIOHL010000173.1 GCA_019913005.1 Anaerolineae bacterium | reverse complement strand
GGCTTTGCTCCCCTCCCTAATGCTTTGGGGGAGGGTCAGGGGTGGGGATGAATGAACATAGGGTCGGGGAGGAGACACAGAGGAGATGTTGAACAGCGAAACCCGACCCTATGAGGAACAATCAAACAGTTTAGACGGGTCGCGTTAACCCCATGTGACGTGATAGGTGCAGGCATCCGCGCCGTGTTTACGCGACGGTTGGGAATCATCACGCCGCACGGTGAAGGCAGTTTGACTGGGGCGGAAGCGCCGTGCCAAGCCATACAGCAGGCCATAATCAAAATCACTCGGATAGGGGTTGCGACATTCCATCATCATGTGGTCTGGCCCGACCTGCGTGGCGCGATAATAGCCGATGTCGCCGCCGCGATGGTTCATATGATAGGCCACATCCACCGACTGCATGGCCGATTCGACGGAATTGATGCCGGGTGGGAAAGCCGCTTCTTCGGGAATACGCATCCCGATACTCACCAAATCAAACATGCCGCTGGGGTGGTGTGCGATTTCTCTGTAGATATTGAGGAGTTCTTGTTGGGGATACCACCGTTTTGGATCCACGTCGGTGATGCCGTATCGCGCCATGACGGGTTCGATGTTTTCACCAGCCGCACTAAAGAAGGTCAATAAGACAGCCCCTAAGACTTCCACATTGGGATCGAACGCGACGTATTCAGCCATGATGCATATCCTTATTTCAATCGGTACGAATAATTAAAGTATAGTGAAATAAGGAATAATGTAAAGCACCCATCTCAATTCTTCATAAATTATTCGGAGCGACCCGCACCGTTTTGTCCCAACTTGCCGTCGCCATCCAGCAGCCATCTGGCGAGACAGCCACCGCCGCTATCCATCCGGTATGCCCGTCGCTGCGATGAATCAGCCGTCCGGTGTTGGCCTCCCACAAAATCGCCGTCAAATCTTCACCACCTGTCAAAATCGTCTGTCCATCAGGGGCATAGGCCGCACACAGGGTCGCTTCGGGCAGGTCAGCAAACGGCACAACCGCCTCCCCGCTGGCTACATCCCACACCGCCGCTTGATGATCCCAGCCCATCGCCCAGACGCGCTGCAAATCGGGTGAGATGGCGGCCACCGTTGCGCCATTTTTCATCTCAATCGCCTTTTGTTCCGCCCCGCTTGCAACATCCCACAGGCGCATCGAATCCCAACTGACGCTCAACAGTCGGCGACCATCGGCGGAAAATTGACCCGCGACCACTAGACTTTTATGACCTTCCAATGTGCGGATGATTTGTTGGGTTGCCACGTCCCATAATTTAACGGTGCGGTCTTTGCTGCCCGTCATCAAGACCCGGCCATCAGGCGAAAAAGCGGCGCTGTAAATCTGACGGGTATGGCCCAAAAAGCGCCCTACTTCCGCTCCCGTCGCTGCATCCCACAGGCGCGTTATGCCATCCCAATGTCCGGTGACCAAGCGTTGACCATCCGGCGCAAATGCCACCACCAACACGACACTGCCCTGCCCATCGAATGTCTGCACCGCCTGTCCAGCGGCAATATCCCATAAACGGGCGGTGAAGTCGCTACTGCCCGTCAAAAGCTGACGGCTGTCGGGGGAAAAGGCGGCGGCCCACACGAATCCGGTGTGACCGCTGAGGAGTTGGGTGGTGTCGGTAGCGTACATCGTGTTTCCTTGCTGTGATGATGTCGAACATTCGCGGCAAATTGTATCTACAGCACGAGATTAAACAAATAGCCCGTCACAATAATCCCAACCGTCACCACGCCAACATAAATCGCAATCAGACGCGGTTTGAGGACACGCCGCAAGATAATCATTTCCGGCACACTCAGCGCCACCACCGACATCATAAACGCCAGCACTGTACCTAATGTCGCGCCCTTGTCCAGCAGCACACTCACCACCGGAATCACCCCGGCGGCGTTGGAATAAAGCGGCACGCCAAGCACCACTGCAATCGGCACTGACCACCATGCGTTTTCGCCCATGACCTTGACCAAATAATCATCGGGCACATAGCCATGAATCCCGGCTCCAACCGCGATGCCGACCACCACAAACGGCCACACTTTGCCGACGATACTGTGGGTGTTGTCGAGGGCTTGCTCAAACCGCTCTGTCCACGTCAGGCGATGGGGCACAAAGGCCACGCCCTGTTTGGTTTTGATATCATAGACGAACGGCTCAACATAACGTTCCAAGTGCAGACGGCCCATGACGACCCCCGCAAAAATCGCTAACGTAATACCCGACACCAAATAGAGGCCCGCAATCTTCCAGCCGAACATGCCAAACAGCATGACTAGAGCCACTTCATTGACCATCGGGGCGGTTATCAAAAACGAAAACGTCACACCCAACGGCACACCTGCCTCGACAAATCCAATAAACAGCGGGACGGCGGAACAGGAACAAAAGGGGGTTATGACCCCAAGCAGCGAAGCGGCCACATTGCCCACCCCCTCCCGTTTGCCGCCCAACCAGCGGCGTGTTTGCTCCGGCGTAACAAAGGTGCGCAGCGTGGTAATCAGAAAAATCATGCCCGACAGCAGCATGAGGATTTTGGGCACATCATAAACAAAAAAGTTGAGCGACTGCCCGAAATGGCTGTGTTCATCCAACCCCAGTGCGTCATAGGTAATCAGGTCGGCGATGGCCTGAAGTTGGTTAAACACTAACCACCAGATAACCGCGCTTGCCAAAACAACAGCCCATACGCCGCGTTCGGTGCGCTGAAAATGCAGTGATTTGATCGTCATGCGTGTACCTCAACTATATTCAAAAAATGGAATGTATCCGCCGCAAAAAAACACCCCTTTGGTCATTGGGGCAGCGACTGACGGCTAATTGAGTGGGTGTGCCTCAATCGCCCATTGGATAATCTGATCGCGCTTCGGGATACGCCCATATGACAGCACCTGCTCGTTTATGACCAGTGCCGGGGTCGCCATCACTTGATAGGCGGCAATCTCGGCCATATCGGTCACTTTGACAATTTCATAATCGAGCGGCTGATTCATGGATTGCAGCGCGGCGCGAGTTTCGGCTTCTAGCTGTTTACATTTGGCACAGCCACCGCCAAGAATTTTGATGGTTAACATACGCGGACTCCTTATTTGGTATTACATTCGGGGCATGGGCAGATGGCTAGTGGAATACGTTCATGGGATGACCCCAGAGCCAAGTACAACACCTCTTCAGTGATGTCATCCGTCAGCCGATAATACACTTGCAGGCCCACCTTGCGTGACTGCACGATTCCGGCGCGGCGCAAGATCATCAACTGCTGTGAAATGTAGGTTTGGCGCAGACCGAGAGCGCTTTCCAAATGACACACACATGCTTCCCCAGTCCTTAAAATATCCACAATTTGCAGGCGTACCGGATGGGCCAATGCCTTAAAATAGCGGGCTGATAGGGTGTATCGAGTTGATGTTGCGCTACTGCTCATGCCCCTGTCCTGACTACATTCAAGATTTTGAATATAGTCTAAGGCAGGCGCTCAAAGAGGGTAAGTGAGGAGTGTCATCCAAAATCGGTGAGTGATGGTATCAAGCATCTCAAGGTCGTTCAGGGTGTGATAGAGCAAGTTCAGCGGTTGACGGCCATTGTCGGCCCGGAGACAGTAAAATTCAGTCTCAAGGTTTCGGTAGAGAAAAAGACCGCCGTCGCCATACGGTAGCCAATCTAAGTATGCAACAGACGACCTAAGTCGTGGCGGAATAGTTGCCAGTGGCGTAAAGCTGGCTTCCGTCTAGGTGTGACCGACGAGGACGATAGAAGAAGCGGTTACAGATGTCACATTAATCTCCTTATTAAAGTAGATTGCACTATGCCCAAAGCGCGATAAAATAGTAAAACTCATTTCATAAACCCTAGCAAGGAAACCGAGCCATGCACTGTACCTCTCATCAACGGTGGGTCGTGCTCGTTCTTCTACTAACGCTCGGCCCATTTCTCTTATTACCCACAGCCCGCCCTGTCCGTTCACAGGACGCCACCTCGATGATTGAATCGGATGCTGCTGTCGTCATCCGTTCCGGGGATTGGACATTACAGGCCACTGCCAACGCTTCGGGGGGCAATTATCTATACAACGCTCCCAACCAAGAGACGTTTCTTCAACTCCAATTTGATGGCCCAACGCTCGAAATCATTTACATCGCGGGGCCACAGTTAGGCACACTCGTTATCGAAGTGGATGACACGGTGCTGCGGACGGTCATGACCTACGCCGCAACGACCACCTATCAGCAAACAGCAAAGATTGCCTATCTGACCGATGAGCCACATACCCTGCGAGTCTATGCCCAAAGCGGCGGCATCATTGCGGTGGATGCGTTTAGGGTGGAAATCGCCCACGTGAATGAGGTCACCCCTCTCGTCAGCGCGTCCCCAAATATGCCGCGCCTGCCCTGCAACCCAACCACGCTAATGGATGCCATCAACAATCCGGAGGGCGCTACACCTGCCATCACCGCCGATGGTCGCTATGTGATCTATTCATCGGAAGGCAACGACCCAACCATCTATCAGTTTGACCGCCTGACGTGTATCACCACGCCGATTGTTTCATTTAACACCATTGAAAGCACTTTCTCGATCCGCGTATCGGACGACGGGCAGCAAATTGCGGTTGTCACCAATTATTACGGCAATTCACCCCCGCTGGCCTGTATGTATGGCAATTGGAGCCGCACCGTGCGCTGGATTGACCGTAGCGGGGCCAGCCCCGTTGTGACCAATCTACCAGCTTCGGCAGGGCCTTGCCATACCATCATTCGCGGCGACCTTTCGGCGGACGGGCGCTATTATGTCTATGCCAACCTCGATGCGCTACTGTATTTGCGCGATTTGTTTAATGGCGTTTCGACCCCGCTTGTGTTCAATGGAACCCCCATCACAGTGGTTAACAACGATATTTTATTGACGCCAGATGCACGCTATGTCGTCTTTGAATCGGGCATGAATTTTGGTGGGGATGACACCCTCTTCAGCGATGTCTATATTCATGATCGGAGCAGTGGCAGTTTTGACCGCGTATCGGAAGCGACAGGCGGCCTACCACTCAATAGCAGCAGTTCGCTGAGGGGGGTCTCGGTGGATGGACGCTATGTGTTGATGTTGACCGCCGCCACCAACGCCGTTCCGAATGACACGAATTCATGGCAGGATTTGATCGTGCATGACCGCCAGACACTGACCACCACACGGGTTAACGTAGCAAGCGACGGTACACAGGCCAATTTGAGTACCTATGATGGCGACCTGTCAGGTGACGGGCGCTTGGTGGTGTTTTCCACACGAGCCTCCACACTGATTCCAAATGATACTAACAACGATGAAGATGTGTTCCTTCACAATTTGGAAACGCACACTACAACCCTCGTCAGTGTCTCGGCCAACATCCCCGACGGCCAGATGATTCCGGCCAATGACTTGTCATTCAATCCAATCATTGCGGCCAATGGCAGTGTCATCGCGTTTGAATCCGGGGCAAGTGATTTGGTTCCGGGGGTTTGGGGGGGGATATATCTTGCCCCCATTTTTACCACCGGGGATCGTTTAGCGCTCGCCACACCAGACAACCACCTCACGCTGCACCTCAATCTTTTTGATACACCTATTTCAGATAACTATCTCACCTATAGCCATACCCCACCGTCCAATGGGCAGTGGGTCATGGGTGATTGGGATGGGGATGGCAAAGATACACCGGGTTTGTACGGCGTCAACGGGGTGTTTTATTACACCAACAGCTTCACCGGGACACCCGCATGGTCAGGCATCTGGATTGGCCTGTTTGATCGTCCGGCGGTAGTGGGGCGGTTCAGCGCCAGCGCTACCCATGATTGCGCGGGGGTCATTGATAGTGGGTGGTTTCCGCCCTATGGGTTGGCGTTTGTCCTGTATTTTGCCTGTGACCTGACGACCGGAACAGCCCCATCCATCACTTATCAATGGCTGTCGGTGGTACTGTCAGACGCGGCGGGCTTTTCGGGGGTACATCAATTTGCCGCCGGGGATTTTGATGGGGATGGCGTAGATACGATTGCTGTTCGACGTGGGCCGTTTATCGCCTTCACCAACGTCCCCCCCACGACGGTAAACTCTGCATTTGACCAAGCGCAGTATTGGGGCACTCCGTCCGCCCACAATTACGGAACGTTTGTGGCAGGCGACTTTGATAGCTCAGGCAAGGACAGTTTTGGGGTGTATTACACCAACGGGGATTTCTACTATCGGCAGGTCGTAGAGTGGAATCCGGGCACGTATCTGCTGCAACGGGTCAATCCGCTTGGGGGTGCAGTGGTCGGCGTGACCACATGGCGGTAATCTAAGTTATCTCACCCTCGCACCGCAATACCTGTAGTGAGAGGGTTAGCAATTGAAGTGGGGAGGTTGAAACTTCATGAAAAAGCCTCCCCAGCGCCGTGAATCGAAACAGTTCACACCACATAAACCGTCATGATGCGTCCTCCTCGCCTGCTTCACCTTCACCACCCGCCTGCTCACCCATTTCTTTGTCCAGCATATACAGGCCGGGGCCAAAATCCCCAATCCGCCGCAATTTTTGGATGGCGGCGTCCACAATTTCCTCTTCTTCAACCTGCTCATCCACGTACCACTGCAAAAAGCTGGCGGTGGCATGGTCGCCCTCGGCACGCGAGAGTTCGACAAGGGCGTTGATCGAGGCGGTCACCTTTTGTTCATGCCCCAACGCCGCCTGCATCGCGTCCAACGCCGAGGCCCATTCGGTTTTGGGTGCGCCAATCGCCGTCAACAGCACCCGTCCACGCCGCCGATGCACAAAATCATAAATCTTCATGGCGTGCATCATTTCTTCATCGGCATGGTGGTGCATCCACGCCGCAAAACCGGGCAGAGCCTCCGACTCAAAATAGGCCGCCATCGCAAGATAGGTATAAAACGCACCCAGTTCCATGTTGATCTGGGCATTGAGCGCTGCTTGGACTTTTTCATTCATAGGGGCTTCCTTCCCTGAATCGGCGAACTTATCGGTTGATTGTAACAATGCTTGCTACAGACTGCCATGATATGCAAGTGTTTTCTCAGGTACAATGGAGGTATGCAAGCGAGGAATCAGGTATGAGGAAGAACGACGTGATTACGGTTGTGGATGCAGTTTATGAACGTGGTACCCTGCTGCTCATGGAAGACATTCCCTTGCAGGACGGGCAGAAAGTACGGGTTATGGTTGAGAGTCTCGAACCGCAAGTGCATTTGACGTTGGACGAGGCCCGTCTACGCCTAAAAGAAATGGGAGTATTGTTGGAATTGGGTGCGCTGACTGAAGAGGAACTCATAGGCGAAATCTTGGCGGACGATGATTTGGACTTGCTGGTCGAGCAGACAGCGGGTGGGCGGAGTTCGCTGGAGATGATTAATGAAGATCGCGGAGATTACTAATTGACTGCCTATTTCCTTGATACGAGTGCCCTTGCCAAGCGGTATATTGCGGAAACAGGTTCTAAATGGATTCAATCTCTAGTTAAGCCCTCGGCGCAAAATCAGATCGTCGTCTCGGCTATCATTCGAATCGAAATGGTATCACTCTTGGGGCGTCGGCAGCGCGAAGGCACACTTACGCAGGCT
Organism: Anaerolineae bacterium; assembly: GCA_019913005.1. Classification (GTDB taxonomy): domain Bacteria; phylum Chloroflexota; class Anaerolineae; order Aggregatilineales; family J027; genus CFX10. The sequence goes on along the minus strand of JAIOHL010000173.1, from coordinate 1,501 downwards.
CAATTCGTCACATTGCGTCGGAATTTTCTTAGCCATCTTCGTCAGCGTTACTTAATGATAGACATTGATGAGCCTTTACTGGCGCGTGGTGCAGCACTTTCCACCCAACACATGCTCAGATCATTAGATGCCGTTCAACTTGCTTCGGCGGTCATCGCACGTCGCAGCCTCGGTGGTCCAGTCGTGTTTCTCAGTGCCGACCAGCGATTACTGACCGCTGCACAAAATGGGGGGTTTCTAATAGACGACCCTAACAACCACCCGTAATCGAGTATGAAGCGCCTCTTCCAAAATTCTGCATGGCTATTCGGCCTGCTGTTACTGGTGCAGACGGCGGCCCTACTGTTGGCCCGTCATGCTGAAGCCGAAAGCCAGATGATTGTGTTGTTTGCCAGCCGACCCAGCAACGTCAATTCCAATCAAATCTACCGCGTCCGCCCCACCGGAGACTCCCTCCATCAACTGACGGACAACCCCATCCTGTACCCCAGCTTTCCAACATGGTCGCCCGACGGTCAGCAGATCGTATTCACGACGGTTGGCAAAGGCAGTCTGCGCATCGCCACAATGGATGGACACGGCCACGAGTTGATATGGCTCGATACCGCGTTTGACGCCGAATGGAATCCCGTGTGGTCGCCGGACGGGGCATGGTTGCTGTTTTTGGGCCGACAGGGGGACTTCAGTGACCTCTACAAAATCCGACCCGACGGACAGGATTTGCAGCAGTTGACCCACGATCTTTTGGTGGAATCTGAGCCGATTTGGTCACCAGATGGCGCATGGCTGGCCTATGTCGTAACGGATAATGGCGACAACAGCCTGTGGATCCGTCGGCCCGATGGAAGCGAACCGCGTGTCCTACACCGCCAGCAATTTGGGCCGTATGCGCTGGTGTGGTCATCCGACAGCCGCTGGTTATACTATTCGGTGCGCCCCAATAACCTGAGCATCATCTATCGCTATGACATGACCACCGACCAAAGTGAGCTGCTGCACGCCGGCCCGACCTATTTTCAAAATATCACCCCCTCCCCCGACGGCCAATCCATCGCCTTTATCAGCCAGAATTCCGACAATTTCCGTTATGCCATCTGGCGGCAGGATTTGACCACCCGCGACGTGGAAATGATTGCCCCACCCAGCGACGGCTATCGGGGTCTCACCTACTCACCCGACGGTCATTGGCTGCTGTATGGAGGTCGCACACCATCGGGCGCTTCGCTCTATCGTATGAGGCCGGATGGGTCAGCCGTACAGCGCATCACTCCTACCAATCTGCTGGTGAATGGGGCCGCGCATTGGCAACCGATCATCGAAGTGGATTGGAATTGGGAGGGTCTATTGATGATTGGGGCGGGTCTACTGGGATTGGCAAGTGTTCGACTTCTGCCTAAAATGAGGGCCTGACACGGAATTTGGGAAATGGTGTCCGATTAACCTGCTCTGTTGCGAAGTTCAAAAATGGGCAGTGGCGACATTTTGACTGATGACTGTACCC
>JAIOHL010000172.1 GCA_019913005.1 Anaerolineae bacterium | reverse complement strand
GCCCCTCCCCACCGAGTGGAGAGGGGTGAAGGAGCAGAGAATAGAAGGAGAGAAGTGATCGGGATTATTCGTATTGTGGGTCGAACATGATTTCGTGGATGTGCGCCATCAAATCTTTGGGGCGCGGGAATTCACACAGGTCACGTTTGTAGGCGATTTCGGCGACGGCATAGGCGATGTGGGCCGAGACTTCACGTATACGACCCAGTGGCGGGAAGATGCAACCAGTGTCCAGATCGGCCTGCGAGGTCGTTTCGGCAAGGGTCTTGGCGGCGGCGGCAAACATTTCATCCGTCACGCGCTTGGCGCCACAAGCCATCACACCCAAGCCAACGCCGGGGAAGATATAGGAATTGTTGCCCTGACCGGGGACAAGCGTCTTGCCGTTATATTTCACTGGATCGAAGGGACTGCCGCTGGCAAAAATGGCGCGGCCATCCGTCCAACGATAGGCCTGCTCCGCTGTACATTCGGATTTGGAGGTCGGGTTGGAGAGTGAGAAAATAACCGGGCGGTCATTAAATTCACCCATCGCCTCGACAATCGCTTGGGTAAAGGTCTGGGGCATCCCCGACACACCGATGAGGGCCGTCGGCTTGACCAATTCGACCACTTCCAACAGCGTCGGGACAAAGCGGTGCAGGTGAGCATAGGGGCGCTTGTGATCTTGCAAATCGGTGCGCTCGTTGCAGACCAAGCCTTTGGAATCCACAAACCAGCATTTACGCCGCGCTTCACCTTCGGATACGCCTTCAGCTTTGAGGGCGCTGACAAATAGGTCGGCGATACCAATACCCGCTTCGCCCGCACCCAAGAAAACCAACGTCTGATCTTTGAGGCTTTTTCCGGTGATGCGCAGGGATGAATAGATACCCGCTAAAGTGACCGCCGCCGTGCCTTGAATATCGTCATTAAAGCAGCGGCAAATGTGGCGATAGTGCTCCAACAGGCGGAAGGCGTTACGATTGCCGAAATCTTCAAATTGGATGATGGCGTGCGGGAAACGATGCTGGACAGCCGTCACAAATTCTTCAACCAGCGCGTCCAATTGTTCGCCACGCAGCCGGGGCTGACGCAGACCGATATAAAGCGGGTCGTTGACAAATTCGGAATTGTTCGTGCCGACATCGAGGGTGACGGGGAGGCAGTGTTCGGGGTGGATGCCCGCACAGGCCGAATAGAGGGCCAGTTTGCCCACCGGGATACCCATGCCGTTCGCGCCCAAATCGCCGAGGCCGAGGATGCGTTCGCCGTCGGTCACGACAATCACGCGGATGTCTTGTTCGGGCCAATTGCCTAAGATTCTTTCAATTTGTCCGGCATCCTCAATCGAAATATACATGCCGTGCGCGTTCACAAAATTTTTGCTGTATTCCTGACACGCCTGCCCGACGGTGGGGGTGTAGACAATCGGCATCAGTTCGGCCATATTGTCAATCAGCACGCGATAGAACAGCACTTGATTGCGCTCATAGAGGCCCATCAGATAGAGATATTTTTCAATCGGGGTGGCTTTGGTGCGCACATTGGTGATGACCCGCGCCACCTGTTCTTCTAGGGTAAAAACGCGCGGGGGGAGTAGGCCGCGAAGATGGTGTTCTTCACGCTCTTGTACGGTAAAGGCCGTACCTTTGTTCCGAGAAGGGTTATGCAGCAGTGCCGCCCCTTCCGCTGAGGTCATTAACATGGGAGAGTCCTTTCCTGACAGACAGTCGCTTCTTCTAGCTATTCTCGATTGTATGCCCCGTGCCACAAAAGGGCCTAGTGGTAGACATCATACATTCAATAGGCCGATTGTCATCGGATAGTTGACCCCTTCCCGGTAGGGTAGGTTGGCGCATCTGTGCCGCTTATCAAGGTACTACCACGAATTTATACTAGACTGTCCCAATGTCAAACGGGGCTAAAACCACCGTGCTGAATTTAGCGTAAAAAGGGGTCGGTCAACATGAGAACGGCTGTGAGGAGGGCGGAGTTAGGTGGTGTACATTTGGATTGCTACCGCCGACGGGGTGGATTTGGGGGTATACTCGACTCAAAATCATGCCGCCAATCGGAGCAACTAATGGCCCACGTTTTTATCAGCTACAGCCGCACGGATTTTAGCCACGCCGACGAACTACGCCAGACGCTTGAGACCCATCAGTTTGAGGTTTGGATGGATACCGAAATCCCCAGTGGGTCACGCTGGCAAGACGTGATCCTCAGCCAAATTGAGACATGCAGTGCGATGGTCGTGGTCGTTTCACCCCGTTCGGCCCATTCATTTTGGGTGATGCGCGAAATCAGTTATGCCCACGAGTTTAAGAAGCCCATCTTCCCGTATGTGGTGGAAGGCCCGGTCTGGCCTCCCATAGATATATTTCAGAGTTCAAAAGATGCCCATGAGTTGCTGAAAGGCCTACGTCAGGTCGCACGCTTGTTCATCAGTTATGGCGCAACCGAGGATGATTTTGCAGGACGGTTGGCCGCCGATCTTGCCGATTTGGGGGCTGATCTGGCCCACCAACACGAAGTATTAACGGAACAAGAGCGTCTCGCATCTAGCCAGATCATGCTGTTGGTGGTTTCGCCAGAGACGATGTATTCGTCAGACATTAAGACTGAGTGGCTGGCTTTTCACACCAGCGGCAAGCCGATTATCCCCCTACTGCTGCGGCAGACGGGTGTTCCAACAGCGATACGCGAAAAACAACCGTATATAGATTTCGTGACCCAAGATTATCAGATCGCGTTCGCGCAATTGTATGGGGTGCTGCGGGGGTTGGGGGTCAACCTTGCCGAGCATGAACAGGTGTCCGTCCCACCTCAATCGCAGCTACAGTTGGATGGGTATGAGATGTTCGCCGAAGCCCAAGAGGAGGTGTGGATTAGCGGGATCACGCTGGATGTTTTTGCAAGGCGACCCGAAGTGATTACCAAAGCAGTGGCCCTTAATCCGCAACTACGCATCAAATTTATGCTCATTCAACTCGATGTGGAAGTCATCAATGCGGCGGGGACGTGGATTGGCATTAATGAGAAAAAATTTGCAGACCTTCAATTGAGCGATGGGTTTAAGGCATGGCAAGAACAACACCCCGGTCTGAAGCGGGAGGGGATTTGGGTCGGCGCACGGCTATACCGGAGTTTGGAGATTCTCACGGAAGTCCAAAAAGCCGCTCCCGACAGCATCAAAATCCGGACTGTGCCCTATCGGTTGGGGACGGGCTATTTCATCGTTGATCCAAAACGATATGAGGGCATGTTGACGGCCTATCCCTATTTCTATCAGCTTGATCCGGCGAAGGAGGAGCATCCAGACCGCTACAATACATCGCCTGTTTTTCTATCGCGCAGCACGTCCAAAGAGAATGAGTTGTGGTGGTTCGATCAATATGTGCAGGAATTTAATGACCTGTGGGATGATGGGGAAGATTTTGATTGGGCCAATCCCTAAAGTGTCCCAGTGTTCGGAACAAGGGGTTCATGATGTTTAACAAATAACCAAGAACCCCATCCCAAACCCTTCCCCAAACATAGGGAAGGGCTTCAAGACAGGGTATGGTTGGATTACCGCATTTTATAGTTAAAGAGCATAAATGCTTCGTCTCATCCGGTAAAAAATACGGAAAACCAACCTCACCCCCCGACCCCCTCTCCATCTGGCGAGGGGGAGTCGAATCTGGCCTATTGAAGCCCCTCTCACGTGGGAGAGGGGTTTGGGGTGAGGTCAACCATTGCCAAACTATT
>JAIOHL010000171.1 GCA_019913005.1 Anaerolineae bacterium | reverse complement strand
GGGTGGGCGTTATGGCCCCAGCAGCGCGGGTGGGCGTTATTGGCGGCGATGGGATTGGCCTTTAATCCCCAAGCCCTGCACGGATTCGCAGTGGTCAGCAATGATGTTGGCGCGATGGCGTTTGGAACGTGGGTGCTGGCCGGGTCGCTTTATTTACTGCGCGATTGGCAAAATCGTCGCTGGCTGATTGGTACAGGGTTGTGCATGGGTTTGGCGGCGCTTTCCAAAACCAGCGGATTATCGCTGTGGCTTGTTCCGATGGTCGCGCTTGGTTTAGGGTGGTTGCAAAATCGTGTCCACAAACATCCTGCTCCTCTCTCCCGATTATTCATTGGATGGCTGATTTTATGGGGTCTTGCCTCCATCATTGGTGGATGGTGGTACGTGCGCGGAGCGATTTTGTTTGATGATCCCTTTGGCACACAGCCACATATCAACATGCCTTGGGGGATTCGAGAACACCCCTCCATGCTGGAAAAATGGCCCGAATTTCGTGACCGCATCTTGGAGTTGACGAGGGAACTTTGGGCGCGATTTGGCTGGCGCTCGGTGTTTATCCGAGATTGGGGCTATGTGCTACCCGTTGGGTTGGTGGTGGTTGGAGTATTGGGGTGGATAAAAGCTCTACTCAGAAACACGATTAGGAAAAATATTATCTCCAATAAACCTCCCCAGTCCACTTCAGGGGACTTCGCAAGGATAGCTGCAGAATTTATTCTACTGGTAAGAAATCAAATTCTTTTGTTACTAACCCTTACCCTCGGTATCATTTCCCTCCTACAATGGTCAACCGTCAGTCATGTCGTGCCGGGGCGATTATTGCTGCCCTACTATCCAGCTTTTGTACTGTTATTGGTGATGGGCCTGCGCCAATTTCCCAGAACACGGGTGTGGACAGCAGGAGCTTTAGGTGGTGTAGCGGTCATTATCGTGCCAACGACGATTTATCCCGCCTTTGGACGACCCCCTTTGACCGACAGTCCATCCGAAGATTTGATGGGTGAAGTGTTGGATTATGGTCAAGCCGATTTTCTAGGCTTCAAGGTTGATGATTCGCGCATCCACCTAGGGGACACCCGCGAATTTTCCCTGTGCTGGCAGGCTGAAGATGCCGAAGCATCAGGCGAAAAAATCCCGATGCCCTATGCGTTTGCCCTGCATGTCATCGGGCCGGATGATGAAGTGGTGGGGCGGCGTGAATCATATCCCGGCTTGGGGAACTATACGCTTTGGGAACCGGGCAAATCGTTTTGTGATACGTTTGGCCTGCCGATTGGTGCGGAACTCAAAACGGGGCAGGTCTATCGGCTGTCGCTGACCCTGCTCCAATTTGAGACAGGCAACCGTTTGCCGAATTATGCCTCAGATGGCAGCGAACAGTTTACCACCTATATTGGCTCACTCATCTCCCCCGCCGTGAAAATTGACTCCGCCGAATTAGACGCCGCACCATTTCGATTTGAGGGCATATCATTGGTGGAGTATGCCGTCAGTTATGACGCCGAAAATCTCCAATTATCCGTGACATGGGGCACACGCAGCCGTCCCGCCGATACCTATAAACTATTTGTGCATGTGATGGATGCGAATGGACAGCAGGTGGCCCAACTTGACCCTGTAGCGGGTGGGGAGCAGTATCCCACATGGGCATGGGACGCGGGGGAGCGTATTCCTGATGTCATTACCCTGCCAGTGTCGAGCTTGCCAGCCGGGGAATATCAAGTCAAGATTGGGCTGTATCAAGCCGAGAATTTTACGCGGCTGCACGCGACGGATGCCGCTGGTAATGCCTTGCCGGACGACACGGTTATTTTAGACACCTTTAGGATTGAATAGGATGCACATCGCCTTTAATGGATGGTTTTGGAATCAGCAGCGGGTCGGTAGCGGGCAATATATCCACCATCTCATGACCGCCCTGCAAAAAGTCGCCCCAGATTTGATGATGACACTGGTCGTGCCGGATTTTATGCAGGAATTCAGCAATTTACCGGAAAATGTGAATATCGCTCATGCCCCGACCAAATTTAAGGGCAATTTGCAAAAGGTGTGGTTTGAGCAGCGCGGCTATCCTCAAGTGGTGCGACAGGTCGGCGCAGATATTGCCCATGTGCCTTATTGGGGCGGCCCACTCAGCAGCAAGCCCGCCCGTCTGGTGACATCCGTCCTCGACATTATCCCGCTCGTGCTGCCGGAATATCGCGGGGGGACGGGGGCGAAATTTTATACCAGTTTGGTGAGTGCAACAGCGAAGGGTTCGGCGCATATTATCACATTGTCGGAAGCCAGCAAAGCCGATATTGTGCAGCATCTCGACATCCCCGCTGAACAAATTACGCCGACCTATCTCGCAGCAGATGACCGTTTCCGTCCAGCGGCCTATCCTGATGAGGATGAGGCGGTGCGCCAAAAATATGACTTGCCAAGTGAATTTGTGTTGTATTTCGGCGGCTTTGACATCCGCAAAAATGTGCATAATCTATTATTGGCGTGGACATATGCCGGGCCATCGTTGGGTGAACAAGTGCCGCTGGTCTTGGCAGGCAATCAACCCAAAGCATGGGGTACGCCGAGATTTCCTGATTTGCGGAAATATGCTCAAGAACTCGATATTGAAAAATATTTGATGTGGTTGGGCGAGATTGCCGAGGAAGATAAACCCGCCCTCTATCGGTTGGCAAAGGCCGTAGTTTTCCCCAGTCGTTATGAGGGCTTTGGCCTGCCTCCCCTTGAAGCGATGGCGTGCGGAACGCCGGTGATTGCCTGTGATGTATCCTCGATTCCCGAAGTGACTGGCGACGCGGCCTATCTTGTGCCACCCGATGATGCCCGCCAGTTGGGGGCGGCGATTTTAGCGGTAGTGATTCAAGACGATTTACACGCCCATCTAGCCAATGCCGGACGCGGACAGGCGAGCAAATTTACGTGGCGCAAAACGGCCCAAAAAACACTCGAAGTGTATGAACAGGTCATGCGGGGCTAAAAAGAAACATGAATTTGAGAAACATACGCTGGTTCGTGGTTTTAATCGTCGCTGGTTTGATACTGGTCGCCTGTGGAGGGGATGATAAAAAAGGTGAACGGGTAGATGTCACTGAATCCACCGCGCCGCCGCCGATTACCCAAACGCCGGATGCCCTCAGTCTAGGGGATAATGAATCACAAACCGTCGAACCCCGCGATTATATTTTAGGGCCAGAAGAGGCCCCTGTCACCGTCATTATGTACGCTGATTTTCAGTGTTCGCGCTGCGCCCGCTATGCCCGCGATTTGGAAATCCTGCGCGGTCAATACCCCGAAAATTTACGGCTGATTTGGCGACACCTGCCCGACACGCAGAGCAATGATAAAGCTGGACTAGCCTTGCAAGCTGCCGAAGCCGCTGCTGTCCAAGATCATTTTTGGGATATGCAGGCCATTTTATATACCACGCAGGCCGAATGGGTAGGCCTCTCTCTCGAGGATTTCCGCACCAAGCTGACCGACTATGCTGAAACCGCTGGCTTGGATGTCGAACGTTTTAACCGCGAATTGGACGAAGGTTTATATGCCCCGCTAGTGGAACAATATCAAGAACAGGCGTCCGCGCTGGAAATCGTAGGTATTCCGACCCTGCTGGTCAATGGCGAATTGTTGAATGATCGCGATGATCTATTTGGTTTGGATGGGGTGGTGCGCTTGGCCCTTCTGGAACAAGATTATTTTGAATCCGCGCCGCCATTCACCCTCGACCCGGCCAAAGATTATCAGGCCGTCATCGAAACTGAAAAGGGCGATATTCGGATTGACCTGTATGAAGACGAAGCGCCTCAGACGGTCAATAATTTCGTGTTTTTGGCGGAGCAGGGCTGGTACGAGGCCAACACCTTTTTCTTAGTCATTCCCAACTTTTATGCCCAATCTGGCGACCCCAGCGACACCGGACGCGGTTATCCGGGTTATCGTATTTCAGGTGAGGAACAAAACGGTCTGCTGTTTGACCGCGAGGGCTTGGTGGCGATGTCGCATCCCCCCGGTGAATTAAGCGAGGCAGGCAGTCAATTTTTTATCACCTTTGCGGCGCTGCCGAATCACGAAATCGAGTGGGATGGTCAGTATACGATTTTTGGCGTGGTGACAGAGGGCATGGATGTGTTGCAGTCTCTAACGCCGCGCAACCCCGGTGATCCGCTGCGTTTTCCCAATCCGCCGCCGGGGGATTTGATTCGCTCTGTCCGTATCGAAGCCAATTGAGGATAGGTTATGAAAGGGCTTTTGGCATTTCTGATTGGCGCTATCAGCCTAATTGTAGGATTAGGGGGCAAAAAATTGGTCGAACGCCGTGCCCCTGACCCGCCCGATTCGCCTGCCAATCACGGCCTACCCTTTGAACGGGTACGTTTTTACAGCCGTGATGATTTATTGTTGCAGGGCTGGTGGATTCCGGCACGCCACATTGCCAAAGGCACAATTATTCAATGTCACGGGCAAAATGGCAGCATGGATGCGGATATACGTCAGGCTGGGATACTGCATGATGCCGGGTTTAATGTGTTGATGTTTAATTTTCGGACACATGGCGAGTCCGAGGGCAGTTGGGTAACGTTTGGCCTGCGCGAACAATATGACCTGCTTGGCGCGTTGGATTATCTGGTCGGGGCACATGGCATTGAGCAAGTCGGTGTTTTGGGATTTAGCATGGGCGGTGTAACAGCCATTTTGACGGCAGCCCGTACCAAACAAATCGGCTCGATTGTCGCGGACGGTGCCATCGCAACCCTGCATCAAACCTTGACGGGCTGGCTGGTCGAAAGAAATATCCCATTCGTTTTGGCAAGCGGTTTGGCATGTTTATTTATCTTTGGTGGCTCGATCATCAGCATGGCGCGGTTGGATCGTGTGAATACGCATCATTGGATTCAGGCGGTTCGATGTCCGGTGCTGTTCATTCATGGCGCGGAGGATATGCTGGTTTCTAGCCGTGCCATGCGCGAAATCGCCGCCAATGCCCCCTCCGGCAGCGATCTGTGGATTGTTCCCAACTGCCGCCATCGCCGCGCCCATATCAAATATCCAGAGCAGTATGCCCAAAAAGTTGTAGAATGGTTTGAAAGCACCCTTTAATTTCATCAGATGGAGCATCCGATGGAAGCCGTACCCCCGAATTCCTTAGTGCCTCAAAATCCATCCGACCACCCATCATCAATCTCTGCCACTCCCAAGACCATCAGCGCCCCCTTGACCCCGGCAGAAGCACAGCGTATCGAAAAACTACTGAACTATGCCGAGGTCGCCATGCACCGTCGCAATCTGGAGACGGCGGTCAGGGCATGGACAGCCGTGTTGGACATTCGGATAGATCACCCAGAGGCATTAACAAAAGCGACCAAAGCCCTCTATGACGGTTATTTCACCGAGGATGCTTGGACACTTATGTTACGGGCCCTACGCAGCGGTTCCACATCGGTGACGGTCTATCTGTTGGGGATTGAATTGGCCGAAAAAATTGGGCGCTGGCGTGAGGCCGATGAAATTCGGATGCGGTTGGCTCGATTGCCAGATGCCGACTCGGAAATTATCTTGAAAGCCGCCCAGCAGCTAAAAGATGCGGGTCATCCCGAAAACGCCGTCAAATTATTGGAAACCGCCCTAAAGCGGCACTCAGAAAATCAAACGCTGTGGCGGTACTTAGGCGATGGGTATCGGCAGACGCGCCATGCCAAACTCGCAGCAGTGGCCTATGACCGCGCTGCACGCTTGGGGCCACGTACTGAGGATGGCAAAAAAGCCGAAGTCGCTCTTCAGCATGAAATCCCCATCATAAGCGAACGTGAACAGCGTAGTTTTCTGTTGGCCTTTCGGGAAGCAGTAGCGGTCAGTTTGTTATTTCTCGTTTTGGGTTTTCAGGATGCCGGACTCGATTTTTCGCAAATGGGGCGCTCACGCTGGTTGGGGTTTGGGCTGTCGCTGTTAGGGGGCTATTTGCTGGTCACGGCGACATCGGGATCACGCCAGCAGCCATTTGGCAGATGGTTGGGTAGTCGCGTTGGTGAGGCCGAATTGCCAGAAATCGCACCGGAAGCACGGGCTGTGCTCGGTTTAATAGGCGGGATACTGTTGATGGTCGCTTTTAGGCTGGTGCTGCCAATCGGCTTGTCCCTACTCGCCGATAGATGGGGAGTCTAGGACACATGGCGATTATTCTGCTCGCAATTCTCTTCACTATCCTTGAATTGCTGCTGTCCTCGCTATTTTACCCGATGCCATTTCGAGATTCGCGCGGGGAGATGCGCTATCGGACATTCCCATGGATGACATGGACAATTATTAGCCTCAATATCTTGGTTTTTATGGTGTGGCTCGTCCCCGATATGGTGGCGGCCCGCACTTCAATCCTTCGCAGCAAGGTCTTTTTGTATGGCTATCGAGAAGCCGAACTACACCAATCCCAAAGTATCGGGGCGTTGATGACCTTCACTGCCATTTTTATGCACGGCAGTTTTGCCCATTTATTTGGCAATATGCTCTATCTGCGGGTGTTTGGGTTTCGGGTGGAAGATGCGTGCGGCCCATGGCGATTTCTCGCCTATTATTTGCTGGCGGGCATGGTAGCGAACGTTTTTGATGTACTGCTGAATCCGATTGAGGCGCAGGCCAATTTTGCAGGGATCGGCGCAAGTGGGGCCATTTCCGGGGTGATGGGGGCGTATCTCATCTTGTTTTATGGTGAACGCATCACCTGTTTGTGGGGTGTGGGTTCACTGCTGCGTTTTATTGGGGTGATTCCTATACGGTTGTTTACACGCCGCCGACCCGATTGGTGGCACTGGCGATTGCAAATCCCATCCGTACTGCTGTTGTTCCCCTTTTTAATTATGGAAACCGTACCCTCTATCAGCATTATTGAAAGTGGCTATGAGAGCAATATTGGACATTTGGCCCATGTGATGGGCTTTTTGGCGGGCTTCACCATTTTTTTGTTTATCCGCAAAGATATGCTGATGCGCTACCTACAGGGGCGTGCCCTCTAAAAGAAATTTTCGGCGGGTTTGTACACGCAGGCATATGTTATAATCCACCGCGTTTCTTTGGATGACCGTAACTAATTTAGGAGTCAAAGCCCATTATGGCCTACGAAAAGATTAAAGTACCTACCGAAGGGGATAAAATAACGGTAGGTAAAAACGGCAAATTGGTAGTGTCTGGCCATCCCATTTTGATGTATATCGAGGGCGATGGCATCGGGCGCGATATTATGAAAGCCTCGCTGCGGATTTGGGACGCCGCAGTCGAAAAAGCCTACAGTGGCAAACGCAAGATTTCATGGATGGAAATTTATTCCGGCGAAAAAGCAGCCAGTGTTTTTAATGGCGACTATATGCCCGAAGAAACGTTTGACGCCCTCCGCGAATATCTGGTCGGGATTAAAGGCCCGCTGACAACCCCCGTTGGTGGCGGTTTCCGCAGTTTAAACGTAACCCTGCGCCAAGTGTTGGACTTATATGCTTGCATTCGTCCGGTGCGCTGGTATGAAGGCGTACCCAGCCCGGTGAAAAACCCCCAAGATATTGATGTCGTCATCTTCCGCGAAAACACCGAAGACGTGTACGCGGGTATCGAATTTGAAAGTGGCTCACCCGAAAATGAAAAACTAGCCCGTTTCCTCCGCCAAGATTTGGGCGTGGAGGGCTTCTTTGAAGGCGCTGGTTTGGGCATCAAGCCAATCAGTGAATTTGGCTCCAAGCGTTTGGTACGGAAGGCTATCCAATATGCCATCGAACACAAACGCAAGAGTGTGACGCTGGTGCATAAGGGCAATATCCAAAAATTCACCGAAGGCGCTTTCCGCAAATGGGGCTATGAAATTGCGGCAGCGGAATTTGGCGAACAAACCATTAGCTGGGATGATGTCGAAAAGAATCATGGCGGCAAAGTCCCCGAAGGCAAGATTTTGATTCAAGACACCATCGCCGACATCATGTTCCAAAAGATGCTGCTGCGCCCCTCCGAACACGACGTCATCGCCACCCCCAACCTGAACGGCGACTATCTCTCCGACGCGATTGCGGCTGAAGTTGGTGGCGTCGGCATCGCCCCCGGCGCAAATGTCGGCGACGCGGTGGCCCTCTTTGAAGCGACACACGGCACTGCTCCCAAATATACCGATCAAGATGTGGTCAATCCGGGGTCGTTGCTCTTCTCCGGTGTGATGATGCTGGAACACATCGGTTGGCAGGAGGCAGCAGACATGATTACTCATGCGTATGAAGCGACCATCCGTCAAAAGATCGTGACCTATGACTTTGCCCGCCAGATGGAAGGGGCGAAACAGGTTAAGACCAGTGAATTTGCCACCGCGATCATCGCCAATATGAAATAGGTAGGGTGGGCGGCGATGGCAAAACGTGAAAACCGATTAAAACCGATTGAACACGAGCGGCGCCAAATTGAGAACCTCAAGACGCTGGAACCGATTGCAACGCCGCCCGAACTGCGACATCTTTCGGATGGGCTGATTGATTTGGTGTTGGCTGCGTTAGACGGGGTATCTGTCCTAGAGTCGGGTCATCAGCTTACGAAAGCCGATTTGCAGCAACTCATCAGTTTGTTAGAAGATTTGCAAAAACTGGCCCAAGATTAACAAGGCGAGATGTTAAGGGGTGTGGTCAGCCATTGATGGTTTGCCACACCCGATCTAACCCCGCTGCAATCGGCCCGATGACATCTCGATCCGTCCAATAACCCATATGCGCCGCTGGGGTCATGTTGGTCGGGAAATTTCCCACATCCACCTGACAATCTTCCGTGACCACTGCCGCGTATTTCTCATTGAGGGTCTTTAACGGAAAACCAACGACATCATCTTTATCAAAGAAATTCAACCACTCGCCTTTGAGTTCAGGATAGTAATGGGCCAATTGCGGGGCGGGCACTTGAATAGGTTTGCCGAAATTGTTATAGCGCAGGCTCCACAGGGCAATGGGACTCCCCAATGTATAAAACAGCGTCAATGTTTCGCCGTGTTCAAGTGGGGTATCAGTCATCGCGTCTTTGACATTCGCCGAAATAATGGGGCGATAGGGTTCGATTTGCAGGTCATAGATGTAGTTGCTGCTGATGACCGTTCCTAGACTGTGTGCGATGATACACAGGGGGGCAGTTGGGCCAGCTTTTTCCGCCAAGAGGTGGATGGCTTGAGCAAAAACGCGGTGGATGCCATCATAGGCTGACCGATCATCGGGGGCAGGTTGATAGGCCAGTGCATCGGCAACAAAATCAATGGCGAATTCCCGTAGGCGTGGGAATGCTAACTTGCCACCCTGCTGCAAACGCTGCTGGAGTTCATTTTCGACATCCTGCATCACTTTGGCCCAATAAATCGGCTCAATGACAATATCAGCCCGGCAGGTCTCCCCACAATGACTGAGGAGGGCCTCACTGATTTCGGCGGCAAATTCGGGCACTTGTTTGCCGATGCCGTGAATAATTGCCACCGCGATTTTTTGGGTCATGGGATTTTTCCTAGCCAGCAAATAGACTGATGATCCAAGCGGTCAATAGAAGTAGGCAACTGCACAGCAAAAACGCCACGACTAACAATGCCACCATGATGGACTTGGATACATTACCAACTCCCGAAGCATCAATAGTAGGCAGACCGGGGATGTTCAGATTCCGTCCGAGGCCATTGAGCGTATTCATAATCCCGTCAAGAGGCGATTGTTGTTCTGGTGCTTCAATATAGTCGTCGGCGCGTGATCGCCCCCGGCGCGGCGGTGGATTGTCAATCGTGCCCCCCCGATTGCGACGATTGGCCCGTTCCATCAACTGGGCGGCCCGCTGCACGGCTGGCGAGGGTTGATTGGGGTCGAGTGGCGGCACAGGCGCACCGGGTCGGCGGTAGCGTGGATTGGTCGCGGGTGTGGGGTCAGCCAATGGGTCGGATTGCGCTTGATCGTCCCAATCCCGATAGTCGCGGCTGTTGCGGTTTTCCTCAACTAAGCCGCCTGCATAATCTTCGATATTGGCAAAATCACCATCGGAACGATCCCCCGCGTCAGCCATGCCGAGGGCATCATCTTCATAGTTAAGACGCCGATTTTTGCGGCGACGGCGTTCGTTGAAATTGTTTTGGCCGTCATATTGATCAAATTCACCCATTAGCTTATATCTCCAAATAGGACATCATAGGCATCATCGTCGCCATGTGCGGCCAAATAACCCGCCACAAATCCCGGCTCTAGGCTTTGATTGAGAGCCGTTTGTTGACCCGTGAGTGCGGCGTGAATCGAATCTTGCAGCAGCAGGCGGCGCATATCTAACAATTTGCGTTCGGCTTGACCTATCTTCCAATTGTTCCATACTCGCAGGGCGGTGTCGGCAACCTGTAGGGCGGTCTGGGTCACTTCAAGTAATCGTTGGGCGCGTTCCACATTCAGCATCAAACGGGCAGCGGGCCGGGCCAATTTCGCGGGCAGGGGGGGAGGACTGGGCACAAGGCTGCGCGAAGTTGGGATAGCCTCTATCAATCGTCCGGGCGCAGTTTGGCGCAGACTGAGATAGGGCTGCCACACGGGATTGTCGCCACCCATTAATCCCAGTTTATTCCATGCCTGATCGTCGGCCAGCAGATTTTCAAAACGCGGGATAAGCATTTCTTGGGTCAACGACACCCCGCTGATCGAATCCGCCTGCCATTGTTGGTCAATTTGTTTCGGGAGGTCGGTAAAAACATAACGGACGGTGGCGATACGTGTCCGCAAAATACTAAGGTTGCTCGTTAAGGTGTACTGCTCGACCTGATGCAACACATAGAGGCGCAGATAGCGCACAAAAAATTGACCCTCTGATGGAGGTGGTAGTGAATCCATGTCAAACCCTCACCAGCTTTTTTCAATCTATTAAATCATTATAGCAGATTGTCATATGGCCTATCGTAAAACCCGCCAAATAAAAAGGTTCAATTGGACAAAACTTGAACCCTTTGGCATCAAAAAACCTAGACATGGTAGACGCCGACACATTAGGTAAAATAGGTCGCGTCAAAAATTTGCACAACTCCATTTTTAAGGCACTTTTTCAGTCGAGCCATAAAACTTGACTGCATGGCGATGAAATGAAAGGAAAATTTCTACAATGAGTGTTCGTAAACTTTTGGTGGTGGTTATCACGGCCTTGATCATACTGGCGGTTTTGCCCGCGCAGGCCCAAGAAGGCGAAGATTTGCTAGGTGTCGTGACAGCCGCCTTTACCAATTTGAACGCCTTGCAAGGCTATCAAGCCACTACGGAGCGCGAACAAACCCAAACAATCAGCAGCGGCGAAGGGTATCTGGCAATTGCTTCGGATATTAGCACGGAGCAAACCATCACAGCGTTGGTGCGTCCTGCGGCTGAGGGTCAGACGGAAGCCAGCAGCTTTGTGGTCGAACAGCGCAATTCCGTCTTTATTGACGACACCACCGACAATTCCAACTCTACGCGCCAAGACATCAACCTCGAAGTGGTACAGATTGACGGTCAAGTTTATGTCCGCATCCCCACCGATGTTGAAGGACTGTTTACTGCAACGGATTGGGTCAATACTAGTGAAAATCCCGAAGCCCTGCCGCTGGGCGAAGACTTTGATTTTGCCGGGATTGTTAACCTTAGCGGGATTAGCGGCGCACTCTTTACCCCCGATACCGTAACCGCGATTGAAGAGGGCGCGAATGAAGGTATCAGCGGCCAACTGATGCGGGTGTTTACCCTGACCATGAACCCCACCGCTTTGTTTAACAATGTAGATGGAGCGGCCTTGTTAGGCTTGGGGGATGGAAACGACCCTATTGTTCAGGCTGTTTTGGGCGCCATGACCATGCAATACACCGTCTGGGTCGGGCAAGATGACAATTTGCCCCATCGTTTGCAGGCCACCATCAATGTGGATGTGGAACTCAGTGCAGATTTGACCGGGGGTGATGCGGTGAAAGTAGTGATTAGCAACGAGGGCACGACGGATTACAGCGCATTGGGCGAACCCGTTGATATTCAAGTACCGAGTCCAGCCCCGGATGAAGAAGGCGAAGCCGAAGTCAGCTAAATCTTTGATTCGTGCTACAATCGTAGGGAGTATTCTACTTTTTCTGTGAGGGAAACCCTATGGAATACGAGATCAAAGGTACTGTCATGCAGTCGCTTGAAATGCGTCTAAAACAAGGCGAAACCGTCTATACCGAGGCGGGTGGCATGGCATGGATGACTGACGGTATTGACATGAAAACGTCGGGTCGTGGTGGCATTGGCAAGATGTTGGGGCGGGCGCTTTCGGGCGAGAGCCTTTTCTTGACCAATTATACCTGCACGGCACCACAAGGCATGATTGTTTTTGTGCCAGAAGCACCGGGCAAAATTATCCCACTGCCGCTCCAAGCCGGACACAGTATGATTGCCCAACGGGATGCCTTTATGTGTGCGGAAGATAGCGTGCAGATAGAAATGCACTTCCGCCGCAAACTGGGCACGGGCTTTTTCGGGGGTGAGGGTTTTGTGTTGCAAAAAATCACCGGGCCGGGTATTGCGTTTGTCGAAATCTCCGGTGAAGTCGCGGAATATAACCTGCAACCGGGCCAACGCCTCAAGGTAGACCCCGGTCATATTGCGATGTACGAGCCGAGTGTCAACTATGACATTCAAATGGTCAAAGGCATCACCAATATGTTTTTTGGCGGCGAGGGCTTGTTCCTTGCCACGCTCACCGGGCCGGGGCGTGTCTGGTTACAGACCATGCCAGTGAGTAATTTGGCTCAAAAGATCCTATCATTTATGCCAAAAGGTGGTTGATCTGTTTGGCATTTGAGATTTGAAGGTAATTGTCTATACATTAGGAGCGATAATGCGAAGTTCATTTTCAGTCGGAATGCGGGGTGTGCTGTTGACCTTTGTACTGGTGGCAACAGGGGTCGTAGGAATGGGCACGACGCTACCCGTCAAGGCGCAAGATGGCGGGGCGCAAACCCCGGCTCAATTGTGCGAAGCGGCCATACCAAACGTCACCGAACCTGAGACTCGTACCTATGATGCCCCCGAAGCCGTGTTGGAAGAAGGCGTAAATTATCAGGCCATTTTCTGCACCGAGCAGGGCGCAATTTATGTTGACCTCTATGAGCAATTTGCACCCGTTACGGTCAATAATTTTGTCTTTCTCGCCAACGAAGGCTATTACAACAACACGACATTCCACCGTGTTATCGCAGATTTCATGGTTCAAGGCGGCGACCCGGAAGGCACTGGCATGGGTGGCCCGGGCTATGAATTTCAAAATGAAGTGCTGCCGTTCCTCACGTTTGCCGAAGCTGGCGTGCTGGCGATGGCGAATGCTGGCCCAGACACCAATGGTAGCCAGTTCTTTATCACCCGCGCTGCTACGCAATATTTGGATGGCGATTACTCCATTTTTGGCGTCGTACTCGAAGGCCAAGATGTGGTGTTGAATGTGACTGACCGCGATCCAGATACCGCAACTGAAGAGGGTGATACCCTCCACACGGTTTTGATCGTCACCGATCCCTCGACTGTTCAAACGACATACGTTCCACCTGTGGTATTTACGGCTGACCAGACGTTTGAAGTCATATCAGCCTTGCTGCCTGCTGAGAGTGGGTTTACGCAATTGGAGCAGGGGACGGGGTTGTTTACAGGGAGTGAAGAAGCGGTTGGTCAATTTGATGAGGCCGTTCAAGCAGCCGCAACCACATGGTATGGTCTGGGCGGATTTGCCTATGAAGCCGGTAGTTCTTGGCAGGTTGCGGAGTGTCCGGCTGATCCTGAACTCTTTGGGATTGGCTTACGTATGTTGGACTGGGGCACAGCCGAAAATGCCGCTACCGCCGTGCAAGATGCTTCATTGGGCGAGTTGATGACCGCTCAAGGTTATACCCTCTATGAAACGGATGAGGCGACCCTGACCGGGCCACTATTCACGCGCAATACCAGTGATTTCTGTGATAAACCCGGGATTCAGGCCCGTTACATCTTCGCTGAAGATCGCTATGTTTTAATGGTGGACATCATGGTGGATGAAAACGTGGAGGCACTCGATCAACTGCCTTTGCTCATCAAGACCAACTTCTCCGACATTTTGGAAGGATTGGTCGGCAATATCATTCTCGCTGGAATGAATTAGGCTTCAATCTGCAAAATCAAATGGGGTGGTTGGCAAAAACAATCACCCCGAATATGTTTGGGTGAACGGCAACGTCCACCCTTTGTTTATTTGCCACTTAGGGGTTTTGAAAGAAATGAAATATTTTACAACCGTCAATGGACAGACCTACGAAGTCGAAATCAACCGCGAGGGTGAGGTCAAGGTCAATGGGGAAGTCCGTCAAGTGGATTTTAAGACTTTGGGCGTCAATCGGATTTATTCGCTGTTGATTGACAACCAATCGTTTGAGGCCGTTGTAGAAGACCGCGATGGCAAATTTCAGGTGTTGATGGCTGGTGATTTATATGAAGTGGATGTCACCGATGAGCGGGAGATGCGTCTGGCGAGGGCTTCGGGTACACTGGCCGGGGTCGGCGGGGAAGCAACCATCCGTTCCCCTATGCCGGGTACAATTGTGGCAATCCCCGTCAACATTGGACAGGAAGTGACCAAAGGAATGCCTGTGGTGATTTTGGAATCTATGAAGATGCAGAACGAATTAAAAGCTCCCCGCGATGGCGTTGTCCATCACATCAATGTCAAACCCGGCGATAATGTGGATCAAAATCAGGTCTTGGTCACGATGCACTAATCACCCTGATTTCACCTTACAAAATTTCCCTTGTGATGGAGTGATAATTTGCCCCAGTGGTCACGCCACAGTCTGCGGTTTTTGATTGAGCCATTGTTTGGATTACCCCGGTTTACCTACCTAGTTGCGATCCTCTACATAGCATTGGCAAGCATTTATGCCATCGTCACCCCGGTATTTGAAAAACCCGATGAAAATTGGCACTTTGCCTTTGTGATGCACGTCGTCGAAAAAGGCGAACTGCCCTATCAAAGCCTCCCGGCTCGTAATCATTTCGCCGAGCAGCAGGGCAGCCAACCACCGCTTTATTATTTGACGTTGGCGGGACTTCTAAAGGCGGCCAATCAAGATGAATTGATGACAGGGTTTCTGCGGCTCAATGTTCGTAATGCCCAATTTGGGCAGCATACCTCGCTTTGGCCCGATAATGAAAATGTGTTTGTTCATGGACGGTGCGCCAACGAGTGTGCCAAAACGGAACGGGCGGTTTACATTGGACGTGGGCTGAGTATTTTACTGGGACTGATTGCATTTCTTGCGGCGGCTTGGACGGTACAGTTAATATTTCCCGACCACCCCGCTTTACACTTGATTTTTGTTGGTAGCATCGCCCTTAACCCCCAGTTTTTGCATATTTCATCTTCGGTCAGCAACGACCCCATGACCTTTGCAACGGTCAATCTCGCCTTCCTATCAGGCTTTTGGTGGCTAAAACATCCGGCTAGCTACCGACGAGTCGCTGCATTGGGGGTGATGGTTGGCCTAGCGGCATTGTCTAAACCCAGTGGGTTAAGTGTGGGGGTAATTGCCGGATTCCTTTTGTTATGGGCAGGGAAGCTCACATGGCAAACGAGATTAAAGCAGCTTCTCTTGTTTGGAACTATCGTCTTTGTAGTGGCGGGTTGGTGGTATATCAATAATCTTGTCCAATACGGCGAACTGTCAGGGGTAGAGCGCCACATCGAAATTACGGGCGTCCGGGCACCAGAGGCAAGTTTTGAGCAAATCAAAACGGAATGGCGCGGCGTTGGAGATTCGTATTGGGCGTCTTTTGGCTGGGGCAACCTCAATATTCGCTCTTCCATTCCCTATGATGCGGCACGTATTTTGCAGTCTGTTTTGGCAATTCTATTGGTAATAACAGTGTTTGCACGATGGCGGACTTGGAACATTGAGCAGCGCTGGTTGATTGTGTTGTCACTGGTACAGTTCATCTTGATAGGGGCACTGTTAGCACGTTGGATGCGCATGACCGTCGCCCCGTTAGGCCGATTGATGTATCCGGCCATGATTCCTATCTCGCTCATGATCGCCTTTGGGTGGCTTAATGTGATGCCCCAACGCCTGCGGGGGGCTATCAGCATTGGGGTGACTTCACTGTGGACGGTTGTCCCAATCGTGTTGGCCGTTACATTGATTCCCGATGCCTATCGCCCCACACCAACATTGATGGATGTTCAACCCGGTGAAGTCGAAATGGCGTTTACTGAAAATGGGCAAGAAAAGGCAGTAATACGAGACTTGGTGTGGAGTGAAGATCAAGATTGGATTTATCTGCAAGCCTATTGGGAAGCCAAAGCCGAGTTCACCTTTGACTACCAAATCTTTGTGCATGTATTGGATTCACAGGGCAATATCATCGGTCAGCGCGACACCTATCCCGGTCTGGGAAATCGGCCCACCACCTTATGGCAGATAGGCGAAGGATTCTCCGATATTGTGGTTATCCCAAAACCAGCGGGTCAAACCTTTGTAAGTTTTGCTATTGGACTATATCGAGCGCATGATGGCATGTTCGAGCGCCTAGCGGTGACTAGCCCAGTATTTGAAGTACGTGATAATGCCGTACATATTCCTCTCGAACAAATCCGGCGCGGGGCCGTTCCCTAGCTCATCATCCTTCCGCAGCGATATGTGCGAAAATAACCAGCCCTTCTCTCAAAGCACTAGTTATTTTGGCGTTCGCTAAATTCAAAAGCCTATTTGTTACGCCCAAAACCTCCCCGACTTCGGATATTAGGGCTATCAGCACCATGCCCCCCAAGCCGTGTTGGTCCACCGCCGCCTAATCGTCCACCACCCCAGCCGCGCTTGGTTCCAGCCCCTGATACATTCGGGCGAGTGCCAAAACCGCCTCCACTGCGGATGGTGGGGTCATCATAGGTAGGCTGATCTTCATAGCCCTCATTCCCAAATGACCCCCGACCTTGAATATTGGGATCATCATATTGGGGATAGTCCGTGCCAACAGGATTTCCACTGGCGCGGGCGGGAAAGCCACGTGCTAAACGGCTTAAAACCATTAACACAACGATGGCTAGAAAGGCAAACATACAAAAAGTTAGGATGCTGTCCATTGATTTTCGCTCCTATTGAACGCTTAGGCCGACAGAATCAGCCTCGTTACCGTTCACCACAAAAACAACCTCGTAGTTACCGGGTTGAAATTCGGCCCCTGCTGTCGGCTCGAAGACAAAATTGATACAGGTGTTGTTATAGTCTTGGGCCGCGCTAATCACCGCCGTATCTTCTACCGGTTGGCCTTCACGATAGAGCCGCGCAAAAATATTCGTGCCTGTGCTCACGGCACTGTTTGGCGCTACCACATAGATCGAATCTGTCGGGGTGAAGGTGGAGGTGTTGTCGGTGGGGCAGCCGTTCCGATCCACATTACTGGCCGTTACCAACGAACCGAGGTTTACATCACCTGCATTATCCGCTGGCACTTCTACTTGCCCACCATTGTCATTATTGTCGCCGTTGTTATCGTCGTCATCACCCCCAAAAATCATCGGCAACACGAGGATAACACAAGCCAGTACCACCAAAATAAGACACCCAAAACCTAAAGTCTTGGCATCCAGTTTCATGCGATTTTGAGGTGGGGTATTCGTTTTGCTGGGATTCATACTCATTTTCCCTATCTTTCCTTATCGTTGCAAAAGGCTACACCTTGTTTGATCGTAAGATTTATTTGGCGGGAATCCATCGGGCAGCCAGTTGGTTTCAGTTTGGGACATTTAGCAGGGCAGATGCTAGGCTAACTGACCTATCTGGTGAACATCGCCCTTGTGAGAAAAAACGCCAATCCGTATAATCGCTTGGCTTTTCCCTGAAGTTTATAGCTAGCTAGGAGACTGTTGTGCAGCGAAAATCCGCTTACAACATCCTGTGTGTGGCAGCGACCCCCTTTTTTGTGGATCGCGGTGGTCATATTCACATTTATGAACAAGCCCGTGCCCTCCAGAAATTGGGCAATAAGGTAACCATGGTGACATATCACATCGGGCGTGATATGCCAGATTTAGACATCCGGCGCATTGTCAACATTCCTTGGTATAAGAAAACGGATGCTGGCCCCTCCTATCAAAAGCCCTATCTGGCACTATTGTTGCTCTTGAAATCCATCCAAGTGGCGCGTGAAATTAAACCCGATGTGGTTCATGCGCATGGCTGGGATTCGTGTTGGGTGGCGTGGTGGTTGTGGAAACTCTTGGGCATCCCCTATATTTTTGATATGCAGGGGAGCTTCTCAGGTGAGATCGCTGAACATGGCTATAGTGCCAAAGGCGGCCCTTACTACAGTTTCCTGAGCAGCATTGAACGGCTGACGCTGAAAAAATCCCCCGTCGTCCTGACCTCTTCCACTCAAATATGCCAGCAGTCCCGCGAACGCTTCAATTTAAGCGACGACCATGCGTGGGCCATTTTGGATGGGGTGGATACGGATGAATTTTCACCGAACACCTATCCCCACGACCCGGTTTTGCATGAAAAATTGGGCCTGCCTACTGACAAAAAAATCATTGTCTTTATGGGCCTGCTCAAAACCTATCAAGGCGTGGATGATATGATCGAGGCGGCGCGGGTGTTGGTGCATGAACGCGGTTACACAGGCGCTCACTTTTTGGTGATGGGTTTCCCCGATGAAGATTTGTATGCAGCTAAGGCGGCTGAAAAAGGGGTGAAAGAATATTTCACCTTTACGGGCAAGGTCGAATATCGGGAAACTGGACATTACATGGCCCTCGCAGATGTAGCGATTGCTCCCAAGATTGCCATTACCGAAGGCGACGCCAAAATCTATTTCTACATGGCGATGGGTCTGCCTGTCGTGGCCTATGAGCGGCCTGCCAGTCTTGAAATTTTGGGTGATCTGGGCTTCTACGCCAAATTCCATGACCCGGTAGATTTAGCGCGGGCCTTGCATGAGGCACTCGAAAATCCTGCTTTGAAGGCACGTGGCGCGGCGAATCGTCAAAAAGCGGTTGACGAATATTCATGGACTGCTGTTGCACGCCGTATTATGGATGCCTATGCGATTGCTGAAGATCGCATGTCGGGTCGTCGTCGTGCAAATGAACCCGTGATTGGAACGCAGCGCACATGACCGAAACCACACCAACCAAGCGCTCAATCAACTGGAAACGTATTTGGAACTGGAGCCGCCTGATTTTAGGCGTAGGCGGTCTTGGGATCGTTATCTACAGCGTGTCGGAACGCGATGCGTTGATAGAAGGCCTACTGAAAGTCAATTTGTGGTGGGTATTGGTCGCCCTAGTGCTAAATTTTGCCGCCACCCTTGTTAAAACAGGCCGATGGTGGTTAGTGTTACAAGGTAGCGATATTCCAAATCTGAAACCCTCCCGCCTATTGGGGACGTACCTAGTCGGCATGTTTTTTAGTCAATTTATGCCGGGTTCTTCGATGGGTGGGGACGCCATGCGCATGGTCGAGATGAGCGCAGATTCAGGCAAAGCTGCCAGTTCGGTTGCCTCAGTTATGATTGAGCGTGTGGTGGGGATGCTAACGATTCTCAGTACCGCCAGTTTGATTCTGCTGTTTACCAACTATGATGAATTGACCCTAACCTTTGAATTGGCAATGCACATCCTGTCAGTTGGCGGGATTGCGGCCCTGTTTGTCTTACGAATGGGCTGGTTTGTTGAGCCATTGACCAAGTTGCTGACGCGCTTCAAATTAGGCAAGGTTGCGGGCAAGGTGGTCTCACTTAGCGAAGCACTCCAAAGTCAGCTTGGCAGTATCCGTATTCTAATTTACATGGTGGCGCTGTCCTTTCTAGCAAATGCCATGACCATGACCGGGGCTTATTTGGTGCTGATCGGCTTTGGCGAAACTGTGCCCTACTTCGCCTTTATCCCACTGATGTGTATGGCTGTAGCCGTAGAATTGATTCCAATTGCTCCCGGTGCATTGGGCCTGCGTGAAGCTACCTATGTCGCGTTTTTGACAGGCTTTTTGGGCGTGGCCGAATCCGCCTCACTGGGAACGGCCCTCGTCGTGCGTGCGATTAGCATGGTACACGGTGTCATCGGCGGCCTCATTCTGGTCAGTCGAGGGATTAGTTCCAATCAGCGGAGCGAAGTCAACCCCAACACGACCGCGCCAGCTGCGCCATCTTGATATTTATAGAGTGGGGTAGCCAAACTGCTCCACCCCTTTTTTAACAGTTTAGGGGCTAGTATGCCAAATCTCCCATCTGACGACACGCTACAAAAAATCTTGACCGAACTTGAACCAGAAAATCATCTGGGGGCACTGTTGACTGTCCAAATGGGAGGCACACCGGAAGAAGTTCAATTGCTGCTGCAAACCACCGAATTTGATGAAGCACGGAATGGTCTGCGTCCCACTGGAAGCTATATCATTCG
Source organism: Anaerolineae bacterium (assembly GCA_019913005.1). Classification (GTDB taxonomy): domain Bacteria; phylum Chloroflexota; class Anaerolineae; order Aggregatilineales; family J027; genus CFX10. Next base: position 67,724 of record JAIOHL010000171.1, on the reverse strand, counting down.
TTGTTTGGGCGTGCGTGAACATCGAGTCAGCGTGGGTTTATTTAATTCGATGGTCTATACGGAAACCCACTCCCTTTTGTGGAACCATAATTATCCTTTCCAGCAAGTCTACTTCAGTGGAATGCCCGATAACGTGGACGGCCTGATGCTGGAATTGACCCAGCTATATGGACAGCACTATGGCAATTTCCGCACTCTAGCTGATGACCTCAATCGTGCTATGCCATTGGGGAAACTACTTACTTCTGGGCGTGGCTTATTGGGAGAAATGCCAATCCCTATGACCGAAAGAATACAGAAATTACTCGAAGGTCATGGCCTAGCTGTCAGTTTGATAGACTCTGACCAAAACCCACCTGAGGCACAACACGCTTTGTTAGTAATGGACGACTCATTTTTCATCGCTCAACTCTATAGTGCCGACCCGCTTGAAGGTAAAAATTAGCCCTTCTTGTCAGACCGCGTTATCGTAGATAAAGATAATTCAGTCCACCGCGATTACACCCAAGTATTTTGGGTCTACGGAGAGGCTACTGTATGACGCGCTTACAGGCTTTTACCGAAAATACTTCCCTTTTTGAAATTGTTGACCATCCAACCACGCCTTTTCTCTTTACTGAACACCGCCATAGCCTCATCAATATTAGCCGAGAAATCGAAAACTGCGCCTTGGAGATCAACGCTCCGGTGCGTGTTTTTGCTGGCTTCCAAAAGCTGAGTTTTTTTCTGCCCCATCTTGAACGCTATCGTGAAATTGCCCAAAAAGCTGAATCGGTATGGATTTTTGGCGTGCCGGATATTACCCCACCTGATATACCGGGTATTGAGTATGCCTTGCTGCCTCCCGACCATTTGTTGACACAAGAATGGTTTTTGGTGGTTGAATCCGCCGAATATTTTAGTGCATTGGTTGCCAAAGACCTAAGTGGACTAGAGTTGCCACAATCTGAACGGTTGTTTCGGGGGATTTGGACATTTGACTCCGGTTTAGTCAATCAAATACAAGAACGGCTATCCTACCTCGTTGGGCTGACCCCATTGAATTATGACTCCGATGGACGTGACTATGGAAGCCAAATGCAACACGTTTCCCGTATTGCCAATGATCTTATCCAAACCCTTGAGAAGCGTAATACACAGCTAATTGAGGCCCAGCAGCTTCACGAACAATTGGTGCAAATGCTGGTACACGACCTACGAAACCCTCTCAGCGGGATAATGGGTTATGTGGATTTGATTGAACGCGCCGTCCAACGGGGAGGTGAAGCCAGCGAAATTTTGGAATTTATTGAACGGGCACGGATTGGTAATGCCCAACTCAATATCCTGATTGAGAATATGCTGGATTTAAATCGTTTACAGGTAGGAGCCTTTCCGGTCAAGAAAGAAGTGATTACGCTTGAGCCATTTTTTGAGGAAATACAGCGTCAGTTTTTGGGGATGGCCCAACTCCATGACAATATCCTCCAAACTGTACTGGCTTCCCCGGATTTGACGGTTTCGGCAGACCGCAATATTCTGATTCGCATATTGAGCAATTTGTTGAGTAACGCGATTCGTCACACGCGCAAGGGGGAAGTCCGCCTAGAAGCAAAGCGGGATCAGCGGCGAGGATGTACACAAATAACCGTCGCCGACACGGGTGAAGGTATTTCCCCCACCGAAGTGAACCGTATCTTTGACCCCTATTATCAGGGTGAAAATCGGCGTACCAAAGGCGCGGCGGGCTTGGGACTCACCTTTTGCAAACAGGCCGTCGAAGCGCAGGGCGGGGTAATTTGGGTCGAAAGCGAGATTGGCAAGGGTAGCGCGTTTCATATTCGCCTACCGCGTATGTAACTAAATATTTTCTCTCCAGACATGTTCGTTAATTGGTTCTAATTGACTTGGTAAATTGCCATGATGGGACATATATAGGCGATAACGCGCACGGGTCATAGCAGTAAAGATTCTTCGTCTTTCATTACTGACATCAACTGGGTCGGTGAGATTCATAAATGCAGTATGCAGATGTGGAATAAATACAGCTTGAAATTCCAAGCCCTTCATTTTTTCGAAGTGTTCCACATAGATTCCAATCTCCCGCATTGAAGCCCAATACTTAACTATACCTTTGCTGTGGCACAATATCGCAATTTGATTCGCAGCTAAATTTGATTTGAGCAGTTCTTGTACTTCATTTTTGATAAACTGTAGCTCACCATCCAGATTTGAGAATTGGAACAAATTAGGGATTTCACCTTCAACTAACTGTGATGAATCGAGGTCGGGGCGCATTATTTCTTCATCTTTACAAAGAATAGGGTCTGCTTCAATTAGGCCATAAGCAGCTATGTTAATTTGCTTGGTACACCGATAGGGGATTTTTAGAACTCGAGTACGACCAACCACTTCTAACCCCTTTTGTCTCCACGAGAAATACTTGAATAAGCTTTGTGTAGGATCATCGCAAATAAAAAGTGAACCATTGGGCTTGAGCAACTCTTTAATGACTTTGACCCAAGTGGGTGCGAAGTCTTGAGCCTCATCAATCAGAATAGTATCGTAATGATTCTTTAGGAGGTGGATAGAATTTTTCAATATATCAAGTGCATGTAATGGCACGTCAGCCCAATCCATCCAATCTTTTTTATTAACTCTTTGTTGATCTTGATATATCCTATAGCTTTGGAATATTTTGTTGATGACTGACCGCTTTTGTTGATTAAGTGCCGTCCCTCTACCTTTTCGTTCGATGGAAAGGTACTCGTTCAAATCAAACACTTCAAGGTCCTTGCGCCACTCGAATTCGTCTGCAATGAATTCCGAAGTTAACCCAATATTTATTAAATCACTTTTTGCATAACGTTCTAGCCAGCCTTGAGTGTAATTCGGTGAATGCCATCCATTTCCGATAATGTCTCTACAGAGTTTATGAAAATTGACAACCTCTACATTAGGCAATCTTTTTTGCAGATTGGTGGCAAGATCTTTGTTGAATGTTAGTAATAATATATTACTGTTAGGATAGACCTCCGTTAGATATTTTGCCCGATGTATCAAAACGAGAGTTTTGCCACTACCTGCTACTCCTCTTACTAATCGAAGGTGGTGATCTGCGACGGCTGTTCTTGCTTCTTCAGAGAGTAAATCCTCAGAATCAAATAAAGCTACATTTTGGGGCATAGCCGAGGGTAGAGATTCTTTGACAAGAGTTTCTTGTCTTAAATCGAGTGTTCCAATGTCATTTCCCTCCATGTCCGTAACAATGAGGTGTGGATCAAGGACGCCTCTAATGACATCTAGGGTTTTTGGGTCTAGTGGCGTCTGAAGCTTCCATGTCCAAGGAATGTCTAATAATGCCTTCTTGAAAACCTCAAGATCACTAAAAATCTCTTCTCCAAAGACAGTTCCCCGTTTCCAAATTCGCTCGTTCTCAAATTTATTAATCACCTTTTGAGAAATATTTGGTAGGATGACAACTCCTTGCCATGGAAATTTTAGGGAGGTTCGGTTCTGATATACTTGACATAGTTCCTTTCTTTCTTCAAATCGACTAGCCAAGTCATAAGCGTAATCTTCAACAGTCTTCATAGGATTCTTTTTAGATTCTCTCACACCATCCCTACGCTCGATTTGGATGTCTTGTTGGTTGCCACCGAGTAATCTCACCCAATCTTTCACTTCAAGAATCACAACCCCTCTGCGCCTAACTACAATGATGAAATCGGGTTTGCTTTCCCTACCATCTTTTGTAACTATTTTCGGCTCAGTAACATAAAAGAACTCATTTTGGGGCAGCTTCGCTAAAAGTTGTTGAACTAGTTTTTCACCCATTGTTTGACGTTTTTCGGAAATCATATCTGACTCCAAATCATTAAAGAGAGGCTATTTATATTCTATTGTATTATTTTGACAATCCAAAGATTAGCACCAAAAAACTCATTTGATTTTCGGTTTTTTGTAATACCTTGACAGTCCGCTTTTTTTGCAATATGCTCTAAACACCAATAGCCGCTATTGTGAACAACAATGCAAAGCGTTGAACGGGACGAGTATCACCTAGAGAATGCCCCAGAGAGAGTGTGCCATCGGCTGCAAGCACACTTGGCAGACCCGATGAGAAAACCCCCCGTGAGCGTGCTGATGAAAAGGCGATCCCTGAGTAACCAGCGCCGGACAGCCCCGTTATCGGCTAAATGAGGCTCGGCAGATGAAAATCTGTTGGGTAAATTGGGTGGAACCGCGTGATTTTGAAATCTCGCCCCATGTCGGTCTGGCATGGGGTTTTTTGTTTCCCACTCCCGCGCAGAATGGTGAACCTGCCCCCCAGATCGGAACTCATCAACCCTATCGGTCTTTTGATAGTGCCGCGAGTTCGGCAGGAGCATAGTACAATGTCACCTAAGTCATCCAAATCCAAAGTGGATCCCGAACGACGGGCGCAGATTGAACGCGAATGGGCCAATATGCAGGCCAACGCGGAACTGCTGCGACCCCGTAGTCCCATAGGGCAATCCGCCCAATCGGTAAAACAACCACCGAGTAACTCATCCGCTCCCAACGATCAAGTATCGTGGTGCGCGGGGTAAACACGAAGTAGGGTAGGGCATAGACTGCCCTCTTGAAATACACAAACAGCAACACTAGAGGAGTACAAACCGTTGGAACGTTACGAAGACAGCAAGCTCTATCGCATCCGCCACTCAATGGCGCATGTGATGGCCCAAGCCGTGTTAGAGATTTTCCCACAGGCCCAAATCGCCATCGGCCCACCGATTGAAGATGGCTTCTATTATGATTTTCTGCTGCCCCGTCCGCTGACCAATGATGACCTCAAGGACATTACCAAGCGGATGAAGCGCATCATCGGCGGCAATCATGATTTTGTGCGTCGCGTGGTGTCGGCGGATGAAGCCAAAGCAATGTTTGCCAACCAGCCTTTCAAAATTGAATTGATTGAAGGCTTGGCAGCGGGCAAATTGGACGAATATGGCAACAAAATTCACGATGAATCCAATGTCCTGACGACCTACAAACAGGCCACCTTTGAAGACCTGTGTCGTGGGCCGCACGTTGCTAATACGCGGGAACTGAACCCTGAAGCCTTCAGTATTTCGTTTAAAGAACCTGCCGGAGCCTATTGGCGCGGGGACGAAAACAATCAAATGCTGACCCGCATCTATGGCACAGCATGGGAAACACCCGAACAATTGGCGGAATATCTCGAACGCCTTGAAGAAGCCAAACGCCGCGACCATCGTAAGGTGGGTATGGAATTGGGCCTATTCACGTTTAGCGAATTGGTCGGTAAGGGCCTGCCGCTGTGGAAACCCAAAGGCGCGATTCTACGAGATACGCTGCAACGCTTCCTCTATGACGAGCAGATTTGGCGGGGCTATCTACCAGTCGTGACGCCGCACATTGCCAAAATTGAACTGTATATGACATCGGGGCACTATCCGTATTATTCCGACAGTCAATACGACCCGATTGACGTGGATGGCGAAATGTTCATGCTCAAACCCATGAACTGCCCCCACCATATCCAGATTTATAAGAGCGAGATGCGCTCCTATCGAGATTTGCCGCTGCGCCTGATGGAATTCGGCACGGTCTACCGCTATGAGCAGTCAGGTGAATTGACGGGGTTGACCCGTGTACGTGGCTTCACGGTGGACGATGCCCATTTGTTTGTCACGCCTGACCAACTGCTGGAAGAATTTATCGGCGTGGTCAAGCTGATTCAGTATGTGTTTAAGTCGTTGGGCATGACCGATTTCCGTGCCCGCGTGGGGATGCGTGACCCTGCCAGCGACAAATACATTGGCGACCCGGCCATCTGGGAAGTGGCGACCAATGCCATTATCGAAGCCTGTGATCGCATGGGACTAGACTATTTCAAAGAAGAAGGCGAAGCAGCTTTCTATGGGCCAAAACTCGACTTCATTTTCCGTGATGTGCTCAAACGGGAATGGCAGTTGGGCACGGTGCAGGTGGATTATTCCCTGCCAGCGCGTTTCGAGATGGAATACGTGGGGGCCGATAATGCCAAGCACCAGCCGATTATGATTCACCGTGCGCCGTTTGGCAGTTTGGAACGCTTCATCGGTATCCTGATTGAGCATTTCAACGGTGAATTCCCATTGTGGTTGGCTCCCGTGCAGGTGGCGATTTTGCCTGTTAGCAACAAGGTTGAGGCCGAATCACAGGCGCTGGCGGAACGGCTCAAGAATGAAGGCTTCCGCGTCGAGATTTTTGAGCGTGGTCAGTTGGGCAAGAAGATTGTCGAGGCACGTGGTCAAAAGATACCCTATCTGTTGGTCTATGGCCCACGTGACGTAGAAAACGGTACGGTCAGTGTGCGTCTGCGCGATGACACCGAATTGCCTGCCATGCCGATTGAGCAGTTTATCAACATGGCCCATCAGGTCGTGGATGAAAAAGGAATGGAATTGGTTCCGGCCTAACTGGAATAGATTCTACAAGGGAGGGTTCACAAGCCCTCCCAATATGTCACTATTGATAAACCACTGGGCTGCATCCACTTTGCCACAGAGGCGGCCAATCAAAAGTGCCATAACGCTGTTCAAGCCCGTAATACTGCTGCAAGATGCGGCGGGTAATGGGTGCGCCGACCTCCGACCCCTCACACGAATTTTCCACAATCACCGCAATCGCCAATTCGGGATTTTCCGGGTCTGGCCCCGCGAATGAGGCAAACCACGCATGAGGGCGCACACCTTCCCCACCTGCTTGGGCCGTTCCCGTTTTGCCGCAGACTGTGATTTCGTAATTAAATTGCTCATACCACTCTTGGAATACATAGTTGGCCGTACCACTGGGAGTCAAGGTGACATCACACATGGCTTGGCGTACCTGTTCTAAAACATTTGGATTAATGCCAAGATTTGTTCCAGTGGGTTCAAAGGTTTCGCTCGGCTCAGTCCCCAACGACTGGATGCGATCTACCACCAGCGGGTCATACAATGTGCCTCCGTTGGCAACAGCAGTAACCATGCGTGCTACTTGCAAGGGGGTGACTTGCATCAAACCCTGCCCAATCACCAAGTTGGTCGCATCAGCCTGCTGCCATGCGTAGTTTTCATAGCCATTGATGGTACGAATGGAATCAGGATCGGGAATGAAACCAGACGCGGTGGGTAATCCTTGAAGGGGGGGCGAACTGCTAAAACCTAATCGTTTGGCATAATTGGGCAGCAGATAGGGATCAGCGTTATTCAAGGCCACGCTCATTGTCCAAAAATAGGGATTGCACGAGTTGACCAGTCCCCCGTGCATATCCAATGTACTATGCCCATCAGGTTTCCAATCGTAGCGGGTAATATCATTAAAATTGCCACCGTACCACGTACCAGTACAGTTCACACTGTCAAACGGATGCCACACGCCGCTGTCCAAACCTGCGATCATCGAAAGCACTTTAAACACTGATCCTAATGGATAAGCGCCCTGCGCGGCCCGATTGAGCAGTGCATTTTTGGAACTGTAGGTCGCTATTTCGGCTTGGGGGTCAAAATAGGGTGTGTCGGGGTTAAAAACCGCCGGGTCAAAGTCGGGATAGCTTGCCATCGCCAAAATTTTGCCCGTATTTACATCCATAATCACGACGGCTGCCCCCGGTGAGGTGGTTGACCATGTGGGGATAGCATTATCATAGGCGCTGGCAAGTACCGACTGCACAATGAGTTGTAAATCGCGGTCAATCGTCAGATACACACTTTCACCCGGTTCGGCAGGCCGTTCAGCGATTACACGGATGAGACTTCCATTGGTCGCCCGAATTTGTAGACGTACCCCGATCTGGCCCGCTAGTTGTTTTTCAAAGGCTTGTTCTACTCCTTTTAGCCCGACTAATGCGTCTGCTGGATAACCCTGCGCTTCATAGGTAGTATCCCCTGCCGGAATTTGCCCAATATACCCAACGATATGCGGGGCAACGCGGTCATAATATTGGCGGGTGCTGCGCGGGCGCAAATCAGCTTGGCAGGAACTTTGTAAGACAGCACCTTCGGTTCGGGCTGTTTCTTCACTCATTTCCCCAATAAAAAAGATGGTATCCGGCGCATATTTGTCGAAGGTAGCTCGAATATCCTCTTGTTCCCGCCGTAATGTTCGGGCAAGGTCTTGAACACAGGTGTCGAAGCTGGAAATATCCTGACGGGCGACATAAATTTGCATTTGCACGCCGTTTTGGGCGACCAATATTTCACCGTCGCGGTCATAAATATTGCCACGAGCGGGCAGGGTGTTGACCAGTTCCAAGCTGGAACTATTCGTCCAATCCACAAAAATATCATTGCGCGACCACGCTACCCGCCAGCCTTCTGATGTTGCGACCAAGTACATATTGCGTAGGACATCTTCTGTCGCCGGGTCGGTAAATGTACCGAGCTTAGAGGTCTCAAAGGTCACTGAGCTGGATACGGTGGCCGTCGTGCCCTCGACCAAGACATTGCTGATGTCCCATGTCAGGCCACGCAGACCGACCACATCACTGACCTGCTCATAGATGGTGACAAATTGATCTTGGCTAAAGGCGGCGCGGGCGTTTGGGCTGATGAAGCTATACATGGTTGGATAGTCGCCGTCTTTCCATGCGTCCAAAAATGAAGAGGCGACCTGTTGGGCGGTGGTGGAATCCAGTTGAGTCGGGGCCGCGCCAAACAAATCCAGACCGCCGTCTGAGGAATCATTTTGGCAGGCTGAGACAAGTAATGTCATGAGCAGAGCCAGAATCAACAGGCGCTGGCTGGTGTAAACAAGCGGACGATTCATGGTGTTAATCCTATTTCTGACCAACGGTGGGGTGCATTATAGCGCGGGATGTGGACAACAGTTGTACGCTTGATGAACGTTCAGCCCACAGCAACCTTTTATTGCATACGCAGCACATCATCGTAAACCGGGCACTCAATTTGATTAAACTGCTGGCAGTTCGTTGGCACATCGGTATGGGGTTCGACCCCAAAGCGGCGCAGACAAACAATCAAATGGCAGAGGGGTAGCCCCATGACATTCGCATAACAGCCTTTGATACGGGCCACTGGGCGAAAATCCCCATTCTGAATGCCATAGCTGCCAGCCTTATCTTTGGGGTCGCCACTGGCAACATAATGGGCAATCTCCATATCGGAATAATCACGCATGGTCACTTGGGTAATCGCCAAAATCTGCTCGACATGCTTATCCGTCGTATCGAGCAGCGTGATGGCGGTATAGACTTGATGGGTGCGGTTCCGTAGTTGCCTCAGCATGGCTTCGGCATGTGCTTCATTGTCGGGCTTGCCCAAAATCATATCCCCATCGGCAACAGTCGTGTCAGCAGTCAAAATCACTGAGCCTTTTTTCACCATTTCCACGCTGTCATAGGCTTTTTCGAGACTGACCCGCAGTGTATAGGCATCGGGCAGTTCGCCGGAGTGGGGGGTTTCATCAAGGGTGCCGACCACCCGCTCGAACTCAAAACCGAGCAGGCGGAGTAATTCGCGGCGGCGGGGCGACCCGGAAGCGAGTACCAATGTGCGGCGATTGGTGGGGGTACTCATGCGACTTAACTTTCCTCCCCTTTTAAGGGCTGTAGATAGTTACCATCAATGCGTTTGCTGCCGACCTGCTGGGTAAACAACACTTCGACTTCTTCTATATCATCATGCACACGGCTTTTGATGACTACCCCCTCACCATATTTGACATGCACAACACGCTGCCCGGATTTAAAGCGGGTGGGCTGCTGTGGTTTTTGGGGGGCGGGGGGCGGATTACCCCCAGTAATAAGATTATTCGGCCTAGACGGGCTATCCGGTCTACGGCGCGGTTCCCATGTTGTATCCCACTGCTTTTGCGGCTGGCTGAACATATTTTGCATGGAGGGCTTGAGTCCAGCCTGGCCTGTGGTAATTTCGGGTGGAATATCCCGCAAAAAGCGCGACGGGGTGCTGATGTCGCTTTGCCCCCACATCATGCGTTTAAAGGTATAGACCAGATAAATGCGGTCTTTGGCGCGGGTCAGGCCCACATACATTAAACGCCGTTCCTCACCCAACTGATGTTCACGGGTGACAGGGTTGCTGTCTTCCATTGCCTTGCGATAGGGCAGCAGACCTTCTTCAAGGCCGATGATAAACACTACCGGAAATTCGAGGCCCTTCGCGGCGTGCAAGGTGAGCAGGGTCGGTGCGTTGGTCGTCCGGTCAAAATTATCAGTCTCGGCAACCAGCGCAATTTCCTCCAAAAATTCACCCAGTGATTGATTTTGATGTTCGGAGGCCACGCGGCGCAGTTCCTCGATGTTTTCTTCGCGGTCTTCGCTGCGCTCGGTTCGATCCCGTTTGAGGTAATCAATGTAATTGGTTTCTTCGAGCATAGTGTCAAGTAAATCGAGCGGTGACACCGTTTCACGCATTAGCCGCCAGCCTTCGACCATCTCTACAAAACGTACCAGCGCCGCTTTAGATCGTCCGCTGAGGGGGGATTCTTCCCCGCCTGCCAATGCTAACAGGGCAGGATACAAGCCCTCACCTCGACTGGCGGCCCAAGCGCGGAGTTGATCAACCGTGCTTTGTCCAATGCCGCGTGCTGGCACATTGATTATCCGTAAGAGGCTGACTTCATCGGCGGAATTTTGCACCACCCGCAGATAGGCCAGTGCGTCTTTAATTTCTTTACGTCCATAGAAGCGTGTCGCCCCAACCAATAAATAGGGGATACCCTCATGGATAAAGGCTTCTTCCAAAACACGCGATTGGGCATTGAGCCGATACATCACGGCAAAATCACGCAGTTTGGCTTCGCCCCGTTTCACCAAGTCGGTGATGGTCTCAAGAATATATTGACTCTCTTCCCGTTCGTTATACGCCTCGTGAATTTCTAATTTCGAGCCGGTCTTGCGCTGGCTGAATAAATTGCGCGGAATGTGATCCACATTTTTGCGGATAACCGCCATTGCCGCATCCAGCACATACTGATGGGAACGATAATTTTCTTCCAAGTAAATCGTTAGGGGGTCAAAGTCCTGCTGGAAACGCTTGACATTACGATAGTCTGCCCCGCGAAAACTGTAGATGCTTTGGTCGGGGTCGCCGACGACAAATACATTGCGGCGTGGCCCTGCCAGCAAGCGCACTAATTCATATTGCACCATATTGGTGTCTTGAAATTCATCCACCAGCAAATAGGGCATTCGATAATGATAGGCCGCTAGGGTATCGGGGTATTGTTGAAACAGGCGCACGGTATAGACCAATAAATCGTCAAAATCCATCGCGTTGCTGGCCCGTAGGCGCTGTTGATAGACATCGTAAACTTTCTTTTTAAGTTCGTCGCCCTTATTTTCAATTGGCAGATTTTGTGGCAGGATAAATTCATTTTTGGCAAAAGAAATGGTATCCAAAAAACTATAAGGTGGATGTTTCTGCGGATCCAAATGGAGATCATGCAGAATCTGTTTCATTAGGGTCACTTGGTCATCGCGGTCAAAGATGACAAAATCTGGCGTGAAGTCAATGAGGTTGGCTTCACGGCGTAGGATGCGGACACAGATGCTGTGGAAGGTGCCCAACCACAAATGACGGGCATTTTCTTTGCCAATCAGTTGCTCCACCCGTTCACGCATTTCACCAGCGGCCTTGTTGGTAAACGTCACCGCCAAAATGCGATGTGCGGGGATGCCGGATTCTTGCACCATGTAAACGATGCGATGGGTCAGGACACGGGTTTTGCCGCTGCCGGGGCCAGCCAACACCAACACTGGGCCATCTACGGCGGTAATGGCGTCACGCTGTGCCGGATTCATTGAATCTAAAATGGGCGAATCCACTGAGTCATTACTCCCTATTGCTGAAACAATTATTCTATTTTAGCCGTCCTGCCCCCACTTGGCGACGTTCAATCTGAATGAATCTTATCGGTTTCTCAGTTCAGGTTCATTTGGATGTGCGATAATGGGGTGTAATCAAATCGTAAGGAAGATTCCTGAACATCAAGACAACCAAAAAGTAGACTAAGTAGACCATTCAACGTTGCGAGGGAGTATGCGTAGACGACTTTTTTCTGGAATCGGTATTGTGGCCCTCATCGTGGGCTTTTTCTGGTTTGTAAACGGGCAGATGTCGGCCCAAGACGGCGGCGAATTTACTTATGCCGGGGACACCGACGCCCCCGATTTTCCTGCCGAACTCGACTGGATCAATGTATCCCAACCACTGACCATAGCTGATTTAAAAGGCAAAATCGTCATACTCGATTTTTGGACGTATGGCTGCATCAATTGTATCCATATTATTCCTGACCTGAAGCGGTTAGAGACCGAATTTGGCAATAATTTGATTGTGGTCGGGGTGCATTCTGCCAAGTTTGAAAACGAAGGCGACACCGACAACATCCGCAATATTGTGCAGCGCTATGGCGTGGAACATCCAGTGTTAAATGATAATGGTTTTGTGGTTTGGCAGACCTATGGCGTGCAGGCATGGCCCACCCTTGTGCTAATTGACCCCCTCGGCAAAATCGTGGGTGGACGGGCAGGTGAAGGCATCTATGAGGTATTCCAACCCATCTTGACTACGATGGTTGAGGAATACGGGGACGCTGGTCTGCTAGACGATACCCCGCTGACACAACTCGCCCCTGAAATCGAAGCTGCATCTTCCAGTCCTTTGAGCTACCCCGGCAAGGTGTTGGCTGATCCGACGGGCAATCGCCTATTTATCGCCGATACCAGCCACAACCGCATTGTGATTGCCGACCTTGACACCTTTGAAAATGTGCAGGTCATTGGCACGGGTGAGGCGGGTCTTGCCGATGGGTCTTATGCCGAAGCAATGTTTAATCAGCCACAGGGTATGGCGGTAGATGGGGATAATTTATTTGTGGCGGATACCGCCAATCACTCCATTCGTCAAATTAACCTCGCTGCCCAAACCGTTTCCACGTTGACGGGCACAGGCAAAAAGGCCTCCATGTATCCTCCCGGTGCTGGCAATGCCCCCTTTACCGACTTGGCCTCGCCATGGGACTTAGTTTTTCACGATGGCATTCTCTATATCGCCATGGCCGGGTCACATCAACTCTGGCGTATTGATTTGGCAACGGACAGGGTTGAACCCCATGCTGGCACAGGCCGCGAAGGATTGACCGATGGCCCATTGGGTGAGGCGGAATTATCACAACCGAGCGGGATTGCCACCGATGGCACAACACTTTATTTTGCCGATTCCGAAGACAGTGGCATTCGCACGGCCTCAATTGACCCAGATGGCGAAGTGGATACGATTGTTGGCACAGGCCTCTTTGATTTTGGGGATGTGGATGGTATTGGTGGTCAGGTTCGTTTGGAACATGCCCTCGGCGTCACGATTGGGCCGGATGGCCTGTTATATGTCGCTGACACGTATAACAATAAAATCAAGCAGATTAATCCCCAGACCCGCGAGAGTATCACTTTCGCTGGGACGGGTGAACCGGGTTTGGTAGATGGGCCACTGCTTGAGGCGCAATTTTATGAACCCGGTGGCATCTATTATGCTGATGGCAAGCTCTATGTCGCGGATACCAATAACCATGCCATTCGCATCATTGACCTTGCCAACCAGACCGTCAGTACAGTGGTGTTTCCCGATACCACTGCCCTCGTAAATTCTGCTGACACAGGGCTAAACCTTGACCCCAATGAAAACCCGTATGCGCTGGATGACACCGTAATTCAATTGGATACCCAAACCGTCACACCGGGGCAGGGGGAATTGGTCTTTGCAATTGAACTGCCCGAAGGCTACAAGTTGAATGCTCTTGCTCCCTTTACCGCCGAGACTGCCAGCACTACGACTATCGAAGTGCCTACCGAGTCACAGGATTACCGCCAAATTTTGCCAGAACTACCTGTCCATCTGCCCGTCAATTTCACCGAGGGCAGTGATGTCCTCTCAACAGATTTCACCATTTATTGGTGCGAGGCGGTCAACGAAACGCTGTGTTTTGTAGATCGTGTCACCATTCAAGTGCCTGTGACCGTGACTAGCGAGGCCACCAGCAGCGAAGTCGTTATGACCTACGCGCTTGTGCCACCAACAGTCAGTAACGGCTTGAAATAGACGTAACCCTAAGTTGGGTGCGGCAGATTTATCCCCGCGTCCTTTATTCAGAGAGCAGGTCAATCGGCCTGCTTTTCATTGAAGATTGTGAATTTTATCTTAAAGTTGTGTTAGACTTCCCACTCTTATAGCAACTTCCGCTATAATTCTACGTAAATCTATGCAAACCTACTCATATGTTTAGGAAAATTCAATGCTGGATACCGTCGTAGAAGCGCCTGCTGTTCCCAAAACTGAGACCGTTCCAACTATCCCACAGACTGATGTTGTACCTGCCGAACAAAGCCTATCAGTTCTGCGGAATGTGAAAATCGGTATGTTTAATGTCGGCTCGGCGCTGGCGGATTTATTGGGGTCAGGCGTGTGGAATCGCATCATGATTGCCGATCTAGGGTATCCTGCCACCCCCATTTCGCTGCTGCTGGCCCTCAATTATTTCCTCGCCCCGCTTGCCGTTTGGACAGGGCAGCGTTCCGATCATACTCATTGGCGTGGTTATCGGCGCTTGCCTTTTGTGTGGGGTGGACGTGGCCTCATGGCGATTGGATTTATGCTGTTGGCCTTCATGACGGTGGAGTTGGCCGAAACGGGAAACAGCATCTGGTGGGCTGGCATTGTGGTGGCTTTGTTTATCAACAGTGTCGGTTATGCGCTTTCTGGCAGCACCTATACTACCTTGATTTATGACCGTGCCCCGGCGCATCAACGCGGACGGGCGGTAGGGCTGGCGTGGACAATGTTGCTGGCGGGCTATGCGTTTTCGGGTGCATTAACGGCGCGATTGCTGCCGGAATATTCACCGGAGGGCTTGCTGGGATTATTTGGCATCGTAGTTGCGCTGATGGCTGCCTTATGGTTCTTTTCCATTTTGGGAGAAGAACGCCGTCGTAGCCCCGCCGAAATTCGCCAAATGGCCTCGCCGCAAACGCGACCCAATTTCATGGACGACTTACACATGGTATGGTCAAATCGCCCCACGCGCCTCTTTTTTCTCTACATCGGCCTGAGTTTCATGGGGGCGTTCGCGCAGGATCAAATTTTAGAGCCGTTTGGTGGACAGGTCTTTGATTTTTCAACCGGGGAGACCAATCGTTTTGCAGCATTTTGGGGGACGACGGCTCTGCTTGGTTCGATTATTGGGCTTGCCACCTATCGGCAGGTAGCTCAACTCAGTTATGCCCGCATCAACAAAATTGGCTTGGGTACGCTCATTGTCACCTTCGCATTTTTGGCCTTGTGTGCCTTTACTGAAATGCAATCACTCATTCGCCCGACCCTGCTACTGTTTGGGTTGGGATTAGGCTTGTGGAATATCGGCACATGGGGCTTGATGGTCTCGGTGAGTAGTGCCGAACGTGCAGGCACCTATTTGGGCCTCTGGACAATGGCAAGCCTCCTGTTTCGCGGCGGTGGCTCGGTTATTGGCGCGGCCCTACGTGATATTTCGCATCTGCTCGGCGCAAGTTATGCCTTTTCCTATGGCGCAGTGTTTGTAATTGAAATGATCGTGCTGTCAGCCGCCCTTATGCTCATCAGCCGATTGAACCTAGACTTCAAACGCCAAGCCAGTCAAAATGAGGTACTCCTCGCCCTCGCTGATTAAGGATATTGGGGATGCTGTTGCAAGCCGTTTTGTTTGATCTGGATGATACGCTGACCGATCATCAATATAGCGTTCGAATCGGATTGACGGCCCTAGCCAATCAATATCCGTGTTTGGGCGAACCGCCATTCGAAGATTTGCATGAAACCCATGCCCACTATCTCGAAACGTTTCATGATCGAGTGACACGTGGCGAGGTATCATGGGATGAGGCGCGTATCCAACGTTTTCAGGCGATATTCGGTCATTATGGACAGCCGATTTCCCTTGAGGAGGCTGCTCAAGTCGCGGGTTTGTTTCGGCACGCATATCTTGAATCAGAACGCGCGATCCCCGGTGTTATCCCTTTTTTGCAGCATCTCAGAGCACATAGTCTCAAAATTGGTATCATTACCAACAGCACCATCGGGGAACAAACCCCCAAATTGCGACGCTGTGCCCTTGACTCCCTGATTGATTTGATGGTGACAGCCGAGGAAACCCGTATTTCAAAACCCGACCCCGCGATTTTTCATCATACTTTGCGGCGCATAGGCTACTCCCCAAACGAGGTCATTATGATCGGCGATAATTGGTGGACGGATATTATTGGGGCGTCGCAGGCGGGTATTCCAGCACTGTGGCTAAACCGTTATGGGCATCACTGCCCCGATACTAGTCTTGCCACCGAATTTACCACTTATGAGCCACTTGAGGAAGTATTGTCACTTATCGTATAGCGCCTAGATTGTAATTTCGATGCGGTTGCCATCAGGGTCAAGCGTGACACTTTCATAATACCCATCCCCCGTGCGGCGCGGCCCGTCTAGAATCGGAAATCCATCTCCCCGTAAGCGTTCGGTGAGTTGATTGACCCCTTCCTCTGACCCGACGGAAAACGCCATATGAATCAGGCCCGTGAATTGCTTTTGCACATCATTTTGCGAGGCCGGGATATTCGGCATTTGCATAATTTCCAGCCGCACCCCCGTCTCAAATGTCAAAAAATAAGATTGAAAGTCGGTGCGGGGATTGTGATATTTTGCGCCTGCCGTGCCGCCAAAATAGGTTTCATAAAACTGGCGCAGCCGTTCCAAGTCGTGTGTCCAAATGGCGACGTGTTCAATTTTCATATACTTTTCCTATCCTAACGAATAAAAAAGGGCCATTTGATGACCCTTGTGCGGTTTATAGAATCTGCGACAAAAACAGCTTGGTGCGCTCGTGACTGGGATTTTCAAAAAAGTGTTCGGGGGTACCGATTTCGACAATGCGCCCGCTGTCCATGAAAATCACGCGATCCGCTACCTCACGTGCAAAGCCCATTTCATGCGTGACCACCAACATCGTCATTCCGCTGCGGGCCAATTCTTTCATCACGTCCAGCACTTCTTTAATCATTTCGGGGTCAAGCGCCGAGGTGGGTTCATCAAACAACATGATTTTCGGCTGCATGGCGAGGGCACGGGCAATCGCTACACGCTGCTGCTGCCCCCCCGAAAGCTGACCGGGATATTTATTGGCTTGTTCCGGGATACCGACGCGCTGCAACAACTGACGAGCCATATCTTCGGCATCGCGGCGTGGACGACGGCGTACATAACGTTGGGCCAGCGTGATATTTTGCATCACGGTTAGGTGGGGGAACAGATTAAAGCTCTGAAACACCATGCCTGTCTCGCGGCGGATGGCGTTGATATTTTTGAGGTCGTTGCTCAATTCGATGCCGTCTACGACAATTTTGCCTTCTTGGTGTTCTTCAAGCCGATTGATACAGCGGATGAGGGTGGATTTGCCAGAACCGGACGGCCCAATGACGACGACCACCTCACGCTCTTTGACCTTTATATTGATGTCTTTAAGGACATGAAATTCGCCAAACCACTTGTTGACATCTTGGCACTCGATAATATAGCCGTTGGAATTGGATTGTTCACTCATAAGAAAACCACACCTTTACGCCTTACGCATCTTCCGCACCGTCCCCGCACCCGATTCTTCCAATCGGCGGCTCAGGCTCGACATGATATAGCTGATGATAAAGTAGATGACCCCTACAAACAGATAGGCTTCGCGCTGATA
Organism: Anaerolineae bacterium; assembly: GCA_019913005.1. Lineage (GTDB taxonomy): Bacteria > Chloroflexota > Anaerolineae > Aggregatilineales > J027 > CFX10. Next base: position 49,970 of record JAIOHL010000171.1, on the reverse strand, counting down.
GGGCCGATAGATTTGCTGTCCATTTACAATGAGTTCAATCATGCCCAAAAATTCAAACAGCCCCACGATAGAGACCAGCGTCGTATCTTTAAACAAGCTAACCGACTGGCTCATCATCGCTGGAATGACTGCCCGTAATGCTTGGGGCAACACGATAAATACATTGGTCGCAAATGGATTGAGGCCGAGCGCTTGTGATGCTTCAATTTGGCCTTTGGGGATAATTTGTAATCCCCCTCGGATAATTTCAGCATTATAGGCGGCGGTGAACAGGGTCAACCCCACCAGCAGCCGGATCAGCAGTTCGGTGTCACTCATGGATTTGGCAAAATACGGCACAATGAATTTTGCCATGAACAAAATCGTAATTAGCGGGACGCCGCGCACCACTTCGATAAACAGGATGCAGAAAATACTGATGATGGGTAGTTTGCTGCGCCGCCCAAGCGCTAGGAGAACACCGATAGGAAAGGCAACAGTTAGACTCACAAAGGTCAGCACTATGGTGAGGATAAGGCCACCCCACAGCGATTGTGCTACTTCTGGCAGTCGCAAAAATGGATGGACGCTGTCTGGGTCTTTAAAACCGGAAAGCAGTATCCAACTCAACGGGAAGAAAATAATCCAGCCAATGATGGTAACACGGCTAACGGCCTTTTTGCTGCTGGGGTTGCGGCTTTGTTTGGCAAAATTCCCGATGGAATAGGCCGCCAGCATCACTGCAAAGCCAACGATGAGCGAAACAATGATTTCCTGTAGAAAAGGATCGAGTTGCGTTTTCAAAAACGCACTGAATGAGCGTGCGCCCTCAAAACGTGTATTTTCTTCCAATAGTAGACGGCGACATTCGGCAGCAGAAGGGCATTGGACGGCTGGCACTTCGCCATAGGTTTTGGTGCGCTGCTCCACATCGGCTACTTGGCTGGACATGGTTTCAACGCCATTTATCCGAATCCACGCATACCCGGTATTAGGCAATGTGCGGGCTGGTGCGATGGGCAGTTGTATCCCATCTACCGTCTCGTAAATCGCTTCGCCAGTTTCATCACGCAGCACTTGGACATAGTACCAACCATCGGCGGGGAGTTTAAATTCAAAGTTGACCGTGCGTTGGGCGGGCGTTGAAAGCTGTTCATCCAAGACCTTGCCGCTTCTGTCCAGCAACTGTACGGTCAATTGCAGGTTGTAATTGGTCAAGTCCAATGTGCCAGCCACTACTTGGGCTTTTGCATTGTTCCACAAAGCACGGGAGCTACTTGAACCGGGACTGTTTTCGATGAACCCCACAAACGGGGATGTCTCATTAGCAATGGCGTTATCATCAATCGGCTCAACTAAGAGCCGTACCGTGTCATCCTTATCCCCGACAAACACCACAGGCCCAATCGCGTCGGTGGGGGTAATCAGGAAGCGAATGGGAGGCGGCTCGATTCGCTCGGCCCCAATGGGAATAAATAGCGCCGCAATGATAATCATCAGCGCGATAATAAAAAAGCCCCGTGCGTTACCCCCCCAAACCCCTAGACCCAACCCACTGAGGAACACCAGCAGCACAGCCATTAACTCGATACGCCAAATTTGATCTACTGGGTACAAGCCAACCATCATCAGGCGCATGGTGTTGTTGACCACATTCCATTCCGCTTTGGCAACCGACCATGTGACCAGTTCATAGAAAAACGCTGCCATCAACCCGACAGTGATGACCGTGATCAGGGTATTGCGGACACTGCTAAATAGATTTTTCCGCAGCCAACCCGCTGGCCCAATCGTCAAGGCGGGGGGACGGCGTGAGGGCGGGGGTTCTTTGGGCGCGATATAAAAAGTTTCGTCAGGCCGATGATAGGCTTCGCTCATGTGTCGGCCCTCCCTAGCGCGTCTTTAACCGCATCGAACGGTTGACCATATTCATCAATAAGGAAATCAGCAGGCTAATCACCAAATAAGTCCCCATCAAGATGGCAAATAGCGCAACCGCTTGCCCGGTCTGGTTTTGCACGACTGTCGCCACGTTATATAGGTCATAAAACCCGATGGCGATGGCAAGGCTGGAATTTTTGGATAAGTTCAAATATTGATTGGTCAGTGGCGGCACAATCAAACGCATAGCTTGGGGCAGCACCACTAAGCGCAGGGTTTGGTTACTGGTCAGACCATGTGCGCGGGCCGCTTCAATTTGCCCATAGGAAACCGATTGGATGCCTGCCCGAACAATATCGGCGATAAATGCTCCGGTATAGAGTGTCAGGCCGACCACCAGCGTCAGATAGCCTGATGACCAGCGCGACCCACCTGAGAAATTAAAGCGATCCAGCACGGGGTAATCCAATTTGAAGGGCGACCCACCTACTGCAAAGGCCAGTCCTAGCCCAATCGCACCTAGCCCCCAAAATGCCATACTGAACCATGCAAGCGTATTGGCGGGCTTACCGGTTTCATCCTGTACCTTGAGCCGCCAGCGCCATAGATAAATCCCGACCACCAATCCGGCAATCACACTCACCAAAAAATAGGGGTAGGTGTCGGTGGTTAGGACTTTGGGGAAATTTAAACCGCGTCCACTCAGATAAAAGTCGCCCAATTTATAGGCATCACGTGGCGAAGTTGGCAGCACACCGAGTAATCCCCGGAAGATGAAAAATAATTGCACCAAAAGTGGGGTATTGCGGAAAATTTCGACATAGATGGTCGAGAGGTTGCGTACCAACCAGTTATTGGATAGCAGCCCAATCCCGACAAAAATGCCGAGCAGGGTTGAAAAGACCAATGCCAACAAAACGGCCCGTAGCGTGTTGATGACTCCGGTCATCAAAGCACGGGTAGCGGTTCCCGGTCGCAACACGTTGACATTGGCTAGAGAATCCCCGACCAGTGGAATATCCTTGAGCCACGTCAGTTCGGTATTAAAATCCGGCCCCTCGCTGACCTCAACGGAAAATCGGCGGCTGACCACATTCCAGTTAATTGGAATCTGGGTGTTGTCTTTAACATTGAGCATGAGCGTATACAAACCAACAATGACTGCGAGCAGAAAGACGCTCTGCGTTATATCGCTCAAGAAAACAATGTTGCGGTAGATAGGAATATTCGTGCGCCACTGGACATATAAACCATTCGCCACACTATAAATGATGTATGGGAAGGCAACCAAAAATCCAAGCCATCCTGCCTCAACAACATTGGTGATGTTTACAATAAAAATGTTTAGAAAAGTATCTAATGAGTCTAAATGAATCCCAACCTTACTTGCCAAGATTTTGACAATTATTGCTAAAATTGCCGGAAAATCATTCAAGAGGTTCCAAAAAAATATTGTTCCACCAATGTAAGCAAGATAGGAAGCAACAATCACTGCGGGCAACTGAAGAATTTGTACCGCTGCATTTTGAGAACGAGGGGGAGGTCGGCGGGCGCTTAGGTCAGCGGTGTTAACGAAAAAATCGTCAGTACGAGAATATTTTGCCGTCATTCACGAAATACCAGTTCTAACTTAAAGACATTTTTTATAAATGACAGACGAGGGTGTTGCCCCCGTCTGCATATTTATTGAAGAGGTGAGTATAAAGAGCCTACCTCTCCGTTAACTCTAAATTTAACGCCAAGCGGGTGAGTAGATCATGCCGCCATCATACCACTGCAAATTCAGACGGTTGCCAGCGCGATCAATACCCACTGGGGTAATGTTACGGTCATAAATTTCGGCATAGTTGCCCACTGCACGGAGGATATTGACGGTGAAGTCATTGCTCAACCCGATGAGTGAATTAAAGGGATCACCCACGCCGAGGAAACGTTGAATGGCAGTGTCCGTTGAAGCCAGCATTTCATCGAGATTAGCTGAGGAAATGCCATATTCTTCCGCTTGGAAGGTGGCATAGACGACCCAGTTCACCACATTGGCCCACTGCGCATCCCCTTCGTTGTACATCGGGCCGAGGGGTTCTTTGGAAAGGGTGTCGTTCAAAATGATATACAAGCTGGGATCAGCCGTACCATAACGCAGCCCTGCCAATTGGCTCTTGTCACTGGTCAGTACGTCGCATTGGCCTGCTTCAAAGGCCGTAATGGTGTCGCTGCTGGCTTCAAACGGGATGAGTTCAAAATCGAACGCCAGTGCGTTGAAGGCTTCTGTCACGTTCAGTTCGGTGGTCGTACCGGTCTGGACGCAGATGCTGACGCCATTGAGGTCATTGATGGAAGACACACCAGCATCGGCACGCACCATCAAGCCTTGGCTATCATAGAAGGTAGTGGGCGCAAAATCGCCCTTCAGATCGGTGTCGCGGCTTAATGTCCATGTGGTGTTGCGCATGAGCACATCTACCTGACCTGCTTGGAGGGCTGGGAAACGTTCAGCGGCAGTCAGGGGCACCAGCACCAGATTGGTGTCGGTCACTTCGCCGAAAATCGCGGCGGTCAAGGCACGACAGTAATCCACATCCAACCCTGACCATGAATTGTCGTTGGGGTTGAGATAAGAGAAACCGGGCAAGCCGCCACTCACACCGCAGTTGAGGCTGCCGCGTGCGATAACTTCAGCTAACTTGCCTGTGGGTTCGGCTTGGGCAAAAACAGTCTTTTCAGCACGGTCGTTCATGACATTGCTGACAGCTATAAAGGAAAGCAGTACAGCCAATGCGAGAACAAAACGGAAGGTACGACGCATTGTTTAAGGCTCCTTAATCAAAATATCCCTTAAGTTTTTGTAGTCATTAAATTGACATGAGGCGATTTTTTAACATATCCATTGGATTAGGTCAAATAATTCGTAAATTCTTGACAATTGGGCAAAGTGACATACTTCTAACGTGCCCGCAGTGGGAACCCCCAAAATAAAGCCACCTCATCACGCTCGATATCCTGATTTGTATAAAACAGGGTATTGATCCCAACCAATTGAAACCCCATGCGTAGATAAAATTTGCAGGCCGGCACGTTATTGGTCTGGGTTTCCAGCAAGACTGCCCGCAACCCCCGCCGCCGCCCCCATCCAATCGTATGCTGGATCATCGCTTGCCCAATGCCATGACCGCGTGCATCTACATCCAGCATGATATTCCAAATCCATGCTGTGTGACGCCATGTTTCTTCCTCAACATCCAAAATCCCGACGATTTTCCCTGTGTTTTTCTCAACCGCCACTTCCATCAAGGTATTGTCTTGGGCCAAGCGCCCTGCGATGCTCCGGCGTTCTTCCGGTGTAAAGTCATAACCTGCGCCCTTGTCAAAAGGGGTGGGGAGCTTCTTTTCAACCAGCCGCCAACCTTGCTCCAATCCCTGCCCAAATTGTTCAACTTTGAAAACTGTGTCGGTGACAAAGCCGGGACGAATATCAACGAGTGGTTCAATATCTTCGGGAACCATCTGGCGAATGAAACATTCAAACATAGGTGACACTCCAGCATGACAAAAATCAAGGGTTAAGTGTAGCGCAAAGGAAATACTTGGTAGAAATGTGTATAGTTTAGCAGCAGGGTCTTTGGTAAAATGCTTCTCCGCTTTAGACCGAATCAGGGAAAGCACATTTTGGTGAAACGCTGGATTAGTTTGCTGATTGGCCTCATTTTTAGCCTACTTTTTCTGTGGCTGGGCTTTCGTAATCTTGCATTTGATGATTTATGGGACATCCTGCGTGGCATCAATCCCCTCTGGCTACTGTTGACTGTTCCAGTTTACGGCGTTGCAACCTATCTGATTAGCTGGCGTTGGTATTCCCTGTTACGCCCGGTCAAGGATGTGCCGCCGCGCCGCCTTTTTAAGATTGTCTACATCGGCTACATGGCGAACAACCTGCTGCCTTTCCGTCTCGGCGAGGTGATGCGGGCCTATGTCTTAAAACGTCGTGATGCTGTACCAATCCCCCCCACGCTGACCACCATTTTGATCGAGCGGATTTTTGATGGGTTGACCATGCTCACCTTTATTTTTACCGCGCTGGTCTTTGTTGGGGACAAAATTGGCGATACCCTACGTACCGTCGTGGCTGTTGCGACCCCCTTGTTTTTTGCGGCGCTATTAGTGTTTTTAGCACTGGCGGCTGCGCCCAATATGGCCCGTAAAATTTATACCCCGATTATCAACACTCTTTTACCCGGCGGCCCCCGCCAAAAAGTGGTATCCCTGATGGAGCATTTTTTGAGCGGACTTGAGGCGCTACGTAGTGGACGCGCTCTGATTGAGGTGGTGGTATTTTCTCTAGGAAGTTGGACGGTTGAAGCTGCGACCTATTGGATCGTCATGCAGGCTTTCGACTTTGAAGTGAGTTTTTTTGTAATGCTGCTGGTGGTTGGTTTTAGTACCTTGACTACTGTCCTCCCTTCAACTTCAGGGTATGTAGGCACCTTTCATGCCGCTGCTATTTTGACCCTGACCGCGTTTGATGTCGCGCGAGTGGACGCGGCCAGTTTTGCCCTAGCGATTCATGCTACCCTGTGGATTCAAGCCACCCTGATTGGGTTTATCTACCTCATCCGCGAGGGGCTGCATTGGAGTGATTTTGGCAGGGCGCAGACCGAGGTTGAGCAAGCCGAGTATCCTGCAATAGAGTTTCGCAACGAGGAGACATTGGCCTGATGGCTAAACGGATTGCAGTGATAGGCGCTGGTATTGCTGGTCTTTCGGCAGCATGGGATTTAGTCCGCGCTGGTCATCAGGTAACAGTCTATGAAGCTGGTGATAAAGTTGGCGGATTGGCGGCTGGCTTCCGAGATGAGGGGTGGGATTGGATGCTCGAAAAATTCTACCATCACTGGTTCGCCTCTGATGTAGAAATCCTGCGGCTGGCCGATGAATTAGGTGTGCGCGAAAAAGTATTATTCCCGCGCCCCAAAACCTCAATGTGGATTGATGGCAAAAATTATCAACTCGATTCCATTCTCAGCGCCGCCCTAACGATGCTCACTATGTCCAAGCTGTCGCTGATAGCAAAGGCCCGTTTTGGTTTCACGACCCTCTATCTCCGCTTGGCCCGTTCATGGCAAAGTATGGAACAGTACACCGCCCATGAATGGTTGCTCAAAAAGATGGGTCGCCAAGCCTATGAAACCCTGTGGATGCCAATGCTGATTGGCAAATTTGGCGAATTTTACCGTGAAGTGAACATGGCGTGGTTTTGGGCACGTATTCATTCCCGCACCACCCGTCTCGGCACCTTTGAGGGCGGCTTCCAAGCATTTTTAGAGGTCTTAGCGGCGCGGGTTCAAAAAGATGGCGCGGTTATTCGATTAAGTACCCCGCTCAAATCTATCACCCAGATGGCCGATGACCGCTTTACATTGGAAGTGGGCAATGGGGAGCAGGCCGAAGCTGATTTGGTGCTGAGTACCACCTCGCCCCGCCTGTTACGTCAGACCGTCCCGCAAATTCAAGGCGAATATGCCAACAAATTAGATGCCCTTCGCAGCATGGGAGCGGTGGTGATTGTGCTGGCGCTTAAGGAACAGCTTTTGGAAGATGGTACGTATTGGTTGAATCTGCCCGCCAATAATCCCGACAAAAAACAAAGCCGATTTCCCTTTCTAGCACTGGTGGAACATACCAATTATCTCGAACGCGAACACTATGGTGGAGATCGCTTGGTCTATTGTGGTGATTACGTCTCGCCGACACATGAATATTTTCAATTGAGTGAGGAGCAGGTGGTCAATCGTTTTGTGGAGGCCCTACCTACCTTTAATTCTAAATTTTCCAAAGACTGGATTCGTAAATGGTGGGTGTTCCGAGTGCCGTATGCTCAACCACTGCCCACCGTGAACCATTCGCAAAATATACCGGACATCCATACTCCCTTGAACGGGTTATACTGGGCCAGCATGAGCCAAGTCTATCCTTGGGATAGAGGGACAAATTATGCAGTCGAGATCGGACGGCGCACTGCCCGGATGATGCTCGACGACTTGCAAAACGGATGACGAGGACTGGGTTTATGACACGAACAAGATTTTTATTGTGGGGGATGCTGATTTTTAGCCTAGCAGCCTTCAGCATCGCAGCCATTCAACCTTCGGGAGATAGTGGTCGTCTCCTAGCACCACAGCGGGCCACTTCAACATTTACCCCGACTGTGCCCACTGCGACACCGACGCGAACCAATACCCGCCCACCTGCGACGCCAAGTTTGACATCAACCATCACCTCAACGCCGAGCATGACGCCGACCAGCACGATGACCCCTACTTTGTCTGGTTCGCCAACCTCGACTCCCACTGCTACCGCCACAACCAATAGTGCCGAACTACGCGCCCGCAACACTGATCCGGATTTTGTTCTGCGGCTGGTGTTGGACGCCAATTGTTATGAGATGGATACGGAGATTACCGGAAAATTGGTGGCGCATAATTATCGCCCCAATCCCATCTATCTCTATTTGCGCGGTCAAATTATGTTAAGCATCAATGACAGCCCGCTTCTACCCGATTTCCCACCGGGAGAACCCCTAGTACGCGACGATTTTGTCATCCTAGATTATGACGAGACTTATGAGTGGGAAATTGAAGACTTGGGCTTGTATGTTTTAAGTATGGGGCTAGATACCCCGATTGATATGAGCGAAACGATTTATGGCCTGCCAGTTGGGGACTATTGGGTCACAGTGGCCTACAACAACCCCCATTCGGGCCTGACCGAACAGCGCGACGGCACATATCTCATCCCAGAGGCAGCGTGGCGTGGACTGTCGGTCAGTCGTGAAGTGCGTTTTTCTGTCGTGTCTGATTTAGCCGATTGCCCGGCGGTACAATAATCCGGGCAGATCCAGAAAGTTGTGATACTCAAGAGGTAAAACCATGAAGAATATCTGTGTGATCGGCGTCGGGTATGTTGGGTTGACCACCGCCGCGTGCTTTTCCGATTTGGGCAATAAAGTCGTCGCCGTTGACATCAGCGAAGAACGTATTGCCAATTTGAAGAAAGCGATTTTGCCGATTTACGAACCGGGTATGCAGGAAGTCGTTGTACGGAACGTGGAATCAGGCCGCCTGCATTTCACCACCTCCTACGAAGAAGGTTTGAAGGACGCCGAATTTGTATTTATCTGTGTCGGCACCCCTGAAGGCGTTGATGGTGAGGCCGATTTGCGTTATGTGCGCATCGCTGCCGAAACCATTGCCAAGACGATGGATCATCCCCTGATTATTATCAATAAATCCACCGTGCCAGTGGGTACAGGCGACTGGGTATCCGATATTGTCAAAGAGACCCAACCCAAGCCAATTGATTTTTCGGTGGTAAGCTGCCCCGAATTTTTGCGTGAAGGCGCGGCCATTTCGGACTTCTATAATCCTGACCGTACTGTGTTGGGCAGCACTGACCTCGATGCCGCCAATCGGGTTGCTCAATTACACCTACCGCTACGTGCCCCCATCATTGTCACCAACCTCCGCACCGCCGAAATGATTAAATATGCTTCCAATGCCTTCCTCGCCACCAAGATTAGCTTCATCAATGAAATCGCCCATATTTGCGAGGCTTTAGGGGCGGATGTCAAAGAAGTAGCGACGGGTATGGGCTATGACAAGCGTATCGGCCCTCGTTTCTTGGATGCGGGTATCGGCTATGGTGGCTCCTGCTTCCCCAAAGATGTGAAAGCGTTGGCACACATGGCAAACGTACATGGCCGCCATCCCCAACTGCTGCACGCGGTTATTGACATCAACGATTATCAACGCCGCCATGTCATCCTCAAATTGGAGGAAATTTGGGGGTCGGTCAAGGATAAAGTGGTCGGCTTGATGGGCTTGGCTTTCAAGGAAAACACCGACGATATGCGCGAATCACCCTCCATCACGATTGGCGATTATCTGCACGGGCGTGGCGCGGTAGTACGGGGTTATGACCCGGTGGCGATGGAAAATGCCTCCAAGATTATGCCCTATCTCAATCTTGCCGAAGACCCCTACGATCTGGCACGCGGTTGTGATGCGGTAGTTGTTCTCACCCCATGGAACGAATTTAAGAACCTCGATCTGGAACGGCTGCGTGATGTCATGCGTCAACCCGTCATGGTAGATGGTCGCAATTTATATGAGCCAGAAATCATGCAGGGGCTTGGTTATACCTATCGTGGTATCGGGCGTGGCTACAATGGCAGCAACGGCAAAGCCAAGAAGAAGTAAATAATTCTGTCTGGGGGCAAAATTAGGATGATAGATGAGATAGCCAATCTTGATGCTACTGCGCAGGCTGAACTCGTTAAAAAAGGTGAAGTCCAGCCAATAGAGTTAGTTGAGGCGGCTATCTCATGTATTGAACATCTGAACCCCAAAATTAACGCGGTTATCACCCCTCTTTATGAAAAGGCACGCTCTGATGCCCTGTCGGGTCAACTCCCTGATGGGCCATTTAAGGGTGTGCCTTTGTTATTGAAAGATTATATGTGCCAGACGGCGGGCGACCCTTATTACGAAGGGATGGGATTCTTAAGAAATCTCAATTGGCAATCTTCCCACGACACCTATCTCGCCCAAAAATTTCGACAGGCGGGATTTATTTTTCTCGGCAAAACCAATCTTCCCGAACTGGCAGGCAGCGCGACGACTGAACCGATTGCTTTTGGCCCGACACGTAATCCGTTTAATTTGGAACATTCAGTGGGTGGCTCAAGTGGTGGGTCAGCGGCGGCGGTAGCTTCAGGGATGGTGGCAATTGCGCATGGCAACGATGGTACTGGCTCATTGCGCGTGCCTGCGGCGTGCTGTGGGTTGGTAGGATTGAAGCCTTCACGGGGGCGAATTTCGACAGGCCCAGCAAGTTCAGGCGGCATATTAGGTAATGCAGTGGAGTTTGTGTTGACAAAATCCGTGCGGGATGCCGCCGGGGTGCTAGATTGCATCGCTGGGGCCATGCTGGGGGATTTGTTTCTTGCCTCCCCTCCGAAGCGACCTTTTATTGAGGAATTAGACGGCGACCTTCAACAACTGCGTATAGGATTGCTGGTCAACGATATTTTTCTGCAAAATACCGTTCACGAAGATTGCATTCAGGCAGTTGAGACAGCAGCAAAAGTGCTTGAGGGCTTGGGGCATCATATTGAATATGCTCACCCCCCTGCGTATTATTTCGGCGAGTAGCCTTGCTGCAAGAATTGAGATGTGGAGCGAGCGCACTGGCAAAACGATGGGCCCGGAGGATGTAGAACCTGCTACTTGGGCACGGGCAGAAGAGAGTCGGCAATATACCGCTGTCCAGCTACAAGCCGCCCATCAGCGGCTACTGGCGGGGGTGGGTCGAACGCCCGAATGGTGGTCTGATTACAATTTGTTGATAACCCCCACGATGAACCAACCAATGCCACTACAAGGGCTGCAAAAAGATGATATTGGTAAAGCCTTTGGGATATTTACGATGCCATTTAGCATCAGTGGGCAACCAGCCATCTCTCTACCACTTCATTGGACAAAGAATGGCCTACCTATTGGGGTGCAATTAGTGGCAGATTTTGGTAGGGAAGATTTATTGTTAAAGGTTGCGTCTATATTTGAGCAAGAACTTTCGTGGAAAGCGCGTTTGGAGTCTCTGCAAAATTCATTGAATCTAAAGAAAGTCGAACATTGATGGCAAGTGTTACACGGCACGAACTCAGTAATGGTATGGTGATTTTGCTAAAAGAGGTACATTCTGCCCCTGTGATTAGCTGGTGGGTCATGTATCGGGTCGGCAGTCGCAATGAGCCGACAGGCCGAACCGGGATTTCGCATTGGGTTGAACACATGATGTTCAAGGGCACGGATCAATTTCCGGCAGGGTCGTTAGACCGCTTGGTGGATCGGCTAGGGGGCAGTTGGAACGCGCATACCTATCTCGACCACACGGCCTATTATGAAACCATGCCCGCCGACCAAATTGATCTAGCGCTACGGATTGAAGCAGATCGCATGGTCAATGCCCATTTCGACCCCGAAGAAACCGAATCAGAGCGCACAGTCATTATCAGCGAGCGGCAGGGGTCGGAAAATTCGCCGACTTTTTGGCTGGATGAAGAAATCCACGCCGCTGCCTTTCGGGTACATCCCTATCATCACCAGATTATTGGGGATATGACCGACCTCAAAACCATGACCCGTGATGATTTATATGCGCACTATCACCAATACTACATGCCCAACAACGCGATTGGGGTGATGGTTGGCGCGTTTGATACCGACGAAATGCTGACAAAAATCCGTGCCCTCTATGAATCCATTCCGGCGGGTCCGCTTCCACGAGAATTTCAACGTGAAGAACCCGAACAACGTGGTGAACGGCGGGTGATGGTCGAACGCGAAGGCAATGCCTCCTATGTCACATTGGCCTATCGTGCGCCCGCCGCCTCCCATGAAGATTGGTTTAAGCTGGCGGCGTTGGATAGCATCTTGGGCGGCCCCAGCGGTCCCGGTGGCGGCAATATCGGCAGCAAAACTTCTCGACTCTATAAGGCATTGGTCGAAAAAGAATTGGCAGTCAGTGTCTCAGGGGGGATTTCGATGACAATTGACCCCTATCTGTATACGATTGATGCTACACTAAGGGATGGTCGCACTCACCAAGAAATTGAAACCGCGCTCGATGCCGAAATCAGCCGATTACATAACGAATTGGTGTCGCAGGCCGAACTTGAAAAAGCCAAAAAACAGGCCCGCGCCGCCTTTGCCTATAGCAATGAAGGCGTGACCGGACAGGCGTTTTGGCTGGCCTACAGTGAACATATTGAGAGCTATCAGCTTTTTGGCGATTATCCAGAACGCTTGCAGGCCGTGACCGCCGAAGATATTCAACAAGTGGCCCGTAAATATTTACAGCCCTCCCGCCGCACAGTGGGGTGGTTTATCCCAATTGAATCGAATGGCGCAGAAGGTGAGGATGAATAAATCATGGCGGCCCAATTGAGTTCATCATCTATTTTGAGTGCCATTCCCGGCCCGGATGACATTATCCGCCGTGAACTGCCGAATGGCATTACCGTCTTGGTACGCGAAAATTTTACTGCACAGTCTGTTGTCATCACCGGATCGTTGGTAGCAGGGGCGGTCTTTGAGTCGCCAGAAAAACAAGGCTTGGTCGGCTTTGCTACCTCGTCGCTCATGCGTGGCACCAAGAACCGCGACTTCACCCGGATTCATGAGGAATTGGAAGGCGTCGGCGCAAATCTGCGGATTGGCGGCGGGATGCACGAGGTCTCATTCGGTGGCAAGTCGCTTGGTGAAGATTTACCGCTTCTACTGGATATTTTGTCGGATGCCCTCCGCAATCCGTCTTTCCCTGAAGCACAGGTAGAACGGCTACGCGGTGAAATCATGACCGGGTTAAAAATCCGTCTGCAAAATACCCGCTACATGGCCTCCCGCCAATTTGCCCGCATGATCTATCCCCCCGAACATCCCTATCATCGTTTTGCGGATGGGGAGTTTGAGCGTATTAAGAATATGACGATTGATGACCTGCGCGGTTTTCATGAGCGCCAATTTGGGCCACAGGACATGATAGTGGTCGTGGTTGGCAATGTCAAAGCCGATGACGCGGTGGCACAGGTCGGGCATTATTTGGGTGATTGGGTTAACCCTCATCAGCAAGCGCACCCTGAATTACCTCCGGTTGAATCTCCCTCCGAAGTCAGTTACGCCAATGTCGTCATCCCCGGCAAATCCCAATCGGATATTGTGCTGGGTGTTCCCGGCCCTTCGCGTTATGCCGATGATTTTCAGGCGGCACGCATGGCGAATAATGTGTTGGGGGTGTTTGGCATGATGGGGCGCTTGGGCAAAAACGTGCGCGAAGAAAAAGGCTTGGCCTATTACAGCTACAGCCAATTAGAAGGCGGGCCGGGGCCGGGTGCATGGCGTGTCATCGCCGGAGTTGACCCCTCGAGTGTCAAGTTGGCGGTGGAGGGTATCAAAGTCGAGCTTGACCGGATGCTCAATGAACCTGTCAGTGAAGACGACCTTAACGATAACAAGATGAACCTGATCGGCAGCCTGCCCCTACAACTCGAAAGCAATGAGGGTGTAGCAGGTTCGATTTACAACATGGAATATTACGGCCTCGGCTTGGATTATCTGCGCCGTTATGCCAACATGATTAACGGCCTGCAAGCCTCACAATTACAAGAAGCTATGCACCGCTATTGGTCAACCAATGCGTTTGCGCTGGCGGTGGCTGGCCCAGAATTGGAAGGGCCGGTGCTATAAAAAATGCTACGTGTTGGGGTGGATATGATTGAGGTGGCTCGCATTGAACGGGCCATCTCTCGACATGGTGAGCGTTTTTTTGAGCGATTTTTTACCCCTGCCGAGCGTGACTATTGTGGCGGGGTGTATCATCGCTTGGCGGCACGTATCGCGGCCAAAGAAGCGGTGGCAAAGGCGCTTGGCACAGGCATTGGTGATGTCAAATGGGTCGAGATAGAGATTTTGGCGGATGAACGCCGCCGCCCTATTCTACATCTACATGGTCGCGCCCGTGAACTCGCCGACGAAATGGGTTTGGGTACATGGGACATCAGCCTCAGCCACACCGAAGAGCAGGCCATCGCGTTCGTAGTGGCAATGGGCTAAAATTGGAAATATTGGCGTACAAGAAATTGGAGGCTAACGGGCATGGAAACAATAGATGTTACCCTGATAAGCCTTGATGAATTCATGGAACTATACAGCGACGAAGGCCCATTCGAGCTAATTGATGGGGAGAGAGTGCCTGTGAGTCCTCAAATTACACGGAGTAGTAGAATTACCTTGCGTCTGGCTCGATGGCTGGCTGATTTTGTGGAGGCTAATAATCTAGGTGAGATTTTTTCGGAAACACCCTTTGTTATCATGGTGCAGGCCAACTGGGTTAAAGGCTCTCGTGTACCAGATATTATGTTCATCCGAGCCGAGCGGTTGGCTGCATTGACTGAAAGTGACCCAGATTGGGAGGAAAAGCCGCTCACTATCGTACCGGATTTGGTCATTGAAGTGGTCTCCCCAACAGACCGCCTTACCAAAGTGAACCGCAAAATCTCACGCTACCTGAAAGATGGCGTATTGGTCATTTGGTTGGTGGATGCGGATTCTAAAACCGTGACCATTTACAAACAGGGTCAAACACAACTCGAACGCCTTACCGTTGATGATGTGTTGTCAGGTGGTGAAATCATCCCCGGCTTTGAAGTCGCCGTTTCAAAACTCTTTTAGTGAAGCCATGACCAAAGAAGAATTTGCCCAACTATTTCGACACCATCTTGACCTCGCGGCCCAAAATGCAGAGGAAAGATATAAAATCAGGGTGCCTCGCAATTTCCTGATTGAATTTCATGGGAAAGGGCATTCCCACAAAATTTCTATTGAAGAGATACTGCGATAGATGCTCTGTTTATTGATGAAAACAAATTTTCCCTGATTATTGACTTGGTAATTCTAGAAATTCGCAACTCTATAACGAGGGTTTTTGTCCGACCTAGTGGTCATCCACCCGATATATTTGAGCGAACGTGGAATGACCCGTTGGGGAGTGGCCCATTTCATCATATGTTTCATGCCAATTTTCGAGTAGTAGACGATGAATAAGTGAAATCGTCAGGTGTGCGCCGAGTCCTCACACGTATGCTTGCCTAAATCTGTGGTAAACTGAGTCGCCAAAATTGATTATCTCCTATAGGCGAGGGATTATGCCAAAACGCAACTCGCAGCCGATTTTGATTGCCCTTATTGCTTTATTGTTCGCAACATTGGCCTGTAATCTCATTTCCGAGGACAGCGCCACATC
This sequence comes from Anaerolineae bacterium, assembly GCA_019913005.1. Lineage (GTDB taxonomy): Bacteria > Chloroflexota > Anaerolineae > Aggregatilineales > J027 > CFX10. The sequence continues at coordinate 34,256 of JAIOHL010000171.1, read as the reverse complement.
CGAAAAACCATTACTAACCGAAGACCGCCCAACTGTCTTGATTCTTGCCCCCGCTGCTGGGAATGCCTACGCGGTGGGGTCAGAAGTCACCATTCATGCCGTCGCACGTGATTTGGGGCCGGGGGTGGCACGGATTGAAGTCACCATTGATATTCCCGGTCAGCCCGTGATCTTGACCCAAGAGGCAAGTAACCCTGCTGGTGAATCCCGCCTTGAAGCAATTTTGATATGGACGGCAGCAGGCAATCAAGCCTATTTGGTCAATGTGCAAGCCTTCCGTGCCGATGGAACTGCCAGCGCCATAGAGACCACGAGCATTATGATTAAGTCTGCCCCTGATATTTTGCCGCCCGTTGTCACGCCAGAATCATCCACGAGTGGTGGTTCTGAGCCAGCCGCGACCGAGGAGGCCAATGGAATTCCCAATCTGCCGCCCGGCTTACCGGGAACGGTCAACGCAATAACCCCGGTGCGACAAGGGCCAGACCCATCCTATCAAATTGTGCTGACGGCGGGTCAAAATGAAGCCGTGACAGTGGTCGGACGCAGTGCAGATTCGACATGGTATGTGATTCAAGTTGGGACAGGCTATGGCTGGATTTTTGCCTCTTTTGTCAATGTGACAGGCGATACCAGCACCTTACCCGTCGTAGATGCGCCCCAGTAGAGGTCAAATGAAAACTGAAAACCCTGTGATTCTTTCGCCTGAAGTTGCCGAGGCCAAAGCCGCTGGACGTGCGATTGTGGCCCTCGAATCTACCGTCATTTCACATGGCCTGCCGTGGCCCGATAATTTGAAGTTGGCGCAGGAATTGGAAACGATTGTGCGTCAGCATGGGGCTGTACCTGCCACTGTCGCCATTATTGAAGGCCATGTCAAAGCGGGCCTCTCCCCACATGAGATGGAACGCCTAGCCACTGGTGATACTCACGTTCGTAAGGTCAGCCGCCGCGATTTTGGCTCGGTGATCGCTCGCCGCGAATATGGAGCAACAACGGTAGCAGGCACAATGCTGGTGGCGTATATGGCGGGGATTCACATTTTTGTGACGGGGGGCATTGGTGGTGTCCATCGTGGCGCGGCGTGGGACGTCAGCGCCGATTTGCCCGAACTCAGCCGGACACCTGTAGCAGTGGTCTGTGCAGGCGCTAAAGCGATTTTAGACCTGCCCCGCACATTGGAATGGCTCGAAACCTATGGTGTTCCGGTGGTGGGCTATCAAACCCATGAATTCCCGGCTTTTTATACCCCGACCAGTGGTCTAATGCTGCAAGATTGTGTGCATAACCCGCGAGAAGCCGCCGCCCTATTGTCTGCGCATTGGGGCTTCGGAATGCGGAGTGGGGTTTTGGTAACAGCCCCTATTCCAGCCAGCGCCGCCCTCGACCCAGCGAAAATTGAGGCTGATATTCAACAGGCCCTTGCCGATGCTGATGCCCAGCATGTCGTAGGTAAAGACATCACGCCGTTTTTGCTTTCTCGCCTAGTGGAAATTTCCGGCGGCGAAAGTTTGCAGGCGAATCTAGCTCTATTGCGGAATAATGCTTCCGTCGCAGCCCAGATTGCGGTGGAAATGAAGAAATTAGGCTAGGTATCAACGCGAGTCGTTGGCACTTTACTGAATCGTGAAGGTCTCGGTTGCCAGCGACTCGGCTTCATCTCCAATGTAGATGCGGATTTCATAACTCCCGGCCTCAAATCCGCTGCCCCTGCCAAAAAAGAAGTAACTTTCCCCTTCCGCTTGCAGTCCCCACAGGTACGTGCCTCCATCCAGATATGCGCCATCTTTAAAGAGGGCAGGTCGCCAGAGGATGCCCGAATTCATATTGCGGAAATGGATAAAGAAGTAGAGACGCCGCACCCCGACCTCAAAGGTTTCACGCGGGCTAAGGGGCTGAAAATCCGCTGTCAGGCTCTCCGCGATCGCCGCAATCCGCATACTGATATTTTCGGCGTGGGTTGCTTGGGCCACTGGTGGCGTGATGTTGATGGGCAAGGTGGGGAAGGGCGTAATTGTAGGCGTTCCGGTAGGGGAATCTGTGGGCGATGCGGTAATCGTCATTGTAGCGGTATCAGTCATCGTCGGCGAACTGGTGGCCGTGCTGGTTGTGGTGGCAGAAGGCGATGCGGTGGCGCTTGCTGTTCTCGAAGGTGCTAGGGTCACTGTGTTTTCCGGTGAAGGAGTCATCTGGTCTTCGCCGCCACTACTCACTGCCGATGCTTCAGTTGCTGCTTCAGTCGCTTCGTCGGTCACTGTCCCCTCAGGAGTCGCGGTTGGTGTTTCGGTTGGTACGGTGGCGCTTTCAGTGGTTGCGGCGTCTGCGACAGGCGTAGTGTTATCACCCTCATCCTCATCCAAACTGTTGAAAACAATGGTGGTGACACACAGCATCGCGCTTAGGCCCAAAAAACCAACCGCCGTCAGCATCAAGCGGAAACCCCGTCTGCCCGCCTGTCGCCGACTTTGCCACATACTCGCTCGGCGTCCACGTCGAAAAAGCCGCAATGCCAGCAGGAATAAAATGAGTCCGATTGCCAAGACGCCTGCGGTCAGGGTTGGCAAAAGATCCGTTAATTCATTGAGTGTCATTGGTACGCCATCAGCCGTTGCCAGCCGTAAAATTTGTCATTGAGTAAAATACTATCTTGTCAAATCCATTGTGCCGCACTATAATCTTATTTATCAATGGGACGTTAGCTCAGTTGGCTAGAGCGCTTCGTTGACATCGAAGAGGTCGTAGGTTCGAGTCCTATACGTCCCACCAAAATAGCAACAACACAACCAGAATATAGCTGGTTTTTTTTGTCTCTGCTAACAATGCTTGCCTGACAATCCCCTTCCATCTGACTCGCAGAAATCACAGACCCTAATCTCAATATTCACTTTTCCAGATACTGACCTCTTGTGAACTTTAAAAAATGCTGTATAATGCTAAATAGTGATTTATTGGAAATTAGGAGGTGGTACACGACATGAAGTTAGCCGAAGCATTGATTTTGCGGGCCGACGCCCAAAAGCGGATTGCCCAACTGCGGGAACGCCTCAACCGGAGCGCCAAGATTCAAGAAGGTGAAGCCCCGCCCGAAAATCCACAGGAATTGTTAGCCGAGATGGAACGGGTGCTGGCCGAGTACACCGACATCATCAAGCGTATCAACCGTACCAACGCTGCCACGCCTTTTGGTGAGGGCCAAACCTTGACCGACGCCCTTGCTGACCGTGATACGTTGGCGATGGAGCGGAATATGCTGACGCAATTGATTGCCGCGACTGCCCAACCCGATTTTCGTTATGGTCGTTCGGAAATCAAATACGTGGTAACGGTCTCGATTGCTGATCTACAAAAGCGTATTGACCGTCTGGCCCAACGTCACCGTGAATTGGATACGGTCATTCAGCAAATGAACTGGCAGGTGGATTTGCTTTAGTAGAAGATGCCTGAGTTTGGTGTAGCCATTTTTTGAAATCAGAAGCGAGCGCGGACACTCGTAGAGAAAGCCGAGTCTAACTGCTCAACTCACTAACTTTTGAAAAAGTTATCCTAGCGCGGGGCGGCAAAACCTATGCACACAACTGCCCAGCACAGGGCACTAACATCACAACCGCACTTTGCAATTTGCACTACCATGCGCTGGTCTGATGAGAAAAACGGTGAGGGTGGGTTTGGGGAATACTCAGGTAAACCAAAACCCCGCTGATTTTTGATGTCGGCGGGGCTTAATATTTCGGTTTATTGAATCTGGGGACATATGGTGAGTTGCAAGACTAAATCACCTTGTATCCAGCCCTCAATCGTAGCCGATCCGAGCACATAACGAATTTTGTACCAAACCCGATTTTGATCCCCTAGTTGCTGATCTACAACATCTGCTGCCTGATTAAATTGCATTCGGGTGACAACCGTTCCAATCGAAGGGCTTGTTCTTACATTGATTCCATCGGGGTAGCTGGCATTGCCCACCCGACATAACACTTCTTGCACGGTTGCCGTCGCCGTTGGTGTATTCGTTTCACTGGGGCGTATCGTGGGCGATGGCGGCTGATAGGTGGCAGTCTGCGTATTAAAATAGTTCACGGTGGCTTGGGCCTGCTCGGTTCGCATAATTAGGGTGGATTGCACACTGGTGGCGTTAAAGCTAATCGTCGCCTGCTCGTCAATATAACGACTGGTGGCTGTCTGTGCGGCAACAATACCTTCCGCCGTTTGTGTTATCGCATCTACCGACTGCTGCGTCCCTGCCACTCGTGTCTGGATAAACCCTGCCGTCGCCGTTTGATCAGATGGCTGGGGCGTGGCGGTGGGTGTGACGGAAGCGGTACTGGTTGCCGTCGGGGTGTTGCTTGGCGTCAGGGTATCGGTTGGCTGTGGGGTATCGGTAGGGGGTGGATTGACAATCGGCTCCCACGCATCCCGGCTTAACACCAACACGGCCCCTAACAATAACAGGGCCACGCCGACGAGAGCCACCCGTCGAACAATACGCCCTTGTCGTAATCCACGTACTTCATCTTCCAATTTCAAAATTTCGGTGCGGCGGCCCAGAATGCGGAAGGGTTCTTCTTTGGCGATAGCTAACCAGCGTTCAGCAGTAGCGGCATCGCGCCGATCTATGGCGACCTCGACCCGTTCCAAATGTCGGCTCAACAAATCGGCGACCAGCATACGGTAACGTGGGTCTTGGGCCTGATGGCGCAATCCACTCAACATTTGACGGGCTTGGGCCAATTCGTTATCAAAATTTTGAGCAATCAGCGCGGCGGCCCGTTCCATGACCTGTCGTCCCTCACCCAAATCGGCGCGGAGTTGTTGGGCCTGCTGTAATAAATTCATGGCTTTGGGGTCGGCAGCATCCAACTCAACGGCGGTACGGAGCGCTTCAACGGCCTCATCCACCAAGCGTAATTTTTCTTCAACGGCGGTCACGGATTCAACCCGCCCCAATGCCCCTTCGCCCTGTGCAATCAGTTGAGCTTTGATATTTTGAATCCGGCTGTTGGTTTCATACACCATCGCTTGCAGGCGTTCGCTGCCGGGTAATTTTTGGCGGATGCGCGAGGCCATATTCAGCAAGTCGGTCAGCCCTTTGGCCCGTTTCAGCAGTGACCCACTCAACATATTCATTTGCACGTTGGCTTGGTCATACTGCTGCTGCACTTCGCGGACAAGCGCCACCCGTTCTTCGCCTTCGGGATCATTTGGTACGACCCGCAGTGCCCCTTCATATTTTGCTAATGCGCCGCCCCAATCATCCGCCATCAGCAGACGATCCCCATCCGCGAGGAGTTCACGGGCCAGCGCCAAGTCTTGAATTTCGAGTAGGGCCTGTTCAACATCTTTCCAACTGGGGATGCCTGCCCGCTCCGCAATATCCCGCGCTTCTCGATACAGTCGCTGTGCTTCGTCATAATTGCCCGCCCGCACCAGCGAATTCGCCCGGTTATAGGCCACCCGCGCATCAAAGGGGATGCGATGATCGGGCACGACCCCGCGCATCATGTTATCATCGGCTTTTTGGCGATATTCCGCCGCCTGTGCATTGTTCGGGTCCGCCGCAAGGAGTCGGTTCGCTAGATCCACCGTGCGAGCATAGTCCCCCGCATAATAGGCCGAGGCGATTTCCGACAATAACGCATCCGCCGGGCCGCTGGATGTCATATCAGCGGATTTTGGGGGATGAGGAGCGGTTTCTGTGCGTTTAGGGGGCGCTGGGGTCGGTGTCAATGGCGTTTCGGTTTCATCCTCCGCATTCAGCACCAGACCATACCGATCCAATAGCCCCTGCACCTTGATCGCATGTTGTGGACTGTGCTGAGCCGCTTGCATCAATAAATCGTGCGTTTCAACATAACCGGGGTCAAGATCAAGCGCCTGTGCCAAAATATCAATCGCCTCATCGAAATCGTGGTCATCCCCGGCGATCTCAATCCGAATGCGTGCCCGTCGCAGCAGTCCCCGTATCTGATTGGACTCTGCCGAGACCGAACTGGGGGCACTCAACCGCGCCAACAGACTAAATAGCTCGCGGGCCTCATCTTCATAAGCGGTATTTTTACTCTGCGCCAAAAGCTCCCGTGCGGTTTTTTCGAGTTCGGCGGTATCGGCGGAAGTTGGGCTAGGGGGCAGGTCTTGAATATCATGCCGCAGTTGATCCAGCGCATCACGCAAATCGGTCATCTAATTTTCTCCCCAAAAATTTCTATGGAATCACACGGGCATTCAAAAATTCATTAATGCCTTTCATCAAACGGCGCAGTTCGGCATCCATGTCGTCGTTGATGTCTTCAATCGAGGCCGCTTCAATCAACAAATTTAGCGCCCCGCGGACTAAATCTTCACCATGTCGCAATTTCGTCAAGCCGTCACGCATATAGTCGCGGGCTTCTTTAAGGGCTGGTTCTGTGCCACGAATATACGATTCCCACCCAAACTTCACCGCGACCTGTTCCAACCGCCGCAAGAAATAATCAGCGGTGGGTAAATCCTGCCGAGCGCCGCTTTCCAATAAATCGGTGATAGCACTGCTGAGGCTTGGCTCGACTGAAAAATCAAGATGCTGCACATCGTTATAGCGTGCATCTACTTCGGTCATTCCCGCTGGTTGGGGTCGCAAGCCGCCGCGTTGGGGCGACAGGCCCGTAAAAATGGGATACAGCACCCCCACGCACAAATGATGAATGTCTTTTTGGCGCGAATTATCGAGTGTCTGGGTTTGGCGACCCGGCTCTAGCAATTTGGAGCTATTCCAGTCAATGATGCGTAACGTCTCGCCATCCCAATAAATATGCTCCAATTTGTGATCCATGTAGACAATGCCCTGCGAATGGGCCGCTTGGAGCAGCGTGCCAAACTGCATCGCCAGATCAATGCCTTCCTCAGTGGGCAGACGACGGCGCTGTTGACCCCGCTGTACCTGCATCTGATACAGCAGGTTGTGTTCGCGGGGCAGATATTCCAATGCCAAGTAGGGCCGCCAGCCGCGTGCGATATTGGCATATAGCCCCTCTCGAAAGGCTGCCGCATTCGTGGCAAACGACAGCAGTATTCCACTGGAAGGATACTCCCCGCTGGCCGATAGATAGCCGCAGTCTAGCAAGCGCACCGGGGTTGGATGCTCCGCCAAGCGCATCAGCAGATCGGCCTCATGCGGGAAAGCCTGTGCTTCCCATTTGGGGGCGGCTTCGCGGTCAAGATGTTCGGGACGCATGACCTTTAACGCCACCGTCTGCCCCTTCGATAAATCTACTGCTTCCAGCACCCGCGCATAGTGCCCCAGCGCAAAGCTATCAATATAATTTTTAATGACGTATCGTTCGTTTAAGGCAATTTCTGGCAACTGCCAACTCCATTACAGTTAAAAATTCCCAACCCACGCAATTGTAGCGCAGGCTACCCCGACTTTCCCTGACAATTCCACCCGTTTGCGCTACGCTTTAATCGAAATCGAATTCCAAGCGCGTCACCGAGACAAACACCCCACCGCTGGAGGTATATAACACCACCGTCACGGGTTCGTCATTCCCATAGCGTGCCTCAGATTGCCCCACCAATTGATTATCAATGAAAAACATGGCCGTGCCATCCTCATTGATTTCGACCCGCAATACCAACCGGATAACACTCAAGGGATACTGGGTGCGTCCCCGGAATGCTCCATCTTGCCGCGTCCCGATATTCACGACCCCATCTTGCACCAGCCGCACTTCAGCGGAGGCCCGCTGCCGGCCTTCATTCTCAATACCCAGCCCCAAATAAACCCCACTTGGAATATCGGCAGCATCATACACCGTCAATTCCATTTCGGCTTCGGCGGCGGTGATGCGATCTGAGACGAAGAAACTGCCCAGAATATCGGGGGTCAGTGAAACCACAATCGGCCCTGTCCCGCCCTGTGATTTCGATACCCCCAACTGCCAGACCCCGCCTGCCGCAGATCGGAACCAATCCGAGTTCCACCCATAATCCTCGCGTGATACGAGGTCGAAAATAGCCAGCGCGTTGACCGATGGGCTGTTAAATCCGCCACCGCCACCTGTTGTGGTTGTCGCGGTGGGGGCAGTGGTACTGGTTGCATCCGGAGCATCCGTCGCAGTGGGCAAATCCGTTGGTGGCAGGGTAGTGGCTGTCGGCGTTTCTGTGACCGCCATCTCGGTTGGACTGGGACTGACCGTTGAGGTCGCCGTTTCTGTTGGGGTGGGCGATGCGGTGGCGGTGCTGGTTGGCGTAATCGTTTCCGGCGCGATAATCGGGTCGGGTTCGCGGGTTACAGGCGGCACATTGCTGACTTGGGTGTTGTTATCACCACCATTATTTTGATTATCGCCATCATCACCGCCTCCACCTGCAATTAAGACGAAGCCGATGACCCCGACCACGACCACCATAATCGCCGCGATGATGCCCCAAGGAATGCCCCCGCCTTCGGATGTTTCCACATAGGCGACCCCTATTTCATCCTCAAAACCCACCTCATGGGCAGCACTCGCTTGGGATGCGTGGCGTTTAGAACGGGCCGAACGTGGCTCATCATAATCGTCCTCCGGCAAAGGCGGCTCGATGGGGAAGGGCGGCGTCACAACGGGTGGCGGTGGGGCTTCGGGGGCACCAAAATCGTCCGGTAGGCGATGCGCGATCAACTGCCATGTCTGGAACAGGGGATAGGCGGGATGTTTGTTGATAAACAGGCCGTTGAAATGGGCCTCATACGCGATGAGTTTCTGCCCACGATCCAGATTTTTAGTCCGATGTGTTTCCAAAACGGCCCGATAGGTGCTTAACCATTGACGGACTTGGTGCGAATAATCCACCCCCAACAACTGCTCAGTCGTCTTGACCATGTCCTCCAACAGCGGCTCAATGCTAGGGTCTACTGCTAGGTCAGGTGTGGTGAAATCGGCATCGTCCGGAATTTTGGTCGAGTTGGCGATTTGCTCAATTTTGAGACGAGCGGCCTGCAAATCAATCGCCGTATCACGCAGTGGTGTCACCCATTTTTTGATCTGGCTCAAATCTAGGCGCGAGTTGTCTTCTGCCGTCTGCAATTGAATCAACGCTCCGTCGAAGGCATTTTTAGCCCCCCGGAAATCACCATCTTCCCAATGTCGCAGTGCTACTTCCAGTTGTCGGACGGCCTGTTGTGCCTCATTCAGCCATTGGTCGGCGAGGGGTTGATTAAACAGGGTGCGCAACCCCAACAAATCGCCGGGGCCGTGTACTTTTTCGAGAGCGGCTTGGGCTTCAAGTACCAATTGGCGTCCGGTGAATATCCGGTCAAATTCGGCAAAAATTGGATTCGAGCGCCCCTTCGGTAATGTTTTAAGGGCTGCCTCACGCCAAAAATCGGCATCTTGCAGCGTATCATTTTGCACACACATCACCCCGCGCCACACATAATGCAAAAACAGCAGACGGATGCCGGCGGTACTGCTTTGGCGCATATGCTCCACCAACCCACGTGCCATCGTTTTCAGGTACAGATCGGTGGTCTTCATTTGTTTGGCAAAGGTGTCGCGTTCCTGATTTTCATCCGGGAAAAACAGGTCATCCAATTGGCGTTCGGTCTGGTCGGTGAGTTGCCGATCATCCGACCCATGATTTTCCAGCCAGTGCTGGCAGATTTCTCCCAATCGCTTGAGTCGTTCTATTGCCTGTTTTTCGGCATCGGTTTGGGCAAGGCGCTCCATTTGCCCTGCCAACTCGACCACCTGCGATGGTTTACCCGCGTCCCACGTCTCATAGCCCTCAATCAGCCGCTGCCCCAGTTTATTATTGAGGCTCAGGCGTTCGACATAGGTGGCTTCCCCAGCTTCCTTGCCTAATTTCTCATACCACGCCGCGATATTTTTATTTAAGGACAGCATCAGATTGGTCATGCGGGTGAGATTATGCTGGGCAATCGTGCGCCGACCAAAAATAATGGTATCTTGGGTGGTCATCCATGTCATCGCGGTAGCTTCCAATGTCTGGATAGCCCGGTGCAGCGCCTCATCGCTTAAATCGTCGCCATAGGGTTTTAGGAAATCCAGCACTCGCTCAAACCAATCCGCCAAATCAGACCCATCGGCACGTGGCTTAAACGACCCCAACGCCTCCAACATTTGATGGACTTCATCAAAATAATCGTTCAGTTCGGCAAAATAGGCATTGGCGGGGTCAATATTGCTGGCGGCGCGTAGGGTGTTTCCAGCACGGGTTGGGTCCGTATAGACAAAATGCCCGACTTCCCGCAGATGCTCGGTCAGCATATTGACCGCTCGCTGTGCCCGATTGAGGGGGTCAATCAAGCGGCTGTTATTTTTCGAGATGGCTTCTAACGCAGGCCGCAAACTTTCGAGGCGAGTACCAATCGCTTGATAAATGCCCAAAATTCCCTGCAATCCCGGCTCAGATGGGCGACTGTCGAGGGTACTTTCCAACCGATCTAGGGTATCCAAGATTTCTTCGGTGCTGGGCAGGGCGGCGGCTTCCATACGCAAACGGGCGAGATGGGGTCGCAGCAAAATCACTTCTGGCACAAGCGCCGCCAAACGCTCGGCAATCAGCAGTTGATCTTCGTCAGGTGTGCCGCTCGTCAGCAGCAAATACCCTGCTTGTTGGGGGTCGCCGCGCATCAATTCATCAATCGCGGGTGAGAAAGCTGCCGGGGGTTGGGTCGCTTGGCGTTTTTCGAGTAGTTCTGCGCTGGCGATGATAAACCGAATCGTGGCGGCGGTCTGGTCGTCGGCATGATCCAATAATTCCAACAGCACCTCAACCGCCCGTGACCAATTTGCCGTATCCAGATAAATCCGCGCCGCGTCAATATCGGCTTGCAGTGCGAGGCGGTGCAATTTTAGTTCGATTTCGGTCTGCAAACGGCGGCTTTCGGGATAACCGGGGTCGAGTGCGAGGATGGTTTGCAATTTAGCAGCGGCATTTTCAAGTTCCTGCTTACTGTTCCGCAGATTGACTTCATGCCGCACTTCATTGAGTTGCGATTCGCGTTTGTCTTCCAGCGGCTTACGCACTTCACGCAGGGCTTGACGCAGTTCGGCAATCGTCGAAAATCGGCGGCGCGTGTTGGGGTGGGTTGCCCGTGTAATCACATTTTTCAGGCTGGCGGGCACATGGGCCGTATCGCTGCCAAACAGCACGATATGTTCCCCGTCGGCGGTGGCTTCACTATCGAAGCGTGCCCCCCCCGAAATAATATAAAACAGCAGTTCCCCCACCTGATAAATATCACTCTGCCGGGTGACGCTGCTTGGCCCGCCGCCTTCATCCAACAGCACGGCATTGCCCCAGTCAATCACCTTCAGGCGATAGAGGTCACGATTCCAGAACAGGTGCTTGGCGTCCACATCGTTGTAGACCACCTGTTGCTCATGCGCGAGGGCCAGCAAATCTAATAGCTGGTCAACGATTACCATCATTTCCAGCGTGGGCAGGCGCTCTCCCCGTTCCGCCAATTCGCGCACCATGTCGGCCACGATTTGCCCATCGGCTCGATCCATCGCAATGTAGGTATGCGTCTGAGCGCCGACCTTAAACGACCCTGCACCGCGCAGTTCCGCCAACGCCGGATGACCTGCCAAACGTTCAAGGGCTTTGCGTTCATTACGAATGCTGACTTCTTGGGCGGCCCGCATTGGGGGGGCATCTTGGGGGGCGGGGCGTTTGACCACCACCAATCGGTCATGGTCTTGGGTATCCCATGCGCGGAGGGTTTCGCCGGAGCGTCCGCGTGGATAGATGTGGTCATAACGATAACGGTTATCAAATAGGCTGGTGCGTCCGCTGGCGGGTGTGTCGCTCATGCGTCTTGGTTCATCTCCCAAAAAAGCGTAATAGATGCCTTGCCAACCTATGATTTGGAACAAGGTGCTTAAGCGCCTTGTTGTAATATGAAGATGCAAGGCCATTCAGACAAACGACTATTGTACGCATGGTGTGAGTTTTTACCAGCAAGGTCGCCCAAAAAAATTATCCGTTACCCCATTTCTGCTGTACAATAGCTGCAATTTATTGGGGCTGGGGGAGAATTATGCAAGAATTGATACTGATTGGTTGTGGCGCCTTAATCATTACTACAGCCATCATGGATTGGGACTGGTTTTTTAGCAGCCGCACTACTCGTTTAACGATAATGATTTTTGGGCGAAAAATAGCGCGAATAATTTATAGTATTATCGGCTTTGGCATGATTATAGTGGCAATCGCGGTTCTCCTAGGTGGGTGATAGATTGAACGAGGAACAAATTCGCCAATTGGTGCGCGAAGCACTGCAACGCGAACTCGGTGTATCCGGGGGTCAGCGCCGCCTGATTACCGAAGATGATCTCAACGCCGTGCCGCCGGGGACGAGTTTTCGCATACCAGAGGGCGCGATTGTAACCCCCTTAGCCCGCGAAGCCGCCCTCATGCGCCAGATTGAATTAATTGCCTATGACGCAGGCCCACAGCCGGAAATCAATCCCGCTAAACCTCAAGCCCCCGTTGTGGCATTGGGCGCGGATCATGGCGGCTACCCCCTCAAAGAAATCCTCAAGGAATTTTTGAAAACCGAGGGTTACAGCGTTTTAGATTTAGGCACAAACAGCCGCGACGCCGTAGATTATCCCGACTTTGCCCATGCCGTCGCGTTGGCGGTCAGTCAGGGCAAGGCGTGGCGTGGCATTTTGATTGACGGGGCAGGCATCGGCAGTTCAATGGCCGCCAACAAAGTGCCGGGGGTTCGTGCTGCTTTGTGTTATGATAACGCCACTGCCATCAACAGCCGCGAACATAACGACGCCAATGTGCTGACATTGGGCGCGGGCCTAATTGGTGAAGCGCTCGCCAAGCAAATTGTGCAAACATGGCTCACCACCGAATTTGCGGGTGGCAGACATGCCCGCCGTGTGAATAAAATCATGCAGATTGAATATCGCTATTTGAAGGGCACTAAAGCGTGAGTATCAATAATACCCAGCTAGAAAAGCTGGTGGATCAAATTACCAAACAAGTGCTGGCAGGCTTGCAACCTGATAAACCGCAGCCTGCCAAATCTGTTGGCGATTGCAGCGATGGGCGCTGTGTGGCGGATCGGCCCAAAGAAGTGCGTCAATTAAAGGAAGTCGGTGCGACCCGCTTTACTTCCGTGCCGGGGGCACTGCCCGCCGATCAAGAGGTGGCCCGTCTGATTGACCACACCTTGCTCAAGCCCGATGCCACCCCCGATCAGATTGCTCAACTCTGCCATGAGGCCCGCACCTATCATTTTGCTTCGGTGTGTGTCAATCCCACCCATGTCAAATTGTGTGCCGATTTATTAAAGGGGTCGGATGTCAAAGTCTGTACGGTGGTCGGTTTTCCATTGGGGGCAACTCCGCCGGAAGTCAAGGCGTTTGAGGCCCAAAAAGCCCTCGGTGAAGGCGCAACCGAAATTGACATGGTGCTGAACGTTGGGGCATTAAAATCTGGTGATTACAAGCTACTGCTGAAAGATATTGCGTCGGTGGTCAATGTGACCCATGCCGCCAACGCCTTGTGTAAGGTCATTCTCGAAACCTCCTTGCTCAACGATGAGGAAAAAGTCGCCGCTTGCCAAATTGCCAAAGTCGCCGAGGCCGATTTTGTAAAAACCTCAACAGGCTTTGGGGGAGGTGGCGCAACTGCCGCCGATGTCGCCCTGATGCGTTATGTCGTCGGGTCAGAGATGGGTGTCAAAGCATCGGGTGGGGTGCGGAACTATGATGATGCTAAAAAGATGGTTGCTGCTGGGGCGACCCGCATTGGCGCAAGTGCCGGGGTGCGGATTGTACAGGAGGCCAGCGGCAAAAAATCGGCGGGCGGATCGTCACGCGGCACCTATTGATGAAAAGTTCATCCCGAATTCAGAACAAGGTGCTTAAGCGCCTTGTTTGGGACATATGGTATTTTTGTTCAAATTTTAAGGAGCAATTTCAATGTCGGATGCACTCGGAATGATTGAATGCAAAAGCTTCGCGGCCCTCGTCGAGGCGGCAGACGCGATGGTCAAGGCGGCCCGTGTCGAACTGGTCAGCTATGAAAAAACCGGTGGCGGTTATGTCACCGCCGTCGTGCGGGGTGATGTCGCGGCGGTCAAGGCAGCCGTTGAAGCCGGGGTACGCGGCGCGGAAAAAATTGGCGAAGTCGTTGCGGTGCATGTCATCCCACGCCCCCACGCCAACGTGGACAAGATTATGCCGTTGGGCCGCGCCGACGCCGTTGCCGATTCAGGCTTGGAATAATCCCTATGCAATTGGCTCAGGTCGTTGGCACCGTTGTGGCGACCCAAAAAAGCCAGCGCCTCGATGGTCTAAAAATGCTTATCCTGCGCCCTTTTGGGTTGGATGGCAAATTGGGCAGCGGCTATCTGGTCGCGCTGGATTCGGTTGGCGCGGGGCTGGGTGAGGTCGTGCTGTATTGCACAGGCAGTTCGGCACGTCAAACCGAAGCCACCAAAGACCGTCCTGCCGATGCCGTCATAATGGCGATTGTGGATACTGTCGAGGTCGGCGGCGACGTAAAATATCAAAAGGGCAAGACATGAAATTTGCATGGGTCATCGGCACGTTGGTTTCGACCCGCAAAGCCGAGGGGTTGGAGGGCGTGAAATTTCTCATCGTCCAGCCCCTTGATGAACGCCGCTTGCCCTCCGGCGAACCCTATGTCGCGGTGGATGCTACCCGCCAAGCCGGATTAGGTGAGTTGGTCTTTGTCGTCGCCAGCCGCGAAGCTGCCCTCTCCCTCGATGAAAGTTTCGTCCCGGTAGATGCGGCGATTGTCGGCATTGTGGATGATGTTCATGCCCCCTTGTTACCGGAGGAAGAATAGCTCATGTACTTGGCGCGAGTTGTCGGTAATGTGGTCGCCACCATCAAGCATCCTTTTTATGAAGGCCGCAAGCTCATGTTGGTACAGCGGCTCGATCTGGATCATAAGCCGACCTCGACCTATGATGTGGCGGTGGATGATGTACAAGCCGGGGTAGGGGATTTTGTGCTGGTGTTTGATGAAGGCACAGGCGCACGCCAAATCTTACAGGCCGGGAACACCGCCCCCGTCCGCGCCGTCATAGTAGGGATAGTAGATGAAACAGATATATGCGAGTCTTCGTAAGCTATAGTACACGCAATCGCCGAATCGTTCGCAAATTGGAAAAGAACCTAGAAAGTTTAGGGTACCAAGTTTGGTATGACCCGGAGTTGACTGGCGGACAAAACTGGTGGAACAAAATCTTAGATACGATTAGAGAATGTGATTTATTTATTTTTGTGCTTTCCAAAGAATCTTTGGCTTCTACCCCGTGCAAATTAGAATATCAATATGCTTTCGATCTGAATAAGCGGATATTACCAATACGAATTGATCAAGATATCCATGATTCTTTACTACCATCAGAATTACAGAAGATTCAATTTGTGGATTACATAAAGCGCAATGCCGCTTCTTGGAGAGCCATAAATCGGGCGATAATCAATCTCCCAGATGTTCAATCTCCTCCTAACCCGTTACCTCCTGTTCCTGATGTCCCAGTATCCCCATTGGGAAGGATTCGGGAGACAATCAGCGCACCCCAAATTAGCCCTGAAACTCAAAAATCGCTGGTTTTCGATTTAAAACCTTTCCTCAATACTGGCTTGCGATGGGAGGCGATTTCTGTATTGCAGCAACTTCGAGACCACCCTAATGCAAATGCTAGGATTGCGGAGGATATTCAAGAAACGCTCACTTTATTTTCTAAGTTAGAGATTCGCCGCAAAATTCGTCTAATTTTTGGTTTCATTACTGCGATAATTGTTGTAACCTTACTTGCTTTGATATTCTTAAACAATCTAGACGAAAATTCCAATCCCGCTAGTCTGACCAATACCCAGACCCCAACAGAAGAAGAGGTAGCAATAGGTTTTGACCCGGTGGAAAAGAATGCTGATTGGCAAGTAATAAGATGGAATTTTGACGGGGTGGACATGGTGCTGGTTCCATCAGGATGTTTCTTAATGGGTGATGACAATGGGTCTCTGGAACAGCAACCTGCCTATAGAATTTGTTTTGAACGCCCATTTTGGATTGACAAAACGGAAGTAACAAATGGTCAATATGGTAGTAGTGGCTATTGGTCTGGCGATCAAAGACCGCGTGAAACGATACTCTGGAGTGAAGCCGTTACATATTGTGCAAACCGAGGAGGACGACTTCCAACCGAAGCTGAGTGGGAATATGCAGCACGAGGGCCAGATAATTTAATATATCCGTGGGGTAACGATTTTGTTGCTGAGAATACCGTATACCTAGAAAATTCCAATGCCCAAACAAGTGATGTTGGTAGTAGACAATCTGGGGTATCTTGGGTGGGGGCACTCGATATGAGCGGAAATGTTTGGGAGTGGACAAGTAGTATTTTTACCTTTTATCCATATGATATCGCTGATGGGCGCGAAAACATGCAAAACCTAGAGAAACGAAGAACTCTACGCGGTGGAGCATGGGATATTGGAATTTATGCCCAACAATCCACCTTTCGATACGGTGGCCTGATGAACGAAGCATACAACTATTGGGGATTTCGTTGTGTGCGACCATACTAAAGAGTTTGATATAGTTTAAAGGTACTCACATCGTATGAGCATTCAGAACCTTGCAGGGCAAACACTGGGCCAATATGAACTGCGCGAACTGCTTGGCGAAGGCGGCATGGGGGCAGTCTATCGCGCCTTCCAGCGCACCCTCGAACGCGAAGTCGCCATCAAAGTGCTGCCTGCTTCATTGGCGGCCCAATCCGGCTATATCGAACGCTTCACCCGCGAAGCCCGTACTGCCGCTGCACTAGAGCATCAAAACATCGTCGCCGTCTATGATTACGGCACACAGGGCAGCATCAGCTATGTCGTGATGCGTTTGTTGACGGGTGGCACATTGGCGGATCGGCTGACACACAGCTTTGAAGAAAATCGCCCACTCCCCTCCCTACAAGAAACCTCCGACATCACCCGCCAATTGGCAAGCGCGTTGGATTATGCCCACAGTCAAGGTGTCATTCACCGCGACATCAAAGCCAATAACATCATGTTTGATCGGCAGGGCACGCCCTTTGTGGTGGATTTTGGGATCGCCAAGTTGCTCAACGCGACCAGTGCCCTCACCGGAACGGGTGTCGCAATGGGCACACCGTCCTATATGGCCCCCGAACAATGGCAGGGTAAAGATATTGGCCCAGCAGCCGATCAATATGCGCTGGCGGTGCTGGTCTATGCCATGCTAACAGGCAAAATGCCATTCGAGGCCGATTCGCCCTATCAACTGATGCACAAGCATATGTTTGACGTCCCGACGCCGATTCATACACATCGTGGCGATTTGCCGGAAGCCCTCCAAAAAGTCTTTGATCGAGCCTTTGAAAAAGAACCTAAAAATCGTTTTTCTTCGACTACCGACTTTGCTAAGGCAATTGATGAGGCGGTACGGGTTATTCCCAAGCAGGAACCCAGCGGATTTTTTGTCACCCCGCTGCCTGTTCGTAAATTTAATGTTCCGCTTCAGCCCACCCCGCCAAATCTGGAAGGGCCGACAATCACCCCCACGGGCAGCCAAATACCGGAGGCGATGCAGGCTACGATTGCGGATGTGCCCTCTGGCGGTTCACCACCGACAACCATCCCACCAACCGTACCCGCTGCTGCTGGAATGCCATCGCGTAATCGGCGGCTGCAAATGGCGGTGCTCGCTGGGGCTGCCGCGCTGATTGTTATCATCGGACTCGCGGTTGTGCTGAGTAGTGGTGGAGACGATGAGGGCGACGGCGGGGAAGGCAACACTACACAGGAAACCAGCGACCCTCTGATTATCGCACAGGGCATTTTGACCGCGACGGCCTCAGCGAATGGCACGATAACGGCTCAGGCAGGAGTGGCACAGGCCACCGAGGAACCCACATCTGAACCGTCAGAAGCGGCGACGGATGCCCCGGAATCCCCTTCGCCAACGGCAACACCCACGACGGTATCGTCAGCCACTGCCACACGCACCAATACCCCGAACGCCGTCGAAACACTAGAGGCACGTGCGACACGGGATTCGGAGCGTACTGCGGCGGCCCAAGTGACTGAAGAAGTAATTGAGACACCAACCAATACCCCAAGCCCGTCGCGTACCCCCACCGCTACCCCGACGCGCCAATCTACGGCTGCACCGTCGGTAACCGCAACCTCCACTTCTACTCGCCGACCCACCACTGCATCTTCGGCAACGGCGACGGCTACCCCAAGCAACAGCCCCTCCCCGACGCGCACTTTTACGGCCACTGTGGATGTAGCGGCCACTCAACAAGCGGCGGGCACGAGTCAAGCCGCTACTCAAAACGCCGTGCAGACATTGTCGGTACGGGCGACTGCCGACGCTGCCAAGACCCAAACTGCCCGTGCCACCAATTCAGTCGGTCCAACCCAGACGGCACAGGCAATTGCCGCCATTCAAATTGCGGAGACGAATCGTGAGGTCAATGTTCGCGGCGAACCCACTACCAGTGCCCCGATTGTGGCTACCCTGCGACAAGGCACATCTGTAACCATCATTGGCAGCAATTTGGATGAAACATGGTTCAATGTACGCCTCAACAATGGCGACGAGGGCTGGATTCGCGCCGATTTGCTGACCGTATTTGGCCCACCAACAGCTACCCCTTCACCTACTCCCGAACCACAGGTTGAGGAATTTGATGGCGTACCGATGGTACTTGTCCCGGCTGGCTGTTTTGTGATGGGGAGTGATGACACCCAACTCGAAGGTGCGATGAGCATGGGCTTACCCCAAAATATCGCTGATGTGGAAAAACCGCCCGAAAAGATTTGTTTCGATGCGCCCTTCTGGATTGACCAATATGAAGTCACCAATGGTCAGTTTGATCAATACAATGGTCAAGCCGCCATGCCTGCTGTGAACGATGATGCTGAAAAACCACGTGAACAGGTTTCTTGGGTTGAGGCCAAAGCCTATTGTGAGCAGCGCGGGGGTCGTCTGCCAACCGAGGCCGAATGGGAATATGCGGCGCGTGGCCCTGCCAACTTCATCTATCCTTGGGGGAACGAATTTATACCAGAAAATGCGACCTACTTGGAAAACAGCAGCAGCCAAGCCCAACCAGTCGGCAGTCATCCCGACGGTGTATCGTGGGTTGGGGCTTATGATATGAGTGGCAATGTCTGGGAATGGACAAGCACGCTTTTTATGGCGTATCCCTACACGACTACGGATGGACGTGAGGGCGAAGGGGAAGGCAATCGCGTTATACGTGGGGGTTCGTATCAAGACCTCGATGAATTTTTGCGGACTTCGATGCGCGTGTTTTGGATTCCCCCAACTGATCCCTATCCCTCTATCGGCTTCCGTTGTGCGCGGGATGCTGAAGAATAAGCTGTAATTGAAAGGGCTTGCTGCGTGCAGGCCCTTTTTATTTTTGACGATTATATCTTCCGCGTAGGCTGTTCCAGCGAATCAACATCACATCCCGGAACATATAATAGCTGTCGCGCAGGGGCTTAATTTTGGACTTGTCCTTGTAGTACCACGTAATCGGCACATCTACAATTTTGTAGCCGCGTTTTTGCGCGATGTGCAGCAATTCCACATCAAAACTCCAACCCGTCATCGTCTGCTGCGGGCAAATGTCCTGCACAATGTCACGCCGGAAACACTTAAAGCCGCATTGGGTGTCCTGAAAACCATGTACCGCAAAAATCCTCACAATGAGGTTAAATACCCGTCCAATAAAGTGTCGAGATGGCGGTTCATCTACTCGTTTGGCTCCCGGCCCTTCGCGGCTGGCAATCGCAATATCATAGCCGCCCTGTTGGGGGGGTAAAAATTTGAGGACTTGCTCAATCGTCATCGAGAGGTCGGCGTCGCAGATAAAGACATATTCATATTGCGCCGCCATCAAGCCCGTTCGTACCGCTGCCCCTTTACCCTGTGTGCCTTCAAACATCGGCTTGATAAAGGGAAATTCCGCTGCCGCCTCCTCAATCACTTGTTGTGTGTCATCGTTGCTGTTGTTGTTGACAATGATGACTTCAATTGGAAAGTTCTGCTGCCGTACAAAATCAGCGATTTGGGTAATGCTGGCAGGCAGGCGATCCGGTGCGGCTTCATTGTAGGCCGGAATGACGAGGGATAGGGAGGGCAATTCTTGGGCAGACACGTGATTCTCCTGTTACGCTCAGGACGAGCGTTTTGCGTCATGCGTAGGAGTCAGAATGGACTCCAGATACTCTATTGATACACTACGGCTTTGCTGAATGGCGCGGCGTTTGGATAACATACGCGGTAGGCTAAAAATGCCGACTGCCATGCCCCGTAATTTGGCTCGCGCCGCTTTCCCACGCCATGCTCGCAGTGCCGACCATGCAATATTGGCTTGATTTCGCAGTACCGACCACCCATGACGCCGCCATAACGCCGCCGGATAGTTTTTCATCAGTACGTAAAGCGTATTGCGCCCGTCGTGAAAGCTGGCTGTTGGGCCGCCGCCGCTGGCCGACAAGCGATGATACACAATCGCACGTGGGGCGTAGATACAGCGATACCCTTGTAATTGTGCCCGCCACGCCAAATCCACATCTTCCAGCGAGAAAAAAAAGTCGTCATCCAGTAGGCCGATTTTTTCCAACATGCTGCGCCGATACACACTCGACCCGCCGCACGCCGAAAAAACGTATTCTTCTGTTTCATATTGGCCTGTATCTTGCTGCCATACCCCGCGATTGCCCGACTGTCCATCCACCCGATAAAAATCACCCGCCGTATGAAAGGTGTCGCGTTTATCAAATAGCAACATCTTGGACGCCACAAATCCGGCTTCAAGGTGTCGCGCCAGTGCCGCGATAATCTCTGTCGCCCAATGGGGATCAACTTCCGTATCATTATTCAACAGGGCCACAAATTCACCTGTTGCCACCCGCATTCCGGCATTACACGCCCCGGTAAATCCGCGATTTTCCGATAGTTGCTCAATCAAAAATTGTGGAAACTGTTCCTGCACATACGCCTGTGTGCCATCCGTCGAGGCGTTGTCGGCGATAATCACTTCAATGTCGGGATGCGTTTGGGCCACCAGCGAGGGCAAACATGTTTCCAGATGATGTTTACCATTCCAATTGGGGATGATGATCGAAAGCCGCCCCTTGACGGGTGGGTGGATAAAATTGCCCGTTTGATTAACCATGCCCTATTTCGCCAGCAGGCCTTCTGCATCCAAAAACGCTGCCACCGCCTCTTGCCAAGAACGCAGTTGAATCCCCAAGCGTGCCGCCGCGAAATTCCGCAGCACCGAATATTCGGGTGGGCGCGAGGGGCGTGGATATTCCGCTACCGTAATTTTTTCAATCGGCGTGTCCTGATACCCGGCTAAATCCAGAATGTGGCGGGCGAATGTCCAGCGCGAGGCTCGGCCCTCATTGACTAGATGATAGATACCATAATGCTGAGTTGCGATGAGTTGTTCCAATGCCTCGGCCACATCATTGGCATACGTCGGCACAGCAACTTCATTCGTCACGACCCGCATTGGTTGACCGGACGCGGCCCGATTTAGAATAGCGTGGATAAAGTTTTTGCCACCGTGTGCAAATAACCATGAAAACCGCACAATCATATGACGTGGTACAAGATCACGCACCATTTGTTCGGCTACCCATTTGCTATAGGCATAGGCATTTCCAGTGGGGTGGGTTCGGTCATATTCCAAATAGACCCCTGTGTTTGTGCCATCAAACACCTCATTGGTGCTGATATGCACCATCGCCGCTCCCACTGCCTGACACCCCAGCGCGACATGCTGCGTCCCATAGCCATTAACGGTTAAGGCGTCGTCGGGGTGCTCTGCGCAATAATCCACATTGGTCAGGGCCGCACAGTGAATCACCAATTCGGGTCGCAGGTCGGTGATAAATCGCTGGGTTTCAGGTTGATTGGTGAGGTCGAGTTCTTGAATATCAATTCCGGTAACGGTGTGGGCTTGTCCTAACCGTTCGACGAGCAGTCTGCCAAGCTGTCCGCGTGCCCCTGTAACCAGAATTTGCATGAGTGGGTGAACTCCGTGAATAGTGATTGAATAGACCGGAGGCCGATTATAGCGGATGGATAACACCCAAACCAGACGCTTTGTTGAGTATCTCGTTGCAGGGGTACAATCCCTCCCATCATTTTCAACCTTTTAAGGACACGCCTGCATGAAATCCCCTCTCTATCAGCGTCACTGGTTCGCCCCATTGGTTTTTGGGGTCGTGACGTTGGTCTTGTTTAAAGATGTACTGTTTGCTGCATCGGGACATGGCTTGGCAGGCAGTGATTTTCGCCAATTGCATTATCCCCTCCTCCAATTTGTAGTGCGAACCATGCGTGATACCCACACCGTCCCCCTGTGGAATCCCCATCAATTTCTGGGCTATAGTGTGGTAGGGAATCCGCAGTATGGCCTGTTTTATCCCCCCAATTGGCTGCTCATCCTTTTTGAAGGGGATGCGCTCTATCGCGGGGTCGGGTTGCTGGTGGCCCTGCATATTTTCTGGCTGGCACTAGGCACAAATTACCTAATGCGGCTGTATGGCGCTCACCCCATCGCGGCAATCGGGGCAGTCATCGCGGTGGCCTTTGGTGGTTTCCCAATGGCCCGTATCTACGCCGGGCATTATGCTGTCTTGGTAACAATGGCATGGGGTCCAATGGTTATGGCGGGCCTGCGCTTGGCAATAGTAAAACGCCGACCTGTTTGGGCCGTTCCCGGTGGAGTGGCATTAGCACTAGCAGTGTTGGGCGGGCATCCCCAAATGGCCTATATCATGGGCATTGGCTTAGGCGTGCAGTGGCTCTATGAATGTTTCCAAGTAGGCCGTCCTTTCACCCGCCCAAAATTAATCCCTCCCATCCGCCAATTGCTATTGATGGGATTAATCGGTGGTCTACTCAGCGCGGTAACATGGCTGCCTGCGTGGGATTACAGCCTAAAAACCCAGCGCGGTGGGGAAGCCGACAGCCTCACTTTTGCCAATCAACATGCCGTCCCACCCGCCCAATTATTCGGCTTGGTCATTCCCGATTGGTTTGGTGAACCCGCTGGCGACCCGGCCTACTGGGGCGAACCCTTTTACGAAGAAATGACCGCCTATGTCGGGATTTTGCCGCTGCTGTGTCTGCCGCTGCTATGGCGTATGCGCAATCGTCGCAAGGAAATTTGGTTGTTTGCCAGCCTTGCCGTGTTAGGGGTGATTCTGAGTTTGGGTAAGGACGGTATTCTCTATCGTCTGTTGTATGAAATCGTACCACCTGCCCGTGATTTCCGTGCGCCGGGGCGATTTTTATTCCTGACCTCCGTCGGCCTCGCGGGGTTGATGGCGATCACCCTCACCGAAATCTGCCAAGCCGATTTAGCCGAACGCCGCCGATTGCTGCGCCCCATCACCCACTATGTCATCCCCGCTGTAATTTTGGCGCTTTGGGGGTGGGGCATGGTCTTGGCTTTGCAAGATTACCCCAACGACCTCACCGAATATCGAACGATTCAGATAACTGCCACCCTGTCGTTTATCATTTTGGCGGGCGGGGTGGCTTGGTCGTGGCACTTAGATTGGCGTCATGCTTCGGCAGTCGGGTTGGGATTGCTGATTTTTGTCAACAGTCTTGCGGTGTGGTGGGCCACTTCGTCTCTAATTAAAACCGATGCCCTCCAATTATCCCCCATCTGGCAGGCCGCCGAACACACGCTCCCGCAAGGGGCAGATGCCGATTATGGTCGGGTCATGCAGATGTCGCCACCCCCCGGTATCCCCAACGGTGCAAGCTGGACGGGTTATCAATCGCCACAGGGTTATGACCCCATATCACCCCTCGAATGGACTCGTCTTGCCGAGCGCACCGGACAGTATATTTTAGACCCCGGCAGCGCCACCAACCGCATTTTTGGCGTGCGTTATGTGCTGTCCGGTACACCCATCGAAAATTATGGTTTTGGCAGCACGGCCTATTTTGAAAATATCGGGCAATCCGGCGACTTCTGGTTTTATGAAAATCCCTATGCCCTGCCGCGTGTTTATCAGGTTGAGCGATACGAAATCGAGCCGAACCCTGCCGCTGTGCGTGACCGTATCATGAATGGGGAGGTAGATCGTGGGGATGTCGTGCTGCTGGATCAAGACCCCCGCTGTGAAATTTCAGGGCAGGGTGGTACAGCGACCATTACCAACTATGCCCCCAATCGCGTGACCATTCACGTGACCAGCAACGGGCCGGGACTATTGGTATTGACCGACCAATATGATGATGATTGGCGGGTGGAGGTGGATGGTAGGCAAGCTGATTTGCTCCGTGCCAATGATTTGACCCGTGCGGTTTGTGTGCCAAGTGGCGAGCATACCGTCGTGTTTTCCTATCAACCGATGGCCCTCAAAGTAGCAGGCGTTCTGTTTGGGGTGGGTGGGCTGTTGATTGTTGCGCTTGGCGGAAGAAGTATAGGCGTGTCGCGCCGCGAAACCTTGAAAAGTTTGTGAAAACCGTTAATAAAGGGTTAGAATGGGAAAACGCGCTAAATCCGATTGGCTATCAGGTCTTGCTTGTGGTAGACTACAAAAAGCGTTAAGGCCCTATTTGACCAGATGAAAGGACGCAATTTTTGCGCCAGAGCTATGTCGTCTGAAGTGGACACGATTCAGGTTGTATATATCGAAGACGAGCCGGAGATGATTGATCTTGTCCGGTTGGTATTGACTCGGCGTGATAAAGATGCCAGACCCGACCAGCCGATGTATAAGGTGTATGGTGCGAGCGGTGGTCGAGAAGGGCTTCAACTGATTGAAGATGTAAAACCCGACCTTGTGCTGCTTGATCTGATGATGCCAGACATGGACGGTTGGGAAGTGTATCAACAAATGAAAAACCGCGAGTCAATGAAAGATACGCCCGTGATTATTGTCACGGCCAAAGCGCAAAGTATTGATCGCGTATTGGGTTTACATATCGCCAAAGTGAACGCTTACGTAACCAAGCCCTTTGGCCCCAAGGTTTTGATGGCAAGTGTTGAAGACGTACTCCGCGATGTCGGACGTCTTGGCTAACAGTATGCTCACCTGCTTGCATAAATTGTCTAAGGATTGCACAATAAAATAGATCTGCCTATACAGTTTAAGGGGACTCACATGCTGTCAGTCCGTTTTACCACAATTGTTTTAATTATCGTTCTTGTCGGCATACTCATTCCAACTTCCACGCCTGCGATAGCTCAACAAGGCCAAGAATTACTCCAAAATCCCGATTTTGAAGGAAATTTCGTCGCCATTGGCGGGGATAGCACCAAGCAGGTCGCCCCCAGTTGGCAGCCTTGGCACCTCCCACCCCCGGCAGGTGCGGATTCGTCCGTCAATTTAGAGCCAGATTATCAACCTGCACCAACCAACCGTGTACTGAGTGGCTCGGCGGCCCAAGAATACAATACCTTTTTTGCGACCCATGACGGCGGCCTATTCCAGCGTGTGCCCGTCGCGGCAGGTGAAAATCTGCGTTTTGCCGCCAATATTTACATTTGGTCATCCGCCACCTTTGAAGACCCTAACACCTCCATTCAGCCGCAGGGCGTCAAGGTCAGCGTGGGCATTGATCCCAATGGCGGCACCGACCCCACCAGCAGCGCGATTGTCTGGTCAACCCCCATCGAATATTATGATGAATATCGTGAAATCACCATCGACACGGTGTCGTTGGGGACATCCGTCACGGTGTATGTCCGCAGCACGGTTTCCGGCGCGGTTGGCGTCAATAACATTTATGTGGATAAGGCGTCATTGGTGTCCAGTGGTTCTGTCCCTGTGACGGTTACTGCGACGACGCCAGCGCCTACGACTCCTGCCCCGACCACGCCAGCACCTACGACCCCTGTGACGGTTACTGCGACGACGCCAGCGCCTACGACTCCTGCCCCGACCACGCCTGTCACCATTACGGTTGTCCCGACGACTCCCGCCAGCATAACCCCAACGCCGCCTTACCAAGCCACGTTCCCCAATCAGTTGGAATATGTGGTCATCGCAGGTGACACGGTGATTGATCTGGCCGTCCGGTACAGCAGTTCGGTAGATGCCATTACCCAAGCCAACGGCCTTGCTTCCAGCGGCTTGATTTATGTCGGGCAGCGGCTCATTATTCCTGTACCCGCAGGTCAGGGCCAGCCCGTCAATCCATCACCTGTTACTCCGATCACGACGGTTGCCCCCGGCGGTGGTGAAGGCTCATTAGCCAACGGCATTTATGTGGTACAGGCGGGTGATACGCTGTTCCGCATCGGCCTGCGCTTTAACATGACGGCCAACACGATTGCCCAATGTAACGGCATTTTGAACCCCCATGCCATCTATATCGGCCAGCAGTTGCGGATCCCCGGCGCGGGAGCGACCTGCGTGGGTGGCACAGTCGGCACGGGTGGTCAACAGCCTGTTCCTGCCCAACCAATTTACGGTACTGGTGGGGCGTATGGCAGCGGCTATACCAATTACGTCGTCCATCTGGTACAGCCCGGTGAGAATATTTTCCGCATCGGCCTGCGTTATAACCTGACATGGGATCGTATTGCACAAGCGAACGCCCTCTACAACCCGAACCAGATTTTTGTCGGTCAGCGACTAATTATCCCGCGCTAACTGTGAGGCGTGCTGAAATTTGTCTATCGGGGCGATTTGTGGATCGCCCTTTTTTGTTTTTTTGATAGTGGTTGTTTTTTCTTATTTTTATGGGTGGGGATTAGTAATCATGGCTCGAATTCGTACCGTCTATAATGTCACCCGTAACGCCGTCGTTTTGCCAAAAGGCCATTGGTACACCAACGGTTGGGATCATTTTCGTGGATTGATGCTGCGTCCCGGCCTGCCCGAAGATGAAGGCCTCATTTTTGTCTATCGCGCCCCCAGCAAAACCAACACCACCATTCATATGCTGTTTGTGTTTTTCGCAATCGGGGTGGTTTGGTTGGATGAAAATCTCAAGGTGGTAGATGCCAAACTTGCCAAGCCGTGGCGACCCTATTACGCCCCCGAATCTCCCGCCCAATATTTTATTGAAGCCCGCCCTTCCATTTTGGAGCGCGTAGCCATTGGCGACGAGCTAACATTTGAAAAATGACTCCGTTTGGGTGGATTGAGCGGCAATTACTGCATGGATGATACACGACGCCATAATCGCAATCGGCTGGGTTACCGCTCATCCTCTTTTTTTGTTCTAAAGCACTAGGATAGCGTTAAATTAACCGTGTTCTATTTTTGGTCACTACGCCAATAAATGAGTAGTATGGAGCTAAAAGCTGGCTAAGGATTATCCATAGCAGCAACGTCCCAAAGAATGGCTTCGATCTCGTCTCTGGAGTGATATTTGCGAAGCACTGCCACTGCACCAGCCTCCAGCGCGGCTTGTACATCAGTCT
Source organism: Anaerolineae bacterium (assembly GCA_019913005.1). Classification (GTDB taxonomy): domain Bacteria; phylum Chloroflexota; class Anaerolineae; order Aggregatilineales; family J027; genus CFX10. Next base: position 6,823 of record JAIOHL010000171.1, on the reverse strand, counting down.
CTACTGTTGCGCTGGTCAGGGCGATCACTTTGATGTGGGGGTATTGCTCACGAATATGACGGGTAGCGGTTATGCCATCCATCACGGGCATTAGCAAATCCATAATTACAATGTCGGGCTGAAGACTGCCACACAACTCAATGGCCTGTTGCCCATTGCTGCCTTCGGCGATCACCTCCCAGCCATCCAGTAGCTCAAAAAAAAGCGACAAACCTTGCCGTACCCTTGCATTGTCATCTATGAGAATGATGCGTTTTACTTGCGATTCCACGTGTATTACCTACCTAGCTTATTTACTACATTGTCAATCGGTCGAATACAAGCACAGGGCAGAATATACTAAATACGGGATTCCAAAAGTAATTATATAAGACTCTGCTGCATAATAAAATCTTGAGGGTAAACGTCATGCTTTCCAAATTGCTTTTACTCTTGTCCCCAGTCCAACTTTGCTTTGTATCTTAAGGACGGCCCTTATACTTGCCGCCCGTTCGCGCATGGAGGTCAATCCAAAACCGGAATAGGCCTGACTCACATCAAAACCTTGCCCATCATCCACAATGACCAATTCTAGACTGTCGGGACTGCGATTAAGTCGTATTCGTACTTGTTTCGCGTCGCCATGATTGATGGTGTTGTTCAGGCTCTCCTGCGCAATGCGATAGAGAGCGAGATGGACCGCTTCTGGCAGCGACTGCCTGTCATCTCCTCGGGTCAGGATTGAAACCGCGATTTTCTGGCGTGCCTGTGCGACATTTCCCAACTGATGTATAAGCGTTCCAAAACTCGTTTTGACGACGTTTTCAGGACGAAGTTCAAGTAGTAGGGTACGCATCTCGGCCATTGCGCCTCGGGTCAGGTCGTGAAGTTCCGCCAACTGGTGTAGACCGCGCTCGGTATTGGATTCAAACAGACTGGGCAGGCTTCCTGCAATGACACTGGTGGTAAAAAGTGTTTGACTAACCGAATCATGTAGTTCTCTGGCGAGGCGTTGGCGTTCTTTGGAGGCGATTAATTCCGTTTCGCGCATTTCGGCCCGCCTGCGTTCGCTGATGTCACGGAAAACCAGCACGACCCCTGCAATCATGCCCCGGCTATCAGTTATGGGCGCACCACTGTCATCAATGGGTATTTCTCGCCCATCTTTGGCAAGCAGTAGCGTGTGATTGGCTAAACCCACCGTAATTCCTTCGCGCATGACCTTTTCGGCTGGGTTTTCAACAACTTGGCGGGTCTCTTCATTGATAATATGAAAGACTTGCGAGAGGGGTTGCCCTTCGGCTTCTGCCTGTGTCCAACCCGTTAGGTGTTCCGCCACCGCGTTCAAAAGCGAAACACGTACTTGAGCATCGGTGGTAATGACGCCATCGCCAATGCTTTTTAGTGTGATTGTAAGCCGTTCGTTAAGTTTGAAAATCTCGGCTGAGGAGGCTTCAAGGGCTTGGTGTGCCTGCTCTAGTTCTTGATTACCGATGAGCGCAATCTTTAGTTCATTGCGCAACGTGTGTCCCAGTAGATCAATCAGAAAACTGACGATGGCGGCGTTGAGAAAAAACACAACAATGGTAATCGTCCCCAATTTCTCCGCATTGCCAAGGGCAATCAGGGAACTTATGCCAAGCATAAGAAGTAAGATTCTTCGCCCCAACAATACCCCTGCAATGGTGATCGGTACGAAAAAGGTCAGCAAAGCTTCATCGGCATCCTGCATGGGCGCACGCATTAGGCGGGTATTATTTCCTAACAAAATCACCACCATGAATATCCAAGCAGCGGCCTTAAAATACCCTCGCCGCATTAAGCCCAACGCGATTAGACAGATACTGATAAAGATTACGCTGCCTCCCATATCAGGAGGAACGTCACCTATCCTGGCTTCTATCAAAAAATTGATGGGGGCAGCCACCAAGATGACAATCAGGGCAAGCTGGAGAATAGGGGCAAGTTTTCGCTCGAGGGGATCAGCTAAAGGAATGTTATGGAGCCATCGCCAGACGACCATTTTTTTCTCCACGACTGCGTTCTCTTAGACCGCGATGAAAAGTACCAGATGAGACCAATGAGCAGGAGTTGGATATTCTATATATTAGGGCAGATTCATGGGATGCATCTCCCAAATTCTGTCGGGAGTCGAGTCAAGCAAAAAGGTGCTAACACTCTTATCGAATTGGGTTGCACTATAACACGGGCGTTGGGGAAAGCCAAATCAGAAAGGCGATTTGGAGCAAGGTGATGAGGCGATAGGCGTATCTGACGAGGTGCGACTTTGAGTGGGTGTCTATTGACTGCCATAACGCCCCAAACAAAAAGAATAGTTGGTGACACTATTCTTGGCTTATAAACAGCCTGAAGTTTTTTGATACGCCCTTGGAGAGATTCGAACTCCCGACCTGCGGTTTAGAAGACCGTCGCTCTATCCCCTGAGCTACAAGGGCTAACATTGTTTTATTCTATCATCAGACGTGCTGACGTTCCAGTCCATGTATTAAAAGAAGCGGGTTGCTTTTGTTCAAATAGGGCATTTATTCACGCCCCTCTCCAAGCATTGGGGATGGGGTGGGGACGCCTTTCTATTCAATAATCGGACGCAAGCCGCGATAGATGCGTGTCCCCGCCAGCGTTCGCAAAATCGTCGTTGCCGGACGACCTGTTAACTCACCTAACTCATTGGGCGTCAAAGGCTTGTTTCCATTTTTCAAAAAAAGCTGAAAAACAGAATCTACCAACGAGGTTCCATTAAAATCAATCTCGGTTTCGCGTAGGGCTTGTTCAAAGGGGTCAATCTTGCGCACCTCGGCTGTCTGGGGGTCAATCACATCAATTTCGGACAGTTCCGCTTGTTCGGTTAGGATGGCTCGGCGGTCTTCAGGCAGCAGACTGATCAGATAGGAGCGTAAATCTTGCGATTCTTTTTCCCACCATTGATAGTCAATATGAAAGGGTGTATCAAGGGTGGGTTTGATACTGCGGGTACGACCATCCGCTATATGGGTCATAGGTCACTCTCCTTGGTCATTGGTGCTGGCGCAAATGCTTGGTGCGCCTCGGTTAAGCCATGCGCCAATAGGGGCCTGCAACATGGGCAAAGTCTGGGTTTTCAACCAGTGTGGCAAAAATAGGGCTGGGTGGGCAGCGGCGGAGCAAATTGACCGCGCTGTACAGCGTTTTCAAGTGGACACTTTGTTGGGGCGACAGTCGGGCCAATTCGGGAATCAGCCGTCGCATAATCTCAGCGATTGGCGTTTGGCGATAGCGCTGCCACAACACATCCAACCCCGCGAGGTCTTCAATACCAAAAATCATCAAGTCGTCATATTCCGCCCCGATGGAACGCTTGTGATTTTCAAATTTCACTAAGTTGCCTTCGGGACGCGCCAAACGGATATTTTCGGTGCGTGGGCGACGGTTGCGGAAATCAATAATCAGCTTGCTGGGGTCTTCATGCCGCCGCACGGTCACATAGGCTCCAATTGGAATTTGATACTTCCGATAAAATTCCTCTAGGCCATAGACATAACCCTGTTCGCGCACCACCCAGCCGGGGATTTCTTCACCAGTTTGCTCATCTACCAGTGTAGTTTTGATGCGGGTGGTTTCAAAAGCAGTGGGGAAGAGATGTTGCAAACGGGCGGTCAGGGGCAGTGTTCCGGTGCGACGATAGGGATAGGTGAGGGTGATTTCGACCTCATCCTCGTCTTCGTTTTCATCCTCAAATTCGATGGGTGAAAGCTCGTCGTCAATGTCTAGGATGGTTTCATACATTTCATCGGTGATATGGGCATTGGAATAGGGGATGGGTTCATATTGCAGGGGTAGGGGCACTTTCTTGACGGCTTCCGGTTCCATTTCATGCAGGAACCAGAGCACTTGTCCCGCTGGCCCAACTTCATCAAAACGGGAGTCGCGTTGCAGCGCATAATCGAGCGAGAATATCCGCAGGCGTGGATTGACATTGCCATCGCTCCACACTTCTTTGATCTGCTCATAAATCCCCTCAGTCGTCAGCGGCCCGCCATTCAGTGTAAACAGCACCGCCTCCGCCAAGTGCAGATGCCCAATTTCGACATCCGCCAGTAGTGATTTTAGGAACCAGCGCCCGCCCAGATAGACCAAATCATCTTCTTCGGCAAAGCGGGCTTTCAGTTTTTTCGCAATGGCCCGACCATGCTGGCGCAAAATCGTGTTGGAGTCCTGGGGCGATAACAGCGGATTCTCATCATCTATGTTCAAGATATGCGCTGTCGCCAAATCGCTGGCAAATTCGCGGATCACCCCATCGTCAAATTTCACTTTGAGGACTTCAAAATCCCCGTAATCGGGATTATTGCCCGTGCGTTTGCCGATAACCTCGCCAACATGAAAATCTAATGCCGAAAAGACCACATGCTGACCAACGGCATAGCTGTTTTTGGGCTGAAAAATGTCACCCTGTTGAATTTGTCGTTCAATCCGATTTTGTTCTTGTACCAATCGAGATTCGATGAGTTTGACGGTCAGATCGCGTAAGCTGAGGGGGGTTTCGGTGTCGAGGAAAAGATTAAAGAGATATTCGATGTCATCACCCGTCACTTGGAAATCGTCCGTCCAATACGTTTCGCTTTCGGTGGGCCGTAACATGACTGTGCGCGATCCCATAGTGTTGTGTACCTCTCAGTGTAAAAATTTAACGCATCTAATCCATTTAACGCTCCGCCAACATTTCATTATAACGGGAGGGGAGTTGAAATCGCAAGGTTTATCCGGTGTTAAAATGGCTTGTAATAGAGCGTTTGTTATTAAGGAAAGGATTGCTGTGCCCATTGAATCGGGTTGACCTGCACCCCGCCTACCCACATTTCCCAATGCAGATGCGCCCCGGTAGAAAGGCCCGTATTGCCCAATGCGCCAATCGGCAGTCCCTTATTGATGGTCTGTCCGACCTCCACAAAAATTTCCGACAAGTGCCAATATCCGGTGTAAACACCCCATCCGTGATCTATGATGATGGCTTTGCCCCGTACCTCTAATGGTTCCGCTAGGACTACCACCCCGCCGGCGGGTGCATAAATCGGTGTGCCAACTGCGCCACCAAAATCGGCTCCACCGTGAAAACTCAGTCCTGTCGTGCCTGCGTAGGTGCGACGTGTACCATAACCAGATGTGACTGCTCCCGGTGCCGGGAGCGCCATCAATTCATTAAAATAGCGCGTAGGGCTGTTACCCGACACCAATGTAATGACCTGATCTAATTCGCTTTGTACCGTCGTGCTATCTAATAAATCTTGTCGTTCAGTGGGTACATCAATATTTTCCTGCCCATAGCCGCCATCCAACACGCTCACCCGTACCTGATAAGTCGAAGTGACCCCATTGGCATCGCTAAACGTCAAGGTCAGGGGATACACCCCCGGTGTGGTGAACGAATGTACCCCAATGACCCCGCCGTAATTGAGGGAAGGGGTGTTGGGGTCAGTCGTGTCCAAGTCAAGGTTAATGGAGCGGTCAATAAATGTGCCTGTGACCTGCATGGGCTGGCGCAGGGTAAAACGTAGCCCAATGCTTTCGCCTTGTTTAGCGGGAACGGTCTGAATATGAAAGTCTGCTAGATACGGCGGCATTTCTACAAACGGCCCAGCGTCGGGATGATTCGGAATGACAATCCATTCCCCCGGCCAGAGCGATTTAGTGGCGGAGGCCCAATCGTTGGCGGCGGCAATCGCTTGAATGGATAGCCCAAATTTTGCAGCCAGCCGATAAATCGTATCCCCGGATTGCACCACATATAGCCCCACGTTGGTGAGGGGTTCTGTGCCATCTGACCCCTGCCGTACCGTGATCGTTTGGCCTGCATATAAGGTCGTGGGTTGGGTGATGTCATTTAGGGTGGCAAGGCTGTCGAGGGTGCTATGATATTTCAGCGCAATCGTCCGCAGACTTTCGCCCGGTTGCACCACATAGGTCGTATTCACCCCCGGTGTGCTCACCTGCACATTTGGAATCAAGAGACGCTGCCCGACCTCAATAAACCGGGTATCCGTAATCCCGTTGGCTTGGGCAATGGCTTCGACAGTTGTGCCATATTGCTGTGCAATGCGGAATAGGTTTTCGCCGCGCTGTACCACATGAATGGTCGAAGTCCCATCCGGCGGTTTGCCTTCTCCGCCGTCCTGTGCCCAAAGCATATTCTGATATACAGGGGCGATAAAAAACGAGGTTGCGAAAATAACTAAAAATAATGACTTTCTAAAAGAAATTCCAAAAAATCTCATAATCCTGCCAGATATTCTCTTGCTTTTATCAACTGCCATGCTTTTTCGCTATTTTCAGCCTGTTCAAATGCCGCAGCAAGATCGGCTTGGATGCCATCATACCCCGCAAACCAAATTTGATCTGCAATTATGCTGCCAACTTTGGCAATCACTACAACTTCCAATGCACACTTAACTGTGAGTTTTGCTGCCTCACGATCTCCTGCTTCTTGAGCAATCCAAGCAGATGCCTCCGCTGTAGCTGCCGACGAAGCAGATGCCTCGATTTCAAAAGGCGTTAGGCCTTTCTTAGGGGTTTCATCTAAAGCCGCGTCCCATGCGGCACCTTCAGATTCGCCCGCAGATACCTGTAACTCTTCTTGACTTGCAAACCCATTTGCAAATCGTCTGACCACTTCTATTGTGGTACGTGGACGAAAATCATTGGGATATACTTTTACCTTGATTGCTAGTTGACGTTCATGCTGGCAACGCTCCACAATCGTAGTCACCAAACACACGAGCGGAGCGCAGAACAGCATGAACGAGCATCTAATTGTAACCATCTACACGGTGATTGACGACCTACTGCGGGC
>JAIOHL010000170.1 GCA_019913005.1 Anaerolineae bacterium | reverse complement strand
AACCAAGCCCCACCCCGCGTCGGGATCGAGGCCCTGTGTCAAGCCGATTTCAAAGATGGCCCGGAACAGCAAACCCAGATTGAGGCCGAGCACGCCGAGCCATGCAATCCATTCGTCGCCGTGTGGTTGGGTGCGACTGATAATCGGGAACATCCAATAGATGACGGCGAAAATCAACTGGGTCAGCCAGCCGACGGTAATCAGGTGGATGCTGACGGGTCGCAGCGCCACCCAATTGCCGCCGATGTCCTCCGTTTGGTCGAGGGTATAGACAATCCATATCGCCAGCCCCACCACCAAATAGAGCATGGCTACGCGAATTACAACACGGGTGAGAATCGGCATTGTTTATCCCCCTATTGAGCGAAGCTATCTAGCCCTGTTTCCAACAGATACAGCGCTGGGCAAGGAAACGAGATTGAGCAATAAAGTGCCACATACTGTCCATCTGGCGAAAAATAGGCCGCGCTGTCAGCCCATGTGGAGGTAATCATTGGGTTGTATATTTGCATGTCGCCGCCGATTTCGCCAATTTTGAACCCCTCTTGGTCAATATACATCACATGATCTTCCGATGCGCCATAAAAGGCCGCGCCCGCAATTTTGCCCAGTGATGGCAGGGTCGTCGCTGTGCCGCTCGATACATCCCATTGGAGAATTCGATGGGGATTGTGGTGGCGATCACCCAATAAAAGGCGCTGACCGTCAGCCGAAATATCAAAGAGCGTCGTTAGGTATATAGCATCACTTCGATCTGGACTCGCCTCAATTGCCTCCGAGGTTAAATCACGCACCACCAGATGGTCAAGGTCGCTTAAATTGGTGACGTAATGGACATAATCACCTCCTCCCAAAAAGAAGGATTGAATGGCGACGGCGCTGCTATCGTCACTCCACATAACCCCCATGCTGGTATTGACTCCATTAAATTGGTTGATGATAGGTATCCATAGATTAAAGGCTTGGTTGCGGTCGATAATGTGATGCTGCCCTGACGCCGGATTAGCGATACCTATATGTGGCACACTCGAACTATAGGCATACACGATATATTGACCATCTGGTGAAGGAAAGATAAACGAGATAGCATCAGCAGACCTGTAAATCTCAAATTGCGCATATTGTTCGGGGGTCAAGGTGGGCTGCAAGGGCCAATAATCAGTGCGAGCCGTCTGGTCTGTTTCCACCGAAAAATCGTACCAAGAGCCGTATCCTGCCGTATCCACACCGGGAATATAGACATCGAAGCCGGGCCATGGATCTTGAAAGATGAGACGGGTGCTATCAGCCGACCACGATATATTCTCGATCTCCGAGCTGCGATAGATAAAATATTGCTGCCGAGGGTCGTCTTGGGCGGCAATTCGATTACGCTCCAAGTCAAAACCCGCTGCAAGCACTAGCCCGATCAATAAATGGAGCATGACAAGGCGGATGGTAAACCGTGTTAGAATGGGCATGACTATTTATCCTACTCTGACCATAAAATGAACGACATATTTCGTAGGGGCGGGTCACCGTGCCCGCCCTGTTTTATACAAAAATACGGGATGGCACAGGGCCATCCCCTACGAATGGTGACGATTGCTAGGGTTCTCCTCGTCCAACTCCCAACGCATGGGATTGAGCGCGATATACTCCCGAATCCGATTGAGATCGTCGTCATTGCGCACGACATGGTCATAATAACTGCGCTGCCACAGTTTACCCTCAAAAGCGGGCCAGTGGGATGATTTAACCCCCTTGATGTATTCATGCGTCGTTAACGATTTAAACCATTGCATCACATCGGGTAAGCCTAAATCACTTTGCATCAAAACGATGATCCCATGTAGATGATTCGGCATGACCACAAAAGCATCCAATTCAAGGGTGGGAAATTGTGTGGGAAGTTGCTGCCATATCAGTTCGACCATCTTTCCGGCAGGAGACAATTGTAGAGTGTCCGGTTCGGCGAATAAGCAAACACGATTTTGGATGCAAATGGTGACAAAATAAGCACCATTCTGTGCATAATCATATTTTTGGAGACGGGGTGAACGGCGATAGGAATGGGAATTCTGGGGAAGTGTCATAGAGTTACCTCCGTTGGCCTGTTTTTGGGATGGCACAGGGCCATCCCCTACGAATCATACCAAATTTGATGATCCCTCGTTTTTTCACAACAACCGATAGGATGCCTTCGTAGGGGCGTACCCCGTGTGCGCCCTGATTTGTTATGCGGGATGGCACAAGGCCATCCCCTACGAACCGAGCCGCGTATGGCTGCAAAATCCCTATTGGTTCTGCAATAATCTCAAATACACCACAATCGCCTCGATGTCATTGTCAGATAACAACGGATGGCCGCCACGCGCTGGCATCTCGATTCCGGTGGTATTCGCAGCATCCCCCGCCACACGCCCCTGAATGATAAAATCACGCAGATCGGCATCGCTTGAGCCACGCACAAATTCGCTGGCGACCAAATCCGTACCCTTGCCGGGAACACCCTGTCCAACCAGCCCATGACAGTCCGAACAATAAGCTAAATAGGCGATTTCACCAAATGGGATAGGGGTGTTCTCCGATACCGCTGAAGACGACGGCGTTTCGGTGTTATTGTTCTCATCGGCCCTCCCCCGCATATAGAACCCCACAAGAACCAAAATGAGGGCAATGACCACAGTCGGTATGGGAAACATCCGGTTGATGGCAGGTGGATTGGCCCGAATTTGCCCAATCACAAACCACATGAGGGTGAAGATATACAGCATAAACATCAGCGCGTTCAATCCCCCACCCCAGCGGCGCAGTGTGGCATTTGAGAGCAGGTCGCCCATGATGTACAGCGCCAACGCCACATTCAGCAGCAACCAATGACCGCCAAAACCAATCATGATGCGCTCATCCCGAATGTTCAATATTCGGACAAATAGGGCGGGGGTATAGGCGAACATCAGGGACATGGTAAACCCCAGAAACAAGGCGTGCAAGGCGGCGTCATAACGCAGGCCGCTCGTCGCATCCCCCGGCCACAAAATCAACAGGGCACTCACCGCCAACCAGACATAGCTGCTCAAGATTCTGAGGTCGCCAATGCCCACGAGCCGCTGCCGATAGAACTGACGATGTTCGTAAGCCTCATAGCGAAACAACCACGCCGCCAGCAAAATTTCACCAATCGCAAACAAGCGCAGCCCATAGTCCGCGTTGAAGCTCCCCAAAAACGCGCCGCAAGCCAGCGTTGGAAAAACAACGACGAACCAATCTTTTGATAGAGTAGGTGCTTTCGCGTAAGCAACCTGCCAATTCACATGCGGGATGAGTGTCAAGAGCAAAAACGCCATCCAATAAGGCACAAGTTCAGCTAGCGGCTCGTTGAGCTGCCATCCCACATTACCCAAAAACAGGGCCACCGCACCCCCGGCCATCATCCAATCGGTGATTTCGCGCACATAACGGCGAACCAGCATGTAGCCATAGGCCGCGACAAAAAACAGGCTGCCCATCCCCATAAAAACCGCCCCGTTCGGCACATCACTGATGACGCTGAGGGTGCCAAGGGCGATGAAGATGGGGGCGAGATAGGGGAAATATCGTAGCCAGCGCCGTTCAATCAAGCGGGAAAACCAGCAAGCGCGATCCAGCGACCATATCAGGCCCAGAAAACCGGAGACCATCAACAGCCCGTGCGCCTCGACCAGATCGCTTTGCAGTCGGGAGATGTTAAACCCCATCAGCAGCATACCGCCCCACAGCCCGACCATCAGCGCGGCAACTGCAACCGCAAACAGCGGCAGCCGTCCATAATCAATCGGGGGCGGCGGCGGCGGGGATGGGAC